>NZ_CP089985.1:4355000-4955000 GCF_021390155.1 Pseudomonas sp. HN11
CCACCTGCCGCGAACCGGTCATGCCGAACGGATGCCCGATGGAGATTGAGCCGCCATTGACGTTGTATCTGGCATTATCGATGTCCAGGCGGTTACGCGCATATAGGCACTGGGAAGCGAAGGCTTCATTGAGTTCCCACAGGTCGATGTCCGCCACCTGCAAGCCCTTGGCCTTGAGCAACCTGGGCACCGAGAATACCGGGCCAATGCCCATTTCGTCCGGCTCGCAGCCCGCCACAGTGAACCCACGGAAAAACGCCTTGGGCTTGAGGCCCAGTGCGATGGCTTTTTCCAGGCTCATCACCAGGGTCATCGAAGCACCGTCGGACAACTGCGACGAGTTACCCGCCGTCACCGAGCCGTCCTCGGCAAATACCGGCTTCAAGCCTTGCAGGCTGGCCAGAGTGGTGTCCGGACGATTGCAGTCGTCACGGTCGACCACACCCTCGAGCACCTGCACCTCACCGGTGCTCTTGTCCTCCACCTTGTACTTGACCGCCATTGGCACGATTTCATCATTGAACAAGCCGTCGGCCTGGGCCTGGGCGGTGCGCTGCTGACTTTGCAGAGCGTACAGGTCCTGCTCTTCGCGGCTGACGTTGTAGCGACGCGCAACGATTTCGGCGGTCTGGCCCATGGGGAAGTAAATGCCCGGCACCTGCTCTTTGAGCAGTGGGTTGATCAGGTTGTCGGTGTTGACGCTTTTCATGGTCAGGCTGATGGACTCGACGCCACCGGCAATGATGATATCGCTGCAGCCCGACGCGATCTGGTTGGCTGCGATGGCAATCGCCTGCAGGCCAGACGAGCAGAAACGGTTGAGGGTCATGCCCGCCGTGCCGGTGCCCAGTTGCGACAATACCGCCACATTGCGCCCGATGTTGTAGCCCTGCGCGCCCTCGTTGGAGCCTGCGCCGACGATGCAATCTTCCACAATGGCCGGGTCGAGGCCATTGCGGGTCAGCAGCGCGTTGACGCAATGGGCTGCCATGTCATCCGGACGGGTCTGGTTGAACTTGCCGCGAAAGGATTTGGCCAGGCCGGTTCGCACGCTGTCGACGATCACTACTTCACGCATGGGCTACCTCGATCTTGTGATGGCTGGGAGATGGATCGAGGATAGATCCAGCTCCCGACAACCGCGACGATCATTCACCCTATGGATAGGCCTACTTCTTCTTGCCTTTCTTGTCGTGCTTGTCGTGCTTGTCGGATTTGTCGAACGCCTCCTCCAGTGCCCGATTGATCGTGCGCAGCACTTTTACCCGGGCCCAACGCTTGTCGTTCGCTTCCACCAGGGTCCAGGGTGCGATTTCGGTGCTGGTGCGGTCGACCATATCGCCCACGGCGGCACGGTAGTCGTCCCATTTATCACGGTTGCGCCAGTCGTCTTCGGTGATTTTGAAGCGTTTGAAGGGGATTTCTTCACGGGCCTGGAAACGTTCCAGTTGGGTCTGTTTGTCGATGGCCAGCCAGAACTTGACCACGATCACCCCAGCGTCACGCAACTGCTCCTCGAAATCATTGATCTCGCCGTAGGCGCGCATCCAATCCGCCGTGGTGCAGAAACCTTCGATGCGCTCCACCAGCACGCGGCCGTACCACGAACGGTCGAACACCGTGAATTTGCCCCGCGCCGGGATTTTCTGCCAGAACCGCCACAGGTAAGGCTGGGCACGTTCGTCTTCGGTGGGCGCGGCAATCGGCACGATATGGTACTGACGCGGGTCCAGTGCGGCGGCAACACGCCGGATCGCTCCGCCCTTGCCCGCGGCGTCATTGCCTTCAAACACCGTGACCAGAGCGTGCTTGCGCATACGTTTGTCGCGCATCAGGCCAGAGAAGCGTGCCTGTTCAGTAACCAGTTGCTCTTCGTAATCGTCCTTGTCCAAGCGCAGCGTCATGTCGAGGCTGTTGAGCAGGCTCATCTGGTCCACCGCCGAGGGCAATGGCGCCGGGTTCATGCCGCTGGCCTTGGCCTTGGGCAACTTCAGCGCGTTTTGCAGGCCCTCCAGCAGGATCTTGCCCACGGTCAGCCCACGGTAATGCGCGTCAACGCCCTCAATCACATGCCATGGCGCATAGTCACGGCTGGTGCGGCGCAACACGCGCTCGCCAAAGTGCACAAATTTGTCATAGGTTTCGGACTGCTGCCAGTCCAGCGGGCTGATGCGCCAGCTGTGCAGCGGGTCATCGGCCAGGGCCTTGAGCCGCGCCTTCATCTGTTTTTTGGACAGGTGGAACCAGAACTTGAAGATCAGCGCGCCTTCATCACACAGCATCTTCTCCAGACGCTCGGCGCCGGCGATGGCCTGGTCCAGCCGGGCGTCCTTGATCTGCCCATGCACCCGGCCTTGCAGCATCTGGCTGTACCAGTTGCCGAAGAAAATCCCCATGCGGCCCTTGGCGGGCAGCTGGCGCCAGTAGCGCCAGGCCGGTGGTCGCGCCAGTTCTTCGTCGGTTTGCTGGTCGAAGGTGCGCACTTCGATCAGGCGCGGGTCCATCCACTCATTGAGCAACTTGACGGTCTCACCCTTGCCGGCGCCTTCGATGCCGTTGATCAGGATGATCACCGGGAAGCGCTTCTGCTGTTGCAGCTCGTACTGCACTTCCAGCAAGGCTTCGCGCAGCGCGGGCACTTCGGCGTCGTAGGTGTCTTTGTCGATGGCGTGACCGATTTCGGCGGATTCGAACATGGGCGGCTCCGTGAGTGAGTGGACCAAGACTAGCGGATTGGGCAGCAACACGCGGGAGGAAATTCCATTGGCGCTTGCCGTGGGTCAATTCATTCCTCATTGATCGGCTAGAATGGCCGCCTTGTCTTTACCGAGCCGCCCATGAACCCTGTAACCCACGCCCAACTCGACTGGGATGACCAAGGTCGTCCGCACTCGCGGGTCTTCGACGATGTGTACTTTTCCGATCAGTCGGGCCTTGAAGAAACCCGCTATGTGTTCCTCGAACAGAACCGTTTGCAGGAGCGTTTTGCTGCGCTGCCGGCGGGTGGGCGACTGGTGATTGGCGAGACCGGCTTCGGCACCGGATTGAATTTCCTCTGCGCCTGGCAATTGTTTGAGCAACACGCGAAAGCCGGGGCGCGGCTGCATTTTGTCAGCGTGGAAAAATACCCCCTCAGCCACGCCGACCTGCAACGCGCCCTCACCCTCTGGCCCGAGCTGGCAGTGTTCGCCGAGCAACTGCTGGCCCAGTACATTGCCATCCACCAAGGCTTTCAACGCATCGTGCTGGACAACGGCCGCGTGACCCTGACCCTGCTGATCGGCGACGTGCTGGAGCAATTGCCCCAGCTCGACGCACAGATCGACGCCTGGTTTCTAGACGGATTCGCCCCGGCGAAGAACCCCGAAATGTGGACCGCCGAGTTGTTCGCCGAATTGGCGCGCCTGGCCGCACCGGGCTCGACCATCAGCACCTTCACCAGCACTGGTTGGGTGCGGCGGCTGATCAACGCGGCGGGGTTCAAGATGAAACGCACGCCGGGCATCGGCCACAAGTGGGAGATCCTGCGCGGTGAGTTTGTGGGCTGGCCCGCAGAAACGGCGAAGCCCGTCGGCGCCAAACCTTGGTTCGCCCGACCTTCACCGATAAAAGGCGAGCGCAACGCCCTGGTGATCGGCGGCGGCCTGGCAGGTTGCGCCACGGCAGCCAGCCTTGCCGCACGGGGCTGGCACGTCAGCATACTGGAGCGCCACAACGCCCTCGCCCAGGAAGCTTCCGGCAACCCACAAGGTGTGCTCTACCTGAAGCTGTCGGCCCACGGCACCGCGTTGTCGCAAATGATCGTCGCGGGGTTCGGCCACACGCGACGCCTGCTGGAACACCTGCATCGCGGGGTAGATTGGGACGGCTGCGGCGTGTTGCAACTGGCCTTCGATGTAAAGGAAGCCCAGCGCCAGGCGCAGTTGGTTGCCGCCTTTGCGCCGGACTTGCTGCACCTGCTCGACCGCGACCAGGCACAAGCTAAGGCGGGAATTGCCTTGGAACACGGCGGGCTGTTTTTCCCGGAAGGCGGTTGGGTGCACCCGCCGGCCCTGTGCCAATGGCAAGCGCGCCAACCTGGTATCACCGTGCAGCTCCATCACAATGTGCTCGATCTGCGTAAAGTCGGTGACGAGTGGCAGGCCCGGGACGGCGGACAACTGCTGGCCACCGCCCCCGTGGTGGTCCTAGCGGGCGCGGCCGAGGTCCAGCGCTTCGCCGACCTGCCCCTCAAGCGCATTCGCGGTCAGATCACACGCCTGGCGCAAACCGTCGAGAGCCAGGCCTTGACCACCGTATTGTGCGCCGAAGGCTATATCGCGCCGCCGCGTCTGGGCGAGCACACCCTGGGTGCCAGCTTTGATTTCAAGCATGAAGACCTCACACCCACGGCCGCTGACCACGCTGGCAACCTGACAATGCTCCAGAATATTTCCAGCGACTTGGCCAAACGCTTGCGCACCGACACCCTCGACCCCGCCACGCTGTATGGCCGCGCCGCTTTCCGTTGCACCAGCCCCGATTACTTGCCGATTGTCGGCCCGCTGGCCGACAGTTCCGCGTTCGCCCAGGCCTATGAGTCGTTGCGCAAGGACGCACGCAGCGTACCGAATACGCCATGTCCGTGGCAGGACGGCCTGTACATCAATAGCGGCCATGGTTCCCGAGGCCTGATCACCGCACCCTTGTCAGCCGAGCTGCTGGCGGCCTGGCTTGATAATGAACCATTGCCCGTGCCACGCAGCGTGGCCGAAGCCTGCCACCCCAACCGATTTGCCGTGCGCGCACTGGTGCGCGGCAACACCACCAAAACCTAGGGCAGCGCACACCCACCCT
Organism: Pseudomonas sp. HN11; assembly: GCF_021390155.1. NCBI lineage: Bacteria > Pseudomonadati > Pseudomonadota > Gammaproteobacteria > Pseudomonadales > Pseudomonadaceae > Pseudomonas > Pseudomonas sp. HN11. The sequence continues at coordinate 4,359,837 of NZ_CP089985.1, forward strand.
GCTCACTTTGCCGCAACGCGCTCTGGGTCAACCGCTCCAACAGTGCACGTTCGGCTTGATCGTGCTCGCTCTGGATCGCCTTCATCTGCTCGTTATAAGCCGCATCGGTGAGGGTCTCGCGCTGCTTGAAAACTGCGTCGTAGCGGTGGTCGAACGGCGCGTTCATCGCACTGAACTCATCGGCGTGGGTACGCTTGAGGTGCTGCTCCCAGAAAGGCAGGTCCACCAGGTAACTGAGCAGCTTGGACGAAAGCTCGGCCGACTTGACCTGGTCTTCCGCATCATTCAAGTGCTGCGCACTCACCCCGCCCAGTTGAGCGAATCGCATGTGTTTGGGCTGGCCCGGCAGATCGAAACGGTCAGCCAGCCCGGTTCGATACGCCAGATGAACTTCCAGCGGATCGGCGGAGGGGTGCTCCAGGCTGTGGCTGTAGGCCAGGCGCTCAAGTTGATCGAGACGAAACAAGCCTCTGGCCAATTTCAGCAACGCCGGGGCCGTCAGCCTACCGTCTTCAGCCAGACGCGAGGCGTTGCGGATTTCCACCAGCACTTCCAGGTTGCTGAAGCTGACCGCGGCGGCGTCATCGCAATTGACTGGCGTAGCAGCACGCTGGAAAATTTTCTCACGCAGCTCGCCATCAGTGGCGGCGGCGTCGAGTACGCGCCAGACACGTCGGTCCATGTCTTCCCGCACCTTGGAAGCGTCGGCCGTCCCCCCAAGGCTGGACAATAAGTTGAACAGTCCGTCCGAACCCGGCTCGTCCCGCAGGCCGCTCCAAGTGAGATCTTTCTCAGCATACCCGGCAGTACGCTGATCCCCCAGCCAAAGGTCGCGCGCCGCCTGTTCGGTCATGCGGGCGATGTCGTCTTCCAGGTAGCCCATCCCCACGCCGTGGGCCGTACGGTAGTCACGCAGCCGTTGCTGGCTGGCCTCGTCCAGCGGGTTATGACGTAGGTTCACCGTGCTCGCGAAGCGACGCGGCATCTGGAATAACCATTCGGGTAATTCGCGGATTTCGTTCTCGCGCAGGTCGAGACTCTCTAAATAAATCAAACGCGACACCCCTTTTGGAAATGCCTTGAGTCGACAGTTGCGCAGCATCAACTCACGCAGTACGAACATACCGCTGACATCCGGCTCGTCCAGCAGCGGGTTATTGTTCAGGTTAAGCACCTGCAGGCTGGTCATCTTGGCCAGCGTGGCTCGGGAGTATTCAGTGAGTTGAAGGGCATTATCGGCCAGACACAGGAATTCAAGCTGCGGCATCTCCAACAGCACTTGAGGCAGTCGACTGATTCGGTTACGCGCCAAATTCAGGTATTTCAGCCGTTTGAAATGTTTGAGAAAGTAGGCAACGGCGTCGTCCTGGGCCGTGTCAACCAGGGACAATACGCCTATGTGTTCGAAATTGGCCTGGGGTGGCAAAGTCGGTAACGTGAAACTCAGCATACCGTCCAGGGTAAGACCAGGCACCATGCGGCGCAGGTGATCATGCCGGGAGGTCATACGACGCCACCCCCGCTCAATGGCTCTGGCCACTTGGTGTCGACTCAACCGGTAGTCCCAACGTGGCGTCACGCGAGCGTCGTGGGCCGAGCGGTCGCTGCGCCAGAATTTCAGGGCCCGTCGCAAACTGGCGTACTGCTGTTCCAGCTTCTCGACAACGGTGGCCCGCTTGAGGTGGTCATCACCGGCGCCGTTGATCAGATCAGCCAAGTCCGCGTCATTCAACAGAGGATAGAGCGCTCTCAACTTGCGCAACAAGGCCGGCTCCAGCGTTGGCGCTGCCGGTGGCGCCCCTTGAACACAAGGGAGGACTTCACTTTCAGTAGGTTGCGGTTCGCCATCCAGGTACGCGGTCACACGCCGTCGCCGGCCCTCGGTATACAGGCGAATGCGGGTCAGCAGCTGTTCATCGGCGGCGTCACCCGACAGCCCCATGTCGGCTTGACCTTCCATTGGCAGGGCATCGATCAGCGCCCGGTAAAATCCATGGGGCCCGCCGGCCATTCGGGCCACCGGCTGGCTCGCGGTATCGTACGCCTGGAAACCCTCGGCGGTCTGCACCAAGGTCCGCTGCACGGTCGCCGTGGGACTGCCCACTTGAGCGCGCACTTCGCCGCCCACGCTGTGTTGACGAAGCTGCAGGAAAAAATCACGCGGCCATCCCGGCAAGTGTTGCACCACGCCCAGGGCAACTCGCTGCGTTGAAGGCAGTGCCTGTTCAGGCAGGTACAGGCCAGTCAATGCACGATCCTCCAGGGTGCGCGCCACGGCCGCACGCGCACGCTCGGCAAGCGACAGCGGTGCGCGCCCGGTTGCACGCAAGCGCTGGCGCTGCCGATGGGAAGACTCGCACAGCAGGTCCCATGCCACTCGGTCGGAGAGCTGCGGATAAGCGTTCTTGATCGGCAGCAGCTCGCCCAAGGCCGTCCCTTCCTGATCCATGAAAAGCTTCTGCGTCAGGGCTTGTTGATGGGCCTTGAGAGTTGGCACCAAGCAACGCCGAAGCACCGCCGACGCCTCTTCCAGCGCTACCGCTTCACCCAGCAAGGTCTCACGCTCTTGAGCACTGAGTGCCTGCAACACCGTCGGCATCACCTGCCCCTGTCGGAGCTGCTGCTGAGTGAGATGCACGCTCAAGTCCTCATAATCAAAGGGGCGCACGTCCGGGTAACTGTCCAGCACGTAATCAGCGTCATCCAACAGCTCGATGAAACGCCCCTTGGGCCATCCCGGCATCAAAGGTATCGCCAGCATCTGTGTGCGCGAGGTTTCGACAGAAGGCACCTCGCCACGCTCCAATTGGCCGATGAGGCTGGCGACTCTGCGATGCTGCTCAAAGCGTACCAGGCAATCCTGAAAACGCTGCGGCAACGGCTCGTGTTCCAACGCCAACCGTTGCGCGCCGGAGAGGTGCAGGTCGGTGATTGCGGCAATTGAACTCGCATCTTCGGGGCTGAGCGCCTGCACCTGAGGATCGAGACGAGCCAAATTGTAACGTAAATCCCTCCATTGCTCGGGCCGCTCGAACGCGTGCTGCCAGCCACCGCGATGATTGTGATTAAGCGGCGGGCGGTAGGCCTCAGAGCGTAACGGATGGTTGATGCGCCATTGGCCAGTTCCGGGATCGAATGCAATGGTGTACACCGCGCCATCGATTCTGACCCACGACTTCCCTTTGGCCTGGTGGATGCCCCTGCTATCGGCGACCCACGGCTCAGGCGGCAAGGTTTGTTCGTACGGCGCCAGGCGTCGGCGCCACAACCGCGATTGATAATCGCTGGAGGAAATAGCCTCGACCTTGTCGAAAAAATCCACAGAGGTGACCCGCTTCTTGAGTGCCCCCACCACGCGCCCTCCAGCCGCAAACACCGCCATGGCGGCAAGACCTTCGCCAATATTGATCAAATGCCGCAGGGCTTCGGCATCGTCATCATGGGTCCAGTCTTGCACGCCATCGAACACTTCCCCCAGCAGTTGTCCGACCGCCACGCCCAGCATCAGGTGACCTAACACAGGTACGACGAAAGCCGCCACGTTCAACAGGTCAAGCCCTGCGTCCAGGTAGGCTGCCCAACGTGCGCTATCGGCCTCTGCGTCAACCTCTGCCGTCGGCACAGCCAATGCCAGGGCATCGCGCTGGATCTTGCCGGCAATGGAGTTGAAGTAAAATGCGGAGAAGTTAGTGACCACTGGCACGGGCGCCAACTGCCCCAAGGTCCTGTTCTGGTCGAAACGCTGGAAAAAACCCACGCGGTCGTGCTCATCCAGGTAACGTTCAAACGCGGTGCGATAGGACTTCACTTGAAGTTTCAAGGTCAGGTAACGCTCGAAATCCGCCAACGTCTCGTATTCAAACCATGGCCTGACCGGCTCATTGGGCATGTACACCAGCAGCGATCCATCATCCAGTTCACCCGGGTTTGCATCGCAGATGACCAGTACTCCCCATAGGCAAGCCCCGTCCAGATTCAGCCCTTGCCAGATCAGTGGTTTTTCCAGCAAGGGCCGGGAGGCCTGCTCATTGGCTGGGCGATCAGCCTTGATCAACTTGAGCAAACGCTCACCAACGCCAGCACTCACATCTTCCTTGGCACAGGCAATGTGCAGGTCGATCTGCATGTCCAGGTTTTTTGACTGACCGAGGTGGAAGGCGGCCGGATTGTAGCCCATGTCTCCATCCGCCAATTGCTCGTGGGGGGCGCGCAAGTTGAAAACGTCACGGATATGACGCTGGTAGGACTCTCCCAGATCCAGCTCGCGGCAATAGTCGATAAACTGTTCCGCGCTGAGCGCCGGTAACACTTGACGGGTCGCGGCGCTGAGGATCCGGGCCGAAGGCCACCTACCATTACTGCGCGCTCTGGAAGCATCGAAATTTTGCATGGCCGCTTGCACGAGGCTGAGTTTTTCCCAGGTGATCGTCTCGATCAGCCGCCCAGCCGCCGGTGGCATCGCCAAGGTCAGCTTGCGCGTGGGTAACTCCAATTGGTCCCGTTCCACGTCAACTCCCTCTACCCCCTTGCTGAGCAAAAAACTGTGCAGCCGCTCTACGCAATAGTGGTGCAACGGTTGCAGGCGTTTGAACAGGCGCTTGACCTGGTGACGGGGCAGCTTGCTGTCGCGGTGCGCGTGTTCGAGACCGGCCAGGGAAGCCGGCGTGGCCTCCACCAGCCACGCCGGTAGGGTACGGCGCAGCACCCGTGCCTTGTCCAAATCACCGGTCATGTCCAACAACAGTCCCAGTCGTTCATCTTCAGTCACCTGATCGGTAACAGCACTTAAATCGCGTTTTTCCATCATGGGCGAAGCCTCCTTGGCGCATTGCTGAGTAATAGATCACCGTAAACGCAGCGACGGCCAAAACGCATTCAAATATAGGGGCGCACAGCCCTCGATCAGATTGAAAATCCGTATGTATCAACGCTTCATGTAGCCCCCCAAGCGCACAGGCCACGCAGCACTTGGGGCCGTGCGACGGGCATCAAGGCGATGTGCCTTATAACGGATTGTTCTAAAACTCCCGCCATAGCCCCGTGTCAGTTTCTGGGTACGCGCCCTCTGGGCGTATTGAGTGTTTACCCCTCCCCAACGGAAAAACCGGTAAGGAATTTATGTGCGGATTAGCTGGCGAGTTACGTTTCGATGCCCAACCTGCCGACCTGGCGGCCATTGAGCGCATCACCCATCACCTGGCCCCTCGCGGTCCCGACGCTTGGGGTTTCCATGCCCAAGGGCCGATTGCCCTGGGCCATCGACGCCTGAAAATCATGGACTTGTCGGACGGCTCGGCCCAACCGATGGTCGATTCGCAGCTCGGCCTGAGCCTGGCCTTCAACGGCGCGATCTATAACTTCCCGGAACTGCGTGAAGAGCTGGAAGCCTTGGGCTACGCCTTCTATTCAGGGGGCGATACCGAAGTGCTGCTCAAGGGCTTTCACGCCTGGGGCGAAGCGCTTTTGCCCAAACTCAATGGCATGTTTGCCTTTGCCATCTGGGAGCGCGATGCGCAGCGCCTGTTTATCGCCCGTGACCGGCTCGGCGTGAAACCGCTGTACCTGTCGCGCACCGGCCAGCGTGTGCGCTTTGCGTCAGCCTTGCCGGCGCTGCTTAAAGGGGGCGATATCAACCCGATCCTTGATCCGGTCGCCCTCAACCACTACCTGAATTTCCACGCCGTGGTACCTGCGCCGCGCACCTTGCTGGCGGGCATCGAAAAACTGCCGCCGGCCAGCTGGATGCGCATCGACGCCAGTGGCAAGACCGAGCAGAAAGTGTGGTGGACCTTGCCCTACGGCCCACGTGACGACGAGAAAAACCTGACACTGGAAGACTGGACCGACCGCGTGCTGGACAGCACCCGCGAAGCCGTTGCGATTCGCCAACGTGCGGCGGTGGACGTCGGCGTGCTGCTTTCCGGTGGCGTGGATTCGAGCATGCTCGTTGGCCTGCTGCGAGAAGTCGGTGTGCAGGACCTGTCCACCTTCTCCATCGGCTTTGAAGACGTCGGCGGCGAGGCCGGCAACGAGTTCCAGTATTCGGACCTGATCGCCAAGCACTATGGCACCCGCCACCACCAGTTGCGCATCGCCGAAAGCGAGATCATCGAGCAATTGCCCGCGGCGTTCCGCGCCATGAGCGAGCCAATGGTCAGCCACGACTGTATCGCCTTCTACCTGCTGTCGCGGGAAGTGGCCAAGCATTGCAAAGTGGTGCAAAGCGGCCAGGGTGCCGATGAGTTGTTCGCCGGTTACCACTGGTATCCGCAGGTAGACGGCGCCAGCGATCCGTATGCGGCCTACCGCGATGCGTTTTTCGACCGCAGCTACGACGATTACGCCGCCACTGTCGCGCCAAAATGGCTGACCGCCAACGACGCCGCCGGCGACTTCGTCCGCGAACATTTTGCCCTGCCCGGCGCCGATGCCGCCGTGGACAAAGCCCTGCGCCTGGACAGCACAGTGATGCTGGTGGACGACCCAGTCAAACGCGTCGACAACATGACCATGGCCTGGGGGCTGGAAGCGCGCACGCCTTTCCTGGATTACCGCCTGGTGGAGCTGTCGGCTCGAGTACCCGGCAAATTCAAGCTACCTGACGGTGGCAAACAGGTCTTGAAAGAAGCCGCGCGCCGCGTCATTCCAAGCGAAGTGATCGACCGCAAGAAAGGCTACTTTCCAGTGCCGGGCCTAAAGCATTTGCAGGGCGACACCTTGAATTGGGTGCGTGAACTGCTGCTGGACCCGAGCCAGGATCGTGGCCTGTTCAACCCCGCCATGCTCGACCGCCTGCTCACCGACCCGCAAGGTCAGCTGACCCCGCTACGCGGTTCCAAGCTGTGGCAACTGGCGGCACTGAACCTGTGGCTCAGCGAACAAGGAATCTGATCGATGAAACCTCTCGCGGCGGCTTACAGCCAACGTTTGCTGAAGGGCCAGGCGCCTACCTATGAGCGCCTGCAGGCCCGGCTGGCTGAAGATGGCAGCCCCTTGGCGGCCGATCCGATTGCCGTGCATTGCGGTTGGGGTCGGCTGTTGATCGGGCATACCTTTCCCGACCCTGCGACCTTGGCCCAGGAACTGTTGAATGAGCAGCCTGGAGAACGCGACATCGCGCTTTACGTGGCAGCACCCCAACAGATTCTGGGGATCGACCCGCAACAACTGTTTCTCGACCCCTCCGACACGCTGCGCTTGTGGTTCAGCGACTACCGCCCCGCCACCCGCGTGTTTCGCGGCTTCCGTATCCGCCGCGCACAAAGCGAAGCGGATTGGCTGGGGGTCAATCAGCTCTACCAGGGACGCGGCATGTTACCTGTCGATGCAGAACGTCTGACACCGCGTCATCAAGGTGGCCCGGTGTATTGGCTGGCAGAGGATGAGGACAGCGGCGCGGTGATCGGCAGCGTAATGGGCCTCAATCACCAGAAGGCGTTTCACGACCCGGAAAACGGTTGCAGCCTGTGGTGCCTTGCGGTCGATCCACAATGCACACGCCCCGGTGTGGGTGAGGTGTTGGTGCGTCACTTGGTGGAACATTTCATGAGCCGTGGCCTGAGCTACCTGGACCTGTCGGTGCTGCACGATAACCGTCAGGCCAAGAACCTTTACGCCAAGCTCGGTTTCCGCGCGCTGACCACCTTTGCGATCAAACGCAAGAATGGCATCAACCAGCCGTTGTTTCTCGGTCCTGGACCGCAGGCGGAGTTCAACCCGTATGCGCGGATCATTGTTGAAGAAGCCCATCGGCGCGGCATCGACGTGCACGTGGACGACGCGAATGCGGGCCTGTTCACCCTGAGTCATGGTGGACGCCGTGTGCGTTGCCGTGAATCCTTGAGCGACCTGACCAGCGCCATCAGCATGACGTTGTGCCAGGACAAGAGCCTGACCCACAAGGTGTTGAAAGCAGCCGGCTTGAAACTGCCGTCGCAGCAATTGGCAGGCAGTGCCGATGACAATCTGGAGTTTCTCGACGAGCACCAGCGCGTCGTGGTCAAACCGCTGGATGGTGAGCAAGGCCAGGGTGTAGCCGTGGATTTGCAGAGCATCGAAGAGGTGCAGCAGGCGATTGAAGCGGCGCGCCAGTTCGACAGCCGTGTGTTGCTGGAGAGCTTTCACGAAGGCTTGGACTTGCGCATCCTGGTGATCGGGTTTGAGGTGGTCGCCGCCGCGATTCGCCGCCCTGCCGAAGTGACCGGCGACGGCCATCATTCCATCGGTGCGCTGATCGAAGCGCAGAGCCGTCGCCGCCAGGCCGCCACCGACGGTGAAAGCAAAATCCCGCTGGATGCCGAGACCGAACGCACCTTGAAAGCCGCAGGTTTCGACTACAGCAGCATCCTGCCCCGTGGCCAGACCCTGGCCGTGCGCCGCACCGCCAACCTGCATACCGGCGGCTGTCTGGAAGACGTCACCGCCACCCTGCACCCGACGTTGGTGGACGCCGCCGTGCGCGCCGCCCGCGCCCTGGATATCCCCATGGTGGGCCTGGACCTGATGGTACCTGCCGCCGATCAACCCGAGTACGTGTTTATCGAAGCCAATGAACGGGCCGGCCTGGCCAATCATGAACCGCAGCCTACCGCGGAGAAATTTGTGGATTTGCTGTTTCCCCATAGCTGAACGATCCGAACCCCAGGAGTCTTTATGAGCCGAACCATCCCCGAACCGGATCTGAATTACCTGCAAAAAGTCCTGCTGGAAATGCTCGCCATTCCCAGCCCCACCGGGTTTACCGACACCATCGTGCGTTATGTCGCCGAGCGTCTGGAAGAACTGGGCATCCCGTTTGAAATGACCCGTCGCGGTACCATTCGCGCCACCCTCAAGGGTCAGAAAAACAGCCCCGACCGGGCGGTTTCAGCGCACCTGGATACCATTGGCGCCGCCGTGCGTGCGATCAAGGACAATGGCCGCCTGAGCCTGGCGCCTGTGGGCTGTTGGTCGAGCCGCTTTGCCGAGGGCAGCCGCGTCAGCCTGTTTACCGATAACGGTGTGATCCGTGGCAGCGTGTTGCCGTTGATGGCCTCCGGGCATGCGTTCAACACTGCCGTGGATGAAATGCCGGTGAGCTGGGACCACGTGGAGCTGCGCCTGGATGCCTATTGCGCCACCCGTGCCGACTGCGATTCCCTGGGGATCGGTATCGGGGACTATGTGGCCTTCGACCCACTGCCGGAGTTCACCGAAAGCGGGCATATCAGCGCCCGTCACCTGGATGACAAAGCGGGTGTTGCCGCCCTGCTCGCCGCGCTCAAGGCGATTGTGGACAGTGGCGAACCCTTGCTGATCGACTGCCACCCACTGTTCACCATCACCGAGGAAACCGGCAGCGGCGCAGCCGCCGCCCTGCCTTGGGACGTCAGTGAGTTTGTTGGCATCGATATCGCCCCGGTCGCTCCAGGCCAGCATTCCAGCGAGCATGCGGTGAGCGTGGCGATGCAGGATTCCGGCGGTCCCTATGACTATCACCTGTCGCGGCATTTGTTGCGCCTGGCCTCGGATAACGAGCTGCCCGTGCGTCGCGACCTGTTCCGCTATTACTTCAGCGACGCCCATTCCGCCGTAACCGCCGGCCACGACATCCGCACTGCTTTGCTGGCGTTCGGTTGCGACGCCACCCACGGCTACGAGCGCACCCATATCGACAGCCTGGCTGCGCTGAGCCGTTTGCTGGGAGCGTACATCCTGAGCCCGCCGGTGTTTGCCAGCGATGCGCAGCCGGCCCAGGGTTCCCTTGATCGTTTCAGTCATCAGATCGAGCACGAGACACAGATGGAGAGCGACACGCGGGTGCCGTCGGTGGACAGCCTGGTGGGCAACAAATCCTGAGACTGGCAACTATGATCCCGGCGCAGTAGGATCGCCGGGATCCATCACCCGAGGCTTGTATGCTGATTCCCTACGATGCACTTGAAGTCGATACCCTCACGCGCCTCATCGAAGACTTCGTCACCCGTGACGGCACCGACAACGGCGACGACACACCTCTGGAAACCCGCGTATTGCGCGTGCGCCAGGCACTGACCAAGGGCCAGGCACTGATCGTGTTCGACCCGGAGAGCGAGCAGTGTCAGTTGATGCTCAAGCACGACGTGCCCAAGCATCTGTTTGACTGAGGTTGTCCTAGGGGTTGGGTGCAGCCTCAAGTTTTGCAGCCAGGCGCTCGAGGATTTTCTGGTACACCTCTGCGCGATGTACATGCACTCCGGCCGGCGCTTCGATGCCGAACTTCACCTGAGTACCGTTCAACTCGAGAATGTGCACGGCGATGTCATCGCCAATGAAGATGACCTCGCCTACAGCGCGGCTTAAGACCAGCATGGCGGTTATCCTTTTAAGAGTGAAAGGACCCCGACCATGCGCGCTGGGTGTCGACGCATCAATGGCGTGCGGTAAAATCAGGCACTACCTACGAGCGCCGGTAAAATGCCTGACAGACAGCCGCTGACTCAACCCTTTATCGCCTGCGCTTTGGCGCGCATTTTGTCGGCCATGGTGGTCATCTCGTCATAGAGCAACTGCGGGTTCTTCTGCTTTAGCGCCCAAGCCATCCGTCCTTGTTCATGGGGCAAAATCATGAACTCACCTTTCGCGACGCGCTGGAAAATGTAGTCCGCAATATCCGCCGCCGAAATCGGCGAACTCTCCAACAACTTGCCCACTTGGGCCTTCATCGCCGGCGTCGGCCCACGGAACGAGTCAAGCAGGTTGGTCTGGAAGAACGATGGGCACACCACGTGCACGCCGACTTCCTGCTGTGCGAGCTCCACCAACAGGCTTTCCGACAGCGCCACCACGCCGGCTTTGGCCACGTTGTAGTTGCTCATCGCCGGCCCTTGCATCAGCGCCGCCATGGACGCGATGTTGATAATGCGGCCCTTGCTCTTTTCCAGCAGCGGAAGGAACGCCTTGCAGCCCTTGACCACCCCCATCAGGTTGATCGCGATCTGCCAATCCCAATCTTCCAGAGACAATTCAGCGAAGAACCCACCCGAAGCCACGCCCGCATTATTGACGATCACATCAATGCCACCCAGTTTCACCTCGCAAGCCTGGGCGAAGGCCGTGAGCTGGCTGTAGTCACGCACGTCACAGCGCTGGATGAAGCCATCGCCACCGGCCTCGCGCACCCGCTTGAGGGTGTCTTGCAAGCCGGGTTCACTGACGTCCGACAAGGCCAATTGCCAACCCTCACGGGCCCAGCGCAGAGCGATTTCACGACCCAGGCCGGACCCGGCGCCAGTGATCATCATGCGATTTTGCATAGGAAGTAGCCTTGTGGTTCACAGAAGAAGTGAGCGGCAGTGTAGCGAAGGTTTTTCCTACACCCATCCACCATCAGATTGATGAATGCCGCTGGCAAACCGTCAGCCGGGTAGGAGGTTTGCGTATAGCCTAAGTTCAATATTTTTCAACTAATAGGGTGTAAGTGCGAACGCATTAAAAGAAATAAGCAAGTTTGCAAAATGCTTTAAAAAAATAGTGAATTTTCCTCAGCGCGCAGCAGTCGGAGTTGTTAAGGCGTTCGTGAATTAATTAGCGGGCCTATCGTTAAATAACCGGTCTTTACAGAAGGCCAATAAGGAAAAAAACCATGAGCCTCATTCTGATCATTATCTTGGTCCTCCTGCTGGTCGGTGGTCTGCCAGTGTTCCCTCACTCGCGCAACTGGGGTTATGGCCCGTCGGGTATCCTGGGTGTGGTGCTGGTCGTCCTGCTGGTACTGTTGTTGCTCGGCCGGATATAAAAGCCATGCAAAAAAAGAGGCCTTTCAAGGCCTCTTTTTTATTGCCGGTTAATTAGTCCGGCTTACCGTCAACCACACCGGCGGTGTTATCCAACAGACTCTTGGTCGCCGTCTGCAGGAACGACTCGAGTTTTTGCCTTAATGCACCCTCGTCCGGTGATTCAGGAATCACATTACCGCTCGGGTTGGCGCCCAACTCATATTCCCACAGCTTCGGCGGCATTTCCTTGGGCAGTACCAAGATGCGATCGCCGGTGACCAGTGCCACCGTCTGATCGCTGCCCGACGGCTTGATCACGCCGAAACCCTTGTCGCCTTCCGGCAGGTTCAGCAGGTCGCGGCCCCAGCACTGGTGCAAGGTTTCGCCACCCAAGCGGCCCATGATGGTCGGCACAATGTCGATCTGGGTACCCACGGTGTGATCACGCTCGCCGAACTTCTCCTGCATGCCCGGTGCAATCATCAGCATCGGCACGTTGAAGCGGCCCAGGTCCATCTCGGTGATCTGCTGTTCGTTGCCGAAACCGTGGTCGCCGACGATCACGAACAGGGTTTCCTTGAAGTAAGGCTCCTTGCGGGCCTTTTCAAAGAACTGACCCAGGGCCCAGTCGGAGTAGCGCATCGCCGTCAGATGCTCGTCGAGGCTGCCACGGCCTGTGACCTTCTCCACCGGCAAGGGTGTCGGCAAGGCATACGGTGTGTGGTTGGACAGGGTTTGCAGCAAGGCATAGAACGGCTTGCCGCCTTCACGGGCTTTCAACTCTTCCAGGCCACGGTTGAACATGTCCTGGTCGGACACGCCCCACGTCGGGTCGGAGAACACCGGGTCGACGAAGTCATTGCGCCCAATGAAGTTGGTCATGCCTTGGTTACTGAAGAAGCCCGACTGGTTGTCCCAAGCGAAGTCGCCATTGTAGACATACACGTCGTCAAACTTGCGCGCGCTGAGCAACTGCGGCAGGCCCGACAGCTTGTGGCTGCCTTCAGGGGTCTGCATCAGGTATTCGAACGCCGGCAGGTTCGGGAAACACGCCATGGTGGCGAACATCCCTTGGTGAGTGTGGGTGCCGTTGGAGAAGAAGCGATCGAACAGCAGGCCTTCCTTGGACAGTTTGTCGAAGTACGGCGTGATATTGCCCGGACGCCCCAGTGCGCCTACCGAGTGACCGGCGAAGCTTTCCATCAGGATCACGACGACATTTTTGATCGGCAGGGTTTTCTCGGCCGGCGGTGTGAACTCGCGGCGCACGGCGGCGGTGTCGGTATCCACCAGTTTTTCCGTCGGCAGCACCAGCATGTCTCGCACGGTCTGGGTCGCCAGCGGCTGCTCCAGCGTGGCTTTCCAGGTGTTATCCCGGTGCTCGGAGAAACGTGCCTTGGCAGCGCCGATCAGCGACAGCGTGCCATTGAGGCCCAACTGGTTGGCGAAGTTCGAGTCGGTGGTGTACACATCACCCCAACGCAGCGGCGGGCCCTGGCGCAGGGTGCCACGGATGGCGACGACGGCGATCAGCAGGCAAACCACGAACACCGCAATGCGGGTGTACCACGGCGCCACCTGGCGGGTGCCGATGCTGCCACCGCTGAAGGGGCCGCGCGGACGTGTTGCACGGTCGGCGCCTTTGAACGCAATGCTCAGAATCAACGTCCCCACGGCCCAGGCCAACAGGTAGCGCACCACCGGGAAACCGTACCAGAGCATGCTCATTACGGTTTTCGGGTCTTCCTTCACGTATTGGAAGACCAGGCCGTTGAGGCGCTGGTGGAACTCGCGGTAGAAGTCCATTTCCATCAGGCCCAGGAACAGGGCAATGCTGGACGCAACGGTCAACCACAGACGGAAGAACCCACGCGCGGCCATGGCCCGGACGCTGAACAATGCCAACAGCAGCGGGATCAATGCGTACATCACAAAGCGGATGTCGAAGCGCGTGCCGTTGCCGAACGCTTCCAGGAAAGTCGAGGCAGGCGTGTCGAGGATCATTTCTCGGTTGTACACCAGCAGCGCCAGGCGCAGCAGGGAGAACATCACCATCATGACCAGTGCGCAGAGCAGCGTGTACGCCAGATGGGATTTGACGGTCGGTTGCAGCAGGCGATTAGAAGCTCGCTGCTGACTCAGGGCGTCCGGGTTTGCCATGTCGTTTCAGGACCCATTGGAAGTTTAAGTGATGAAATAGTGCAGTGGCGCGAATGGTGCCCGATCAACGCCAGCAAGGCTATTAATTACTGAACGCGCACCGCTGTCCCGCCTTTAGTGGCACTTGAAATAGAGCCGTGGCAGGGAAATAAAGCCGGCGAATTGTCTTGGATGGGATGTGAAAATTCTGTGCAGCGAATATTTCGATACACAAATCCAACGGTGTACTGAAACCAATGTGGGAGCGGACTTGCCCGCTCCCACATGGACTATGCCCAGTCTAGATCGATTGGATAGTCAAATCCGCACGTTGCCCCGTGGCCCGGCAATCGCCCAGATGATCAGGCCCAGCACCGGCAGCAGCAGGATCAAAAGGATCCACAGCACCTTGGCGCCTGTGCTCGCGCCGCTTTTGAACACGTTGATGATCGCCCAGATATCCAGCGCCAGGATGATCAGCCCGATCAAGCCATTAAAAGTGGAACCCATGGTGTCGCTCCTAAGTGGGTGCATGCACTTGTAGGATAGTCAGCCGTGGCTGGGGTTCCGTTTTATTTCAGACGTGAACGGCGATCTTCAGCGCTTCCAGGGATGGCTCGCCCTTGATTCCAACTTGCGCACACAGCTCCAGCACACGTGGCAGGTCGTTGCCGTAGACCAGCACGGCCTGGATCTCGTCGTCCAGCAGTTGACTGAAGTTGAGCAGCACATAGCCACCGTCTTCCGGGCTGAGGGCGCTCATCTGGATCTGGATGCGGTTCAATGCGGTGAGGTCTTCAGTCTTGGTCAGTTGCTTGGGCTTGAGGTTGAAGGCCACGCCCGGACCGAACGAAGCGACGATCTGCGCGAACAGGTCGCCGTAAGTGTCGGCCTGGAACAACACAGTGTCCGGCAGGCTCCCGACCACAACCCACTCGCCCAGCGGAATCGGGAAGGTGTCGTCGTAGTTGATATCCGGGTTGGCTGCCAGAAACGCCGCCGGGTCTGCGTAGGCCTGGGCCGCTTCATCGGCGATACGCGTCACCTCGTCCTCGCTCATGACCCCGGCGCTGATTTTGCTGATGAGTTCGACGAGGGCGGTTTTCATGGGCGTGGTCCTGTGGCGGGCTGGTTTTAGAGGGCGCGTAGCCTACACCAGTTTCTGCAACTTCGCCGCCGTATCCACGGCGCCCATGGTGTGTGCCGCCGCCAACGCCGTGGCGCCCTGTGCGTCTGTTGCCTTAGGGTTGGCGCCTTGGCCGAGCAGGTAATCGAGCATTTCCACGCGGTTGAACATCGCCGCCATCATCAATGCCGTGCGGCCATCGGAGGACGAAGCATCCACCGGCGCACCGCCTTCGATCAGCGCCTTCACCACCTCCAGGTTGCCCTTGAATGCCGCGCCAGCCATCGGCAGCTGGTTCTTGTCGTTCGCAATCAGCGGGTCAGCCTTGAACTCCAGCAGCACTTTTACCGCCTCGGCATGACCGTGGTAGGCCGCGAGCATCAACAGGGTGTCGCCGTTATGGTTACGGAAATTGGCCGGCAACCCCTTGGCCAACAGCGCCGCGAGCATGGCGGCGTCGCCTTTGCGGGCGACGTCGAACACCTGCTCGGCAAACTCTGCGGCTTCGTCATCGGTCATTTGTCTGGCTTGGTCTGACATTGTGGAACTCCTTGTCTGGTCCTCTATAGGGCGCCCAGTGTCGCGATGGAGTTCCACCCTGTCATGGCTTTTTTGTCAAAAGCCCCTATAGGCAGATTCAATAGCGTTGGTATTAATAACGAAAGCGCCCGCCCTGGATCTGCGCCAACAGCGGCCCAGTGACCGGCACATAGCAGTCCGAACCCGGCAACCAGGCATAGACCGGGTCATTGCCCGACTTGTCTGGGTCGAACGCTTCTTCCTTGAGCTCTACATTCTGATATTTGAACGTTCCCGTGGTTTCCATCTTCACCTTGATCCGCAGGAACAGCGGCACTGCGTAATGCGGCAACTGGCCGTGGGCATATTGCAGCAACTCACGCATATCCAGTGCAGCCAAAGACTCGCTCGGGGTGATGGCAACCATGCCGGCGCGGCCATTGGTATGTTTGATTTCCACCACAATTCACCGACATAACCGAGGATGGTCGCCTTGAATTTTCGGGCGTCATCCCAGAACTGGCTGGCACTGAACTTATGCCGGATGGCAAACCCCGACGCCCCGACAATTACCGCCCCCCAGCACACACACGCCGGTGGCGTGGTAAAGCGGCAAGGTGCAATAAAGGACATCGTCCGGGCCCATGTCCAGCGCAATGCTGCCGAAGCTGACGGCGGTCTTGGTCCAGCGGCCATGTTTCATGACGCCGGCCTTGGCTTGTTCAAACTGCCAGCCAAGGCCACAGGGCTGGGCGGGGTCGGTGACATTGGCGGCACGCATGCCGCGCACCACGCGTGGTAGAGCACAAACAATGGCAGGCACCTTACGCAGCATCATGCCCCAGGTGATCATGTCGCTTTGTGAGTGGCTCATGGGAACGTCCTTTTTCTTATTCTTCGCAAACCTTGCAGGAAAGTACGTCAGCCCCTCTTCGACTGTACACGCAGGATTTGAAAAGTTTTGTATCCCGATGAGCGACCGCTGAAAAAAGGAATTTCGCAACGCCAAGGTAGTCTTTATGAGTAATGAGACATCCACGCAGCGCTGTCGAGCAGCGCAAAATGCAGGATGCATGATGGCTATTCATGCAAATTGCACGAAACCGAAAATTTGAATTTTTTTTAACTAACTGATTTTAAAGGTTATTTTCTCAAACCAGTAGCTGGCACAATCACTGCAACTGTCACTCCATGCTTGCCAACTTGAGCCAATGGAGCTGATAGACATGAGCCTGATCCAAGATAAATTCGCTTCAGTATTTTCCAACTACGACGTCACCACCCAGCCACGTCCTGACGGCGGCATCCTGTTGACCCTGCGTAACAGCGAAGGCAAGCAGGTTAAACGTTCGATTTCCTATCAGCAGTTGCACACCGCTGATCAGCTGACATGGGTGATCAGCGCCATTCGCCGTGACCTGGCCGAACAAGCCAGCGACCTGCCTCAGATTTCGATGCTGCAGAGCCAGAATCGCTTTGCACTGCCGACTTACCATTCGGCTTAAGCCCTTAAGCGCCCGATACACAAAAGGGCCGCAACACCGTTGAGTGTCGCGGCCCTTTTTCACGCCCTCAGCAAAGGCCCTGGCGCGCCGCTTCATTCAAGGCCTGCACGCGATTACTGACTTCCAACTTACCGTAGATATTACGCAGGTGGAACTTCACGGTGGCTTCGGAGGTGGCGCGTATCCTGCTCATCTCCCAGACGGTCTTGCCTTCCGAGGCCCAACGCAGGATTTCCAGCTCCGTCGGGGTCAGCGGTTTGCCCGCCAGGTTAATGCGTCGCCTGACAGCATTGGGCACCGAATACGGCACTGGAAACGAATCCCTTGGGCCACTCATTTGCTTCTCTCCTATTGTGTTGGCTGACGCCGCACCACCCTTCGGATTCCTCCTATTGACAGGTGATATAAACGTCTGTGCCGAGAGAGTTACATAACGAATGGCCTTCAGGCGTAGGCCCTGGAATAAACAGCAAGGTCTTACGGAAACTTAAGCCCCGTCCCACAACAACTTCCAACATGCGGGGGTTGAAGTTTCTGATAATTGGCAATTAATCGTCCAATCCGGGGAAACGCCGGGCAATATCGTCACCCGTGAACTCAGGCACCCACTTGTTCGCCGTATTGAATAAGCGCAACGCCACAAAGTGCGGGTTTTCACCCATATCAAACCAGTGCGCCATCCCCGCCGGGATAACCAGCAGGTCATTTTTTTCACAACGTACGGCGTATACATAATCGCCAATGTGTAAAACGAACAAGCCTTGGCCAGCAATGAATAAGCGCACATCGTCTTCACTGTAGCGCCGCTCATCGAGAAATTGCGCACGCAATTCGGCGTTCTGCGCGGGGTCACCGGTAACCCTGAGCACTTCTACGGCGCTGTAGCCGAGGTTATCGATCTGCGCCTGGTACGCGGCGATCAGCGCTGCATCGCTGGCGCCCTGCTCAATTGGACCGGGCTGCCAACGCTCAAAACGCACGCCGTGCTCGGCCAGGGTAGCGACGATGTCATCGAGATGGGTCAGGACCTTGTTCGGAGTGTCCGGTGTAGTGGCGGAGTAGACAGCGACATAACTCATTGAAGGGTTCCTTGGTTCTGCTCTTGCAATCGAAAACCGATGATAACGGCGGCGGCCAGGGCGGCGACGCTGGCGATACTGAAGGTCAGGGTCGGCCCGAACAGGTTCCAACTGTAGCCCGAATAGAGCGCGCCCAATGCACCGCCGGTACCGGCCAAAGCGGCATACAGCGCCTGGCCCTGGCCTTGTTGCTTGTCACCAAAACTGCGTTGCACAAAGGCAATCGCCGCCGCATGAAAGCTGCCAAAGGTAGCGGCGTGCATTACTTGCGCCAGCAACAGCACCCAGAAAAACTCGGCAAACGAGCCCAGCAGCAACCAACGCAGTGCCGCCAACAGGAAACTCGCCAGCAGCACCCGGCGTACCGAGAAGCGCGAGAGGATGCGGCTCATGGCCAGGAACATCAGCACTTCCGCCACCACGCCCAGCGCCCATAACAGGCCAATCACGCCACGGCTGTAGCCCAGGTGTTCCAAGTGCAGGGTGAGAAAGGTGTAGTACGGGCCGTGGCTCATCTGCATCAACGCCACACAGGCATAAAACGCCAGCACGCCGGGGCTGCACAATTGCTTGAGGAAACCATCGCCCGCCAGGCGAGTACCTTGGGTGGTGGGTTGCGCGTTCGGCACCCCCAGGCTGGCGCCGATGATGCCAGCCATGATCACCATGACCACCACCGGGTAGATATCCAGGCTCAGCCAATCGAACAAGCGACCCATGATCACCACGGTGAGGATGAACCCGATGGAGCCCCACAGGCGGATCTGGCTGTAACGCGAGGTCTGTTTTTGCAGGTGCGCGAGGGTGATGACTTCAAACTGCGGCAGCACCGCATGCCAGAAAAACGCATGCAGGGCCATCACCAAGGCGAGCCAGGCGTAGGTGTGACTGATGAAGATCAGCGAAAAACTCGCCAGGGTGCACACCGCGCCGAACCGCA
The DNA here is from genome assembly GCF_021390155.1 of Pseudomonas sp. HN11. Lineage (NCBI taxonomy): Bacteria > Pseudomonadati > Pseudomonadota > Gammaproteobacteria > Pseudomonadales > Pseudomonadaceae > Pseudomonas > Pseudomonas sp. HN11. Next base: position 4,378,880 of record NZ_CP089985.1, read on the forward strand.
CGATAGCCAGGCGCCGGCCGGTGTAATCGCCCAGCCAGCCCCACAGATTGGGCGCCACGCAGCGCATCAGCATGGGGATGGCCACCAACTCGCCGATGCGCGCGCTGGAAAAGCCCAGGTGGTCGAAGTACAGCGCGAGGAAGGGCGCTGTCGCCCCTAGCAGGGCGAAGTAGAAGAGGTAAAAGCTGGAGAGACGCCAGTATGGGAGGTCGTTAGTCATGACTTGGCAGGGGGCTGCTTCGCAGCCCGGCCCGAGCAAGCTCGCTCACCACAACGAGCCCGCTCACTCCAGCAGGTGGTCACAGCTGGCCCAGCACCGGCGTACTCACGCGAACATCGGCATTCTGCCCACGATTGCGCAGCAGGTGGTCCATCAACACAATGGCCATCATTGCTTCGGCGATCGGCGTGGCGCGGATGCCGACGCATGGGTCATGACGCCCCTTGGTGATCACATCCACCGGGTTGCCGTTCACATCGATCGAACGGCCCGGGGTGGTAATGCTCGACGTGGCCTTGAGCGCCAGGTGCGCAACAATCGGCTGGCCGGAGGAAATACCGCCGAGGATGCCGCCCGCGTTGTTGCTGAGGAAACCTTCCGGGGTCAGTTCATCACGATGCTCGGTGCCGCGTTGGGACACGCACGCGAAGCCGGCGCCGATTTCCACGCCTTTCACGGCGTTGATGCTCATCAGCGCGTGGGCCAGTTCAGCGTCGAGGCGGTCGAAGATCGGTTCGCCCAAGCCCGGCTTCACGCCCTCGGCCACCACGGTGATCTTGGCACCAACGGAATCCTGGTCGCGGCGCAATTGGTCCATGTAGGCCTCCAGCTCCGGCACTTTGTCCGGGTCGGGGCTGAAGAAGGCGTTGTGGTCCACGCTGTCCCAGGTCTTGAACGGAATTTCAATCGGGCCCAGTTGGCTCATGTAGCCACGGATCACGATGCCCTGGGTGGCCAGGTATTTTTTGGCGATGGCGCCGGCAGCCACGCGCATCGCGGTTTCGCGCGCCGAGCTGCGGCCACCGCCACGGTAATCGCGTTCGCCGTATTTGTGGTGGTAGGTGTAGTCGGCGTGCGCCGGGCGGAACAGGTCCTTGATTGCCGAGTAGTCCTTGGACTTCTGGTCGGTGTTGCGGATCAGCAGGCCGATGGCGCAGCCAGTGGTGCGACCTTCGAATACGCCGGAAAGGATCTCGACTTCGTCGGGTTCCTGGCGCTGGGTGGTGTGGCGGCTGGTGCCGGGCTTGCGGCGGTCGAGGTCACGCTGCAGGTCTTCCAGGGACAGCTCGAGGCCGGGCGGGCAGCCGTCGACAATGGCGACCAACGCCGGGCCATGGCTTTCGCCCGCGGTGGTGACAGTGAACAGCTTGCCGAAGGTATTGCCGGACATGCAGGGCGCTCCGTGAAATCAGTTGAATCAAGTCAACCGTAATAACTTAAGGCGGCCAGTATACGCAGGCTAATCGAGTAGTTCATCCTCGAAACCTTAGCGGTAGACCTTGGTCCAACCGGCACCTCTTTCATGATGGCGCGATGATGCTGCGAGTTCTGCTTTTGACCCTCACCCTGTTTTCCAGCCTTGGCTTCGCCGCCTCTCCCGTGGTGCTGCAACGGCCTATCAGCCTGGACACCGGTAGCGGCGAGCTGTTTGGCTCACTCTTACTGCCCAAATCCGACAAGCCCGTGCCGGTTGTGCTGATCATTGCCGGTTCGGGCCCCACCGACCGCAACGGCAACAGCGCCGACGGCGCGCGCAACGACAGCCTCAAGCGCCTGGCCTGGGTACTGGCGCGGCATAACATTGCCAGCGTGCGCTACGACAAGCGCGGCGTCGCGGCCAGCCTGTCGGCCACCCCCGACGAACGCAACCTGACCCTGGACGCTTACGTCGCAGATGCCGTGGCCTGGGGCAAACTGCTCAAGGCAGACAAACGCATGGGCCCGCTGATTGTGCTGGGCCACAGCGAAGGTGCGCTGGTGGCTGCCCTCGCCGCCCCGCAACTGGCCCCGGCGGGCGTGGTATCGCTGTCCGGCAGCGCGCGCCCGGTTGATCAAGTCATTCGCCAACAGCTGGCCGATCATCTGCCCCCTGCCCTGCTGCTGCGCAGCAATCAAATCCTCGATCACCTCAAAGCCGGGCAGGTGGACGCGGATGTGCCTGGCCCGCTGGAAGGCATCTTCCGACCCAGTGTGCAGCCGTATCTGATCAGCCTGTTCCGTGCCGATCCATCGGCCGCCTTCGCTGAACTGAATATGCCGGCATTGATCATTCAGGGCACCAACGACATCCAGGTAGGCGTCGGCGATGCCCGGCAGCTGAAAAAAGCCAAGCCCGACGCACAACTTGTGCTGATTGAAGGCATGAACCACGTGATGCGCATCGTGCCTAATGACGTGAAGCAGCAATTGGCCTCCTATAACGACCCGCAACTGCCCCTCGCCGCCGAGCTGGGCAGCCGGCTGCTGCGCTTTATCGACGGACTTCAACCCCGTTAAGCGACAATTTGCCTCCAGTCCTGGGGGAAATGGCCGATAAGCCCAGAGTCGACAGTAAAAAGACTGTCGGCTAGCTGGGCTTGGACAGGATCGCGCCGCATGACAACCACTGAAGCAACACCGGAATCCACCGCCGATACCTCGGCTGAAAAAACCGAGGCCGTCGACGCGGCCCCCCTGCCGTGGGCGGATGTCCAGGCCGAGCATTTCAAGATGCTGCGCCTGGCCCCCCTGGCGACCGACCGCGCCACAGGCGTGCGGCCGTTGCGGTTCGTGCAGTTCGGCTATGCCGAGCGCAATGACAAACACCACAGCCTGCTGCGCATGGTCATCCAGTTGCCGAGCCAGCGTGTGCGCCGTGAACAGAATCACTTGGATATCTGGGTTGATCACGACAAACATCGTGTGCACTTCGGCCCAGGCAGCAGCCTGGAAATTGAACCAGCCAACCGTGGTTTGGGCCGTTTTCTCGTGGCGCAAGGCGCCGCATGGGCGAAAAAGAAGTGGTCACACTACCGCGTCGACGGCGTTGACCTGGCCAACAAAGATGCGTTGAACGAAGCCACCCGCTTGCGTCGCGATCACTTCCTGCGCATCCAGGGCTTTGATGTGGCCTACGCCGATGTGCAGCACCTCAAGGGCAATGTGCAGCCGGGCAAAGTCGGCAATGTGCTGGACAGCTGGAACACCGAGAAGGTGCAATTCGTCGAGATTCTCGAAGCGGCGCAGATGCTGCAACAAGCCGAGCAGAACCTGGCGGAGCAGGAAGTGAAGCTGCGCAAGGAAGAGGAAAAGGTCACTAAGTTCAAGCGTGAGGACAGTGGATTGCGCTTTACCATCACGTGTCTGGTGGCGTTTACGGTGTTTCAGGCGGGTTTGTTGATCTGGATTGCCACGCACCGCTAGGCGCCCTGTTTATTGGGCACCCTGCGGGTAATGATTAAACTCGGGCGGCAAACACCGCCTGATGCTGGCGGCATTGCTCCGCGGTCAACATGAACACCCCATGCCCACCACGCTGGAAGTCCAGCCAGGCAAAATCCACTTCCGGGTACAGCGCCTCGACATGCACCTGGCTGTTGCCCACTTCAACGATCAACAAACCCTTCTCGGTCAGGTGGTCGGCCGCTTCGGCCAGCATCCGCCGCACCAGGTTCAAGCCATCGTCGCCACAGGCCAGGCCCAGTTCCGGTTCGTGCTGGTATTCGTCGGGCATGTCGGCGAAGTCTTCGGCATCCACATACGGCGGGTTGGACACGATCAAGTCAAAGCGCTGGCCCGGGAGGCCGTCGAAGCCGTCACCCTGCACGGTGTAGACACGCTCATCGACACCATGGCGCTCGATGTTCTGGTTGGCGACTTCCAACGCTTCGAAAGACAAGTCGCCCAGTACCACTTCCGCGTCCTGGAACTCGTAAGCACATGCAATACCAATGCAACCTGAACCGGTGCACAGGTCGAGGATACGCGCCGGCGGCTGGGCCAGCCAGGGTTCGAAGCGGTTTTCGATCAGCTCGCCGATCGGTGAACGCGGGATCAATACGCGCTCATCGACGATAAACGACATGCCACAAAACCAGGCCTCGCCGATCAGGTAAGGGGTCGGCACACGTTCATGGATGCGGCGGTGCAACAAGCGTTGCAGATGGGCGACTTCCTCTTCTTCCAGGTTGCAATCGAGGTAGCTGTCGGCAATTTCCCAGGGCAGGTGCAAGGCGCCCAGCACCAGTTGCCGGGCATCGTCCCAGGCATTGTCGGTGCCATGGCCAAAAAACAGGTCTTCCCCATGGAAACGGCTGACAGCCCAACGGATATGGTCGCGCAAGGTGCGCAGGCGGGAAGTGGTCACGGGGGCAAGCTCCTGGAAAAAACGACTGGCGATTCTAACAGCCTTCACCTGTACCGACGATGTACGAAAACCCGTCGCCATCCGTCGGATTTCATCCAAATTGCCATCATTGTGTTAAACAGGCCCACCTCTTGACATGGCTACACGTCAACAACGGCGTACCTTACGATGGTAGCGATTCACAGAACCGCTCAGCCAGTGGACAATGTCGCAAAAGCCCCCCTCACAGGAGCCCCAGAATGTCCGTTCCAAAGACGATGTTTCAACTCAGCGGTCGTGGTTACGCAGCAGCGAACCTCAGCCATGCGACTCTCGTGATCATCGACGCCCAGAAGGAATACCTCAGCGGTCCACTCGCCCTCTCGGGCATGGAAGCAGCCGTTGGCAATATCAAACAGCTGGTGTCAGCTGCGCGCAACGCCGGTCGGCCGATCGTACACGTGCGCCACCTGGGCACCGTTGGCGGCCTGTTCGACCCTCAAGGCGAGCGCGGCGAATTCATCCCGGGCCTTGAGCCTGTGGGCGATGAAACCATTATCGGCAAACTGCTACCCAGCGCGTTCCATGGCACCGGCCTGGAAAAACACTTGCAGGACCTCGGGTCCCTGGACCTGATCGTCTGCGGTTTCATGAGCCACTCCAGCGTCAGTACCACCGTGCGCGCCGCCAAGAACCTGGGCTTTCGCTGCACCCTGGTGGAGGACGCCTGCGCCACTCGTGACCTGCCTTACAAAGGCGGCATCCTGAGCGCTGAGCATGTGCAACAAACCGAAATGGCTATCATGGCCGACAACTTCGCCACCCTGGCGTTGACCAAAGATCTGATCTGATCGACCTTCTGATGAGCGGCGCGGCCCGTTTACGGCCCCGCTCATCCGCAAAGCCCTTTCATTTGGCGCATTTACCCCTCGCCCCGGAACAACCTGTGTATTGTCCGGTCGAAGGGCCGATACCCTGGAGGAAAGGTCGGAATGAAGATATCCGATGGTTTTGATGCTCGTCGCTTGCGCCCCAAGGGCCCGAGCAACTGGCGTCTGCGCCTGGTGGCCGGCATTGCCGCGTTGCTGGCGATAGTTGGTGTGCTGTTGGCCGGCGCTGGTGGCGCCGGTTTGTTTGGTCACTCGCCGGCCCTTGGCGAGCTGAATGCCAGCCCTGGCGGCTCGGCTATCCTGCTGGTGATTGGGCTGCTGGTGCTGTGGTTGGGCGTATGGTTATGGCGGCGTAGCCGTCGGAAAATGCGCCAACCGTTGTCGCTTAACATCGCTTCGCACCTGATGAAAAAGCACGACTGATGGCGCTTGGATAGCGTTTCCTGCGCCCTGGCCGCCGCGTTTTAGGTAAACTGCCCGCCCTTCGCGGAGGCCAACATGCAAGACGACGATTTTTCCCTGTTCAAAAACGAGCTGCGCGGCGTCAAGCCGATCAAGCACGACCGTGCCGACACCGGCAAACCCAAGGCCGACCGCGCGCAGATCGCCAAGCTGCGCCAGGCCGCGACCGTGCGCACCGATGCCACCACCGTGGATGGCCTGTCGGACCAGTTCGTGATCGACGTCGGCCCCGAAGACGAGCTGATGTGGGCCCGCGATGGCGTGCAGGAAAGCCAGATGCGCAAGCTCAAGGCTGGCCAGATCCCGTTCGAGGGCAGCCTCGACCTGCATGGCATGAATGTAGAAAAGGCTCGAGAAACCCTATGGGCCTTCCTGGCCGAAGCCACCAAGTTCGAAATCCGCTGCGTACGCGTCACCCACGGCAAGGCCGTGCGGCTGGACGGCAAGCGCCCGATGATCAAGAGCCACGTCAACACCTGGCTGCGCCAGCATGCCCAGGTGCTCGGCTTTACCTCATGCCAGGCCCGCCACGGCGGCGCGGGGGCGGTGTATGTGATGCTCAAGCGTACGATGATGGAGGGGCGCGACGAGTAACAACTGCCATCATCAGGCTTGCAGCGATGTGCCCGCCACCGTAACCTTGCGCTTTGCGAAAATCCCACAGGTAGTTTCATGTCCCTGGAACAGAATTACACCGCGATCCTCGGCCAACTCGGCGAGGACGTTTCCCGCGAGGGCCTGCTCGACACGCCAAAACGTGCCGCCAAGGCGATGCAGTACCTTTGCCGCGGCTATGAGCAGACCCTGGAAGAAGTCACCAACGGTGCCTTGTTCAGCTCCGACAACAGCGAAATGGTGCTGGTCAAGGACATCGAGTTGTACTCGCTGTGCGAACACCACCTGCTGCCGTTCATCGGCAAGGCCCACGTGGCTTATATCCCGAGCGGCAAGGTGCTGGGCCTGTCCAAGGTTGCACGGATCGTCGACATGTACGCACGCCGCCTGCAAATCCAGGAAAACCTCAGCCGCCAGATCGCCGATGCCGTGTTGCAAGTGACTGGCGCCCTGGGCGTGGCCGTGGTGATCGAGGCCAAGCACATGTGCATGATGATGCGCGGTGTGGAAAAACAGAATTCGTCGATGATCACTTCGGTGATGCTGGGTGAATTCCGCGAAAACGCGGCCACCCGCAGCGAATTCCTCAGTCTGATCAAGTAAACGGCTGGGTAGGAAAAGACCGGCGTTCATCGCCGGTTTTTTTTCGCCCGCAAAATTGAGGTAAGCTGCGGCCCCTTCTGTATCGGGCAAGAGGTTTCAGCCATGTTCGTCAAAGCACTTCGAGTGGGCCTCGGCCACATCATCATCGCGGGCGACTTTCTTACCCGTCCTCGCAAAAAGCAGCGTCCCGCCGAACAGCAGGCGCAGGTGAATGCAGCGGCCAGGGAATTGACCCTTTATCAATTCCACGCTTGCCCTTTCTGCGTGAAGACCCGCCGCACCCTGCACCGTCTGAATGTGCCCGTCGCATTGAAAGACGCAAAGAACAACGAACAGGACCGTCAGACCCTGCTGGAGCAGGGCGGCAAGATCAAGGTGCCGTGCCTGCGTATCGAAGAGAATGACCAGACCACCTGGATGTATGACTCCAAGGTGATCATTGATTACCTCGATAAGCGGTTTGCCGCCCTCTAGAACTTTACGCAGATCCCCTACAGTTAGCCCCGCATTACCAAATCGAGATCGAGTAACGCAGAGCCCAGGCACTTGCCATGGGCATCCAGCGCCAGTGAGCGGGTGACGCCGCCGCGCAGGATCCCCGGCAACACGAAGTTCAGCGCCTGTACATTCGGCAATTCATAGCGCCGCACAGGCGCTGCGCCCGGCTCACGCAAACCCGCGAAAAACTCGGCCACGCGCTCGGCCGTCAACTGTTCGCGCAGCAGTGGGTAATCATCGGCACTATAGGCAATGATCGAGATGTTCGACGTATCGCCCTTGTCCCCGGTGCGGGAATGGGCCAGCGTGTGCAGCTTCATGCTTCGATCCTCGGGTTGACCTTATCGCGCGGCAGCAACAACGACGCAACCGCCACCACCTGACGCACGCTCTTGCTCGCGCCGCCGCCTCCCGACGGGCCGTTGGTGTAGAGGGTTTCCACTTCATTGCCCACGCGCACCGCCTCGCCGCGATCCTCACAGCGAGCCGCTACGCGCAGGCGCACTTCCCAGGGCTCGACCGTGCTGCGCGGGCCATGGAGCGAGTCCATGCCAATCAGTTCGGCACGCACTTCCTGCATCTTCACGCCCATCAACTCAAGCCGCTTGAGGACGACATCCCGCGCCAACTGCGCCCGTGCGACAGCGCCGGGGCCACCGTAGGACATCTGTCCTTCACCAATCCAACCGTCCAGATAGCCGACGCTGACCTTCAACTTTTCGGGGCGTGCACGGCCGCCCGCACCTTGGGCACGCACACGATCAATGTTTTCCTCAATGAAGCTCACTTGAGAAAAATCGGCTGTCACGTCAGGCGTGAGGTACGCCGCCGGGTCATGCACTTCATAGATAAGCTGTTCCGTGCAGGTAGCGCGGCTGACCCGCCCACCGGACCCACCCACCTTGGTAATCACCGCCTCACCGTCCACAGAGATCTCGGCCAAGGGGAAACCCAGACGAGCCAGATCCTCCACGTCCTTGAAGCCAGGATCTGCGAAATAGCCGCCGCTGACTTGCCCGGCGCACTCAAGCAAATGCCCCACTAGCGTGCCACGCCCCAGGCGCTGCCAGTCGTCCGCTGACCAACCGAATTCAAACATCTGCGGTGCCAGGAACAGCGAAGGGTCAGCTACGCGTCCGGTGATCACCACATCGGCGTCGGCGTGCAACGCTTCCAGAATGCCGTCGACGCCCAAGTAAGCATTCGCGGAAATCAGCCGCTCGCCGAGGGACTCGACGGTCTGGCCGTTATCCAGCAAACACTCGGGCTGCAACATCTTCAACACATCATCGCCGATGACGGCGACGACCTTCAGATCAAGGCTCAACTCACTGGCGATCCGCCGTACTTCACTGGCCGCCGACACCGGATTGGCCGCTCCCATATTGGTGATCACCCGCAAACGACGGCGCCCGGCCTTCACGCCGACAAAGGGCAACACCCGGCGCATGCGTTCGCTCAACAGCGGGTCGTAACCGCCCTCTGGATCGTTGATCCGCACCTGTTGTGCCAAGGCGATCGTTCTTTCGGCCAGGCATTCGAACACCAGGTAATCCAGGTCGCCCTGCTCGGCCAGTTCCACGGCAGGTTCGATCCGGTCGCCGGAATAGCCGGCGCCGGAACCGATGCGCAAGGTTTTCATCTCAAATAACTCCCAGGAGCAACGCGGTCAGGGTCATCAACACCGACGCGGCAAATAGAAACGGAATGGTGAAGCGCTGGTGATCGGCCAGTTCGATCTTGCACAGGCCCACCAACAGGAAAGTCGCAGGAGTCAGCGGGCTGACCGGGAAGCCGGTGGTGTGCACGCCGAGCAACGAGGCCTGGGCCACTTGCAGCGGATCCACACCCAAGGCCTTGCCGACTTCGGCGATCACCGGCATCACGCCGAAATAGTAGGAATCGGGGTCGAACAGCATGCTCAACGGCATGGAAATAAAGCCCACCACTGCCGGGATCAACTTGCCGTGGCCGGCGGGAATCTGCGCCACCGCCACTTCGGCAATCGCCTTGAGCATGCCGGTGCCCTGCATGATGCCGGTGAACACCCCGGCGGCGAGCAAGATGCTGGCCATGGTCAGGGCGGTCTTGGCATGGGCGTCGATGCGGGCGCGCTGGGCGTCGACGTTCGGGTAGTTGATGCACAGCGCCACCACGGTGCCGAGCATGAACATCACGACCGGGTCGACCCAACCGGCAATCATCACCACCATCACCAGCACGGTCAGGATCAGGTTGACCCAGAACAGGCGCGGGCGGCGCAGCTTGATGTCGTCATCACTGAGCACCCGCTGCGGCACCGCATCCACGGTGGAACCGACGCCGAGGCCCAGGCGTTTTTCTTCACGACGGCCCAGCCACCAGGCACAGGCAAACACGAAGATCAGGCCGACGATCTGCACCGGGATCAGCGGCTGGAACAGGTCCGCCACCGGTACATGCAGCGCCGCTGAGGAACGCAGCACCGGGCCGGTCCAAGGCAGGAAATTGACCCCCGCAGCCATCGCACACACACACGCCAGAATGCGTTTATCGATGCCCAGCCGCGTATACAGCGGCAGCATCGCCGGCACCGTCACTAGAAAGGTCACCGCGCCAGAGCCGTCCAAATGCACCAGCAGCGCCAGGGTCGCGGTGCCTACGACAATACGTGTAGGACGCGTCCCTACGGTGCGCAGGATGCGATCAATGATGGGGTCGAGCATGCCGGCATCGGTCATGATCCCGAAAAACAGGATCGCAAACACAAACATCCCCACCACGGGGGCGACGTTCTTGATACCGGTGATGATGAAGGCGCTGGTTTGCAGGCCGAACCCGCCGAGCAGCGCGGCGATGATCGGCAGGGCGATCAGGGCCACCAGCGGCGAGAGGCGTTTGCTCATGACGGCAGCGAGCAGGCACAGGATGGTGATGACACCCAGGGTAGCGAGCATGGGTTACTCCAGAGCGGCCTTTTTGGCCGGTTATTGTTTTCCCTGGAGTATTGGAACCGGGTTAGTCTTTGTAAATTGGAATATTCACTCGCCAGTGTTCGGAAAAACAAAATGAAGAACAGCATCCAACACATTCAAGCGTTTCTCGCAGTGGCTCGCACAGGCAGTTTCACCAAGGCAGCCAATGAACTGCATCTGTCGCCTTCGGCGCTGACGGTTCAGGTGCAACAACTGGAAGACTGGCTCGGCGTCGCCCTGCTCGACCGCAGCCCGCGCCACGTCAGCATTACCGCCGCGGGCCAGGATGCGCGCGGCCCCATGGAAAAACTGCTGCTGGACCTGGACAACATTGTCACCGGCTCCCGCGACCTCGCCGCCCTGCGCCGGGGCGTGGTCACTATCGCCGCCCTGCCCTCGGTGTGCGCCGGCACTTTGCCTCCAGTTCTACGCTTGTTTCGCGAGCGCTTTGCCGGAATCGAGGTGCGCCTGCATGACCTGGTGGCCCACCGCATACATGCGCAGGTGCGTTCCGGCGAGGTGGATTTCGGCATCGGCGTGCGCGCACGGCTCAGCCATGGGCTGGAATTCCTGCCGGTGTTGAATGATCGCTTGTGTGCGTTCGTGCCGGTGGCTCATCCCCTCACCCGCTATCGCCAATTGACCCTGGAGCAGTTGGCTGACCAGCCGATCATCCTCACTGGCCGCGACAGCAGCGTACGCGAGCAAGTGGATGCACTGTTCGATGAGACACGCCTGACCCTGAACGCCGGCATGGAAGCCAACTACATGTCGACGGTCTTGGCGCTTGTGCGTCAGGGGCTGGGGATCAGTGTGCTGCCGGAGTCGGCGGCGGACAGCCTGGAGGGGTTGAAGCGCATCGACATCGATCATCCCGGTGTGAGCCGGGAGATCGGGCTGATCAGTCGCAGCGGGATGGGCCTGAGCCCGGCGGCGCAGCGGTGTTTCGAGTTGTTGAATGAAGAATTACCTGGCACAACATCAGGCTGAATGAGGGAGCGGGCTTGCTCGCTCCCTCATTTGACCGCGTAAGTCAGTCGAGCATCGGCACATGTCTGGGATGGCTGGCCACTCGCGCCAACCAGGCTTGAACACCCGGATAGGCACCCAAGTCAAACCCACCCTCTTGAGCGACATGGGTATAGGCATACAACGCCACATCGGCAATGGAGAACTGATCGCCCACCAGATACGGCGTCAGCTGCAATTGGCGCTCCATGACCTTGAGCGCTTTGTAACCGCCCTTGTGCAGCTTTTTGTATTCCTCCAGGCGATCCTCGGGCAGCCCCAGGTAAAACTGGATAAACCGCGCCACCGCAATGTACGGCTCATGGCTGTACTGTTCGAAGAATTGCCATTGCAGCACTTGGGTGCGCAGGCGTGGCTCGGACGGCAGGAAATCACTGCCATCGGCCAGAAAGTTGAGGATCGCATTGGACTCCCATAGGCAGGTGCCGTCCTCCAGCTCCAGCACGGGGATCTTGCCGTTGGGGTTCTTGGCCAGGAATTCGGCGGTCTGGGTGTCACCCTTGAGGATGTCCACATCGATCCACTGATACGGGATGCCCAGCAGGCTGAGCATCAATTTGACCTTGTAGCAGTTGCCCGACTTGTAATCGCCATAAACCTTGTACATGGGGCTCCCCTTATGCCGCTTGCGCGTGCTGTGCTTGCCGGACTACCGCGGCCAGGCGCTTGAGACCTTCGTCGAGGCGGGCCGGGTCGATATGGCTGAAATTGAGTCGCAGCGAACCATGATGCTGGTCCGGCTCGGAAAAGAACGGTTCACCGGGCATGAACGCGACGTTCTGGTCGAGCGCGTGAGCCAACAAGGTGCGGGTGTCGAGCGGTTGTTTCAAGGTCAGCCAGAAGAATAATCCACCCTGGGGCACCTGCCAGTCGGCCAGATCGGTGAAGTGACGCCGTAGCGCGGCCTGGAATGCATCGCGGCGCTCGCGGTAAAAACTGCGCAATTCAACCAGGTGCTGCTGGTATTTCTGTGTGCCAATCCACTGCATCGCCTGCCATTGGCCGATGCGGTTGGTGTGCAGGTCGGCAGACTGCTTGAGCTTGAGCAAGTGCGCGAACAGGTCCGGGCTGGCGATCAGGTAGCCTACGCGCAGGCCCGGCAGCAGGGTTTTGGACACCGTGCCGGTGTAGATCCAGCTGGCTTTTTTCAAGCGCCCGACGATGGGTTTGGCGCTGCCGCCGTCGAAGGTCAGTTCGCGGTAGGGCTCGTCTTCGATCAGTGTCACGCCGAATTCATCCAGCAACGCAGCGACGGCTTCGCGCTTGGCTTCGCTGTAGCGCACGGCCGAGGGGTTTTGGAAGGTCGGGATCAGGTAGATGAACGCCGGGCGATGGCGTTCGAGGTTGGCGCGTAACACGCTCAAGTTCGGGCCGTCGGCTTCCAGTTGCACAGTGAGGCAACAGCGTTGCGTCCGAGACCGACAAGCGCAAACGCCTGCTGGAATTGACCGAGGAAGGCCTGCGTTTCGAGCAGTCGTTAAGGCGTGAACAGGTGAAGTTGCTGCAACGTGCGTTCAATGAAGCCGGCGAAGAAGCGGTAGTCGGGTGGCTGGCGGTTAATCAGGCACTGAGTGGCGTGAACTAGCCACTCATCCCACTATTCGAAAACATTATTTGCTTTATTTGTATACAAAAGCATAATTCGCCTCGTGCGAGTTCCTGACCTACTGGTCAACAAAACCCGCCAGTACCTCAAAGCGCTGTGGCCCACATCCGTGACCGGCGCTGGAAATAACAATAAGACTCTTGAGGAGTACTCGCTGTGGATAGCCGCAAATCCGAAGCCCCGACGCTCGACCTTGCCCCCTCACAGAACGGCTGGCTGGAACGCCTGTTCAAACTGCGCTTGCATGGCACCACAGTGAAGACCGAACTGATTGCCGGCCTCACTACCTTCATCACCATGGCCTACATCATCTTCGTCAACCCGAACATCATGGCCGACGCCGGCATCGATCACGGCGCAGCGTTCGTCGCCACCTGCATTGCGGCTGCATTGGGTTGCCTGTTGATGGGCCTGTACGCCAACTGGCCGGTGGGCCTGGCGCCGGGCATGGGTCTGAACGCGTTTTTCACCTACACCGTGGTGGGCACCATGGGCTACACCTGGGAAACCGCGCTGGGTGCGGTGTTTATTTCCGGCGTGCTGTTCATGGGCCTGACGCTCTCGCGGGTGCGTGAATGGCTGCTCAACAGCATTCCCGTGAGCCTGCGGCATGCCATGGGCGCAGGTGTCGGCTTGTTCCTCGGGGTGATCGGGCTGAAGACCGCCGGCATCATCGTCGACAGCCCGGCCACGCTGATCAAACTGGGTTCACTGCATGAGCCTGCCCCCCTGCTGGCGGCCGTGTGCTTCCTGCTGATTGCCATCCTCAGCTACCACCGGGTATTTGGTGCGATCCTCATCAGCATCATTGCCGTAACCCTGGCTGGCTGGGGCCTGGGTTTGGTGCATTACAACGGTATTCTCTCCACACCACCGAGCCTGGCGCCGACCTGGATGGCCATGGACGTAAAAGGTGTATTCAATGTAAGTATGATTAGCGTGGTATTCGCATTTCTTTTTGTACACATGTTTGATACCGCAGGTACACTGATGGGCGTCGCGCAGCGGGCCGGTTTGGTCAATGCCGACGGTAAGATCGATAACCTGTCCCGTGCACTGAAGGCCGACAGTGCGTCCAGTGTGTTTGGAGCGATGGTCGGTGTGCCACCGGTGACCAGCTATGTGGAAAGTGCTGCCGGCGTAGCTGCTGGCGGCCGCACTGGGCTCACCGCTGTGACCGTGGGCGTGTTGTTTGTCGCAGCCATGTTTTTCGCCCCTTTGGCTGGCATGATTCCAGCCTATGCCACCGCTGGCGCGCTGATCTACGTGGCGATGCTGATGATGGCAAGCATGGCCCATATCAATTGGGATGAAGCCACCGACAGCATTCCGGCGATTGTCACCGCCATCATGATGCCCCTGACCTTCTCGGTCGCGGACGGAATCGCCCTGGGCTTCATCACCTATGTGGCGCTCAAGGCGGGCACCGGCAAGTACCGCGAAATTTCGGTCAGCCTCTGGGTGTTGTGCGCGATCTTCATCGCCAAGTTCATATTTCTATAAAAGGAGTAAGGCATGACCCTGGAAACCTGGCTGCTGTTCAGCGGCGCTGCATTGATCGTGATTCTGATCCCTGGCCCGTTGTCGCTGCTGATGATCAGCAACAGCCTCAACTACGGCCTGCGCCGCTCGTATCCAGCGTTTCTCGGTGGGGTCATGGCCTCGATCTGTTTGCTCAGCGCCTCGGCCCTCGGTCTGGGCGCGCTGTTGCTCGCATCGGAGCAGTTGTTCAGCGCCTTGAAGGTGATCGGCGCGGCGTACCTGTTCTATCTGGCCTGGCAAAGCTGGAAGCAATCGCAGCAACCGGCACATGGCGCCGAAGTACCGCAGTTAGCCGCCACACCACGCTTTCGCACCTTGTTCGGCCGCGCCTTTGTGCTCGGCGCCAGCAACCCCAAGGACATTCTGTTTTTCGCCGCATTCCTGCCGCAGTTTCTCAACGGTGAGCAACCGTTCCTGCCACAACTGCTGAGCATGATCGCCACCTGGACCGTGCTCGACCTGCTGTGCAAACTGGTCTATGGCCTGAGCGCCCATGGCGCAGCCCGCTACCTGCGCAGCGGCAAAGGCCAAAGCTGGTTCAACCGCGTCAGTGCGGGGTTGTTTGGCGGTGCGGGCATGCTGTCGCTGATGAAGGTCAGGATGGATTCACTTTGACAAAATAGACGCTGGGAGGAACGGTACCCACGACGGGCCATTGGATACCTGCTGCGATCCGAACCAATCGCCCTTCCTCCATGGCACTTTTGACTCCCGCGAACGTAGCTGAAGCCGAATATCGATTGATGACTTTATTGAGCCAGACATTCGTCAGCCTTTCGTCGAGCTTGATGGCGCCTTTCTCAACCCAGTGGAGGGATACGTAATACAGCGTGTTCGAATTGGGGTGCGTCACGATAAGTTGATTCGTGGCTCGACCGCCGATTGATACTTCTCGATCTCTGACTCTAAAGCCCTGCTGTTTCAACTCGTGCCTAACCGCCGCGCGCTGCGTAACCCTTCGCTGACCCCCTTGCCCACCTTTGGGCAGCCACAACGAGGGGTCCAATCCAGACGCCTGAAAATCGACACGCGTGAAGCCAGGAGCCTTACCGTCGTAACCGATGAAAAGGCTATGACCGTGCCTTTCGATGGGCCGCAACATCCTCAGCAAGTCGTCCGTTTTTCCCGGCCCGGCAGGAAGTGGCGGCAACCATTTGTCCAACGTCGCACGAATGTTAAGCAAGTGAGTGGCGGTTGCAGGACGCGTCGGCCCAGACAATTCAATCATGCGCGCAACCGCAAAATGTCGACTCGTGATCGTCATGGTCGGAAAAGCCTCACCTACAGACTGAGTCAACGGCCGGTCGAACAATGGGTTATGAAGTGCCCACTCATTGCGTTCAGTGAATGACATCGGAAGAGGTTGTTCATCCAGCGCGCTGCTGGTCCACCGTTCGATGTCAAAAGCAGCGCTCGACATCAACGGCTCATTTTTTGTCATGAATACGATGCGGTTCAAGGGCGCCTGATTGCCCTCTGGGAGCAGCCTGTAATAACCACTTAACGGATGGTCTAAGGGAACATTCGGCGGGGCGATGCGCGCGACGTGACAGGAGAAACCCGCAGCATCTCTTGGAACGAGAAAAACGCCTGGTGCGGGCGACGTCAATTGCCGAACATCCGGAGTCGGCATTCGCCATTGCGCCCAATGACCCGCCGTCGATGCTGACTGAAGAATTGAGTTTTCCGTCGACGTGCGAACAATGGGTGGCCACCAATCAGGCGGTGCTGGCGACGACAGCGGCCGACGCCACGGATTAAGCGCATCCAGACTCGTTCCCGCCGCCGGCTGAGGCGCGTCTGCGCCGAGTAACCATTCCTTGGACTGCCGGATATTGATGATAAGTTCGTCCTGCCCCGGTACCTGTGGGTTTTTCAAGCGGAACGTCGTCTCGTTCGCGCGCCGATACACCGGATAATGGTGTGAGTCATCCGCGACAAATAGCTCGCCGTTTTTGACGTAGACACCATTCCGATCCGGCCCGCTCAACGCCACAGCCTCCTCAGGCACCGACTTGACCTTGAAACGCTCCAGCCCCGGAAGTTGCCGCACGGATGACGCCGAACGAGGAACACCGCTGCGCTCCACACGCCAGCGTCGTATCCGCCCCAAAGCCGCCACCGATACACCCACCCTCTTAGGGCCGGGTACGAACGCCATGACCAGGCCCACCGTAAAAAATTTTATCGTATCGGCCAACACGCGCTTATCGCCGGGATTACCAGATCGTAAATAACGCCGCGCCGCGCCGTACAACTCATAGAGATCACTGAACACTCCAACTATCGGCACAAAAAGACCTAACACCATCCGTATTTTAGCGACGCTATCATCGCGACGGCGGCGGATCCGATACTCTTCCAGCGCCTTGTTGGAGTAGCTGGCTGCTTGCGTTTGGCGTTGCAGCTCCAACACAGTTGCGTGGTACAGCAACGCCTGGGCATTGCAGTGAGAGGTGGCAACGATCGCCAGCCATTCCTGTGGATCACTGGCAATCTGACCGAGCACTTGTTCTTCTATCTCATGGATCGACAGCGAAGGTTCAGGGTGCTTCACGCGGAACATGCGGTACACCCGCCAGATGCCTTTCACAAAGTAATTGCCAGAGAGCACATCAAGGATGTTGACGGCCATCGGATCAGCTCCAGCCTGAAAGGCCCAGCCGGGCGCGACCTGCCGTGCGAGTGTCTTTGCGTTATCTGGCAAAGCGCCGAGACGGTTCAATTCAGTCCTGGCCTTGTCGAGGCTGCTGTACTCAGTGAGCACCGACGCGTGCGGGGCCTGCGGCCAGTAGATCACGCAAAGCGCCGAGCGCTTGTCCTGCACGACCACTATCCCTGCGACATAACGATCATGCTGCATCGTATGCCCCACCAGATGAACCTTATACAGTTGCAGTTCGTGCTGGTTTTTCAACAGGTCCTGGGGCGTTCGGGCGGCCATTGCAGTGCTGAATACGCTTTGCGCGTTCGCCGACAGCCCCTGTTGCACCGCACAAAACAGATGAAATTCAGTGCCCGCACGCAATGTGCGATTCAACAACTCGGGGATGCGCCCCTCGCTGAGCGGGTGGTTGGGACTAACAGGAGGATAAAACGCTTTGCTGATCAATGCGTCGTACCGGCCGCCGATATCCAGTGACCCTATTATTTGCCTCAGATGATTGACATGAAAGTCTCGCCACGGCCGTCGCAGAACGCAGGCACGGTCTAATTTATATTGCGTCCACGTTGCCTGCGGATCCAGGTTATGCAGCGCCAACTCCACCAGGCTGAAAGCTCTGCACGAAGAAGACGGCGACAGTCCCGTGTGCGGGTCCCTCAGACGGCAAGCTTCTTCATAGTCACAATAGGTGCCATGAATATCACCCGACATTGCGATAAACGGCTCATCTATCTCCACCTCCAACGAAATACCGTCGCGACGCAAACGGGCGGTCAATGCCTGGCGGGCATACGTCATCAGGTCCGGCAAACGTTGTTCCTGACGCGCTAGAAATGCCCAGGCACTGCTCATGTAATGCTTCTGCAAACGCCTGAAACGTCTACGCTGAGCCTGCGCTGCCGTGGTCAACCATGCTGGCAGTTTTTTCGCTTCAAGCGCGAGGTTGCGCAGCAGCTCTATATTCGTCTGCGCATGGCTCAGGGCACTATTGCGGGGAACCTGCAGTCGTTGCTCCAACTCAGTCAGCAGCAGCGCACGGCTCAACTCGGCGTCCTTCACCTCACTGAAAATACGCGTAATCTCATCCACGCTGTTGTACAAGCGATCATAGGAGCCAAGGAGCTTCTTGACGAACACCAAGGCAGGCTTGCCCTGGATGGGCACGTAGCGCACCTCTAACGTTTCATGTGCCGCATGCGCGCGTAAACCGTTGCGCTTATCGCGCGCGACACAACCCCATAGCACGGAATCGTCCCGACTGACGAGACTGGCCTTGACGCTGCGGGTCAGTGCATCCAGCCCGGCAAAACCCATCACCCCACCCTCCTCCCCGAACGCGTACAGCACCACTGGCAGTTGACGTCGCGGAACTCTCACCGCTGCGGCGCTCGTTACCACCCAGACGTTGTGCAGCGAGTAAAACCCATCGAGTTCGCTACCTATGGCGATCGATAGCACCTGGGTTTGACTGTCCTGGCGCCGACAGGACAAGGGCTGTTCCACCACTTCAATCATCAGGTCCCGATGCGCCGTACTCAGTAACTTAAGCCTGTGTTGCAATTGCACCTCGCAACGCAAGGCCTCGGTTTGCGCGCGCAAAAATGACACCCCCCGCCTGGGCGTCCCTGCTCCACCGGGGCGTTTAAACCAGAAATCAACATGGAGCAACTGTTGCCGAGCACCCTGCGTGACTGCACTCAACGTTTGGGCATGCGCCTTGAGTTGACTCACCAGTGCGACGACCTCCTGGTACGCGAGGGTCTCGGCGCTTGGATCATTCGGATCCAGCAGCGCCACCAGGCCTTTTTGGTAACGCCTGATCTGCTGCTCTATGGTGCGCAAGGGCAAACCGGGCGCGGTACTGGCAAAGATGATTTCTGCGTGTCGGCGCTGCTGGTCCCAATTGAGCAGCTCGTCACACAGCTCGCCGAGCGGCCCGCCTCCGACCAGTAAGCTCCTGTTGCCCTCCACGTACTTGAGGAAAAAGCTCGCATTACTTGGCTGCGACCGCTCTTGGGCAAACACCTGTTGGTGATAAAGAGTGATCGCACAGGCCAGTTCGTTATCCCATTGCTGCCTCAGTAACGCTTGCGTCCCCAGCGCCAACGCATCCTCAAGAATATTCGAGCCAAGCACCACGCTGGACGCCGGTGACAAGTCCGCAGGGCGGCAAAGCGCTTGACGACGATCTAAAGGCAGACATTGCCAGAGTTCCTCAAACCGCGACTGGCTCAGTTCCAGCACGCCACACTGAAACGCGACGAAGGAGGGGTACTCGTAGAAATTGCGAGCGACACCCGGTAGGTAAATGACATGGGGCGCTCCTTCGTGGTCTCCCTCACCATAGATATGCAAGGCACCTGGAATCGCAATCGCTGGCGTACCCGGCCACAGTAAATGACCCACTCGCACTGCGGCCCACTCTCCCCCTGCGCGCTGACGCGCCTCAGCGCTCGGGGCATCGATCACGACCTGAACCATGGCCATGGCGGTACTCGACAGCTCATCCAATTGCCGCGCAACAAAGGCACGATCAGCGAAAAGTACCTTATGCAAGTCCACCCAGCGCTCCCGGCGCGTCAGCCAGGAACCGTAGACCAACGTGTCCCAATATTCTGTGGCCGCAAGAACCAGACGCTCGAAGAGCCTCATCGCAATCACCCGTTGAAGCACATTAAATGGCGTCAACGTCACGCGGTAGCCGGGCTTTGCTTTGATACTCAGGGTGGTTGAGGAGCAGACATCGGCATCTATATGAGGCTCAAAGAGCATCGACAATGCCCGACCTGTCAGGGTGTCGACTTTTTCGGGCCCACCATCCTTCGCAGGAACGGTAAACAGCAGATCATCGGGTTCTTCATTGAACTCTTTGTACAGCTCGGCACGAATCACCTTCAAGATTCTTGGTGAGCGCCCTATCAGGTGTGTGAGCGTCTGCGCGGATTCGCGGCAGCGCATGTCGGCAAGGCAGAGCTGATTGATCAGGCGGCTGGGATGAGTACAGGTGTTGATCCGCCATTTCAACTTGTCGCGCATCGCCCGGAACTTGGCTTCGGTGTCGCTGGAGTCGTCAATGTCGACGGTGTCGGACGAAAGGTCAGAAGCGAGGGAAACGACGGGAGCTGCGGGGGTGGAAGTCATGACTTTTTCTACTCGTGGAAAAAACCAGCTTAGGTAATGCAGGTCTCCAAGCGACGTTAGATAGTTAAATGCAGATGAAAAAAAGCCCGCAGTGTGGGCGGGCAAAAAACCAACGAAGAGCTTTGGGGGTGTGAAGCGAGGTGACGCTAGCTACCGCGATAGGTGGAGTAGCTGTAAGGCGAAATCAGCAGTGGGACATGGTAGTGATCCTGCTCGGCATTGATGCCGAAACGCAGTACCACTACATCCAGGAAGGCCGGTTCGGGCAATTTCACGCCACGGGCGCGATAGTAGTCGCCAGCGCTGAATTGCAGTTGGTACACACCACTGCGGTAGTCATCGCCTTGCAGCAGCGGTGCATCGCAGCGACCGTCGGCGTTGGTGAGCGTGGTGGCAACCAGTTCAAGCTGCGCGCCTTCGACGCGGTACAGCTCAACCTTGATTGCGTCGCCGGGGCAGCCGTGTGCGGCGTCCAAAACGTGTGTAGTCAAACGTCCCATGGCGTCTACGCGCCTCCCGTAGTCAGTAGGAAAGTGATCCGCACTTTTTCAGGGCATCAAAAAAGCCGGCGATGACCGATTAAGACACTTTTTAAAAAAATTGTACACAATAAAAATCACAAATCTTTGGATTCGAGCGCCGGCGTTGCTCGGCAGGTCAACTGATGAGTAATCCTTGCTTTTAAACGACCTTTTGTCCATTAGCTGACCAGTCAGGCAAGTTTCTTGCTACACCATTCAGCTGGAGGCCTGCAGAAAAAATGCAGAAATGCAGGCTTACAAAGTTGCCGATAAGTTGTATACAATCACTCATCGCTAACACGACGAACAAGAAGGAAGACTGCAGTGAGCGCTGACTACCCACGCGACCTGATCGGTTACGGCAGTAACCCTCCTCACCCCCACTGGCCGGGCAAGGCGCGCATTGCGCTGTCTTTCGTACTCAACTACGAAGAAGGCGGTGAGCGCAACATTCTGCACGGTGACAAAGAGTCTGAAGCCTTCCTTTCGGAAATGGTCTCGGCCCAGCCGCTGCAAGGCGCACGCAACATGAGCATGGAGTCGCTGTACGAATACGGCAGCCGTGCCGGTGTGTGGCGCATCCTCAAGTTGTTCAAGGAATTCGATATCCCGCTGACCATCTTCGCCGTGGCCATGGCCGCCCAGCGTCACCCGGATGTAATCCGTGCGATGGTCGAAGCCGGCCACGAGATCTGCAGCCACGGCTACCGCTGGATCGACTACCAATACATGGACGAGGCCCAGGAGCGCGAGCACATGCTCGAAGCCATCCGCATCCTCACTGAACTGACCGGCGCACGCCCACTGGGCTGGTATACCGGACGCACCGGCCCCAACACGCGGCGGCTGGTGATGGAGGAAGGCGGCTTCCTCTACGACTGCGACACCTACGACGACGACCTGCCCTACTGGGAACCCAACACCCCCACCGGCAAGCCGCACCTGGTGATCCCTTACACCCTGGACACCAACGACATGCGCTTCACCCAGGTGCAGGGTTTCAACAAGGGCGATGACTTTTTCGAGTACCTCAAGGACGCGTTCGACGTGCTGTATGCCGAAGGCGCCGAGGCACCGAAGATGCTGTCGATCGGTTTGCACTGCCGCCTGATCGGCCGCCCTGCACGTCTGGCTTCGTTGAAGCGTTTCATTGAATACGTCAAAGGTCATGAACAGGTGTGGTTCACCCGTCGCGTCGATATTGCCCGTCACTGGCATGAAACCCACCCTTTCAAGGGAGCCGCCAAATGACTGCATTCCACACCCTGAAACCCTCGACCCTGAGCCGCGACGAATTCGTCAACGCTTTTGCCGATATCTACGAACACTCGCCATGGGTGGCCGAAAAGGCCTTCGACCTGGGTCAGGACGCTTCGATCGACGAGATCGAGACCCTGCACCAGCGCATGAGCGACATCTTGTTGAGCGCTGATCACACCCGCCAGTTGGCTTTGATCAACGCTCACCCGGACCTGGCCGGCAAAGCTGCCGTCCAGGGGCAACTCACCGAAGCCAGTACCCATGAACAGGCTGGCGCCGGTATTCATCAATGCACGGCCGAAGAGTTTTCTCGCTTCACCGAGCTGAACGATGCCTACAAGGCCAAGTTCAAGTTTCCCTTCATCATGGCGGTAAAAGGCAGCAACCGGCATCAGATCCTGGCCGCGTTCGAAACGCGCATTCACAACTCGGCGGACGCCGAGTTCAAATGTGCACTGGCCGAGATCAACAAGATCGCGTTGTTCCGATTACTGACCCTCTAAACGACCATCCCCAGCCACTCAATTCAAGGCAGACAAGAAGAATGAAAGCTTACGCCGTACCTTTCGAAAAGTTCGTCAACCTGGCCGACGCCCGTCTAGGTACCAAGATCCTCTCGGTGACCGATGATTGGTTCGCTGACGCCAACCGCCTGTTCCAGCCGACCCCGGCCGTGTGGAAGGAGGGCGTTTTCGATGACAACGGCAAGTGGATGGACGGCTGGGAGTCGCGCCGCAAGCGCTTCGAAGGCTACGACAGCGCTGTGATCCGCCTGGGCGTCCCCGGCTCGATCAAGGGCGTGGACATCGACACTTCATTCTTCACCGGCAACTACCCGCCGTCGGCCTCTTTGGAGGCCTGCTTCCTGGCTTCGGGCGACCCTGATGAAAACACCCAATGGGTGGAAGTGCTGTCGGCCGTCGAGCTGCAAGGCAACAGTCACCACTACCACGAAATCAACAACGACAAGGCGTTCAGCCACCTGCGCTTCAACATCTACCCGGATGGCGGCGTAGCGCGTCTGCGTGTGTACGGCGTGCCGTTCCGCGACTGGTCCTCGGTGGGTGACAACGAACAGGTCGATCTGGCTGCCGCACTGAACGGCGGTCGCGCCCTGGCCTGCTCCGATGAACACTTCGGGCGCATGAGCAACATCCTCAACCCAGGCCGTGGCATCAACATGGGCGACGGCTGGGAAACCGCACGTCGTCGCACGCCAGGCAATGACTGGGTGATTGTCGCACTGGGCCACCCTGGCGAGATCGAGAAAATCATCGTCGATACCCTGCACTTCAAGGGCAACTATCCGGACACCTGCTCGATCCAGGGCGCTTTCGTAAAAGGCGGCACCGACAGCCAGATCGAAACCCAATCGCTGTTCTGGCGCGAACTGCTGCCGGCGCAGAAACTGGAAATGCACGCTGAACACACCTTCGCCGAGCAGATCAAGGCGCTGGGGCCGATTACCCACATCCGCCTGAATGTGTTCCCGGATGGTGGTGTGAGCCGCCTGCGCGTCCTGGGCAAAGTTTCCAAATAAGCGGTGATGCCATTCGCGAGCAAGTCGAATCGTCGCACCGCCGCTCCCACATTTGAAATGCATTCCCCTGTGGGAGCGGGCTTGCTCGCGAAGGCAGCAGAACAAACAACACAGCATTCGGATAAGAAGACAACCATGCGCACACTCGTGATCGAACCCCTGACCAAAGAAGCCTTCGCCCCTTTCGGAAACGTTATCGAAACCGATGGCAGCGATCACTTCATGATCAACAACGGGTCGACCATGCGCTTTCACAAACTGGCCACGGTCGAAACCGCACAGCCGGAAGACCACGCCATCATCAGCATCTTCCGCGCCGACGCGCAGGACATGCCGCTGACCGTATGCATGCTGGAACGACACCCGCTGGGCAGCCAGGCTTTCATTCCGCTGCTCGGCAACCCCTTTCTGATCGTGGTCGCGCCACTTGGCGATGCACCTGTATCAGGCTTGGTCCGCGCCTTCGTCACCAACGGCAGGCAGGGCATTAATTACCATCGCGGCGTCTGGCACCACCCGGTGCTGACGATCGAAAAGCGGGATGACTTCCTGGTGGTTGATCGCAGTGGCACAGGCAATAACTGCGATGAGCATTTTTTCAAAGAGGATGAGCGGTTGATCCTCGCCCCCCACCAATAAGAGAAGGTCTGATCACCCGACAACAAGGGTGACAGGCGAGAGGTAAAGACTGTGGAAGCACATTTGATGGAATGGCTGAACCTGAGCGTGCGCTGGGTTCACATGATTACGGGCGTCGCGTGGATCGGCGCTTCTTTCTACTTCGTCTGGCTGGAAAACAACCTCAATCGCGTCAACCCCAGGAACGGCCTGGCCGGTGACTTGTGGGCGATTCACGGTGGCGGTATCTACCACCTGGAAAAATACAAACTGGCCCCACCGACCATGCCGGACAACCTGCATTGGTTCAAATGGGAAGCCTATTTCACCTGGATGTCGGGCATCGCGCTGCTGTGCGTGGTGTTCTACTGGAACCCGACGCTGTACTTGCTCGCTCCCGGCAGCACACTCAGCGGCACCGAAGGCGTATTGCTGGGCATTGGCTCGTTGTTCGCCGGCTGGTTCATCTACTCCTTCCTCTGCGATTCGGCCCTGGGCAAACGCCCTGCCCTGCTCGGTTTCATCCTGTTCGTGCTGTTGATCGCCGCCGCGTACGGCTTCAGCAAAGTGTTCAGTGGCCGTGGCGCCTACCTGCACGTGGGTGCGGTGATCGGCACCATCATGGTCGGCAACGTGTTCCGCATCATCATGCCGGCGCAACGCGCGTTGGTCGCGGCGATTGCAGAGAACCGCACGCCGGATCCAGCACTGCCGGCCAAGGGCTTGTTGCGTTCGCGCCATAACAACTACTTCACCTTGCCGGTGCTGTTCATCATGATCAGCAACCACTTCCCGAGCACCTACGGCAGCCAATACAACTGGCTGATCCTGGCGGGTATCGCGGTGGCGGCGGTGTTGGTACGGCATTATTTCAACACCCGGCATGACAGCCAAAAGTATGCATGGACCTTGCCGGTTGGCGCGTTGGCGATGATTTGCCTGGCGTATGTGACCGGGCCAAAACCGGTATCGACTTCGCCAGAAGTGGCCAAGGCACCGGCCGCAATCGAGTACCAGCCATTGCCGGAGACCGCAGTGGGTGGTGGTCTGAAACCTGCTGCACCTGCCGAACCGGCTGCAGCACCTGCTGCGCCCGCCCAGGCGACGATTGATTTCGACAAGGTGCACGGGGTGATCCAGGAACGCTGCGCCGTGTGCCATTCGGCCAAGCCCACCAGCCCACTGTTCAGCACCGCGCCGGCTGGCGTGATGTTTGACACACCGGCACAGATCCAGCAGCAGGCCGCGCGTATTCAGGCGCAGGCCGTGGCGAGCCAGATCATGCCGCTGGGCAACATCACCCAGATGACCCAGCAGGAACGGGACTTGATTGGCACCTGGATCAATCAGGGGGCGCGTACCAACTGACAGCCTGATGCAAGCCCGCTCCCACAGGGGCTTTGCAGCGTTTTCAAGACCAAGTTCCACCCGGCAATTGAATGCCAAACAACACAAAAAAATAAAAAAGATCCGAGGTGTTGCATGACCGAGTTAGCCGAACCGCAGATTCCTGCCGCGCCCGCCATGGTGCGGCTGCCCCTCTTGCAACTGATTCTGGTAGGCCTGCAACACGTCTTGCTGATGTACGGCGGCGCCGTCGCCGTGCCCCTGATCATTGGCCAGGCCGCCGGCCTGAGTCGTGAAGAAATCGCTTTTCTGATTAACGCCGACCTGCTGGTGGCCGGTATCGCCACCCTGGTACAGTCCTTTGGCATCGGCCCGGTGGGCATTCGCATGCCGGTGATGATGGGCGCCAGTTTCGCCGCCGTCGGCAGCATGGTCGCGATGGCCGGCATGCCGGGTATCGGCTTGCAGGGGATCTTCGGCGCGACCATCGCCGCCGGGTTATTCGGCATGCTCATCGCGCCATTCATGTCCAAGGTCGTGCGCTTTTTCCCGCCGTTGGTGACCGGTACGGTCATCACCGCGATTGGCCTGTCGCTGTTTCCAGTGGCCGTGAACTGGGCCGGTGGCGGCAGTGCCGCTGCCACGTTCGGCTCACCGATCTATCTGGCAATTGCGGCACTGGTACTCGCCACCATCTTGCTGATCAACCGCTTCATGCGTGGTTTCTGGGTGAACATCTCGGTGCTGATCGGCATGGGCCTGGGTTACGCCTTATGCGGCGCGCTCGGCATGGTCGACCTCAGCGGACTGGCGATGGCGCCGTGGGTGCAGGTGGTGACGCCGCTGCACTTCGGCATGCCCAGGTTCGAGTTGGCGCCGATCCTGTCGATGTGCCTGGTGGTGGTGATCATCTTTGTCGAGTCCACCGGAATGTTCCTCGCCTTGGGCAAGATCACCGGCCAGGACGTCACGCCAAAGATGCTGCGCCGTGGCTTGCTGTGTGATGCCGGTGCGTCCTTCTTTGCCGGTTTTTTCAACACCTTCACCCACTCCTCGTTCGCCCAGAACATCGGCCTGGTGCAGATGACCGGCGTGCGCTGCCGCTCGGTGACGATCATGGCCGGGGTCTTCCTGATTGTGCTCAGCCTGTTGCCCAAGGCCGCCTACCTGGTGGCGTCGATTCCGCCGGCAGTGCTGGGCGGCGCGGCCATCGCCATGTTCGGCATGGTGGCGGCGACCGGGATCAAGATCCTCCAGGAAGCCGACATCGCCGACCGTCGCAACCAGTTGCTGGTGGCCGTGAGCATCGGCATGGGCCTGATCCCGGTGGTGCGCCCGGAGTTCTTCGCGCAGCTACCGTTGTGGATGAGCCCGATTACCCACAGTGGCATCGCCATGGCCACGCTCAGCGCGTTGTCGCTGAATATCCTTTTCAACATTCTCGGCGGCGCTGAACGACCTGCCGTTGCTCACACGCATTGATTCCTTTGTTAGTAAAACAATAACAACAAACAGGGAACACCCACATGCACACCCTTTGCCTGGGGCCGGCCACGAGCCGTGCCCCATTCTCGCCCCACGCGCGCTCTAACAGCGCACTTGAGCCACGGCCTGGGAGCCAGTATTCTCCGCGCCCGCTCGACTCGACTCAAAAAAAAACAGCGAATGTAAAAGCTGACTGCAAGGCCAACTTATCCCGGCCTTATGTCTGCGGCCAAAGTGCGCAAACGTCCTCTGAATTCGACTGCATCCGATGCAGCCGACGGGGATTTTTTGGCTTTTTAAACACCTTGGCGCAGCTCTTGCTAAAAGCACTAAAGCTGACCGAACAGACGATTTTTGCAGCGAACCAAAAGGCGCCACACCAGAGCGCCTGCATAGAAGAAAAACCATAAAACTTTAACTCGGGAGCAACCGAATGAAACCTATGTTCAAAGGCCTGATGCTGGCGGGATCCCTGCTGGCCGGTGGCCAAGCCGTGGCCGGTGACCTGTTGCAATGGCAAAACAACAGCCTGACATACCTGTGGGGCAAGAGCTTTACCGTCAACCCGCAGATCCAGCAAACGGTCACGTTCGAACATGCCGATGCCTGGAAGTACGGCGACAACTTTATCTTCGTCGACCGCATCTTTTACAACGGCAAGGAAGACGGCAATGTCGGCCCCAGTACTTATTACGGTGAAATAAGCCCACGCCTGTCGTTCGGCAAGATCCTTGATAAAGACCTGTCGTTCGGCCCGATCAAAGACGTGCTGCTGGCATTCACTTATGAGTTTGGCGAAGGCGATAACGAGTCGTACCTGCTCGGCCCGGGCTTTGACCTGAACATCCCTGGCTTCGACTACTTCCAGTTGAACTTCTACCAGCGCCAGACCGAAGGCAATCGCCCGGGTGATGGCGTCTGGCAGATCACCCCGGTCTGGTCTTACACCATTCCCGTGGGCAACTCCGACGTGTTGATCGACGGTTTCATGGACTGGGTAACGGACAACGACAAGAACGCCCGGGGCACTTACCACGCCAACCTGCACTTCAACCCGCAGGTCAAATATGACTTGGGTAAAGCGTTGCATTGGGGCGATAAGCAACTGTATGTGGGCTTTGAATACGATTACTGGAAGAACAAGTACGGGATCGAAGATTCAGGTGCGTTCAAGACCAACCAGGACACCGCCAGCTTTTTGGTCAAGTACCACTTCTAACTGAGCACAACATTCCCCTTGTGGGAGCGCGCTTGCTCGCGAATGCGGTGGATCAGTCAGCACATGAGTTGACTGGCACACCGCATTCGCGAGCAAGCCCGCTCCCACAGTTAGATTGGGGGCAACCCCAGAAACCGCGTAATTTCCTCGCGCTTGGCCAACGCGTCACGCCGCCCCAACTCGATCAACTCGCTGCAATACCCCGCCTCGAACAGTAAGTAACTCAATACCCCTGCCCCGCTCGTCTTGGTCGCCCCCGGCCCACGCAAAAACAAGCGCAAAGCCGCCGGCAATTCCTGACGATGGCGCGCCGCGATTTCGTCGATCGGCTGGCTGGGCGCAATCACCAGCACTTCCACCGCCGCCACCCCTGGCGCAGCATGGCTGAACTGATTCAAGCGCTCCAGCAACTCGATATCGCTTTCCAGGCTGTCAATGAATGTGCTGTTGAGCATGTGCCCGCCGATCTGCGCCAGAGTCGGCTCCTGGCCGGTGTAGGTACGCTGCGCCGCGGGTTCATTACCTCGCGGGTTGCCGCTGACGCCGACCACCAGCACGCGACTGGCGCCTAGGTGCAACGCCGGACTGATGGGAGCCGATTGCCGCACAGCGCCGTCGCCGAAGTACTCCTGGTCGAGTTTGACCGGGGCAAACAGCAAAGGAATCGCCGAACTGGCCAGCAGGTGCTCAACCGTCAGTTGGGTGGGCATGCCGATGCGACGGTGGCGCAACCAGGCGTCGATGGTGCCACCACCCTGGTAGAACGTCACCGCCTGGCCGGACTCGTAACCAAAGGCGGTGACGGCCACAGCATGCAGGTGCTTGTTGCGGATGGCCTCATCGATGCCGTCCAGGTTCAAGCGTTCTTGCAACAAGTCACGTAAGGGTGAACTGTTGAGCAATGCCACTGGCACCTGGGCTCCCAGGCCTAGCAAGCTATGGATAAAGAAACGTCCCGCCTGGCGAATCACCCCTGGCCAATCGCTGCGCAACACCAGATGGCTGCGAAAGCCCTGCCAGAACGCAGTCAGGCGTTGAATGGCCGCCGTGAAGTCCATCGCCCCGCTGGCCAGCGTCACCGCATTAATCGCGCCGGCCGAGGTGCCCACGATCACCGGAAAAGGATTAGGCGCCCCCGGTGGCAGCAACTCGGCAATCGCCGCCAACACCCCCACCTGATACGCCGCTCGCGCCCCGCCGCCGGAAAGAATCAAGCCTGTAACCGGTTCAGCTGGGCGCATTGCGTCACTCCATGTCGGGAAAAGTCTGTCTTATCAACGGCGTTTTTCGTACAGCTTAGGCTCACCCGGGGGCCGGCTCTTGAAGCGGCGATGGGTCCACAGGTATTGCTCGGGGCATCCACGTACCGAGGCTTCGACCCATTGGTTGATGCGCAGGCAGTCGACTTCATCGCTCTCGCCAGGGAAGTCCGTGAGCGGCGGATGGATCACCAAGCGGTAACCGCTACCGTCGGCCAGGCGCTGCTGGGTGAACGGCACCACCAGCGCCTTGCCCAGCTTGGCGAACTTGCTGGTGGCCGGCACGGTGGCGGCCTGGATGCCGAACAGCGGCACGAAGATACTTTGCTTGGCGCCGTAGTCCTGGTCCGGCGCGTACCAGATGGCCCGGCCGGCGCGCAGCAGCTTGAGCATGCCACGCACGTCTTCGCGCTCCACGGCCAGGGAATCGAGGTTGTGGCGTTCGCGGCCACGGCGCTGAATGTAGTCGAACAACGGGTTGCCGTGCTCGCGGTACATGCCATCGATGGTGTGCTTCTGCCCCAGCAACGCTGCGCCGATCTCCAGGGTGGTGAAGTGCAGGGCCATTAGGATCACGCCCTTGCCATCCAGCTGGGCCTGTTTGAGGTGTTCCAGGCCTTCGACATGGGCCAGACGCGCCAGGCGCTGGCGCGACCACCACCAGCTCATGGCCATTTCAAAAAAGGCGATGCCGGTGGAGGCGAAATTTTCTTTGAGCAGCTGTTTGCGCTCTTTGGCGGATTTTTCCGGGAAGCACAATTCCAGGTTTCGCGCGGCAATGCGGCGACGCTCGCCGGCCACGCGGTACATGCCGGCGCCGAGCAGGCGACCAATGGTCAAGAGCGCACGGTACGGCAGTTGGGTAACCAGCCACAGTAGGCCCAGCCCCAGCCATAACAGCCAGAAACGCGGGTGAAAAAATACAGCTCGAAAACGCGGGCGATCCATTACAGATTCCGGTAAAGACAAGGGCCGCGCATTCTACAACGGTTCGACCCGGCTTGCGGCGGGTGAGTGTTCTCGTTATAAGTCTCGACACTTTTCGTGACAAGCCGCTTTTGCCGACCATGAGCCAAACCGAACCGCTAGACCAAGATCCCGTGTTCCAGCTGAAAGGCAGCATGCTCGCCATCACCGTGCTGGAACTTGCCCGTAACGACCTCGACGCCCTGGATCGCCAACTGGCCGCCAAGGTTGCCCTGGCGCCCAACTTTTTCAACAATGCCCCGCTGGTGCTGGCCCTGGACAAACTGCCCGCCGGCCAAGGCAGCATCGACCTCCCCGGCCTGATGCGTGTATGCCGTTCCCACGGCCTGCGCACCCTGGCGATTCGTGCCAGCCGCATCGAAGACATTGCTGCAGCCATCGCCATTGAACTGCCAGTACTGCCACCGTCCGGCGCACGCGAGCGTCCGCTTGAACCATTGGTCGGTGAAGAGAAGAAAAAACCGGAAAAACCACCGGAGCCTGCGATCAAGCCTACAAAGATCATCACCTCGCCCGTACGCGGCGGACAGCAGATTTACGCCCAGGGTGGCGACCTTGTAGTCATCTCTTCGGTCAGTCCCGGGGCGGAACTTCTCGCCGATGGCAACATCCATGTATACGGCCCGATGCGCGGACGTGCCCTCGCCGGCATCAAGGGTGATACCAAGGCCCGTATTTTTTGCCAGCAGTTGACCGCTGAGCTAGTGTCCATCGCAGGCCAGTACAAGGTTTCAGAAGATTTGCGCCGTGATCCGCTGTGGGGGGCTTCGGTGCAGGTCAACCTGTCGGGCGATGTGTTGAACATCATCCGTCTTTAACGGATACTGCCGCATTTTCCAAGCATCTCTAGACTCTGATAGCACAGCGAAACCGGCATTACTTATGTAGGAATTATTTTTTCCTACAAGGCTGTCCGCCTGCAGCGAGTTCCAAGAGATGTTTTTCAGGGACTAAAACGTCCTTCTTCCTTAGGGGTGAAACACCTTGGCCAAGATTCTCGTGGTTACATCCGGCAAGGGTGGTGTGGGTAAGACCACCACCAGCGCCGCTATCGGTACCGGTCTCGCTCTGCGCGGCCACAAGACAGTCATCGTTGACTTCGACGTCGGCTTGCGTAACCTCGACCTGATCATGGGCTGCGAACGCCGCGTGGTGTATGACTTCGTCAATGTGGTCAATGGTGAAGCGAACCTGCAACAGGCCCTGATCAAGGACAAGCGCCTTGAGAACCTGTACGTGCTGGCCGCCAGCCAGACCCGTGACAAAGACGCGCTGACCAAAGAAGGCGTCGGCAAAGTTCTGGCCGAGCTGAAGGAGACCTTCGAGTACGTGGTCTGCGATTCGCCGGCCGGTATCGAAACCGGTGCTCACCTGGCCATGTACTTCGCCGATGAAGCCATCGTGGTCACCAACCCGGAAGTGTCCTCCGTACGTGACTCGGACCGCATGCTGGGCCTGCTGGCCAGCAAATCCAAGCGCGCCGAGGAAGGCCAGGATCCGATCAAGGAACACCTGCTGCTCACCCGTTACAACCCTGAGCGCGTCAGCAACGGCGAAATGCTCGGTGTTGAAGACGTGAAGGAAATCCTCGCAGTGACCCTGTTGGGCGTGATTCCAGAATCCCAGGCCGTCCTGAAGGCTTCCAACCAGGGGGTTCCGGTGATTCTTGACGACCAGAGCGACGCCGGCCAGGCGTACAGCGATGCCGTCGATCGCTTGCTGGGCAAGTCCGTGGAACATCGCTTCCTCGATGTCAAGAAGAAGGGATTCTTCGAGCGTATCTTTGGAGGCAACTAAACAATGAAATTTCTCGACTTCTTTCGCGCCAACAAAAAGCCTACGACCGCGTCGGTAGCGAAAGAGCGTCTACAGATCATCGTGGCGCACGAACGCGGCCAACGCAGCACGCCGGATTACCTGCCAGCCTTGCAGAAGGAACTGGTCGAGGTGATCCGCAAGTACGTCAATATCGGCAACGATGACGTGCATGTCGCCCTGGAAAATGACGGCAGCTGCTCGATTCTGGAACTCAATATCACCCTGCCTGATCGTTGATCGAACAGGCGGCCGCCACGGCGGCTCGTTCACCCTGACCCGTTTTGCGGGCCGGGTGGGCGAGCCGCCGTTGGCGTTTGTTACGAGGCTGTTTAATGCCGTTGTCCAACATCCACATCCTCCACCGGGACGACGCCGTCCTGGTGGTGAACAAGCCGACCCTGCTGCTCTCGGTGCCTGGCCGCGCCGACGACAACAAGGACTGTCTGATCACCCGCCTGCAGGAAAACGGCTACCCCGAAGCCCGCATCGTGCATCGCCTGGACTGGGAAACCTCGGGCATCATCCTGCTGGCCCGTGACGCCGACACCCACCGCGAACTGTCCCGCCAATTTCACGACCGTGAAACCGAAAAGGCCTACACCGCCCTGGCCTGGGGCCAACCGGAACTGGACAGCGGCAGCATCGATTTACCCCTGCGCTACGACCCGCCGACCAAACCACGCCATGTGGTGGACCACGAATTCGGCAAGCATGCGCTGACCTTCTGGAAAGTGCTGGAGCGTTGTGGCGATTGGTGCCGTGTGGAACTGACGCCGATCACCGGGCGTTCGCACCAGCTGCGCGTGCACATGCTGTCCATCGGCCACCCATTGCTGGGAGATGGTCTGTATGCCCATGAACAGGCCCTGGCTGCCTGGCCGCGCTTGTGCCTGCATGCGAGCATGTTGAGCTTCACCCATCCGCAGAGTGGCGAGCGCCTGCGTTTTGAGTGCCCTGCGCCGTTCTAGCATTGGCAATACGCTTCCACATTTAGTTCTGTGTCAGTTCTAGACACCGAGTGAAACCAATACGGTAAACTCCGCGCACTGCTGTCTGGAGCTATTTATGCGCGAAGCGTTGAATCAAGGCCTGATCGACTTCCTCAAGGCCTCCCCTACTCCTTTTCATGCCACTGCCGCCCTGGCCCAGCGCCTGGAAGCGGCCGGTTACCAGCGTCTCGACGAGCGCGAAACCTGGACCACCGAGGCCAACGGTCGCTATTACGTGACCCGCAACGATTCCTCGATCATCGCCTTCAAGCTCGGCCGCCATTCGCCGCTGCAGGGCGGTATCCGCCTGGTCGGTGCCCACACCGACAGCCCGTGCCTGCGGGTCAAGCCTCAACCCGAGCTGCAACGCCAGGGCTTCTGGCAACTGGGCGTGGAAGTCTACGGCGGTGCACTGCTGGCACCGTGGTTCGACCGCGACCTGTCCCTGGCCGGCCGCGTGACCTTCCGCCGCGACGGTAAGGTCGAAAGCCAGCTGATCGACTTCAAGCTGCCCATCGCCATCATCCCCAACCTGGCCATTCACCTGAACCGTGAAGCCAACCAAGGCTGGGCGATCAATGCCCAGACCGAGCTGCCACCGATCCTCGCGCAATTTGCCGGGGACGAGCGCGTGGACTTTCGCGCCGTGCTCACCGAGCAACTTGCCCGCGAGCACGGGCTGAACGCCGACGTGGTGCTCGACTACGAGTTGAGCTTCTACGACACCCAGAGCGCTGCGGTCATTGGCCTGAACGGCGACTTCATCGCCGGCGCACGCCTGGACAACCTGCTGTCGTGCTATGCCGGCCTGCAAGCCTTGCTCACCAGCGACAGCGAAGAAACCTGCGTGCTGGTGTGCAACGACCACGAAGAAGTCGGCTCCTGCTCGGCCTGCGGCGCCGACGGGCCGATGCTGGAACAGACCCTGCGTCGCTTGTTGCCGGAGGGGGAAGAATTCGTACGCACCATTCAGAAATCCCTGTTGGTGTCTGCGGATAATGCCCACGGCGTGCACCCAAACTATGCCGAGAAGCACGACGCCAACCACGGTCCCAAGCTCAACGCGGGCCCGGTGATCAAGGTCAACAGCAACCAGCGGTACGCCACCAACAGCGAAACCGCCGGGTTCTTCCGCCACCTGTGCATGGCCCAGGAAGTACCGGTGCAGAGCTTCGTGGTGCGCAGCGACATGGGCTGCGGCTCCACCATCGGCCCGATCACCGCCAGCCACCTGGGCGTGCGCACCGTGGACATCGGCCTGCCGACGTTTGCCATGCACTCCATTCGTGAGCTGTGCGGCAGCCATGATTTGGCGCATCTGGTGAAGGTGCTGGGCGCGTTCTACGCGAGCCGCGACTTGCCCTGATGTGGCATGGGGTTGATGTGTTTCTGATACACATCAACCCCACTTCCTGCAATCCGACCTAGACTTGTCAGTATTCCCACTCCGACAAGGCCGTCGCCCCATGATCTCCATGTCCTCCTTCCACGCCATGCTTATCCCGATCCTGATCGGCATGATCATGCTCGCCGTGGGCTTCAACTTCCGTGACAAGCCCCTCGGCGTATTCGGCATGTGGATTGGCATGCTGCTGATCCTGGGCACCGTGGTCTACAAGATCCTCGCAAAACTGGCTGAATGACGCTTGCGCTCGTACACTCGGTCAACTCGTCGTTTTCAAGGTTGACCGCCTCGTGCTTTCCCGTTTGTTTGCCCTGCCCTGCTACTGCTTGATCGCCCTGCTGACACTGCTGCCGCTTGCGCCTGCCCAGGCCGTGAGCCTGCCCGGTTTGTTAGGCAGTTCCAACAAAACCCAACCCCAGGCTGAAGTGCCATTGGGACAGTCGTTGGACGAAGTGATCAAGACCCTGGAGAACGACCAGCAGCGCACCCAGTTGCTGAGCGACCTTAAAAAGCTGCGCGAAGCCACGCAAAAAGCCCAGCCCGCCGCCGAACAAGGGGTGCTGGGGCTGATCGGCAGTACGCTGTCCGGCTTCGAGCAGCAGTTTTCCGGAGCTGACAGTCCGCTGGGACGCTGGTCCGACGAGGTCGAGCTGGCCAAGCAAGAACTCAGTGCGCTGATGCTGCCGGCCAACGAATGGCTGCCGATCATTTTTGGCTTTGCCCTGATCCTGGCGGTATGGAGCCTGCTCGCCGCCGCGCTGATCTGGCTGAGCCACCGCGTGCGCGAACGTTTCGGCCTGCCCGAAGAATTGCCGCAACACCCACGCACCTGGGACATGGTGCGCTTTGCCCTGCGAAAACTGGGACCCTGGTTGATCGCTCTGGTGATCACGGTGTACCTGAGCTACGCCCTGCCCTCGTCCCTGGGCAAGTCCCTGGCGATGGTGCTGGCCTACGCACTGGTGGTCGGCACCTGCTTCTCGGCAATCTGCGTGATCGCGTTTTCTGTGCTCGACGGCCCTCACCGTCATCGCGCGCTGTATATCCTGCGCCACCAGGCCTTCCGCCCGCTGTGGTGGATCGGCAGCTTTGCCGCCTTTGGTGAAGCCTTGAGCGACCCGCGACTGGTCCAGGCCCTGGGCCAGCATTTGTCCCACACCGCCGCGACCGTAGCCAATGTGATGGCGGCACTGTCGACCGGCGTGTTTATCCTGCGCTTCCGGCGACCCATCGCCCACTTGATCCGCAACCAACCACTGTCACGTCGCCTCACACGCCGTGCCCTCAGCGACACGATCGAAATCATCGGTTCCTTCTGGTACATCCCAGCCTTGTTGTTGGTGGGTATTTCGCTGTTTGCCACCTTTGTCTCGGCGGGTGATACCAGCACGGCATTGCGCCAGTCGCTACTGTGCACCGTGCTGCTGGTATTGTGCATGGTGATCAACGGCCTGGTACGCCGCCATGCCCTCAAGCCGCAACGCGGGCACAAGCGCCATGCGCTTTACTCCGAACGCCTGAAAAGCTTTGTCTACACCCTGGCCCACCTCATCGTGTGGCTGGTGTTTATCGAGTTGGGCCTGCGGGTGTGGGGCCTGTCGCTGATCCGCTTTACCGAAGGCGATGGGCATGAAGTCAGCGTCAAGCTGTTCGGGCTGGCCGGGACCCTGCTGTTTGCCTGGTTGATCTGGATCCTCAGCGACACCGCGATCCACCACGCCCTCACCCGCTCGCGCAAAGGCCTGGCCAATGCCCGCGCGCAGACCATGATGCCGCTGATCCGCAACGTGCTGTTCGTGACCATCTTCATCATCGCGGCCATCGTCGCTCTGGCAAACATGGGCATGAACGTCACGCCACTGCTGGCCGGTGCCGGTGTGATCGGCCTGGCCATTGGTTTCGGTGCACAGTCCCTGGTGGCGGACTTGATCACCGGCCTGTTCATCATCATCGAAGACTCCCTGGCCATTGATGACTACGTGGATGTCGGCGGTCATCTTGGCACCGTCGAAGGCCTGACCATCCGCACCGTGCGCCTGCGCGACATTGACGGCATCGTGCACACCATCCCGTTCAGCGAGATCAAGAGCATCAAGAACTACTCGCGCGAATTCGGCTACGCGATCTTCCGGGTGGCGATCCCCTACAACATGGAAATCGACGACGCCATCAAGTTGATGCGCGATGTCGGCCAGAAAATGCGCAACGACCCACTGCAACGCCGCAATATCTGGTCGCCATTGGAGATTCAAGGCGTGGAAAGTTTCGAATCGGGCAGCGCGATCCTGCGCGCACGCTTCAAGACCGCACCAATCAAGCAGTGGGAAGTATCGCGAGCGTTCAACCTGTCGCTCAAGCGTCATCTGGATGAGGCCGGGCTGGACCTGGCGACGCCGCGCTTGAGTGTGCAGGTGGTGACCGCCGGTACGGTGCAGGAGAAAGGTCAACAACAATAAACTCAGGAGAGGTCCTTATGCGTTTAACCGGTCTGACACACCCATGGGTTTTCGGCGTGCTGTGCGCGGTTGCCAGCAGCGCAGTGATTGCCGCCAGCAGTGGCCAGGACAGTGCCCGGGAGGAAATCGCCGCCCAAGCAAAAGCCCTTGAGCCGGCGCTGCTGGAAACCCGACGCGACATCCATGCCCACCCGGAACTGGGCAACACCGAAACCCGCACCGCCGAGCTGGTCGCCAGACAATTGCGCGACCTGGGTCTTGAGGTGAAAACCGGCGTGGCGCGCACCGGAGTTGTCGCCGTGCTGAAAGGCGCGCTGCCCGGCCCGACCGTCGCGCTGCGTGCCGACATGGATGCGCTGCCGGTAAAGGAAGTCGCCGACCTGCCCTTTGCCTCCAAAGCCAAAGGTACCTACCTGGGCAAGGAGGTCGACGTGATGCACGCCTGCGGCCACGACGCCCACGTCGCGATCCTACTGAGCACTGCGAAGATTCTGACCGGCATGCGCGAGCGCCTGCCTGGCACCGTGGTGTTCTACTTCCAACCGGCCGAGGAAGGCCCAAGCGATTTCATCCCCGACGGCAAAAACACCTGGGGCGCCAAAATGATGGTGCAGGAAGGCGTGATGAAGGCGCCCAAACCGGACGCAGTGTTCGGTCTGCATGTGTGGGCCGGTGTGCCCGCCGGCCAGATTGCCTACCGGCCAGGGCCAACCCTGGCCAGTTCGGACGATTTGCGCATCAAGATCCTTGGCAAACAGACCCACGCCGGCCGCCCTTGGGATGGTATCGACCCGATCACCGTGGGTGCGCAGACCATTGTCGGGTTGCAGACTGTGGTCAGCCGCCGCACTGACATCTCTTCATTCCCGTCAGTTGTGAGCATCGGTACCATCAATGGCGGCACGCGCTACAACATCATTCCTGAGTCGGTGGACATGACCGGCACCATTCGCTCCTACGACTACGGTATCCGCCAGAAACTGCACGCAGACGTGCGGCAGACCGTAGAGAAAATTGCCGAAAGCGGGGGTGCCAAGGCCGAAGTCAGCATCATCGAGAAGTACGACCCCACCATCAACAACCTGGCGCTGACCGAAAAAATGCTGCCGAGTCTGCGCTGGGCGGCCAACGATGATGTGGTGCAAGGCCCGCTGGTGGGCGGTGCCGAAGACTTCTCGTTTTATGCCAAGGAGGCACCGGGACTGTTTGTGTTCCTGGGCGTGACGCCGAAGGATCAGGACATGAGCAAGGCGGCGCCGAACCACAATCCGGGGTTCTTTGTGGATGAGTCGGCGTTGGTGGTGGGGGTGAGGACGTTGGCGTCGTTGGCGACGGATTACCTGTACGCCAACCAGCCACTGTAACGCGTTTCTGTGGGAGCGGTGTATCAGTTGGTCAGCGCAGCCCCGTCCATCTTCTGGCGCAAGCTCAACGGGCGCATATCGGTCCAGACTTCTTCGATGTAGGCCAGGCACTCTTTTTTCATGCCGCTCTTGCCCACGGTGCGCCAGCCTTCCGGCACAGCCTTGTAGTCAGGCCAGATGGAATACTGTTCTTCATGGTTGACCACCACCTGAAACAGGATGTCGTCGCGGTCAAATACTGAGGTCATTGCTGTTCTCCATCGCTGAAAAGACGGGCTGCGCACCGTGCGCAGCACTGATATCTGTAGAAACGTACCAAGCGTGCAAAAAATTAGAGGCTGGCAACCGCCGCCGCCAACGCACGCCCGAAGATATCGGCTACCTGGTCGACTTCGGCGGCGGTGATTACCAACGGTGGCAGGAAACGCACAACACTGCCATGCCGACCGCCCAGCTCGAGGATCAGCCCACGCTTGAGGCATTCACGCTGCACCAGCGGCGCCAATTGGCGGTGCACGGGCGGATGGCCTTGGACGTCTGGCGTGCCATTCGGGTCCACCAGTTCGACGCCGAGCATCAACCCGCGGCCGCGAATATCCCCCAGGTGCGGGAAGTCACGTTGCAGGATGCGCAGGTGTTCAACCAGGCGTTCGCCCATGGCCGCTGCATGATCGGCCAGGTTGTAATCCTTGAGATAGCGCATCACCGCCGAACCCGCCGCCATCGCCATCTGGTTGCCACGGAACGTCCCGGCATGCGCACCCGGCAGCCAAGTGTCGAGCCAGTCGCGATACACCACCACCGCCAACGGCAGGCTGCCGCCGATGGCCTTGGACATCACTACCACATCCGGAATGATGCCAGCGTGCTCAAAGGCGAACATCTTGCCGGTGCGGCCGAAACCGCTTTGAATTTCATCGACGATCAACGCCACGCCCGCCTGCTCGGTGATGCGGCGCAGTCCACGCAACCAGTCCAGATCAGCCGGGATCACACCGCCCTCGCCCTGCACCACTTCGACAATCACCGCCGCCGGCAGCAACACGCCAGCCTCCGGGTCATTCAGCAGGTTTTCCAGGTAATGCAGGTTGACCCGCACCCCTTGCGCGCCGCCAAGGCCGAACGGGCAGCGGTAATCATAAGGATATGGCAGGAATTGCACGCCATTGCCGAGCAAGGCACCCAAGGGTTTCTTCGGCCCCAGGCTGCCCATCAGGCTCAACGCCCCCTGGCTCATGCCATGGTAACCGCCCTGGAACGACAGCACCGTGCTGCGCCCAGTGGCGGTACGCACCAACTTCAATGCGGCTTCCACCGCATCGGTGCCGGTGGGGCCGCAGAACTGGATCTTTGCCTCGCGTGCCAGCGCAGGCGGCAGCAGGCCGAACAGGTCCTGCACGAACTGGTCCTTGACCGGAGTGGTCAGGTCCAGCGTGTGCAGTGGCAGCTCATCGGCCAGCACTTGCTGGATGGCTTCGATCACCACCGGGTGGTTATGCCCCAGCGCCAGGGTACCGGCGCCGGCCAGGCAGTCGATGAAGCTGCGGCCTTCGACGTCTTCCACGTAGATACCCTTGGCGCGCTTGAGCGCCAAGGGAATACGTCGAGGGTAGCTGCGGGCGTTGGACTCCTGCTGGCGCTGACGGGCGAGTAGCGGGGTTTCGTCGAACTGGTAGAGCGTTTCATGCACCTGGGCGTCTTCGATACGGCTGGTAGCGACTGACATTTCTCGATCCCTCAATACGCTGATGATGGTGACCAAACTGCCGATCCGCTGGCGTCTGGCCCAAGGGCATGCGCACGGATTTCCTGTTCTGGAAACGCACCAGCAAGGAAGGGATTTAGTGGTCGCCGAGCTTTAACTGACGGATTAAGTTCCAAGTGTGGGAGTGGGCTTGCTCGCGACAGCGGTGTGTCAGGCGCCGGAAATGTTGACTGAGCCACCACTTTCGCGAGCAAGCCCGCTTGTGTCTTGAGACAGGATTAAGCTGAAGGTGAGAGGGTGAGTGGCAAGCTGAATGCCCGAAGTGCTTAAAGCACGTGTGGGAGCCCATGCTGCCACTCACTTCTCCGCTCTGGACATGAGCCCGAACAGTTGAACGAGCCCACCTCGAACAGTTACAAGCGTGGGCCAAGCCAGAGCGCTCTCACTTTGAGTGTAAGAGGGTTTGGCTATGTTTTCCTATCCAGCAGGCATTGATGTTTCCAAGGACAGCCTTGAGGCTCGAGTTAATCTGATTGACGTTGGGGTAAGTTGCGCTAACGCCGAAGATGATTTCCCTGGGTTGATTGGGTGGCTATTGCTTCACCAGGTCGGTCGCGTGCTGTTGGAGGCCACTGGCGGTTACGAGCGCAAAGTCATGAAGGCGCTCCAGGCTGCGGGCCTCAACTGCATCAATCCCCGTCGAGCCAAGAGTTTTTCCACGGCGATGGGCCAACAAGCCAAAACCGACCCGATAGATGCAAAGTCCCTTGCGCAGTTCGCAGCGGTACTCGACTCGCCTAACAGCCGAATCACCAGCCCGAAACATGACGAGTTGCGCGCGTTAGTCCAACAGCGAGAAAACTTTATTCAGCAGAGAGACGATGACAAAAGGCGCCTGAAAACGGCCTCATGTGACGTAGTAAAGCCAGCGTTGCAGAGTCATATCGACTACCTGATCAAAGCTGTGAACGCGATAGACCAGTTGATTCGTCAAAGCGCCAACGTGCTAGACCACGAAAAAGTCGAACGCCTGTGTTCAGTTAAGGGCATCGGGCTCATTACGGCGGCTAGCCTTATGGCATACCTGCCGGAGTTGGGTGAGGTTGGCAAGCGTCCGATCGCGGCCCTAGCGGGCCTCGCGCCGTATAACAACGACAGTGGGAAGCACATAGGCGCGCGTCACATTCGTGGCGGAAGGTTTTCCGCACGTCGCTCGCTATACATGGCCTGCTGGGTAGTCATTCGGGACCAGCCTGAATTCCAGGCCCGCTATAAAGCACTGCGTGGCAAAGGAAAATGCGCAAAAGTTGCGCTAATCGCATGCATGCGTGTTTTGTTAATCCGGCTGAACGCAATGCTGCGTGATAGGACTGAATGGAAAGAACACGCTGCCTAGATCGGCAGCGATGTGTCGTTGAAGGTCACACGGCTTGAAGCTGTGGGAGTTTGGCTGTCTTTGAAATCGATGGCCAAGTTATGGTCATCAAGACAGTTGCTCCCACATTTGAACCGCGCTCGGCTTCACAAACCCAGGTATTTTTCGTTCAGTGCATACAAAATCGCGCAGGTTTCAGCGTCCAGAAATCCACAATAATCCCGTGGTCGAAAGTGCATCTGAAACGCCCTCGTCCTCTGTTGAAACCCTTGCCGATTCTTCGCAGGCGCATACCCGTAGCGCTGAAAAGCCCGCTCCACCTCGACCTCCGGCGGCAACCCCAGGCAAAAGCGGCGCTGATACATCGCCTGTGTAGCGTCATCAAACCAGGCCCCCACCCCGGCATCGTGCAAACGCCGCCACGGCAGTTGCGGCCCTGGATCGCTCTTACGGCTGTACGCCACGTCCGAATGCCCGAGAATGTCGGTCGGTCCAATTTGCGGGTAACGCCCGAGAATGTCGCGCAACAGCGCAATCAACACCTCGGTTTGTTCTTCCCCATAGGCCGGAAAGGTGAATACCCCGCCGTCATCCCGCGCCAGGTTGACAATCTCGATGCCAATCGAGCGGCTATTGAGATTGTCGCGCCCCGCCCAATGACTCACCCCGGCATGCCAGGCGCGCTTGTCCTCTGCCACTAACCGGAACACCCGCAACTCTTCGTAACCTGTGGCACGGTAACTGGGATCCTCAGGGTCGGGCAGCAGATAGTGCGCACTCACTCCGTCCTGGGTCAGCGTGCGCAAGGAGGAGCCAAAAGGCGCCGCGGTGTAATGCACGATCACCTGCCGCACGGGTTCACCGTTACGTTCGTTGAAGCCTTTGGCAGGGAAACTGGTATCAATGACCAACATAAGAACTGTCCTTTTCAATACAGGCCGACTCATTCAGCCCGTTCAAGCGCAAAAAATTACCGCCATCCTGACGACTTGATCCTCAGGAGGGCGGTAACTATTTGGCACTTGAAAGAAAAGTGATCAGCGCCGCAGCGGCATGCCCAGGTGGACGCGCAGGCCATCCGGCTGGCTGTCGAACTTCAGCGAACAGGAGCAACGCTGCACAATCGCTTGCACGATCGCCAGGCCCAGGCCACAGCCCTCGCTGCTGCCATTGCGCCAGAAGCGCTGGGTCAGGTACTGCAGGTCCTCGGTGGAGATCTGCTTCCCATGGTCACGCACGCGGAACACCACGTGATCGGCGGCAGTGAACACGCTCAGTTCCACTCGGGTATCGGCCGGCGTATGGCGCAAGGCGTTGTCCAGCAGGTTGCGCAAGGCGGCGACCGCCAAGCCCACCGGCATTTCCACCGGGACGGCCGAAAGGTCATCCGGCAGGATCAGGTCGATACGCGAATTATCACCGGCATTGGCATCCTGGATGGCCAGCCGTGCCACATCCTCGGCACTGGAGTGCATGCCATCGTCAAATGACAGGTTGCCCTCCACCCGCGCCAGCAACAGTAATTGCTCGAGGGTGCGATGCAGGCGGTCTGCGCCCTCCTCGGCATGAGCCAGCGACTGGTCGCGGGCAGCGCCTTCGGTCATACGGGCCACTTGCAGGTGAGTCTTGATCGCCGTCAGCGGGCTGCGCAGTTCGTGGGCGGCGTCACCGGTGAGCCGGCGTTCGCGTTCGATAGTCTTGGCGATGCGTTGCAACAGTTGGTTCTGGGTGTCGAGCAGCGGCTTGAGCTCGCTGGGCAACGGGTGGATCTGCAGGGGTTCCAGGGAGTCGGCACTGCGCCGCATCAAGGCGTCACGCATGCGGTTGAGCGGCAGCAGGCTCTGGCCGATGCCCAGCCACAGCAGGCACAGGCAGCCCAGCATCGCCACGCCCACCGGCACTGAAGCGGCCAGCAGGATCGACAGGTTCAGGGCCTCGCGCTCCACTTGGCGGTCGGCGGTAGTGATTAAAAGGTCGCCGCGCGACAAGGTAAAGCTGCGCCAACCTACGCCATCAATGACTTGATCACGAAAGCCGCTCTTGCGCGACTCCAGCCCCTCATCCGGCGTGGTGTGGCTGCGCGCGAGGATTTCCCCGCGCAAGGAACTGACCTGGCAGGCCATGCCCCCAGGCACCTGCAATTGTTCGGCGCTGAAATGCGCACCGCCACTCACACTGGCCAGGCCCGGCATCTGCTCGGTCAGCCCAGCCACCATGCGTGCCGACGCCACCAGGCGTTGGTCGAGGGAGAACATCATCTGGTTGCGTAGATCGTTGAGCATCCAGGCCGCCGCCAAGGCCCAGATCAACACAAAAGCGGCGCCCAGCTTGAACGTCAGGCGCAGGCGCAGGCTTTTCACGATGCGTCCTCGCCCCCGTCAGCCGGGCCCAGGCGATAGCCGAGGCCGCGTACGGTCTCGACAATGCCATTGCCCAATTTGCGCCGCAGGTGGTGGATATGCACGTTGAGAGCGTTGCTTTCCAACTCGTCATTGAAGCCGTAGACACTGTCCTTGAGCTGCTCGCTGGACAGCACACGCCCCTTGTTGTGCAACAGAGCCTGCAACAATGCCTGCTCGCGGCGCGACAGGTCCACCGGCTCGCCGCCCAGGAAGGTCTCACGGCTGCTGGGGTCGTAGGCCAGGCGGCCATGCTCGATCAGGTTGACGCTGCGCCCCGCCACCCGACGCAACAGGGTTTGCAGTCGCGCGGCGAGTTCGCGCAGGTCGAAAGGTTTAAGCAGGTAGTCATCGGCGCCGGCTTGCAGGCCGTCGACACGGTTGGTCACAGAATCGCGCGCAGTGAGGATCAGCACCGGGATTTCCAGGCCCTGGCTGCGCTGTTGCTGCAGCAGCTTGAGGCCGTCTTCGTCCGGCAGGCCGAGGTCGAGCACCATGATGTCGAACGTGGCCGCCCGGAGCATCGCGCGCGCGGCGCCAGCCGAGGCCACACGCTCGACGGTAAAGCCCTGGGCAGTCAGGCCGGCCACGATGCCGCTGGCGATCAGTTCGTCGTCTTCACAGACCAGTACGTGCA
This sequence comes from Pseudomonas sp. HN11, assembly GCF_021390155.1. Taxonomy (NCBI): domain Bacteria; kingdom Pseudomonadati; phylum Pseudomonadota; class Gammaproteobacteria; order Pseudomonadales; family Pseudomonadaceae; genus Pseudomonas; species Pseudomonas sp. HN11. The sequence continues at coordinate 4,423,594 of NZ_CP089985.1, forward strand.
TGGTGAACCCTTCATGAAAGATGGGGGTGATTAGAAAAGCGGCAGATTAAGCCCGCATTATGCCGTCAAAGTCTGCAACACCGGACAATCCCTACACTCTAGAATAGCGTCCGGTTAATCATTGGTTAATCAACGCCACACATTGTGTGCCTAACTTGCATCGAACTAAGGCTTGACCATGCGGCATCTGTTTACCTTTCTGCTGGTGTTGTTTGCGGGATTCTCCCAGGCATCGCCGGGCAACCCGTTTGAGACCAAACCCGATTTCCTCCCGGTGGGCAAAGCCTTCACCTTTACCTCCGAACGTCTTGAAAGTGGCGAGACCCAGCTGTATTGGCAGATTGCCGACGGTTATTACCTGTACAAGCAGCGCATGAAGTTCGATGGCCTGGCTGAGAAGCCCGCGCTACCACAAGGCGAGGCCCATAGCGATGAATTCTTCGGTGACCAGGAGGTGTATCGCCAAGGCCTGGAAGTGAAGATCCCGGCTGGCGCTACCGGGCAGGTCAAGCTCGGCTGGCAGGGCTGTGCCGATGCGGGCCTGTGCTACCCGCCGCAGTCGATGACCGTGAACTTGGGTGGCAACCCGGCCGTCGCCGCGACCGCCGAAGCCCAGGACCAGAGCCTGGCCAGCGGCCTGCAACAGCGCAGCCTGGGTTGGAGCCTGCTGATATTTTTCGGCCTGGGACTGCTGCTGGCATTTGCGCCTTGTTCATTGCCGATGCTGCCGATTCTCGCCGGTTTGGTGGTAGGCAGTGGTGCCAGCCCGCGTCGTGGATTTGCCTTGGCCAGCAGCTACGTCGTGTGCATGGCGTTGGTGTATGCGGCGCTGGGCGTGCTCGCAGCCTTGCTGGGTGGCAACCTTGCCGCCTGGCTGCAAACACCGTGGATTCTGGGCAGTTTCGCTACCTTGTTCGTGATACTTGCCCTGCCGATGTTTGGCTTCTTCGAACTGCAACTGCCAGCCTTCCTGCGTGATCGCCTGGACAACGTCAGCCGCCAGCAGAGCGGTGGCAGCCTGGTCGGCGCGGGGGTTCTCGGCGCACTTTCCGGCCTGCTGGTGGGCCCGTGCATGACCGCCCCCCTGGCCGGCGCCCTGCTGTATATCGCCCAGAGTGGCAATGCACTGCACGGCGGCCTGATCCTCTTCGCCATGGGCATCGGCATCGGCATTCCGCTGTTGCTGCTGGTGACCGTGGGCAATCGCTTCCTGCCCAAGCCGGGCACCTGGATGAATGTGCTCAAGGGTATCTTCGGCTTCCTGTTCCTCGGCACCGCCGTGCTGATGATTCGCCCGGTGGTCGATGAAAGCCTGTGGATCGGCCTATGGGGTGCACTGGCCCTGATCATGGCGTACTGCGGCTGGACCCTGGCCCGCGAATACGGGCTGGCCGCCAAGGTATTTGGCGCAGGCTCCCTGCTGCTGGGCTTGTGGGGCGCCGTGCTGGTGATGGGCGCGGCAGGCGGCAGCGACGACCTGTGGCAGCCCTTGAAGGTCTATAGCGGCTCACGTACCACTGCCGCTCCCACCGCCCACGACGCCTTCATGACCATCAGCGACCCCGCCGTGCTGCAAACCCAGCTCGACAGCGCCAAGGCTCAAGGCCAGTGGGTGCTGGTGGACTACTACGCCGACTGGTGCGTGTCGTGCAAGATCATGGAAAAACAGGTATTCGGTAAACCTGAAGTCATGGACGCCCTGAAAGACGTGCGCCTGCTGCGCCTGGACGTCACCGCTGACAACGCCGCCAGCCGCGAGCTGCTCGGCCGCTACAAAGTCCCTGGCCCACCGAGTTTCGTGTGGATAGGCCCGGACGGTGAAGAACGTCGTGCCCAACGCATCACCGGCGAAGTGGATGCCGCCGCCTTCCTGCAAAGCTGGACGCACACCCGGGATGCCCTCTGAATGTTGACCCTGACCATCGGCACCTTCGCCATCGCGCTCAATCACTTGCTGCTGATCAGCGCGCTGATTCTCGCCACCCTGGTGGGCTGGCGCGTGGCCAAGCGTGGCGGTGAAAACCCGGAATCGGTGCTGTTCAGCCTGTTCCTGCTGGGCATACTGGCGGCACGCATCAGCTTTGTGCTGATGTATTGGGGCGAATACAGCAACGACTGGTTGCAGATGGTCGACCTGCGCGACGGCGGCTTCCTCGCCTGGCCCGGTGTGATCGCACTGATCCTCGGCGCACTCGCCTACGGCTGGCGCCGCCCGGCCCTGCGCAAGCCGCTGAGCGCCGGGGTGGTCACCGGCCTGGTGTTCTGGGGCATGGCCAGTTTGTCCCTGAGCCTCTACGACAAAGGCTCGCAACTGCCGGATATCACCCTGCGCAATGCCAATGGCGACGTGGTGCAACTGGCCGATTACAAAGGCGGCCCGCTGGTGATCAACCTGTGGGCCACCTGGTGCCCGCCATGCCGTCGCGAAATGCCCGTACTGGAGCGTGCCCAACATCAACGCCCCGACGTGACCTTCCTGTTCGTCAACCAGGCCGAAAGCATGCAAAGCGTCAGCACCTTTCTCGCCACCCAAGGCCTGACCCTCGATAACGTTTTATTCGATGCCAGCGGCCGCCTCGGCCAGGCCGTGGGCTCCATGGCCTTGCCTACCACCCTGTTCTACCAAGCCGATGGGCGCCTGATCAACAGCCACCTCGGTGAACTGTCCCACGCCAGCCTGGCCCGTGCCATGGAACCTTTCGACTCCACTCCTGCTGCCATAAGGAAACCGACATGCCCCGCCTCCGCCACCTGCTGACCCTGCTGCCGCTGACGCTTGCCGCCACCCTGGCCCAGGCCGAAGACTGGCCGGCGCCGATCAAACAGATCGAAGCCAAGGGCGCCAAGATCCTCGGCAAGTTCGACGCCCCCAGCGGCCTCACCGGCTACGCCGCCCAGTATCAGAACCGTGGCATGGCCCTGTACCTGACCGCCGACGGCAAAAACGTGATCGCTGGCAACCTGTACGACGCCCAAGGCAACGACCTTAGCAGCGCGCCCCTGGAAAAACTGGTGTACGCGCCGATGGCCAAGGAAGTCTGGGCCAAAATGGAAAAAAGCAGCTGGATCCAGGACGGCGATGTGAAAGCTCCACGCATCGTCTACCTGTTCAGCGACCCCAACTGCCCGTACTGCAACATGTTCTGGGAACAGGCCCGCCCGTGGGTAAAGGCCGGCAAGGTGCAGTTGCGCCACATCATGGTCGGTATCATCCGCGAAGACAGCCCGGGTAAATCGGCTGCGTTGTTCGCCGCCAAAGACCCGCAAAAAGCCCTGGAAGAACACGAAGCTGCTGGCAAGGGCAGCAAGCTGCAGGCACTGGACAAGATCCCGGCGGACATTGAGGCCAAACTTGATGGGAATATGAAGTTGATGGATGAGCTGGAATTGTCGGCGACGCCAGCGATTTTCTATCTGGATGACAAGGGAGGGTTGCAGCAACAGCAGGGAGCACCATCGCCGGAGAAGTTGGGGAAGATCATGGGCCCGAAATAGCTGGCACCTGTCAGGCCCTCGTCGCACCACAGCGATGAGGGTCTGACAGGAAAGAAAGGTTAAAGCCCCTCCAGCTCCGCCATCAAATCACTCAACCGATCCACCTTCTCGGCACTGATTTCATTCCCCGCCAACCCGTCGATGTACTCAGCCAACTCCCCCACCGTGCTGCACTCGAACATCGCTCGCAATGGTACATTCCGCTGCAAGGTCTTCTGCACCCGCGAGGCAATCTGCGTGGCCAGCAACGAATGCCCGCCCAGTTCGAAGAAGTTGTCTTGCACCCCTACCCTTTCGACCTTCAACACCTCGGCCCAGATCGCGGCCAAGGTGGTTTCCAGCTCGTTGCGCGGCGCCAGGTAGTCCTGGCTTTGCAATTGGCCGATCTCCAGGGCTGGCAGCGCTTTGCGGTCGAGTTTGCCGTTGGCGTTGAGTGGCAGGCGGTCGAGCCAGAGCCAGTGCAGCGGCACCATGTATTCCGGCAGCTCGGCGCGCAGGCGTTGCTTGATGCGGTCGAGGCGTTCGCTTGGGTTCAGTGCCTCATCCGCCGCCACCAGGTAGCCGACCAGGTGCTTGCCGTTGACGCCTTCCTGCACGCCTACCGCCGCATCGCGCAATTCCGGTTGTTCGTGCAGGCGCGCTTCGATTTCACCCAGTTCGATGCGGTAGCCGCGAATCTTCACTTGATGGTCGACACGCCCGACGTATTCCAGCACACCGTCACTGCGCCGGCGCGCGAGGTCGCCGGTGCGGTAGAGGCGTTCGCCCGCTGCGCCGAACGGGTTGGGTACAAACACGGGAGCGGTGCGCAGCGGGTCGCTGACGTAGCCGCGACCGACGCCCGTACCGGCAACGCACAGCTCACCCACAGCACCTTGCGGCACCAACTCCAGCGCGCCATCCAGCAGATACAAACGGTTATTGTCGGTCGGCGTACCAATCGGCAAGTAGGTGCCACGGGTAGACGCGAGGTCGACGCGATAGAACGCCACATCGTCCGAACATTCCGCCGGGCCATAAGCGTTCACCAGCCCGATTTCTGGGTAACGCAACAACCACTGGTGCGCCAGCTCCGGCGGCATCGCTTCGCCGGTCGGTAACATCCAGCGCAGACCGTCCAGGCCGATACGGTCCTGAGCCAGCATGCCCTGAATCAGCGAGGGCACGCTTTCCAGCACGGTAATCCGTTGAGCCTGGACGTGTTCCAGCAGACCTTGGGGATCATGAGCGATGGTATTTGGCACGATATCCACCCGTGCGCCAAACAGCGGCGCGGCAAGGAACTGCCACACGGAAATATCGAAGCTCTGCGAAGCGGTCTGCGCGATCACATCCGCGTCGCTCAGATTCAGGTACGGCACCTTGCTCAACTGGTTATTGAGCATGCCGCGCTGTTCGACCATCACACCTTTTGGCAGGCCGGTGGAGCCGGAGGTGTAGATCACGTAGGCGAGGTTGTCCGGGCGACTGTAGACGCCGGGGTTTTCGCCACGTGCCGGTAACTCTTCCCACACCAGCAACTGGCAGTCGAAACCCTCCAGCAATTCGATGGCCTGCTCGCGGGATGCTTCGGTGCAGACCAGCAACGGCGTACGACTCAGGTCGATGATGCTGCGCAGGCGCTGGCTCGGCAGGCCTGGATCCAGCGGCAGATAACCGGCACCGGCCTTGAAGCTGCCGATGATCATGCCGAGCAGGTCGAGATTGCGCTCGGCCAGCAACGCCACCGGTTGATCCAGACCGACACCCGCTGCAATAAGCGCATGGCCCAGGCCGTTGCTGCGGCGGTTCAACTCTTCATAAGTCCATTGCTGGTCGAGGCAACTGGCGGCGATTCGCTGCGGATGCGCGGCCACCTGTTCCTCGAACAGTTCAACATAGCTGCGCTCCAGCGGATACTCATGCTCACTCTGGTTGCAGCCCTCCACCAGAAACGCGCGCTCCTGCTCGCCCATCAGCGGCAGGTCGGCCATGTCGCCGTGGAAGCCTTGGACCAACGCCAGCAGCAGGCGCTTGAACTCGCCGAGCATGCCTTGCACGGTAGTTTCATCGAAATAGCGCCGGTCGTAGGACAGGTGCAGGCCCAGGTCGTCGCCCGGATAGCACACGGCGGTCAGCGGGAAGTTGGTGTGGGTGCGGCCGGAATCCGAGGTGGCATTCAGGCTTTGCGCGCGGTCCAGCACCGAGACTTCCACCGGGGCATTTTCGAACACAAACAGGCTGTCGAACAGCGGCTGGCCCTTGGGCAACTCACTGTGTTCCTGGATGGTCACCAGTGGCAGGTATTCGTACTCGCGCAGTTGCATGTTGCTGTCGAGCAGGCCGCTCAACCACTGGCGTACGCTGCAACGCTGGTCGTCCTCAGGCAGTTTCACCCGCAGCGCGATGCTGTTGATGAACAGGCCGACCGTGCGTTGCATCTCCGGCATGTCCACCGGGCGCCCCGCTACGGTCACACCGAACAACACGTCGCGGTCGCCGCTCAAACGGCGCAGCACCAGCGCCCATGCCGCCTGGGCAAACGTATTGACGGTCAGTTGGTGAGCTTGGGCCAGTTCGCGCAGTTGCGCACCGTCGCGGGCATCCAGTCGGGTGTAGCAATCGCCCACCACCATGCCGCCGCTATGGCCCGCGTGTTCACGCAGGAACGGCCGGTCGCTCGGGATCGGCGTGGTGCGTTCGAAGCCCTGTAGGTTCTGCCGCCACCATTGGCGTGCTTCATTCAGGTTCTGGCGTTGCAGCCAGGCGATGTAGTCGCGGTAACGCGGCGGTGTAGCCAGTTGCGCCTCGCGGCCTTCACCCAAGGCCATGTAGAGTTCGAAGAAGTCATTCATCAGCAACGAACGGCACCAGGCATCGATGAGGATGTGGTGGTTGCTCATCATGAACCAGTAGCGCTCAGCGCCGACACGGATCAGACGCAAATGGAACGGCGCCTGGTTGAGCAGATCGAAACCGGCTTCACGCTCGAGCTTGAGCAGCGCTTGCAAACGCGGTTCCTGTTCGCTTTGCGGATCGTTGCTCCAGTCCAGGTACTCAATTGGCGTGCTGCCCGGCTTGTGGATCACTTGCAGCATGTCTTCGCCGACGTTCCAGCAGAACGACGCGCGCAGGGCTTCGTGACGGGCGATCACCGCCTGCCAGGCCTGGGCGAAGCGCTCGGGGTCCAAGGCGCTGTTGATGCGGTAGCGGTCCTGCATGTAGTAGAGACCGGTACCGGGCTCCAGCAGAGTGTGCAGTAGCAGGCCTTCCTGCATCGGGGTCAGCGGGTAGACGTCTTCGATGGCGCTGGCGGCAATCGGCAAGCTGTCGAGTTGCGACTGGGTCAGGTGGGCCAATGGGAAATCGGAAGGCGTGAGGCCACCGGCGTCGTCTTGGAGGCAATGCTGGATCAGGCTTTGCAATTCGGCGAGGTAGGCATCGGCCAGTGCATGGATGCTCTGTTGATCGTGGCGCTCGCGACTGAAGGTCCAGCGCAGCACCAGTTCACCACCGTACACCTGGCTGTCGACGCTCAACTCGTTGGGCAGCGGCGCGTCCGAGTCATGGGCCAGGCCGGCGGATTCGTCCAGCGGGTGGAACAGCGCATCGGCGCCGAAGCTCTGGTCGAATTGGCCGAGGTAGTTGAAGGTAATCTGCGCGCCCGGCAGCGCGGCCATGCTCTGTTTGCACAGGTCGTCGGCCAGGTAGCGCAGCACGCCATAACCCAGGCCTTTATGGGGCACCGCGCGCAGTTGTTCCTTGATTGCCTTGATCGAATCGCCCTGCCCGGCTTGCGGGGTCAGGCGCAGCGGGTAGGCACTGGTGAACCAGCCGACAGTGCGGGTCAGGTCGATGTCATCGAACAGGGTTTCGCGGCCATGACCTTCCAGTTGGATCAGCGCTGAGGCGTGACCACTCCAGCGGCACAATACACGGGCCAACGCAGTCAGCAACAGGTCGTTGACCTGAGTGCGATAGGCGCTTGGCGCTTGTTGCAGCAACTGTCGGGTGCGTGCGGCGTCCAGGCGCACGCTGATGGTTTCGGCATCGCGGTTGCGCATCGAACCGTGCGGGCGAGCTACCGGCAATACCGCGTCAGGGCCGGCCAGTTGGTCTCGCCAGACGCTCAATTCCTCACGCAAGGATTCGCTGCCGGCGTAGGCCTGCAAGCGCGCGGCCCAGTCCCGCAGGGCACTGGTCTTGGCCGGCAGGCTGACGGATGGGCCGTCGCTCAGTTGGCGGTAGACGTTTTGCAGGTCTTCCAACAACACGCGCCACGACACGCCGTCCACCACCAGGTGATGGATTACGATCAACAGGCGTTGCTGCCCCTCGGGCCCGTCCACCAGCAAGGCGCGTAGCAGTGGGCCGTGTTCCAAGTCGAGGCTGCGTTGGGTGTCGGTGAATAGTGCGGTGCAGTGCGCCATGTCGCGCACTTGCGCCTGCATCAGCACACCGCCTTGCGGAACGGCACTGTGTTCGGCGTGCCATTGCGCGTCGCGCTGGGAGAAACTCAGGCGCAGGGCATCGTGGTGTTCCAGCACCGCCAGCAACGCTTGCTCCAGGCGATGGGGGTCGAGCAGTTGCAGCGGCTTGAGGACCAGCGCCTGGTTCCAGTGCTGACGGTTCGGGATCTCGGTGTCGAAGAACCACTGCTGGATCGGCGTGAGGCTCGAACTGCCGGTAATCACGCCTTGCTCTGCGGTGATTTGCTTGGAGCGCGTGGCCACGGCGGCCAAGGTCTGCACCGTCTGATGCTGGAACAGGTCGCGGGGGCTGAAATGAATCCCCGCCTGCCGCGCACGGCTGACCACCTGGATCGACAGGATCGAGTCACCACCCAGCTCAAAGAAGTTATCGTCCAGGCCGACTTGCTGCACGTTCAGCACCGCACGCCAAATCGCCGCCAAGGTGCTTTCAAGCTCATTGCGGGGTGCCACATAATGTTGACGGTTGGCTTCGGGGTCCGGTTGCGGCAAGGCACGACGGTCGAGTTTGCCGTTGGCGGTCAGCGGCATGCTGTCCAGCACGATCAGATGCGCGGGCACCATGTAGTCCGGCAGCTGCGCCTTGAGATGGGTCTTCAGCACATCGCGTAATGCGCAGTGCTCGGCCTCGCTGACCAGGTACGCCACCAGCTGTTTGCCGCTCGGTGAATCCAGCGCCAACACCACCGCTTCGCGCACGGCCTCGTGTTCCAACAGACGGGTTTCGATCTCGCCCAGTTCAATACGGAAACCACGGATCTTCACCTGATGGTCGATGCGTCCCAGGTACTCCACCAGGCCATCGACGCGTTGGCGCACCAGGTCGCCGGTGCGATACAGACGGCCGCCGTTGCTCGCGAATGGATCGGCGACAAACCGTTCCGCCGTCATGCCCGGACGCTGATGATACCCCTGGGCCAGACCCGCGCCGCCGACATACAACTCACCGGTCGCCCCCTGCGGCACCAGGGCCAGGTCGGCGTCGAGAATGTAGGCCACACGGTCGCCGACGATGCTGCCGATCGGCACGCTGGCGGCGCCCTCCTCCAACTGCTCGGGCGCTAGGCTGGCCAGCGGCATCACCACGGTTTCAGTCGGGCCATAGGCGTTGAAGAACACCTGGGGTTTGAACGCGGCACGAATACGCTGCAAGTGTTCTCCGGTCAGGGCTTCGCCGCCGGTGATGCACATGCGCACCGGCAAGGTCTGCTGCTGGCTCGCCAACCACTGCGCCAACTGGCTGCCGTAGCTCGGTGTAAAGCCCAGGATGTTGATGCCATGGGTGCGGATCAATCCGCAGATTTCTTCTGCGTCCCACTGGCCCTGGGCACGCAACACCACCTGCGCGCCACTGAGCAGCGGCACCAGCAGGCGCTCGGTGGCGGCGTCGAAGTTGATCGAATAGAAGTGCAGCTCGCAATCGTCCGAGCGCATACCAAACCGCTTGATCACCGCCGCGCAATGCATGGCGATTTCACCGTGGGACACCACCACGCCTTTCGGCTTGCCGGTGGAGCCAGAGGTGTAGATCAAATAGGCCTGATGGTGCGGCAGGCTGATAAACGGCGGCTCATCGGCCGGGTAGTTGGCGAGCACCGGCGAATCATCTTCGAGGCACCAGCACCCCACGCTCGCCGGCCACTCGCCGAGGGCTGCGAACATCGCCGCATCACTGAGCAGCAGGCCGATGCCACTGTCTTCGATCATGTAGTGCAAGCGGTCCAGCGGGTATTCAGGGTCCAGCGGCACGTAGGCGCCGCCGGCCTTGAGGATCGCCAGCAGGCCGATGACCATCTCCAGGGAGCGCGGCAACGCCAGGCCGACGCGCACCTGCGGGCCGACGCCACGCTCGCGCAGCATCCAGGCCAACCGGTTGGCGCGGGCGTCCAGCTCACGGTAGCTGAGGGTAACGCCGACAAAGGTCAGCGCCGGCGCATCACCACGGGCTGCCGCCTGTTGGCTGAAGAGTTGATGGATACACTGGTCGAGACGGTGCTCACCTTTTTCAATACCCAGGCTGTCTTGCAACGCACGCTGCTCATCGGCACTCAGCAACGGCAATTCGCTGAGGCGCTGCTGCGGATTGGCGATCAACGCTTCCAGCAGATTGCGCCAGTGCTTGGCCATGCGCGCAATGCGCGGTTGGTCAAACAGATCGGTGCTGTAGGTCAGGCAGCAACCCAGGCGATGGTCGAGGTCGGTGACTTCCAGGTTAAGGTCGAACTTGGTCGCGCGCGCATCGTTGGCCAGGTACTCGACGGTCATGCCGGCGAGTTGACGACTCTGCTGGAATTCCCAGCGCTGCACGTTGCACATCACCTGGAACAACGGGTTGTACGCCGCACTGCGCGGCGGCTGCAGGGCTTCCACCAGGTGGTCGAAGGGCAGGTCCTGATGGGACTGGCCCTCGATCACGGTGTGGCGCACGTGCTCGAACAATTCAGCAACGTTCATCTGCCCATCGAGCTGGCAACGCAGTACCTGGGTGTTGAGGAACGCGCCGATCAGCCCTTCACTTTCCGGGCGAATGCGGTTGGCGACCGGGGCGCCGATACGCAGGTCGGTCTGGCCGCTGTAGCGGTAGAGCAACACGGCCAGGGTCGCGGTCATGGTCATGAACAGGGTCAGACCACGCTCGGCATTGAAGGCACGCACTCGGGCTGCGAGGTCGTCGCTCAAATCGAAGCGGTACAACTCGCCCTGATGGCTTTGCACAGGCGGGCGTGCACGGTCGCCGGGCAGTTCCAGCAGTGGGTGTTCATTGCCCAGTTGCGCAGTCCAGTAATCCAATTGGCGCTGACGCTCGCCGGATTCCAGCCACTGGCGCTGCCACACGCTGTAGTCGAGGTATTGCACGGGTAGCGGCGCCAGCGGCGAGTCGCGCTCATCGATAAAGGCCTCGTACAACGCGCTGAGTTCACGGGCAAAAATGTCCATGGCCCAGCCTTCGGTAACGATATGGTGCAGGGTCAGCACCAGGTAGTGTTCCTGCTCGCCGGCCTTGACCAGGCACGCACGCAGCAACGGCCCGGTTTCAAGGTTGAAGGGTGTATGGGCTTCATGATCGGCCAGTTGTTGCAGGCGCGGTTGACGTTCGGGTTCGCTCAGCGCGGAGAAGTCCTGCCAATCCATGCGCAGCCCGGTCTGCGACGAGACCTTCTGATAGGCCACACCATCGACGCTCGGGAACGTCGTGCGCAGGGTTTCGTGACGCATGATCAGCGCCTGCAGCGCCGCCTCGAATCGCCCTACGTCCAACACACCACGCAAACGCGCCATGCCGCCGACGTTGTAGGCCGGGCTGTCCGGTTCCATCTGCCACAGGAACCACATGCGCTGCTGGGAATAGGACAGCGGCACCGGCTGGCTACGGTCGACCTTGGCGATGGCGGTCTGTTGGTTGCGTTGGCCCGAGGCCTGGATCAGACCGACCTGCTCAGTGAAAGCCCCCAACTCACTGGCTTCGAACAAGGTGCGCAGCGGCAGCTCGACGTCACAGGCCTGACGGGTGCGGGAGATGATCTGCGTGGCCAGCAATGAGTGGCCGCCAAGGGCGAAGAAGTCATCGCTCAGGCCGATGCTTGGCAGGCCGAGGACTTCACGCCAGATCGCGGCGATCTGCAGTTGCAGCGGGGTTTCAGGCTCGATGTGTTCGCGGGTTTGCCACACCGGCTCCGGCAATGCGTGACGGTCCAGCTTACCGCTGGGGCTCAACGGCATGGCGTCCAGGCGCATCAGCAGCGCGGGCACCATGTACTCCGGCAGCTCGGCGGCCAGGGCGGATTTGATCTGCTGTTCGTCCAGCTCGCCATGGGCGGTGAAGTAGCCGATCAACTGCCCATCAAGCACCAGCACTACAGCTTGGACGATGCCCTCCAGGGCAAGCATGCGCGCTTCGATTTCTTCCGGTTCCACGCGAAAGCCGCGCAGTTTGACTTGTTGATCGAGGCGACCGAGGTACTCAATCACGCCGTCGGCGTTCCAACGGGCGCGGTCACCGGTGCGGTACAAGCGTGCCCCCTGGTGGTCGGCAACAAAACGCTCAGCCGTCAATCCGGCGCGGCCAAGGTACCCCCGGGCCAGGCCAATGCCGCCGATGCACAGTTCGCCCGGCACACCCAGCGGCACGGAGTTGAGCTGCTCATCCAGCACGCGGCAAATCACATTGCCCAGCGGGCGACCAATCGGCGAACGGTCGCCGTCTTCCGCGCGGCAGTGCCAGTGGGTTACGTTGATTGCGGTCTCGGTCGGGCCATAACGGTTGTGCAATTGCACCGCCGGCAACTGTGCCAATACGCGATTACGCAACTCGGCCGGCAAGGCTTCACCGCCGGAGAACAGGCGACGCAGGCTGGTGCATTCGGTCACCAACGGCTCGTCGATAAACAACTGCAACAGCGGCGGCACGAAGTGCAGCGTGGTCACGCCGTGTTCCTGCACCAGCTGCGCGATACGATGCGGGTCGCGGTGCTCACCTGGACCGGCCAGCACCAGGCGGCAACCGGTGATCAGTGGCCAGAAGCATTCCCACACCGACACGTCGAAACTGATCGGCGCCTTTTGCATCAGCACATCGGTGCCGTTGAGTTGATAGGTGGCCTGCATCCACTGCAAGCGCTCGGCCAGGGCCGCATGGGTATTGCCCACGCCTTTGGGCTGGCCGGTGGAGCCGGAGGTGTAGATCACGTAGGCGAGATTGTCGCCGTGCAAGTGCAAGCCGGGCGGCTGGGTCGGCCAGCTGTCGAGGTGCAGGCTGTCCATCGCGATGACGCACACGCCTTCGGCACTCGGCACCTGTTCCAACAACGCGGTCTGAGTCAGCAACAGGTGGACGCCGCTGTCCTTGAGCATGTAGGCCAGGCGTTCGGCGGGATAGTCAGGGTCCAGCGGCACGTAGGCACCACCGGCCTTGATGATCGCCAGCAAACCGATCAGCAATTGTGGCGAACGCTCGGCGGCGATGGCCACGCACACGTCCGGGCCGACGCCTTTGTCACGCAGGTAGTGGGCCAGGCGGTTGGCCTGAGTGTGCAACTGGACGAAGGTCAGGCTGCCGCCGTCCCAGACCAGCGCGGTGTTGTCCGAGGTCTGCTGGTTGAGCAGTTCCGGCAGCCACTGTTGCGCTGGCGCGCAGGGTGCTTTGCTGTAGAGCGCCTGTTCGTCGTGTTGCATCAGCGTGAGGTCGCCGATGGCTTGCTCGGGCTGTTCGCAAACAGCGTGCAACAGGTTGATGTAGTGCTCGGCCAGGCGCTGGATGGTCGCGCTGTCGAACAGTTCATCGGCGTAGTCGAATGACAGGCTCAGGCGCCCGTTGCGGTCTTCTTCGGTGTGCAGTTGCAGGTCGAACTTGGCTTCACGGCTGTGCCACGGCAACTCGTCGGCGAGCATACCCGGCAGGCGCCGCAAGGCACTGAGGTCGCGTTGCTGGTGGTTGAACATGACCTGGAACAGGCCCTGCTCGCGAGCTTGCGGGAAGGTTTCCAGCAGTTGTTCGAATGGCAGATCCTGATGGGCCTGGGCGTCCAGCGCAGCCTGGCGGGTCGCGGCCAACAGCTCGGTGAAAGGCAGGCGTCCATCCAGCTCGGCACGTAGCACCAACGTGTTGATGAAGAAGCCGACCAGGCCTTGGGTTTCCTGGCGCGAACGGTTGGCATTGGGCACGCCGATGCGGATATCACGCTGACCGCTGTAGCGATGGAGCAGGCTTTGGAACGCTGCGAGCAACAGCATGAACGGAGTGGATTCGTTGGCCTGGGCGACCTGGCGAATCGCTTCGCTGAGGCTCGCGCCAAGGCGCACGGTGTGGCGTGAGGCACTGTGACGGTGGTGTGCCGAGCGCGGGTGGTCGGTCGCCAGGCTGAGGGTGGGATGCTCTTCACCCAGCTGCGCTTTCCAGTACGCCAATTGCCGCTGGCCTTCACCTTCGGCCAGCCATTGACGCTGCCAGCTGGCGTAGTCGGCGTATTGCAAGGCCAGGGGCGGCAGTTCCAGGGTTTCGCCCTGAGCTGCGGCGGCATAGAGACGCGAGAACTCGTCTATCAGAATATTGAGCGACCAACCGTCGGCGATGATGTGGTGCAGCGTCACCAGCAGTTGGTGATCTTCATCGTCGAGGCGTACCAGCGTTACCCACAACAGCGGGCCGTTTTCCAAGTCGAACTGGGTGCGCGCTTCGTCTTCGCGGATCTGTAGCGCACGGGCTTCGCGCTCGGCAACGGGCAGGTCGCTGAGGTCGATGACTTGCAGGTCGAAATCAGCCTTGGCGTCGACACGTTGAAAAGCCTGACCGTCGCGCTCGTAGAAACGCGTGCGCAGGGCTTCGTGGCGCTGGACCAGTTGCTGGAAGCTGACGCGCACGGCGTCTTCATCCAGCTCGCCACGCAGGCGCAGCGCGCCGGGGATGGTGTAGGCGCTGCTGCGGGGGTCCAATTGCCAGGTGATCCACAAACGGTTCTGCGCCAAGGATTGAGGCAACTCGTCCTGGCGCGACAGGCTGCGAATCGCACCTTGGGCAACGCCGCCGTCATGCTGCAATTGCGCAATGTTGGCGGCAAAGCCTTCCAGGGTTGGCGCTTCGAACAGCATGCGCAGATTCAGTTCCATGGCGAGGGTTTCACGCAGGCGTGCGACCACCTGAGTGGCGGTGATGGAGTTGCCGCCGAGCAGGAAGAAGTGATCGTCGGCGGCCACTGTTGCCACCTGCAACTGCTCGCACCAGATCGCGGCGATCTGCTGTTGCAGCTCAGAGTGCAATGCTCCATCGCTCGCGTGTGCTTGCACATCGGGGAACTGCGCATAGCTGTCGAGGCTGCCGTCCTTGTGGCGAAGCGCACACGCTGCGCGCTGTACTTTTCCGCTGGAAGTCTTCGGCAAGGCGCCGGGGTTGAGCAATACCACCACGCTTGGCGCTTCTTGATACGCCTCGGCAACGGCCTGGCGGATCGCTTTGATCAGCGCTTCGGGCGGCAGGATTTTCTGCACGCTGCGGCTGATTTCGGCGGCAATGCCGATACCTTCCAGGCCCTGCTCATTCACCGCAAATGCGGCGACCCGGCCTTTGCGCACCACTTCCACTTCGCGCTCAATGGTCTGCTCGATGTCCTGCGGATACAAGTTGTGGCCGCGCACGATCAGCAAGTCCTTGAGTCGACCGGTGATGTACACCTCGCCGTCTCGGATGAAGCCCAGGTCGCCGGTGCGCAGCCAGGTACCGCCGGCGTGCTGCACGAAGGTCTTGGCGGTGGCTTCGGGGTTGCGCCAGTAGCCGTGGGCAATGCTCGGGCCGCTGGCCCAGAGTTCACCGACGCTGTTGTCGGGCAGCTCCACAAGGGTCTGTGGGTCGGCAATCAGTACCGCATGGTCGGGCTGGCTGGTGCCGCAGCTCATGATCGCACTGCCCCGCCCCGGCTCGGCGCGGTTGGCGGCCAAGGCCTGATCATCGACACGCAGCGCCGGGATGCCCTGCCCACGGGTGCCGCCGGCGACAAACAGGGTCGCCTCGGCCAGACCATAGGAAGCGAAGAAATTGTTCGGGGTAAAACCGCAGGCGGCGAATTTCTCGGCGAAGCGTTCCAGGGTGTCGAGCCGGATCGGCTCGGAGCCGGAATAGGCTACGCGCCATTTGCTCAAGTCCAGGCGCTCCAGGGCTGTCTCGCTGACCCGTTCGCTGCACAGGCGATAGGCGAAATCCGGACCGCCGCTGATGGTGCCGCCGTATTCGCTGATCGCTTCGAGCCAACGCAACGGCCGACCGAGAAAGTAGGCCGGCGACATCAGCACACACGGCACACCACTGAAGATCGGCTGCAGCAGGCCGCCGATCAGGCCCATGTCGTGGTACAGCGGCAACCAGCTGACGATCACGTCATCCGGGTTGAGGTCGATGCCGAAACCGCGACGGATCAACACTTCGTTGGCGACCAGATTGCCGTGGCTGACTTGCACGCCCTTGGGCAGCGCGGTAGAGCCGGAGGTGTATTGCAAAAAGGCGATATCGTCCGGGTGCAGGTCAGGGGCGACCCAATTGCCGACATCTTGCAAGCTATCGACGCTCAACACCGGCGGCGCATGTTCGATCTGCGACAGGCCATCAGCGAGGCTGGCGATGGTCAGCAACAGGCGCGGCTCGGCATCGCTGATGATCGACAGCAGGCGCTCCTGATGGTGACGGCGGGTGGACTCCGGCGGATAGGCCGGCACCGCAATGACCCCGGCGTACAGGCAACCGAAGAACGCCGCGACGTAATCCGGACCGCTGGGAAACAACAGCACGGCACGATCGCCCAGGTCCGCATTGGCCTGCAAGGCGGCGGCAATGGTGCGGGCGCGCTGGTCCAGGTCGCGATAACTGAGTACAACGCTGTGCTCGGCGGATTCGGCAAGGAAGCGCAAGGCGACTTGGTCCGGGGTTCGCTCTGCGCGACGTTGAAGGGACTGGACCAGGGTGCGGGGAAGTTCGAAGGCGTCCATCATGGGGTTCCTGCCTGAAATCGGCTTACGGGAAATTCAAGAATTCGGGAGCTGGTTCAGCCGACAGCGAGTGACCGCGCCGCACCATTGCGCCAGCGGGCCAGGTGTTCGTCGGCGTAGCGCCGCATGCAGCGCAGCACGGCGGTTTCGTGTTGCATGAGGAAGAAGTGGTGGCCGTCGAACATGTCCAGGGAAAAGCCACTGGCGGCGTCGAGTTGCCAGTCGAGCAACTGGTCGACGCGCACACTGTCCTGTTTGCCGCCGAACACGTGGATCGGCATGCCCAGCGGCGCACGCTCGCCGTAGGTGAAACTGCCGCACAGCAGGAAATCGGCGCGCAGGATCGGCAGCATCAACTGCATCAACTCGGGGTTGGCCAGGACTTCTTCGGCGGTGCCTTGCAGTTCGCGCAGGCGGGCGATCAGTTGTTCATCGGTCTTTTCGATAGCGTATTCGCTGACGTCGCGATGTGCCGGTCCGGCCGTGCCGGAAGCGAACAGGGCCAGTGGTGGCGGCACGTTGCGCGCACGCAGCGCATGCGCCAATTCGAAGGCCAGCAGGCCGCCGAGGCTGTGACCGAACAAGGCGTAGGGGCCGTTCAAGTCATGGCTGATTTCATCGGCGAGCTGGGCGGCCAACACCTTGATATCGCGTTGCAGCGGCTCGTCCATGCGCATGCCACGCCCGGGCAACTCCAGCGGACACACTTGCAACCATTCAGGCAAGGCCCGGCGCCAGCGCGCATACACCATGGCGCTGGCGCCCGAATAGGGCAGGCAGAACAGGCGCAGCCGGGTCGGCGTACTCATCGAGTGACGACTCCAAACTTAAACTCGCTGTATGCACGATAGAAACCCATTTCGCCCTCCTGCGGGTGCTGATCCTTGGCCGTTTACTAACAGGCCTGTCACCCAGAAGAACGGACGGCACCGGCAAATAATTAGTCGCCGGGTATGAGCGAGGCGTGGTTCACACCTAACAAGAAAGCATAAGATTAGTTCGCCTTCTCATTTGACAATCATTATCATTCAGAATAATTTGTTGCCCGATGTGTAGGAGGCCTCAGCAAGGACGCCCTCCCCTAACCTCTTTTGCGACAAGGTGATTTCCATGACGGAACAAGTATCCACAGGCAGGTGCGACTCACCGCTTCTCCAGGCATTCGTCGATAATCGTCTGATTCTGGTGAAGATCGCGGCGCGCATTACAGGGTGCCGCTCCCGCGCCGAAGACGTAGTGCAGGACGCCTACTTCCGGCTGCAATCGGCGCCGACGATCACGTCATCGTTCAAGGCTCAATTGAGTTATCTGTTCCAGATCGTGCGTAACCTGGCTATCGATCACTACCGCAAGCAGGCCCTGGAGCTCAAATACTCCGGGACGGAAGAAGAAGGCTTGAATGTGGTTATTCACGGCGCTTCACCGGAAACCTCGCACATCAACTTCAACACCCTGGAAAACATCGCCGACGCCCTGACGGAGCTGCCGCAACGCACCCGCTACGCGTTCGAGATGTACCGCCTGCACGGCGTACCGCAAAAGGACATCGCCAAGGAACTCGGCGTGTCGCCGACCCTGGTGAACTTCATGATCCGGGATGCGCTGGTGCACTGCCGCAAGGTGTCGGGCAGGCATAGCGATACGTTTGCGCGCCGGGTCTGACCCATCGCTGTAAGAAATGTGGGAGCAAGCCCGCTCCCACACTCAGGGCACCGCTGTTACATCAATGCGATACGGCTCAAAAATCTTCAGCATCTCGCCATCATCGCGCAAACGCTTGAGCAACGCGCAAAACGCCTCCCCCGTGATCGGCGCCTTCGGGCGCAGCAAGGCGTAGTGGTGGTAGACCTGATCGATGCGTTCCGACACCAGGAACTGCCCGGCCATATCGGCATTGCGCACCATGAAATCACTCAAGTACGAACGCGTCACCAAGGCAATATCTGCACGCCCGCGCGCGACCATCAGCAGGTTGCTGTCATGGGAGTAGGTCAAGGTGGCGTTGAAGTGCTCGGCCATGTTCTTGGGGTCGGGATTGAAGTTGGCGAAGGCGTAGTGATAACCGCTGAACACGGCCAGACGCTTACCCTTGAGGTCAGCGAAATAAGTCTGATCACGACCGGGCTCACGCTGGGCGACGAAAATTTCGGCGTCTTCCAGGCCCATGTCGACGGTGGTGTGAGGAATTTCCTGCCAGCCCCAATCAGGGTTTTCGAAGATCGCCATATCGATTCGACTCTGCTCGAAATCGCGAAAACGCCGGGGGATTGAGGTAGGCACCAACACAAATCGGTAGTCGGTCTGCGAGGCGTTCAGTGCCTCGACCAATTGCGGCAGCAACCCGGTGTCGGCGCCCTGCTCCGGGCGCACGGTGTACGGAGGAAAATGCGCCGCGCCGATGCGCACCAACTGCGCCGCCGACGCCGGCACACACCACGCGGTGCCCAATGCCCAAAAGGTAAGTCCTGCAGCCAGCCGCCATGGCGAAAACATCAAGGCACACACCGTTCAAAAACGCTAATGGCGATAAGCTAGGCGTTTTCGTCTGGCGAGACAACTTTCTACCGGCAAATTAATAGCTTGCACCTCAATCGGCTTTCAGAACCATCAGCAGCGCTTCTTCGGCCAACTGCTCAAGCGTCAGGCTGCCCTCGGCGCGGAACCAAGTGGTGGTCCAGGACAAGGCACCGGTAAGGAAACGCCGGGTAATAAATACATCGCCACGGATATAGCCCGCGTCCTTGGCCTCGCCCAACACTTGCAGCCACAGCGCCTCATACACATCACGCAGGGCCAGCACCTGGGCCTGGCCTTCGGCTGACAGCGAGCGCCATTCGTACACCAGCACCGCCATCGCTTCGCCACTGCCGCCCATGATCGACTGCAACTCGCAGCGGATCAGCGCCAGCACACGTTCGCGTACGTTGGTGGCCTCCTCAAGGGAGGCTCGCATCATCGCGGTATTGTAGTGGATGGTTTCTTCCATCACCGCGCGCAGGATCTCGTCCTTGCTCTTGAAGTGATGAAAGATGCTGCCGGACTGGATGCCCACGGCGCTGGCCAGGTCACGCACGGTGGTGCGCTCGAAGCCCTTGTTGCGAAACAAGTGGGCCGCAGTTTGCAGCAGCTTGCCCCGGGCGCTGTCGGGGTCGGTCAATTGGCCGCCATCGACCATGGTGCGCATCACCCGCAGGGCTTTATGCTCATCCATGCCTCTCTCCTCTACTTCCACGGACGTCTTGGCCGGCAATTTAGGCTGTGGCGGACACCCAAGCAAGCGCTTGGCTAAAACTTGTGCCTGGCGTTTACAAACCAAGCGCTTGCTTGGTAGTCTCACCCACAGCTATCAGAGGAAGGACTTCTCATGAGCAAGACGGTTCGTATCGGCTGTGCCAGCGCTTTTTGGGGCGACACCTGCACCGCCGCAGCCCAACTGGTCCACGGCGGCCAGCTGGATTACCTGGTCTTTGACTACCTGGCGGAAGTCACGATGTCGATCCTGGCCGGTGCGCGCATGAAAGATCCCCAGGCCGGTTACGCCATGGATTTCGTCGAAGTGCTCACGCCACTGCTGGCGGATATCCAACGCCAAGGCATTCGCGTGATCAGCAATGCCGGTGGCATTAATCCCCAGGCCTGCGCCGCCGCCCTGCAAGCAGCCTGCGACAAGGCAGGCACTGAACTTAAAATCGCCGTGCTGCTGGGCGACGACCTGAACCCCCAACTCAAGCAACTGCACACCATCACCGACATGTTCAGCGGAACACCGCTGCCGCCGATGTGCGTGTCCGCCAATGCGTACCTCGGCGCGCCAGGCATCACCCAGGCGTTGGCGCTGGGCGCGGATATCGTCATCACCGGCCGCGTGGTGGACAGTGCAGTGGTCAGCGCGGCACTCGTGCATGAATTCGACTGGTCCTGGCAGGACTATGACCGCCTCGCCCAAGCTGCATTGGCCGGGCATATCATCGAGTGCGGCGCGCAATGTACCGGCGGTAATTTCACCGATTGGCGCGACGTGCCAGATTACGAACACATCGGTTTTCCCATCATCGAAGTCAGCGCCGACGGCCAGTTCACCGTCAACAAGGTGGACGGCACCGGTGGGTTGATCAGCGAACTCAGCGTGGCCGAACAGCTGCTGTATGAAATCGGTGATCCGCGTGCCTACCTGCTACCGGACGTGATCTGCGACTTCAGTCAGGTCAAGCTGCAGCAACAAGGCAAACACTGCGTGCGCCTGCACGGCGCCAAGGGCTTGCCGCCGACCGATCAGTACAAAGTCAGCGCCACTTACCCGGACGGTTTTCGCTGCACCGCCAGTTGCCTGATCGCCGGAATCGATGCGGTGGCCAAGGCCGAGCGGGTCAGCCAGGCGATCATCAACAAGACCTCGGAGCTGTTCAGCCAACACGGCTGGGCGCCGTACACCGAGGTCAATATCGAACTGCTGGGCAGCGAAGCCACCTATGGCGCCCAGGCCATGCGCCAGGACTGTCGCGAAGTGGTGGTGAAACTGGCGGTGCGTCACCCGAGCAAACAGGCCCTGGTGTTGTTCGCCCATGAGATCGCCCAAGCCGCCACCGGCATGGCACCGGGCCTGACCGGTATCGTCGGCGGAAGGCCGACCGTGTACCCGTTGATCCGGCTGTTTTCATTCCTGATCGATAAATCCGCCTGCGCATTGGTGGTCGACTTCCTGGGCGAACGCCACACCTGCACCCTGCCGGTTGCCGCCGCCCCCGCTCTGCCCGAAGCACCGATTGACCCACCCAAGCCCCAAGGCCGTGCCGACGCCAGCGTGCCGCTGGTGAAACTGGCCGTGGCGCGCTCCGGCGACAAGGGCAACCACAGCAACATCGGCGTGATCGCTCGCCATCCAGACTACTTGCCATGGATCGCCGAGGCGCTGACACCAGAAGTGATTGTCGACTGGATGAGCCACGTCCTGGACCCGATGCACGGTCGCGTCGAGCGTTGGTATTTGCCGGGAAGCCACAGCCTCAACTTCCTGCTGGAAAACGCCCTGGGCGGCGGCGGCATCGCCAGCCTGCGCATCGATCCACAGGGCAAAGCCTTCGCCCAGCAACTGCTGGAAATCCCCATTGCAGTGCCGCAACACATCGTCGATCAACTCACATAACAGGAGCGTTGCCGTGGCCTTCGACTCGATCTTCAAAGCCGACCTGTTCCAGGGTCACACCGTGATGGTTACCGGCGGCGGCAGTGGCATTGGCCGCTGCACGGCTCATGAACTGGCGGCTTTGGGCGCCCAGGTGATCCTGGTGGGGCGCAAGCCGGAAAAGTTGGAGAGGGTCGCGGCGGAAATTGCCGAAGATGGCGGCGTTGCGCGGTGGGGCGCTTGCGATATTCGCGACGAAATCAGCGTCACCACACTGGTCAGCCACCTGATTCAACAATACGGCCCGATCCACGGCCTGGTGAATAACGCCGGCGGCCAATACCCGTCACCGCTGGCTTCAATCAACCAGAAAGGCTTTGAAACCGTAGTCCGCACCAACCTTGTCGGCGGCTTCCTGATGGCCCGCGAAGTGTTCAACCAATCCATGAGCCAACATGGCGGGGCCATCGTCAACATGCTCGCGGACATGTGGGGCGGCATGCCTGGCATGGGTCACTCCGGCGCGGCACGTGCGGGTATGGACAACTTCACCAAGACTGCCGCCTTCGAGTGGGGCTACGCCGGGGTGCGGGTCAACGCCGTAGCACCGGGCTGGATCGCCTCCAGTGGCATGGACACCTATGAAGGCGCGTTCAAGGCGGTGATCCCGACCTTACGCGAACACGTACCGCTCAAGCGTATCGGCACCGAATCGGAAGTCAGCGCGGCCATCGTGTTCCTGCTCAGCCCCGCCGCCGCCTTTATCAGCGGCAGCACCTTACGTATCGACGGCGCGGCCAGCCTTGGCGGCCGCGCCTGGCCGTTGCACAAGGCACACGCGCCGAGCGAGCCCTTCAATGGCTTTCATCGCGCCTATCTGCCGGATGTGCTCAAGGCGGAGAAATAGACCATGCCGGTAATCGAGTCCTTGATCGACGCCCACAGCGCCCAATTCGCACAAAACCGTGCCGCGATGCTGGCAGTCATCGCCCAACTGCACCAGTTGGAAGGCAACCTGCTGAGCAAGGCCCAGGAATCCAAGCCCAAGTTCGATAAGCGCGGCCAACTGCTGCCCCGCGAGCGCCTCAACCTGTTGCTGGACCCCGGCGCGCCGTTCCTGGAGCTGGCCAGCCTGGCCGGCTACAAGCTGCACGACGACAAGGACGGCAGCGCCGCCGGTGGTGGATTGATCGCCGGCATTGGCTACGTCAGCGGCGTGCGCATGCTGGTGGTGGCCAATAACAGCGCGATCAAGGGCGGTACCATTTCTCCCACGGGCTTGAAAAAATCCCTGCGCCTGCAACAGATCGCCATGGAGAACAAACTGCCCGTGGTGACCCTGGCCGAAAGCGGCGGCGCCAACCTCAACTACGCCGCCGAGATTTTCGTCGAAGGCGCGCGCAGCTTCGCCAACCAGGCGCGCATGTCAGCCATGGGCTTGCCACAGATCACCGTGGTGCACGGCTCGGCCACGGCCGGCGGCGCGTATCAGCCGGGGTTGTCGGATTATGTGATAGTGGTGCGCGGCCGGGCCAAGCTGTTCCTCGCCGGCCCGCCGCTGCTTAAAGCCGCGACCGGCGAAGTAGCGACAGATGAAGAACTGGGCGGCGCCGAGATGCACGCACAAACCGCCGGCACCGCCGAATACCTGGCGGAAAACGATGCGGACGGCGTGCGTATCGCACGGGAGATCGTTGGCCTGCTGCCTTGGAATGATCGCCTGTCACTGACGCCAAAACAGACCTACGCAGAGCCTCTGTATCCCATCGAAGAACTGCTGGGCCTGATCCCCGACGACCCGAAAAAACCCTACGACGTCCGCGAGATCCTCGCACGCCTGGCCGACGGCTCGCACTTCCTTGAATTCAAGGGCGAGTTCGATGCTCACACCGTCTGCGGGCACCTGCACATCCAGGGCCGTGCGGTCGGCGTGATCGGCAACAACGGCCCGATCACGCCCAAAGGTGCGAGCAAGGCCGCGCACTTTATCCAACTGTGCGACCAGAGTCGCACGCCGCTGCTGTTCCTGCACAACACCACCGGCTTTATGGTGGGCAGCGAGTCGGAGCAGCAAGGCGTGATCAAGCACGGTGCGAAGATGATCCAGGCGGTGGCCAATGCGCGCGTGCCTAAACTGACGATTGTGGTCGGCGGTTCTTATGGCGCCGGCAACTATGCGATGTGCGGGCGCGGCCTGGACCCGCGCTTTATCTTCGCCTGGCCCAACAGCCGCACGGCGGTGATGGGGGGCGCGCAGGCCGGCAAAGTGCTGCGGATCGTCACCGAGGCCAAGCAATTGAAGGACGGTCTGGTGCCGGATCCCAAGGTGCTGGACATGCTGGAGCAGGTCACCGCGCAGAAGCTCGACAGCCAGTCCACCGCGCTGTACGGCAGCGCGAACCTGTGGGATGACGGACTGATTGATCCACGGGATACGCGGACCTTGCTGGGCTTTCTGCTGGATATCTGCCACGAGGCCGAGCGGCGTGAGTTGCAAGCCAATACCTTCGGTGTAGCGCGCTTTTAGGAGAACAATAAAAATGATCTTTACCCAGGAACACCAGGAACTACGCCGCACCGTCCGCGCCTTCGTCGACCGCGAGATCAACCCCCATGTGGACGAATGGGAAAAAGCCGGGCGCTTTCCCATCCACGAAGTTTTCCGCAAGGCCGGCGACCTCGGCCTGCTGGGTATTTCCAAACCGGAGAAATTCGGCGGGATGGGCCTGGACTACAGCTACTCGATCGTCGCCGCCGAGGAGTTCGGTACCATCCGCTGTGGCGGCATCCCCATGTCCATCGGCGTGCAGACCGACATGTGCACCCCCGCCCTCGCCCGCTTTGGTTCCGATGAGCTGCGCGATGAATTCCTGCGCCCGGCCATCAGCGGCGAGCAGGTCGGCTGCATCGGCGTTTCGGAAACCGGCGCCGGCTCCGACGTGGCCGGGCTCAAGACCCATGCGCGCAAGGACGGCGACGACTACGTGATCAACGGCAGCAAAATGTGGATCACCAACTCGCCCAGTGCCGACTTCATCTGCCTGCTGGCCAACACCTCCGACGACAAACCGCACATCAATAAGTCGCTGATCATGGTGCCGATGAACACCCCCGGCATCAGCGTCAGCGTGCCCCTGGAAAAGCTCGGCATGCACAGCTCCGAGACCGCCCAAGTATTCTTCGACGACGTGCGCGTGCCCCAGCGCAACCGCATCGGCCACGAAGGCGCAGGGTTCATGATGCAGATGCTGCAGTTCCAAGAAGAACGCCTGTTTGGCGCGGCCAATATGATCAAGGGCCTGGAGCATTGCATCGACAGCACCATCGAATACTGCAAGGAGCGCCAGACCTTCGGCAAGGCGCTGATCGACAACCAGGTGATCCACTTTCGCCTGGCCGAACTCGCCACCGACATCGAATGCCTGCGCGCGCTGGTCTACCAGGCCACCGAGCAATACATCAAGGGCCAGGACGTGACGCGCCTGGCCTCCATGGCCAAACTCAAGGCTGGCCGCCTGGGCCGCGAAGTCAGCGACAGTTGCCTGCAATACTGGGGCGGCATGGGCTTCATGTGGGACAACCCCGTGGCCCGCGCTTACCGCGATGTGCGCCTGGTGTCGATCGGCGGTGGCGCCGACGAAATCATGCTGGGCATCATCTGCAAACTGATGGGCACCTTGCCGGGGAAAAAATCATGAACACCCTGCTGCTCGAACCGCACAACGGCGTCTTGCACATCACCCTCAACCGGCCGGAAAGCCGCAATGCGATGAGCCTGGAAATGGTCAATGAACTGCGCAACGTGCTGGCACAGTTGGACAGCCAGACGCGGGCCGTGGTGATCAGCGGCGCAGGCGGGCATTTTTGCGCCGGGGCGGATGTGAAAGACCTGGTCAAGGCGGGCAATCAATTGCAGGCGCTGAACCGGGCGTTTGGCACCTTGCTGCAGGAAGTTGAAGCCGTGCCGCAAGTGGTGATCATGGTGCTGCAAGGCGCGGTGCTGGGCGGCGGTTTTGGCCTGGCGTGCGTGAGCGATATCGCCATTGCCGATCACCAGGCGCAATTCGGCCTGCCGGAAACCAGCTTGGGCTTGTTGCCGGCGCAGATTGCACCCTTTGTGGTCAAGCGGATTGGCCTGACCCAAGCGCGACGCTTGGCACTGACCGCCGCGCGCTTTGATGGTGTTGAGGCTGAACGACTGGGCGTCGTGCACTTTACCGAGCGCGATCCGCAGTCGCTGGCAGAACGATTGGATGAAGTGTTGGGCCAGGTGCTGAAGTGTGCGCCAGGCGCCAATGCACGGACCAAAGCGCTGCTGCTTGCGAGTGTGGATGAGCCGCTTGAGGCGGTCCTGGATCGAGGAGCGCAGTGGTTTGCCGAGGCCGTGAGGAGCGAGGAAGGGATTGAGGGGACGCAGGCGTTTGTGCAGAAGCAAAAGCCAGGGTGGTGCAGATGACGCCTTCGCGGGCAAGCCCGCTCCCACATTTTGACCGAGTTCGACCACACAACACCGGTCGGCTACCAGGCCGCCGCGCTTTTGCTTTTGATCTTGGGCGCCCCGTCAACTAAATAACGGATATGTACCCGGAGCAAGAAATGCCACAGCTCACCAAAATCCTCATCGCCAACCGTGGCGAAATCGCCTGCCGCCTCCAGCGCACCGCCCAGGCCTTGGGCTATCGCACCGTGGCCATCTACAGCGACGCCGACGCCCAGGCCCTGCATGTGCAGATGGCTGACGAAGCCGTGCACATCGGTCCGGCCCCTGTCCAACAGTCCTATCTCAATATCGCAGCGATTCTGGAGGCAGCGCGCAAAACAGGCGCCGACGCCATCCACCCCGGTTACGGCTTCCTCTCCGAAAACCCCGACTTCACCCGCGCCTGCCAGCAAGCCGGCCTCACCTTCATCGGCCCCAGCGTTGAGGCCATCGAACTGATGGGCAGCAAACGTCTGTCCAAACTCGCCATGCTTGAAGCCGGCATCCCCTGCATCGCCGGCTACCAAGGCAGCGCCCAAGACGACCTCACGTTCCAACAAGAAGCCGAACGCATCGGCTACCCGCTGATGATCAAAGCCAGCGCCGGGGGCGGCGGTCGCGGCATGCGCCTGGTCCACCACCCTAAAGATCTGCTGGACAACCTGCACATCGCCCGCTCAGAAGCCCAAAATGCCTTCGGCAGCGACGAACTGATCCTCGAACAGGCCTTGATCGACCCGCGCCACGTCGAAATCCAGCTGTTCGGCGACAGCCACGGCAACCTTATTTACCTCGGCGAGCGCGACTGCTCGATCCAGCGCCGCCATCAGAAAGTCATCGAGGAAGCCCCTTGCCCGGTCATGTCGCCCGAACTGCGCCAAGCCATGGGCGAAGCCGCTTTGAAAGCCGGGCGAGCGGTGAACTATGTCGGCGCCGGCACCGTGGAATTCCTGCTCGACCGCCACGGCCGGTTCTACTTCCTGGAAATGAACACGCGCCTGCAAGTGGAGCACCCGGTGACCGAACTGATCACCAGCCTGGACCTGGTGGACTGGCAGTTGCAGATCGCCGCTGGCCAACCACTGCCGCTGACACAGGCCGACGTCACCCTCAGCGGCCACGCCATGGAAGTGCGCCTGTACGCCGAAGACCCGGCCCAAGGCTTCCTGCCGCAAACCGGTGATGTATTGCACTGGGAGCCTGCCGCTGGCGTACGTATCGACCACGGCGTGATGGAAGGTCAACGCATCAGCCCGTTCTACGACCCGATGCTGGGCAAGATCATCGCCCATGGCGCCACCCGAGAAGAGGCGCGACGCAAATTGCTCCGGGCGGTGGAGGACACGGTGCTGCTGGGGGTCGCGACCAATCAGCCGTTGCTGGTGGATTTGCTCAAGCATCCGGACTTTGTCAGCGGCGCGTTCAGTACCGGGTTTATCGCTGAGCACTTCAGCGAAGTCCCGCCCCTGACGCCGTCAACAGAACAGTTGGTCCTTGCCGCTGCTCTGTTTTACCAGCACAGCGCCAACCAGCATCCCCAAGGCCTGGCGGGATGGCGCAACAACGCCAGCGCGCCTTGCACCTATCGCCTGGAGGTCAACGGCGACATCCACACCGTCAGCGCTGAACCGCTGGAACTGACCACCGACGGCCGTCACGCCACTCTGGTGTTCAACGGTATCCGGCGCCGCATCGCCTATCATATCGACGCCAACCAGCTGTGGCTGCCGGGCCTTAAGGTGATCAACCGAACCCAGCAAGTCGCCAGCCGCCAGGCCGCCACCAGCAGCGGCACGGTTCAGGCGCCGATGGACGGTGCGATTGTCGATGTGCGCGTCAGCGCCGGTGACAGCGTCACCAAGGGCCAACTGCTGCTGGTGCTCGAAGCCATGAAGATGGAGCATCCGCTGACAGCCGGTATCGACGGTGTGATCAAGGGCGTGCAGGTAATCGCCGGTGACCAGGTGCGTAATCGTCAAGTTTTACTCGAGATCGTCTAGCCCCTAGGCGGAACTACAGGGCCGGGCTACGCTCTATCCCCAACAGAAAGGGAAGAGTACGGGAACCTGCGCGATGCCTCATTGGCTGATTATTGACCTTGAAGCCACAACGGATGAAGGCGGCTGGCCCGTGACGGAGATGGAAGTCATCGAGATCGGCGCGAGCCTGGTCAACCGCCAGGGCCGCGAGCTGGATCACTTCCAGCGCTTTGTGCGGCCGCTGCGCCGACCATTGCTGACGCCCTTCTGTCGCCAACTGACCCACATCACCCAGACCAACATCGATGGCGCCGCGCCGATTACCGAAGTGTGGCCGCTGTTCGAACGCTGGTTGGGCCAGCATCAGCCGCGCCTGGAAGGCTGGGCCAGTTGGGGTGACTACGATCGCAAGCAACTGGAACTGGAATGGCAACGCCATGGCCTGGCCAGCGCACTCGCCACCACGCCCCATGTGAACCTCAAGCAGCGCTTCGCCAAGGCCCGGCGCCTGGACAAGCCCCTGGGACTCAATGGCGCCCTGCAACTGGCGGGGATGCAGTTCCATGGCCAGCAGCATCGGGCACTGGAAGATGCACGCAATACTGCGCGCCTGCTGCCGCTGATATTGCCGGTCTAGGCAGCTCCCCTGCCCTTGGGCATACTGGCCGACCTTTCCAGACCCTTTTCCGAGGAATCGCCCATGTTTAAAGTCAACGAGTACTTCGACGGCACCGTCAAGTCGATCGCTTTCGGCACCGCAGAAGGTCCGGCGACCATCGGCGTCATGGCCCCCGGCGAATACGAATTCGGCACCGCCCAGCGTGAAATCATGCACGTGGTGTCCGGCGCCCTGACCGTCAAACTGCCTGATGCCAGCGAGTGGGAAACCTTTGCCGCCGGCAGCCAGTTCAACGTGCCGGCCAATAGCAAGTTCCAGTTGAAGGTCGCCGTGGACACCGCTTACCTGTGCGAATACCGCGGCTAAGGGTTTCTCGGCTGCAAAAAAAATGCCCGTATCCCAAGAGACGGGCATTTTTTATGGGCGGGCGTACTGACTCGGCGCGACCCCGACATACCGGCTGAACGCCACGCTGAAGGCGCTGGTCGAGCCATAGCCCACTCGCTCGGCGACGTTACCGACCGCCAGCCTGTTCTCGGCCAGCAATTGCTTGGCGATCTGCATACGCCACCCCAGCAGATACGCCATCGGCGCAATGCCCACCACCCGCGTGAAACGCTCGAAGAACGCCGAGCGAGAAAGCGCTGCCACCTTCGCCAATTGGTCGACCGTCCAGGCGTGGCCGATACGTGCGTGGATCTGCTTCAGCGCCGGAGCCAGTCGCTCATCCTCCAAGCCTCGCAGCAGCCCCGCCGGGGCATCGCCCGTCGCCGCCGAACGCATGGCTTCCACCAGCAACAATTCCACCAGCCGCGACAGGACGAACTCACTGCCCGCTCGTTGTATGACGCACTCCTCACCGACCATGTTCACCAGCTGGGACAGGCGGGCCGAGTCGCGTACGTGAACCACCGTGGGCAACAACGACACCAGCAAGCCCGGATCGGCGCAGTCGAACACGAACGAGCCGCCCAGCGAACGC
Source organism: Pseudomonas sp. HN11 (assembly GCF_021390155.1). Lineage (NCBI taxonomy): Bacteria > Pseudomonadati > Pseudomonadota > Gammaproteobacteria > Pseudomonadales > Pseudomonadaceae > Pseudomonas > Pseudomonas sp. HN11. Next base: position 4,453,209 of record NZ_CP089985.1, read on the forward strand.
ATCTGCGGCGCCCCCTCTGGCTCGCCGTAACGCACCTCGCGATGGACGCTGGCGACTTGATGGGGGTCCATCTGCACCGCGGGTGCAGGCGCAAAGCTCGACAGGGTAAAGGCCGGCGTGGTGGGCAACAGGACAAAATCACCGGCACTGACCGCAACGGGCGCGTGCCCTTCGACCGTCAGCAGGCAACTGCCCTCCAGCATGACGCAGAAACTGGGCAGGCCGAATTCCGTGTAATGCACGGCCCAATTGCCCTTGCCGCTGATGGGGTTGGCGAACGCCGCGCGCGGGTGCAGCAATCGAATGACTTCGGACAGAGGATCGGCCATTTTTGGACTCCCACTAAACAGATGCAGACGTTACATCATCGATCATCCACCAAGATTTCTCTATCGTGGCCGACGAATCAACCAACGACTGGAGCGTCCCATGAAAAGCGTACTGATTACCGGCTGTTCCTCGGGCTATGGCCTTGCCACGGCCCGTTACTTCCTGGCGCAGGGCTGGAAAGTCATCGCTACCCTGCGCACACCGCGCGAAGGCCTGCTACCGACGTCGGACCACCTGCGCGTGCTTGCGCTGGACGTGACCCGCCCCGGCAGCATCGCACAGGCGCTTGAGGCTGCCGGTCCCATCGACGTCCTGGTGAATAACGCCGGCATCGGCTTACTCGGCGCATTCGAAGCTACCCCCATGGCCACTGTGCGCGATGTGTTCGAAACCAATACCTTTGGGGTCATGGCGATGTGCCAAGCGGTGATCCCGCAGTTTCGCGCGCGCCGGGCCGGGACGATTGTGAATGTCACTTCCAGCGCAACGCTGGCGCCCTTTCCCCTGGTGGCGGTCTACACGGCCAGCAAGACCGCGATCGAAGGGTTTTCCGGGTCGCTGGAACTGGAACTCAAGGAGTTCGGCGTGAACATCAAGGTCGTCCAGCCTGGCTACGGCCCCACCACGCGCTTCACCAGCAATGGACAGCAGCGGATGCAAGGCCTGATTCCAGAAGCCTACGAACCGTTTGCCCATCGCGTGTTCGCCTGGGCAACCAACCCCACCGCGGCCACGCAGGAGAGTGATGTGGCGCAGGGAGTATGGCGCGCTGCCAATGATACGTCTGGCCAACTGCGCTTTGCAGCCGGCGCGGACGCCCTGGCCCTGACTCGCTAGCGCTTATTCGAGAATCGTCACCGGCATCCCGACTTCCAGGCGCCCGATGCCATCGTTGACCAGGTTCTGACCGAACATTGCGCCATTTTCAGTCTTGCGGTAGGCCTCCAGCGTCGCGAAGGGTTCGCGGTCGGCACTGCGTTCACCGGTCTGCGGGTCGATGGTGGTGAGGATGCAGCGCGAGCACTGCTTGACCACTCGGAACTCCACATCGCCGATGCGCAAGCGTTTCCAGCCGTCCTCGGCAAAGGCTTCGCCGCCTTCGATCACCAGGTTGGGACGAAAACGCAGCATTTCCATGGGCCGGCCAATGCGTTGCGAAAGGTCGTCCAGCGAGGCCTGGCCGATCACCAGCAGCGGGTAGCCGTCGGCGAACGCGACCTGATCATCGTCCTTGCCATAACCGGCTTCGGTGGTGCGGGCGCGCTCGAGGGGGATCTGCACCAGGCGTGTCGGTTTACCGATAAAGTCGCTGACCCAGGCGGCGGCCTCGTCGCCCGCATCCGGCACGCGCAAGGTGTCGCGCCAGATGGTCACACCGCGTAGCTCCGCGTCGCGGCCAGGCAGCGCCACGTCCAGCGGCGTGTAGCCCGGCGAACTCAGGGCGAGCCCCCCGCTGCTGTTCCTCAGGGCCGAGAGTTGGCTCATCTTCGCTACCGCGCGCTGGGTGAGAAAGCGCCCACTGGCTTCATCCACCAGCATCCAACGTCGATCCCCGTCCAGCCCGAGTTTATCCAGGCCGACTTGCTGCAATATCTCGGCCTTGCCGGACTTCAAGGGGTAACGGTACAGCGCGCTGAGACGAAGCATGGGCCTGCATTCCTGAGGGGCAAAGCCATCACCCTAAGGGTCAAGCAGGCACTTCGTCCAGCATCAGACGCTGACGCACCACATCCACCAGCTTATCGGGCTGGAATTTGGACAGGAAGTTGTCGCAACCGACCTTCTTCACCATCGAGTCGTTGAAGCTGCCCGACAACGAGGTGTGCAGCACCACATACAGGCCACGCAGGCGTGGGTCGTTGCGGATCTCGGTCGTGAGGCGGTAGCCGTCCATCTCGGGCATTTCGGCGTCGGTGAAGATCATCAGCAACTTGTCGGTCATCACCTGGCCGCTGTCGGCCCAGGCCTTGAGCATGTTCAGCGCCTTGAGGCCGTCGCTGGCGATGTGCATCTTCACGCCCAGTTGGCCGAGGGTGTCGCGCAGTTGCGAGAGGGCCACATTGGAGTCGTCCACCAGCAGCACTTCGCGACCACGGGCACGCTCCAGTACCGGGTCTTCGAGTTTTTCACGGGAGACCTTGGCGTTGTACGGCACGATCTCGGCCAGGACTTTTTCCACGTCGATGATTTCCACCAACTGGTCGTCAACCTTGCTGATGGCCGTGAGGTAATGCTGGCGACCGGCGCTGGTCGGGGGCGGCAGAATGGCTTCCCAGTTCATGTTGACGATGCGGTCCACGCCGCCTACCAGGAACGCCTGCACTGAGCGGTTGTATTCGGTGACGATAATAGTGCTGTTGGGGCCCGGCACCAGCGGACGCATGCCGATGGCCTGGGACAGGTCGATCACCGGCAGGGTCTGGCCGCGCAGGTTGACTACACCGCACACGAACGGGTGGCGCTGGGGCATCAAGGTCAACTTGGGCAGTTGCAGGACTTCCTGCACCTTGAACACGTTGATCGCGAACAGCTGACGCCCGAACAGGCGGAACATGAGGATCTCCAGGCGATTCTCACCCACCAGTTGCGTGCGTTGATCTACCGTGTCGAGAATGCCAGCCATTAAAAGCTCCTGATGCGCTAAGGAATTGTGCAGCTCACTTAAGCTCGTTATCGGCGGCAAGCGCCAGACCTTGACCCCTGTAAAATGCCACGTAAATCCATTGATGTCACACTGACATCATGGTTTACTGCGCAGGCCTCTCCAGATAGCGGTACAGCGTCCTTGCGCGACATTCAGTTCGACGCAAGGTTCCGCTATGTAAGGGATTCCCCTATGCACAATCAGGCCCAACCTGATATTCGCAATATCTAATAGCCATTAATGTGACGCCATTCTCAATGCATGAATGGAGTCAGGCTTTTGTTCGCCATCCCAAGCCCTCGGCCCACAGGCCTTTCAGACATTCAAATGTCGGCAACTGAAGGTGTGCGATTGACCCCATTCACGAGGGTCGCGCACAGCCGTTGCCGTCACTCTAATAAAGCTCCTACTGAAAATTCAGAAGCAACCTACAGATTTCAGTCATATTTCAGCGCTACTTTTAAGCCATTCACTCGGTGCGGCATCTCATCACCCGACCTTAAGTTGTGGAGACTTGTATGATGAACAGCGCAAATGAATGGCAAACCACACTGCCCCAGTTCTTGCTTGAAGCAGAAAAGCTGCTGGCAAAATCGGAAGAGTGCCTGAACCATCTGCACCTGATTCGCGACGACAGCGACGCCATCGACTGCATGAAAACCAGCTTGAGCAAACTGGCCGAAAAGGCTGACAGCCTGGCTCTGCAGGCGATCAGCGAGTTTTCCCGGCATATTCAATACCTGATTGCCAACGCCGTCAGCCCCATGCAGCTGCATGATCAGGCGTTGGACGCCTTGCACGCGTGCCTGACATTACTGGCGTGGCAACTGGAACTGATCGACACCCGCACCGGCGAGCTGAGTATGGATGAGAGTGAGCAAGCAACATTGATTGCAACCGTGACGCTGCAGATTCCGCAAAAAGATTTCAGTTATAAACCGCAGCAACGTATGCACCACGCGTCTTAAGCGGATAGTGGGTCGCGTTTAAACCTGAAGTTATCTGAAAACGACACAACCGATACATCCAGCGGAATTGAAACGCAAAGACAAAAATATCAATTAGTCATTAACGGTAATATCGATACAACTCAACTGAAATAATATAATCCCCCTACTTCATGAACTCTGGGAATACCGCCCGGAGCATTTGCGCGGTTAATAACCCCGGCAGGCAAGGCACCAGGCGACCAACGGTAATAGTGGTGGTACTATACCTCGCTCGAAGTGACTCAACTTCATCATGCATAAAAACGATTCGATAACGCGTCCCAAACAGAGCCCTGTCAGCCGCCGTGACCGGACTTCCCGCAGCGAACCTTCATTGGCTCCATCCGCTATGTACGCCTACCTCAAGACACTCATCGCAAGGTCCGCGTCCCGCAGCAATGCACGCCGTCTGATCCTTGCCCTGTGCCTTGGCTCGCTGCTGCTGAGCCTGTGGGCCTACAGTTTTTCTGCGGCATTGCCGCTGCTGGTGGTACTTAACCTGGCAACACTGTTGGTGCTCGGCCTGCAGCAATGGCACTCGCGTAAATCCATCAAGTTCCAGCCCCAGGAACTGGCTGATCGCCTGCTGCAAGTGCAGGAAAACGAACGCCACCGCCTCAGCCGCGAACTGCATGACGACATCGGCCAACTACTCACCGCCGCCAAGTTGCAAAGCGAATGGCTCAAGCGCCGCCTGCCTGAAGACCTGCAAAGCCAGTGCACAGTGCTCTGCAACACTCTGAACGAAACCCTGGCCAAAGTGCGCGACGTCTCCGCCATCCTCAACCCCCGCCAGTTGGCCAGCCTGGGCCTGGAAGCCAGCCTGCGCGCGCACCTGCTCAAGACCCTGGAAAACACCCCCGTTCACTGGAGCCTGGAATGCCAGCAACGGCTGACCGGCATCCCCGAAGAAATGGCCGTCGCGGCCTTTCGCATCACCCAGGAAGCGGTGACCAACATGCTGCGCCACGCCCAGGCGCGCAATCTGCTGGTACGCCTGCAACGCTTGCCCGAAGGCCTGTCACTGACTATCTGCGATGACGGCCGGGGCTTTTCGCCGGCGATCAACCCTGGCCTGGAAGGCCAACGGGGCATGGCCGGCATGTCCGAGCGGATCGATCAGCTTGGCGGTACGTTGTCCGTCAGCAGCCAGCCAGGCCAAGGCACACGGATCGAAGCGCTTTTCCCCTGGGCGCCCCGCGCCCTCGAACGGGCCAGTTCCCCTAAGGTTCTTGAGTGACCTGCACATTACTCCTGGTGGATGACCATGCACTGATCCGGGCCGGCGTACGCGCGCTGGTCCAGGATATCCCCGGCTACACTGTAATCGGCGAGGCCAGCGATGGCGCGCAGTTGCTGGAGCAGTTCAGCGGCCTGCTGCCGGATATCGTGCTGTTGGACCTGTCGATGAAACACACCGGCGGGCTGGATGCGCTGCAACAACTCAAGCGCGCCTATCCCAAAAGCAAAGTACTGATCCTGTCGATGCACACTGACCCGGAACTGATCATGTGCGCGCTGGAGTCCGGCGCCCATGGCTACCTGCTCAAGGACACCACCGCCAACGAGCTGGAACACGCCTTGCTGGCCCTGCACAATAACGAGCGCTACCTGAGCCCTGCGATTGCCCACACGGTAATCAACCAGGCACTTGTGCGCAGCCAAGGCCCCACCACCCCGGCCGGCCACACCCACAATCTCACGGCGCGGCAACTGGAGATCCTGCGTTTGATTGTGCGCGGGAAGTCGACACGGGAAATCGCCCACGGCCTGGGCCTGAGCATCAAGACCGTGGAAGCGCACCGCTCACAGATCATGAAACGCCTGCAGATTTTCGACGTGGCGGGCCTGGTGTTATTCGCGGTGCGCGAGCAGATCATCAGCCTGGATGACTAACGGCGAACCCACCGGCAGGTGCACGCGCAAAGCCTTGGGCAGGGCTTCGAAGTGCAGGTCATCGCCCTCCAGCGGCTCGCCATCCAGATTGATGTACAGGCCTTGCGCAACCTTGATGTTCACCCACGGCAGCCGTGCCCGGACAAACATGGTGTCCAGGCCCCAGCCGTTGTTCATCAACTCACGCAAGGTACCGACCACTTCCTGAGGCGCGGGCAAGACGCTGACATCCAGCAAGCCATCATCGGCCATGGCGCCTGGGCATAGCTCATGTCCACCGCCCGCCTGGCGACCGTTGCCGATGCCCAGAGCGAGCAACTCGCCTTTCCAATGGAAATCGGGGCCATCCAGTTCGGCGTAGGCGGCCTTCAACTCACTGAACCGCGTCAACCCCGTGAACAGGTAGGCGGCGCCGCCCAGGACCTTTTTCAAATCTTCGGAGGTGTTGGCGGTGACCTGGCTGCCGAAGCCGCCGGTGGCCATGTTGAGGAAGATCTGCCCGCCAACCTGGCCGAGGTCGATGGCCTTTGGCGGCACGTCCAGCAGCGCCAGGGCCTGGGCAGGCTCCAGCGGCACGCCGGCGGCCTTGGCAAAGTCGTTGGCGGTGCCCAGGGGCATGAGCACCAGGCTGGCGTCGGCCTTGGCCTGGACCATGGCTTCGGCGACGTCACGCAAGGTGCCGTCGCCGCCGCCGGCGATAATGTGGGTGTAGCCTGCGCTGAACGCCTCACGCACCAGGCGCTGGGCGTCGCCGCCCTCCCACGTAACCCGTACCGCCAGCTCCCAACCCAACTCACGCCGAGCCTGCACGGCTGCGCGCACGTCCTCGTTGAGGGCTTGCTTGCCGTGGAGGATCAACAGTGCCTTGGGGCTGGTCATAGCGGGCTTACTCCTGGATTCAAGGGTGCATGAAGGATGTGGACCTTTGGCAGCCGGAAAAAAGCCATGGGCAAGGCAAATTAATTGGCTGCCCTAGAAATTATCCATCACGTTGCACATCGAGACCTTGCCCACCGACGTCGGTTCGATCCGTACCCATTGCTTGCCGTCCGCCGGCAACTCGTCGAGCAGGAACGAGCAATCCGCCGACATTGACGCCTGCACCATGTAGTCGCGCCCGGGCTTGGGCACAAAGGTCATGGTCTTGGCGCACTGGCGGGGGTATTGCAGCCGCCCCAGGTAATGGAACGCGATCGGCTTGCCCGCTGGCACCACCAACTCGGACGTGACCGCACCGGCCCAGGAGTAGATCGGTCCGGGCATGCCGAGATTTTCGCCGTTGTGATCGGGGAAACCGGCTTTCACCGAGGCCATCACCCCGGCGCCCGGCACGTTCCAGTCCAGGCAGTCACGCCCCGGCACCGCGCGCACCAGACCGTCGGTGACGACACGCACCCGAGCGGTTTCACCGCTTTGCGGCGGCACGTAGCCGGTGGACAGCGAACGGATGTTGGCCACCTGGCCGCAACCGCCCAGGGCCAGTAACACAACAGGCATCACCATTGAACTTCTCATCAGCCGTCCTTTCGCATCGGGGGGAATTTACGGCTGGCGACAATTCTGCTTGACCGACAGGTGCGGCGCCGGCTCGTAGCTCACGCGCTGCAAGCCGTCAGCGTCCTGGAACAGGAAGTACTTTACGCGGCAGTCCTTGAACATCGACGAATAACCCTCCGCGCGAAAGCCCTGGCCATCGACCTGTTTGGTCACGGTGTTGTTGCGGCTGACCACGGCGAGTACCTTCTGGTAGCTGTCGCCCATGTTCACTACCGGCTCACCGGTAACGGCCGCCGACGAGGCGCAACCGCCCAGGGTGGTTGCCGCCAGCACCAGTGCGGCGCCGTACAGTCCATTGCGTAGATCGGTCATTCCTTGTTTCCTTTTAGTGATGAATTAGCGGCGGCCTTCGCACACCGGCGATTCGCCAATACGGCCCAGCTTGCACAAGTCCAGGTTGTCCTTGCGCTTGAAGCCTGCGTCTTTCATGCAATAGAAGTGCTTCAATTCCGCATCGATCGAGCCGTTGCCTGTACCCGCGACATTGGGGTAACCGCACGCGAGCATGGCACTCTTGACACCCTCGACCGAGACCCCGCTCTTTTGCCAGTTGGTAAAGTCCGGCGGCGGCGGTTGAAAGCCCCTGCCCGTGCAGCCGATCAATAAAAAACCGCAAGCACTGAACAGTAGGCTTTTGCTGAACATGGCGTTCTTCCTCATTGTTTGACGCGGACAAAGTGTGACATGCCGTCGGGCGAATCCATCCAGAAAGGCTTGCAAGCCGCTCCACCATCGCCATAGCAGTTATGCACGGTTTTATCGCCGCCCAACACTTTCAACCACTCCCACAACCGATTGCTGCCCTCCGGGATCGTACCGCCGGTACCGGCGTTGAACCCTACCAGCGGCGCTCGGGCGACGGGGTCGAAGTTATGATTCTGGTACTGCAGCGCCATCGCATCGCGCTGCTCATCGGAAGTGAATGCTGAACGGTTCTGCAAGACGCCTAACAGTGAATCGGCTTTCTGCACCGCGTAGGCCGCACCGAAGAAGTTCATCGACGTTTGGCCCAGGAGGCCAGCGTTTGCAGGGTCACGAGTCAACGACTCCATGGCACTGCCCGTGGTCAATGTGCCGCGACTATGCCCGTCGATGTGCAATCCGCTTTGGCCGAACTGGATCATGTAGTCCTTGGTCTGCACAGCCGCGTTGGACAGGCCCCAGAAGTCACTTTCAAGATTCTTCTGGTAGGCCGCGATCATCAATTCGGATGTGAAGTTGTTGGCTTTCTCAAAATGGATCAAATACTGCGGCCCGGTATCAGCGGTGCTGTGTTGGTTAGCATATTTGGCCGCGCCATCAATGTCGTTGAAGATACCGTTGTTGGCAATGTGTACCTTGCCGTCCGGTCCGGGCTTGAGATTGCGCTTTTCTTCGTCGCTCAACTCGCGGCGCTGAACATTGCCTTTGTTATCCAGCAGTGCCTTGCCATTCTCATCCTTCAACACCTCATACACCCTTGCTTTCTCAAGGAAGATCTTGCGATACGCCTCATCCGCCAGCAACGTCACCTGGCGATAGAACTCACGCTTGATCTCCTGCTCAGCCTCGACCTTGCGCCCCATTTCCGCCACGTCCAGGCGCTCCACGGCAACATGAGCGGCCTCGGTGTTGCGGTTGAGGTTGGCAATCGTCTGGTCAACGCTCATCCCGGCAACTACGCGCTGGCGCTCGGCATTGGTGATAACCAGGGTGCCCGCGCTGATTGCGCTGCGGGTGTCGCTGGATGCGGAGTCGGAGTCCGAACCGTTGGCGAGGCTGTTGGCGAGCAGCGCCTTGGCCGTGCCGAGCTTGCCGTCAAGCATGTCCGAATTGAGTTCCACCCCCGAGGTCTTGGCGCTGGCTTCGGAGACGTTGTGGATATCGGCCACGGTCAGTGTGCCGGTGGTCAGGCTGTTCCTGCCGTCGGCGATGGCCTTGTCGGAACTGGCGATCACACCGCCCTTGAGGTCGGTGTTGCCACGCACGTTGAGATCGTAACCACCATCACCGGCGTGGATGCCAGACTGCTCGATCACACTGGCGAAGTTGGACTTCTGCTGGGTGTTGCTGGAGCTGAAGCTGGCCGTCGCAGCACCCGCACACACGGGCGGGATGCAGATGCTGATGCCGGCACTCATGCTCTTCTGCTCGGAGGCGAATTTGCTGGTGTCTTGCAGACTCTCGATGTTCAAGTCGCCGCCGACGTCGGCCTTGACCTTGTCGGCCGAGACCACCGCGCCGCGCAGGGTGGTGTCTTTACCGGACACCAGGCTGGCCTGGTTGCCCGCCGTCACGTGGGTGTTGCTCCACACCAGGTCGTTGCCATCGGCATTGCCCCGGCTCTGGGACGCCGAAGCATTGAAGCTCAGACCGTTTTTCTCACTGCCGAACGAGATGCCGATCCCCAGGCTGCCGTTCACACTTTTGTTGGTGCTGTGCTGCTCGATGGTGTTCTGCGCACCTGCCAGCAGGATATTGCCATCGGCCTTCAATAACGCATCGTTGCCTGCGGTGATCTGACTGCCCTGCACGGTCAGGTCGTTGTTGCGCGTGCCGCCGGTGGCCACAATCGACACATCGTGCCCCGCCGCCACCGTCGAGCCGGCCGCCGTATTGGACGTCTGCTCGCTTTTGTTCTCGCTCTTGTTCATGCCCAGGGCGATGCTCAAGTTGATCCCGCCCGCCGCTGCAGGGTCGGCCATCACCTGGGTATGCGCTTCGCTGGCCGCCCACGCGGTGTTCAGCGCGGCCAGGGCTTTCATGCGTTTGTCGTCGGTGCGCTCGGCGGCCTTGTTCATGCGTTGGCCGGTTTGCACGGCATTCACGATCGGGTTGGTCAGGGTCAGGCTCACGCCGGTCTGCTTGAAGCGCTGCTCTTGCTGCTGCGCACTGAGGTTGCGCGCTTCGAGGATGTTGACTTCGGACGCCTCGATCGACACATCGCCCTTGGGCGCGCTCACATTGCTGCCAACCTGGCGGTATTCGCCGCCCGCGCTGATCAACACATTGCCGTCGGTGGAACCGATACTGCTGGCGGCCGCCGTGGTCTGCTGGCTGCTGTCTTTGTTGGTCTGTTGCTGCGAGCCGATGGTGACGGCAATCGCGCCGCCGCTGAACATGCCGCTGGTCTTCACATCCTTGATGTGTTTTTCGTCGAGCGTCTCGGTGCCCGCCAACACCTTGATGTCATTGCCCGCCACCAGCGCCGTGCCTGAGGTCGAGACCACGTTGCTGCCAATGACAGTAATGTTGTTGCCAGCCTGCATCACCGCCTGCTCACCGCTGAAGGTCGCGGCCTGGGCGGTGGTGCTGCTCACCGTGTCGCGGGTGGTGGTGGTCTTGCTCGAGAACATACCGTTGCTGCCCTTGACCTTGTGCGCTTCGTCCGCACTGTTGAAGCGCTCACTGGCCTCGACATTGATGTCGCGTAGTGCACTCACCGACACCGCGCCCGCGTCACTGTTGACCTGCGCACCGCGTGCCTGCACGTCACGCCCGGCGCCCAGGCGAATATCGCCGTTGGCTTGCACCGAACTGCCGACTTCATTGCGCCCGGCTTCCTTGCGCCAGTTGTCGCCGTCCCACTGATTGCCCTGGGTGTAGGACTCTTTCACCGTACTCAACGTGATGTCGTTGCCCGCCACCAGCGCGGTCTTGCCGCCGACGCCGGTGTTGCTGACCTGAGCCGCTTGCAGGTTGATGTCATTGCCCGCCGTGGCGATCAGGTTCGCCGCCGGGGCCGACACGTACAACCCGGCCACCCGCGACAACGCGGTGCGGGTGCCCTGCTCGCTGGTGCTGTCGGTGGTGATCGAGCGCACATTGATATCGTTGCCGGCGCTCAACGCCAGACGACTGTTGGCGCTGATCAGGCCACCGATGTTGTTCAGGTCCTGGCTGGCATTCAGCGACACGTCGTTGCCCTGGATGCGCCCGCCGAGGTTGTCGAGGTTCTGTACGCTGATGGTCACGCCGTCGCGCCCGGCCAGGCTGCCCGAGTTGACCAGGTCACCGCGCACATCCAGGTTCAACGTGCGCCCAGCCATCAACGCGCCCGAACCATCCACATCGCCTTCGCGAACCCGCACATACACCTGCGGCACCAGCACCTGGCGCACTTCGCCGCTGGCCAGGGTGACGTCCCTGGACACCAACCACACGATGTCGCTGGTCAACTGCGCCATTTGCTCAGCGGTCAGCGCCACGCCCGGGATCAGTTTCCACTGATCGGCCAGGGTTACGGCGCTGTCGATCATGCCGCGATATTGCGCTTCGTCGCTGGCATAGCCATCGACAAAACGGCGCCCAGTGAGTTGCGCGACTTGTTCGCGGATCAGCTTCTGCTCGTAGAACCCGTCACCCAGTCGCTGCTGGGTACCCGCCGGATCCAGATTCAGGCGTTCGAGCATGTAGTCCGACGACAACCATTTGCCGTAGTTGGCGAAACGCGGGTCGGTCTCCACCAGGTAACCGGCGGTACTGTTCGGGTTAATCTGGTACAGGCTGCTGTTGGGCAGGTCCGGGTTGAAACCGCCGGTGCGGATCTGCTCCACCGCGCCCGTCGCGTTCTGCTGGGTGAGCGCCTGCACCTGGCTGATCGGGCTGACCGCATAGGTGCGCCCGGCACCCGCCAGATCACCGGTGCCCGCCGCGCTGTCGGTAACCTTGGCGAGCACCAAGGCGCCGACCTGGGTGCCGGAGCCGTTGATGGCCGCGTACTCGGTAAACAACGTCGGTGTCAGGGAGATCTGCTCGATCAACGGCGCCGGTGTGTACGCCGTGACGTTAAGGCCCTGGCGGTCACGGCCTTTGCGCTGGATGCGGTAGTAGTTGGACACTGTGCCGCTGTCGGTCGTGACTTTCTGGCCGGTCACCTCCGTGTTGATCACCGTGCCGACGCTGGCGTTCAGCGCTTGGCCGGCGATGATGCGGCTCTTGTCGTTGTACACCTGGTCGGCAATCAGATTGACATTGCCACCCGCAAGCATCTGCGCCGGGTCCGAGGCGACAATCCGCGTTTCGGTGACGGTGCGGTCGTAGTCATAACGGTTCCAGCGCGTGCCATAGCCTTCCGGAGTGACCAGATGCAGGACCTCATCTTTGTACAGCGAGATCTGGCCTGGCAGGTAGCGGTTGGTCGAGCCCGACAGCAGGTATTCCTGCAACGCCTCATGGGACACCTGCACCTGTTCGGTGGCGAAGTGTTCGTTGGTGTTATTGATCTGCCTGGCGTTGACGCTCAGGCTGCCCAGCGCTTCGACGGTGGCACTGGCGTTGTTCAACACCTGCGCCTGGCCGCTGGCCTGGTTGTTGGCATCCAGGGCTCCGCCGATGAACAGATTGCCGGTGCTGAAGATCAGGCCGTGTTCACGGTTGTTGAGCACCTGCGCGCCGATATCCAGGCGGTTGCGCGCCGCAATGGTCGCCGCCGCCGCGCCTTCGAGGGTGTTATTGAGGGTACCGACGGCAATCGCCAGTTGATCACCGTAGATGCGCCCGGTGCCGAGGTTGTTCAGGGTCGCGGTGCTGAGGCGGGTGGTCTCGGCGTCGACAAGGCCACGATTGTCCAGTTGCGTGGCCGCGTTGGCCTGCACGTTGCGCGCGCTGATCACGCCCGTGGCGCTGTTGTCGATCACGTTGGCGTCGAGGCGCAGCAGATTGCCCGCCTGGAGGGCGCCCAGGTTGGTCAGTCGCCCGTTGGTCGCCAGCGCCACATTGCCGTTGGCCTGGAACAGGCCGCTGTTGATGAAATCCTGGGTCAGGCGCAAGGTCAGGTCGCCCAGGCTCAACACCTTGCCATTGCCGGTGTAGTGGGCACTGTCAATCAACAGGGCCTGGCCGGCAATCAAGGTGCCCGCGCTGTTATTGATGACTTGGCGCTTTTGCGCGAGGTCACGGTCTGCCACAGTCAGCGTGCTGCCGGCCGAGATGATCCCCTGCTCGTTGTCCAGGGTGCCGCTGCCAGTGGCGTTCAGCGTGGTATCGGAGACGATCGAACCGTTGCGGTTGCTGATGGCGTCGCCATCAATCGCGACAGAGTGGCCCTTGATGCCCTGGTTGGCGCCTTGGGTGCTGCTGTTGTCCACACGGGCACCGCTCAGCAACAAATGCCCGTCGGCACGCAGCAGACCGGCCTGGTTGACGAGTTGCTGCGCGTAGACCTGCAAGGTGCTGGCGCTGCCGATAAACCCGCTGTCGTTGAGCAACTGCCCGGCGCGCACGGTAACATCGCGCTGGCCAAGGATGCCGCCGGTGCTACCGGCGTTGCGGTTGGTCAACAACTGGCCGTGGGTGTCCACGTTAAGGCTCGATTTGGCCTGCACGATACCACCGTCGTTGTTCAGCGCGCCGCTGTCGAGGGTCAGGGTATCGCTGGCGTTGAGGGTGCCGCCGCTGTTGTCCGACTGCTGGCCGTGGCTATCGATGCGCAACTGCGCGGCGGTAATCACGCCACCGCTGTTATTCAAACCTTGGGCGTTGATAGTCAACGCCTTGGCGGCTTCGAGGCGGCCGCCGGTGTTGTCGAAGGCAGCGTTATTGCTGTTGAGCAGCAAATTGCCGGCCACCGAACCCAGGGTACCGCCCTGGTTCAACACATTTTCGGCCGTGACCGTCAGGGTTTGCGAGGCGGCGACAGTGCCCTTGGCATTGTTCAACTGCGCGGCGTTGATCGCCAGCGCGCCGCCTGCGGTGATCTGCCCGCTGCTGTTATCCAGGGTGCCGCCGTCGAGGCTCAGTTGTGCGGCAGTCACCAGCTTGCCGTTTTGGTTATCCAGGTGCTTGCGTGCGGTCACCGCCAGGTCGCCCTGCGCGCCGGATTGCACCAGGCCGCCGCGATTGCCCAAGGTGTCGGCGCTCACGTCGAGGCGCCCGCCGCTGGCGAGGGTGCCGCCGCTGTTGTCGAGGTTGCGCGTAACGGTCACGCGCATGCCGCTATTGCCGGTCTGTACCCATTTGCCAGCGACGTTGGTCAGGTCCAGCGCGGTGACGCTGATCTGCGCCGCGCCCACCTGCGCTGCATCGCTGAGCAAGGTTTGGTTGGCGTTGGCGGTCAGCGCTTGGCTGGCGGTGACGCGGCTGCGGCGCAAGTCCAAGTCGCCGGCGGTACTGGTCAGCTCAACGGTGTGGGCCGAGGTCTGGCTGTCACTCAGGTCGACCTGGGCGGCGTTGGTGGTGAGTTTTTGTGCCGCGAGGTTCTGCCCCTTAGCCGTGATCGTGCCCGTCGACGTCAGGGTCAGCGAGCCAGTAGCGCCCAGCTTGCCGGCACTGTCGACGCCCGCCGCAAGGGCGGAACCGGCGTGACTGCGAATCGCTCCCGAGGCGGTCAGGCGTGCATTACCTTGGGCGGACGCGATGCCCTTGTTGTCGATATCGGCGCCCGTGTTCAGCGTCAGGTCGCCCTGAGCGTACAGCGTGCCGCTGTTGTCGATGCCCTTGTCGGCCGTGGTTGTCAGGCGGGTGGCGCTGCTGATCTGGCCACGGTTTTCGATACGCCCGTCGCTACCGATCACCACTTCACCAGCGCTGGAACCGATCTGCCCGGCGTTGCGCACGCCCACACCGGCGCCGTTGCCCACCAGGGTGATCTTGCCGGCATACATGCCGCCCAGTTGTGCCACGTCGATGGCCACGGCCGGGGTGTCGGCCTGCGGCTGGCCAGTGGTGCCGGTCTTGATGGTCAGGTCTTTGGACCAGATGCCCGCGTTTACCTCGACGGTGCGCGCGATGATCTCGGTGTAGTCGGCGCGGGTGCTGTCCATGCCGGCGCCGCCGACCGTGACCTTGCCGCCCGAGACCTGATAACCGGTGATCAGGCCATTTTCGAACTGCGCGCGTCCAGTGGTGAGGGTGGCGCGGTCGGCGTTGATGAAACCGCACCCTTCACAGGCGATGCCTGAGGGGTTGGCAATCACCACTTGGGCCTTGGAACCGCCGACTTCGACAAAGCCGCGCAACTGGCTAGGGTTGCTCGAATTGACCTCGTTGAGAATCACCCGTGCGCTGCCGTTGGCCAGCGCGCGGTTGCCTTCGATCCAGCCGCCCAGTTGAGTTTGGCTGTTGGTCGCGCCGTTGTTGAGGATCACCCCGCGCTTATCCACATCGAACTGCGAATAGGTGTTGCGTGACACGCCCGCGCCGCTCGGCGCCGTGATGTCCACCACGGGCGCGCCGTTACCGGCGGCGCCAATGGTTGGCCGCTGGCCGGCGGGTGCGGAGCCGTCGGCCACGACCTGGGCCTGGACGGGCGCGACCAGCGCGACCCAGCCCATGCCCAGCATCAGCGCAAAACGCAGTGGCGTAAGTGTCGCCACCGCAGGACTGGCCTGGGTCACGGCGCGTGTGGTGCCGGGTGCCTTGCAGGCACTCTTGACGTTCTCGGCCACTACCATCAGCAGGCCACGGGCGCGGTTGAAGACTACTCGAAATAGATGCTTGTTCATGCAAATCCTTTGCGCAGTGGCTGATCAGAGCGCATCGCTGGGTAACGGGTGAGTGGCAAACCAGGCTTGCGCCTCCAGGTCCAACACGGCGATGCCGTGGAAATTCAAGACGCGCAAACCGCGCTCTTCGCCTTTGTGGTACAGCGAACGGAACACTCGCCCGGCCCACAGGCGGCGGCGCAGCAGACTGCTGATTCGCCGGGTATGGCCGAACGGCGCGACCCAATCGTTGATCCACAACCGGTCGCCGCTGTCCCAGTCTTCTGCCGGCAGGCATACCGCCGGAGCACGCAGGTAGCGCGCCTCAGCCTCGGCATTGAGGTTGAGCCACGACAAGAAAAACACCGGCCGCCCGTCTTCGCTGACCAAGATGAACTGGCGTCGCTTGATCGCCGGCAACAACAAGGTCGACAGGCTGTGCAACGGCGCATCGCGATGGGCCGCCGAGTGCATCCACAGCCACACCGCCGAGCCCAGCACCTGGGCTTCGTCGATGGCGCTGTCGGCGCGCTCGGGAGCGAGCACCTCCAGGGTGTCGTGACGCATGCTGGGCTCCTTCAAAACGACCAGTTGGCGCTGAAGCCACTGGTCACGTCGGCGGTCTGGAAACCTTTGGGTTTTTCCAGGGGTTTGCCGGTGTAGATGTCATAGGAAAACTGTTTGTAACCGCCGCGCAGGCCCACTACCGCACCCGCCAGCCGTCGGCCGGAGAGGTACTGGGTGGAATGCCCGCCGACTTCGCCGTAATCCACGCCCAGGTACAACTCCTGACCGGTGTTGGCCAGGCTCAGGCCCAGGTCGTTGCTGAATGTCCAGCCGCGTTCGGCCGACAGGATCTGCTCGCCGTCAAAGCCGCGCACGGTGTAGCGGCCACCAATCGAAAAGCGGTCCTGGGGGATCAGCGGAGTACGGTTCCACTGCCCGCGCCAGCCGGCGACATAACGCAGGCGCTGATCGGCCAGGGTAAAGGGCACTTGCAATTGCGCGTTGGCGCTGATGATCTGCGAACGCGAGGTGCCTTCGCCATTCTCTTCTTCGGGCGCACGCAGCGCATCGCGGGCACCGGTGCCACGGCGATAACCGACGCCGAGGTCGAGGGTGCTGGCGCCGATGAATTCACGGTGATTGATCCCGGCCTGCCAACCGGCCATACGGCGACGTTGCAGTTCGATTTCGGTGTCTTCGATGTAGTTGCTGGACGTGCGGCTCCAGCCGCCGATCGACACGGTGGTCTTGCGCACCGCGTCGCGGTAGATCACCCGCGACAGCTGCACCTCGTTGGTCCGGCTGCGTCCACTGTAGGAATAGGCCTGGTTCGCCCCGGCAATCGTCTGGTGGTAGTCGTACTCACTGGACGTCAGGCTCAGTTGCCAATAGTCGTAGGGCACCGAGTAGTGCACGGTGTGGCCTTTCGAACCACGGTCACCGCTCTGACCGCCGCCCAGGTCGTGGTTGAAACTGATGTAGAACAGATCATTGAGGGTCGCCAGGTTATCCAGCGACAACGCGACGTTGCCCTGATACTTGCCGGTCTGCTTGCTGCCGGAGTCGTCCACCGACAGGCTGACGCGCACCGGGATCGCCTGTTTCCAGGCAATCACCACATCGCTTTCCCCCGGTTGCGCATCCGCGCCCTCGGCTGGCGTGATCTGCACGTCGGCGTCGGCGGTGGGCACGCGTTTGAAGTTCTCCAGCGCCTGTTCGATGTCGCGCAGGTTCAACACATCGCCAGGCGCTGCGGGCATGGCGTTCCAATAGTTGGCGCGGTTAGAGGTGCCTTCGGCGAAACGGATGTGCTTGATACGACCTGGCACCAACACCAGCGCCAGTGTGCCCTGGTTCAAGTCCTGGGCCTGGGCGAGGACGCGCGTAGTGATGAAGCCCTTGGCGATGATTGCGTTCTGGATGCGTTTCATCGTCAAGTTGATCCCGGCGGAACCGATGCATTGACCCTGCACCGGGTCGTCGCTCGGGTTGGCGGCACGCAGCGCCCACTGGAAATCGGCGGACTGATCGCCGGTCAGGACCACCCGGTCGATCTTGAAGCACGGCGTTTCATTGCGCGGCAGACGCAAGATGCCGGAGCTGTCTTGCGGGGCTTCGAGGCGCACGTCGGGCGACGGTTCCAACTGCTCGCGCTGAGCGCGTTCACGTTGCTGCTGCAGGAGCAATTGCTGGGCAGGCGCTTGAGGTTCAGCGGCCAGTGCCGTTGCGCTGGTCAGAAAACCGACAAGGGAACAGGTGGCAACGCAAGATTGCAGCAAAACAGACGGTTTCGTCCTGGGTAGAACGTCGAAAGACATTTCGCATCCTTGTGAGTGAAACTTCCTACATGCGCAGTTGGTCACCACAAAGACATAAAAGTGCCATCAGGGAGTATGGCCCTGTGACACATTTCGCAAAAACACAGCTTCTGGCGCGCCTTCGTTTTTGGTTTGAAGGCTCTAGTTCGAGGCTTAGAGGGGATCTTGGCGGATTCGAAAATAATTCGATTTTTGTACAGTTTTCATGTGGGAGGCCCCCACTCCCACATTTTGATCAGGGTACAACCAGCAATCAGCTCTTGTGCAACTTGCTCATCAACTGCGCTTCAGCCTGGGTCAGCCCGCAAGACTGGGTCAGCTCATCCACCGTAGCCCCCATCCCCACCAACTTCGCCGCTTGGGCAAACGACAGGCTTGAAGGATCGCGTTGCTCGATCTGTGCCAGCTTGTCCGGCAACGGCGCGAGGATTGCGCGCAGCTCATGCACCTCATCCCCGACCCGCACCGCACTCTGCTGGTAATGATCAACGCGCTTGACCAGCTCAAGAATGCGCCGGTCACGCACCGCATCACGCTCAGCCTGCTGCATCAATAGTTCGCGCTGCTGACGCACATAGCGCAACAGAAATGCCAGGGTCCCGGCCCACAACAGAGCCAGGACGATCACCGCGGCCTCAAGGAACAATCAGATGCTCTCCAGTTCCGACCATTCTTCTTCGCTCATCATCTTGTCCAGCTCAACCAGAATCAGCAGTTCGCCGTTCTTGTTGCACACGCCCTGGATGAACTTGGCGGATTCTTCGTTGCCCACGTTCGGCGCGGTTTCCACTTCCGATTGGCGCAGGTAAACCACCTCGGCCACGCTGTCGACCATGATCCCGACCACTTGCTTGTCGGCCTCGATGATGACGATACGCGTATTGTCGTTGACTTCAGTGGGCACCAGGCCGAAACGCTGGCGGGTGTCGATCACTGTCACCACGTTGCCGCGCAGGTTGATGATGCCCAGCACGTAGCTCGGCGCACCCGGCACCGGCGCGATCTCGGTGTAGCGCAGCACTTCCTGCACGCGCATCACGTTAATACCGTAGGACTCGTTGTCCAGTTTGAAGGTCACCCATTGCAGGATCGGATCATCCAAACCTTGTGCGGACGCTGACTTGTTCATACCCCTGACCCCTTCAAGATTGGCCACGCAACGGCGTGGGCCTTTATTGTTCAATCAACTGCGTTTAGTCACCGGCATCGTTTTGACGGCGCCGCTGGCGATCAACTCGGCCAGTTCGGCGACGTCGAGCAACGCGCACATGTGTTCGATCACGGTGCCCGCCAGCCAAGGCCGTTGGCCCCGGTGGCTGCGCCATTTGATTTCGTTCGGGTCCAGGCGCAACGAACGGCTGACTTGATGCACCGCCAGCCCCCACTCGTAGCCCTGCACCGAGATCACGTATTGCAGGCCCTGGCGGAAATCATCGCGGTAGCGATCAGGCATGACCCACCGTGCGGTATCCAGGACTTTGAGGTTGCCTGCCTGACTGGGCAGGATGCCGAGGAACCACTCCGGTTGCCCGAACAGCGGCGTCAGCTCCTGGCCTTCCAGGGAATAAATCGACCCAAGGCACACCAGCGGCACTGCCAGGGTCAACCCGGCGACGTCGAACAGCAGGCACTCGAACGGTTCGGCAGCCCAGCTCGGGCGATCATCACCGGTCACCGGCGGCGGCGTGGTGCTCGGTGGCAGGTGCACTTCCACCACCGGTTCGACCACGACAGGGGCAGGGGCAGCTACAACCGGCGTAATCGGCACCACGACCTGCGCGTCTCGGGCTTGCTCTTCCAGCACTGCCAACTGGAATTCGTCCAGCGCAACTTCTGGTTCGACAGCAGGTTCCAGTACCAGGATCGGTTCCGACAGTTCTTCGGCGGTCGCATCTTGCAGCAGGGCATCCAGGTAGGATTCCAGTGCCAGTTGCGGCCGGGTCTTGAGTTCGACAGGACGGTTCATCACGCCACCTGCGCCACAAGCTGCTGCGACAGCAGGTGCTTGAGCAGCGCGCGATAGGCCAGTACGCCACGGCTTTTCGGATCGAACTGCGACGGTGCGAGGCCGGCGCGGCTGGCGTCACGCAGGCGCGTATCCACCGGGATGTAGCCGTTCCAGATGGTGTCCGGGTACGCATCGCGCAACACGCGCAGGGTGCCGAGAGAGGCCTGGGTGCGGCGATCGAACAAGGTCGGCACAATGCTGTACGGCAGCGCCTGTTTGCGTGAACGGTTGATCATCGCCAGGGTGCTGACCATGCGCTCCAAGCCCTTGACCGCCAGGTGTTCGGTCTGCACCGGGATCACCAACTGCTGGCTGGCCGCCAAGGCGTTGACCATCAACACACCCAGCAACGGCGGGCTGTCGATGATTGCGTAGTCGAAGTCCTGCCACAGTTGCGCCAGGGTCTTGGCGATCACCAGGCCCAGGCCGCTCTGCCCCGGCGACTGGCGCTCAAGGGTGGCCAGGGCGGTGCTGGAGGGCAGCAGGGAAATGCTCCCGTTGCTGGTGGGTAGCAGCAATTGCCCCGGCAAATCGGCAGGCACGCTGCCCTTGTGCAGGAACAGGTCGTAGTTGCTGTGTTCCAGCGCGTCCGGGTCGTAGCCGAAATAGCTGGTCATGGAGCCGTGAGGGTCCAGGTCAACCACGACCACGCGCTTGCCCGCCTCGGCCAGCAAGCCGGCTAAGGCGATGGAGGTGGTGGTCTTGCCGACTCCACCTTTTTGATTGGCAACTGCCCAGACTCTCATTCGGTTGGTTCCTCCCGGCAGGCACAGGTGCGACCGAGACATTGCATAGGGTTATTGAGCCGGCGACGGAGAATTGACGGCACTCTGTCGAACCGGCGGTTTTACAAGGGCCGGTGCAGTTTGTGTGCCAGCCCGCTTCAAGGCTGCATCCGGTGTTGCATTGGCGGTGCCGGTGCCGGTCAGGCTGCGGCGCACATCCAGGTTGCGCGACACCACCAACACCACACGGCGGTTCTTCGCGCGGCCCTCTACCGTGGCGTTATTGGCCACTGGCTGGAACTCGCCATACCCCACCGACGCCAGGCGCCCAGGGTTCACGCCCTGCATGGCGAGCATGCGCACGATGCTCGCGGCACGCGCCGACGACAGTTCCCAGTTGGTCGGGTACTGCGCGGTGCTGATCGGGAAGTTGTCGGTGAAGCCTTCGACATGGATGGGATTCTCGAACGGTTTGAGGATCGCCGCCACCTTGTCGATGATGGTAAATGCCTGATCGCTGGGCATCGCATCGGCGCTGGCAAACAGCAGGCTGGAATTGAGTTCGATCTCCACCCACAACTCGTTGCCACGCACGGTCATCTGGTTGGAGCTGATCAGGTCGCCAAACGCCGCGCTGATGTCATCGGCAATGCTTTTGAGCGGATCACTGGTGCCACCGACGCCAGTGGCGGTTTCATCGCTGTCGTTGACCAGCGGTTTGGCGGGCGTCACGGTCTTGGGCCGCTCTTCACCGATAGGAATAGGCTTGAGGGCGCGGTCGGCGTCGTTGAACACGCCAATCAGCGCCTGGGAAATGACTTTGTACTTGCCTTCGTTGATCGACGAGATGGAGTACATCACCACGAAAAACGCGAACAGCAAAGTGATGAAGTCCGCATAGGACACCAGCCAGCGCTCATGGTTGACGTGTTCTTCAGGCTCGCGACGGCGACGGCTCACAATGCATACCTCCCATCAATCCATGAAGCCCTGGAGCTTCAATTCGATGGAACGCGGGTTCTCACCCTCGGCAATCGACAGGATACCTTCAAGCAGCATCTCGCGATAACGCGACTGGCGCATGGCGATCGACTTGAGTTTGCTGGCCACCGGCAGCAGCACCAGGTTGGCACTGGCCACACCATAGATAGTGGCGACGAATGCCACGGCAATGCCGCTGCCCAGTTGCGAAGGGTCGGCCAGGTTGCCCATCACGTGGATCAGGCCCATCACCGCGCCGATGATGCCGATGGTCGGCGCGTAGCCGCCCATGCTTTCGTAGACTTTCGCGGCGTTGATGTCGCGGCTTTCCTGGGTGTAGAAATCCACTTCCAGGATGCTGCGGATCGCTTCCGGTTCGGCGCCATCCACCAGCAATTGCAGGCCTTTGCGCGCGTAGCTGTCGGGCTCGGCATCGGCCACGCCCTCCAGGCCCAGCAGGCCTTCCTTGCGCGCGGTGAGGCTCCAGTTGACCACGCGGTCGATGCCACCGGGCAAGTCCACGCGCGGCGGGAAAATGATCCATATCAGAATCTGCATGGCACGCTTGAACGAGCTCATGGGCGACTGCAACAACGCCGCGCCCACGGTGCCGCCGATCACGATCAGCGCCGCCGGGCCGTTGGCTAAAGCGCCAAGGTGACCGCCTTCAAGGTAGTTGCCGCCGATGATCGCGACAAACGCCATGATGATGCCGATCAGGCTCAAGACATCCATCAGAGGCAGGCCTCCACCAGGTGCTTGCCAATGTCGTCCAGGCTGTAGACGGCGTCGGCCAGGTCCGCCTTGACGATGGCCATGGGCATGCCATAGATCACACAGCTGGCTTCGTCCTGGGCCCAGATGGCGCTGCCGCCCTGCTTGAGCAGACGCGCGCCTTCACGGCCATCGGCGCCCATGCCGGTGAGGACCACCGCCAGAACTTTGTCGCCGTAGGACTTGGCGGCCGAACCGAAGGTGATGTCTACGCACGGCTTGTAGTTCAGGCGCTCATCACCCGGCAGGATTTTGATCGCGCCACGACCATCCACCATCATTTGCTTGCCGCCCGGCGCCAGCAGCGCCAGGCCAGGACGCAAGATGTCGCCATCTTCGGCCTCCTTGACGCTGATGCGGCACAGCTTGTCCAGGCGCTCGGCGAAGGCCTTGGTGAACGCGGCAGGCATGTGCTGGATCAGGACGATCGGTGCCGGGAAGTTGGCCGGCAGTTGGGTCAACACACGTTGCAGGGCCACTGGGCCGCCCGTGGACGTGCCGATGGCGACCAACTTGTAGGCCTTGCGCTTCGGCGCAGGCGAATGACCGGCAGCCGGTGCAGGCGCGCGAACCGGCGCTACGGCAGGCCGTGCAACCGGCGCAGGCGCTGGGCGAGTAAACGATGAAGTTGGCGCAGCTGGCGCTGCAACCGGTGCAGGCGTCGGCGCTGGTGCGCTGAACAGGCTGCGACGGTTACTGCGCGAGATGCTGTGCACCTTCTCGCACAGCATCTGCTTGACCTTCTCGGGGTTGCGCGAGATGTCTTCGAAATTCTTCGGCAGGAAGTCCACCGCGCCAGCGTCCAGCGCATCCAGGGTGACCCGGGCGCCTTCATGCGTGAGCGAGGAGAACATCAACACCGGGGTCGGGCAGCGTTGCATGATGTGCCGAACTGCCGTGATGCCATCCATCATCGGCATCTCGTAGTCCATGGTGATCACGTCCGGTTTCAACGCAATGGCTTGATCAATCGCCTCTTTGCCGTTGGTGGCCGTACCGACCACCTGGATCGTTGGATCGGCGGAAAGAATTTCCGAGACGCGGCGACGGAAGAAACCCGAATCATCCACCACCAGGACCTTGACTGCCATAAACACTCCGTTAGGCGGGGCGGGCATGACCGCCCTGCCCCACCAGAATCAAATACGCCGAGCGGCGTAACGCTTGAGCATGCTCGGGACATCGAGAATCAGCGCGATCCGACCGTCACCGGTGATGGTCGCGCCCGACATGCCCGGGGTTCCCTGCAGCATTTTGCCCAAAGGCTTGATGACCACTTCTTCCTGGCCCACCAGTTGATCGACCACAAAGCCGATACGCTGGGTGCCCACAGAGAGAATCACCACATGGCCTTCGCGCTGCTCTTCATGCTTGGCCGATGCCACCAGCCAGCGCTTGAGGTAGAACAGGGGCAACGCCTTGTCGCGCACGATCACCACTTCCTGGCCGTCCACCACGTTGGTGCGCGACAGGTCGAGGTGGAAGATTTCGTTGACGTTGACCAGCGGGAAGGCGAAGGCCTGGTTGCCCAGCATCACCATCAGGGTAGGCATGATCGCCAGGGTCAACGGCACCTTGATGACGATCTTCGAGCCTTGGCCCTTGGTCGAGTAGATGTTGATCGAGCCGTTGAGCTGGCTGATCTTGGTCTTCACCACGTCCATGCCGACGCCACGGCCGGACACGTCGGAAATCTCGGTCTTGGTCGAGAAGCCCGGAGCGAAGATCAGGTTGTAGCACTCGGTGTCGGTCAGGCGGTCGGCGGCGTCCTTGTCCATCACACCACGCTTGACCGCGATGTTGCGCAGGATGGTCGGGTCCATGCCTTTGCCGTCATCGGTGATCGACAGCAGGATGTGGTCGCCTTCTTGCTCCGCCGCCAGGATCACCTTGCCGCCACGGGACTTGCCCGAGGCTTCGCGCTCTTCCGGGGTTTCGACGCCGTGGTCGACGGCATTGCGCACCAAGTGGACCAGCGGGTCGGCCAGGGCCTCGACAAGGTTTTTGTCGAGGTCGGTTTCTTCACCCACCAGTTCCAGGTTGATCTCTTTCTTCAACTGGCGCGCCAAGTCGCGAACCAGGCGCGGGAAGCGGCCGAAGACTTTCTTGATCGGCTGCATCCGCGTTTTCATCACAGCGGTTTGCAGGTCGGCAGTCACCACGTCAAGGTTGGACACCGCCTTTTGCATGGCTTCATCGCCGCTGCTCAGGCCCAGGCGCACCAGGCGGTTACGCACCAATACCAGTTCGCCGACCATGTTCATGATGTCGTCCAGGCGTGCGGTATCAACCCGCACGGTGGTTTCGGCTTCACTGGCCGGTTTCTCGGCTACCGGCGCTGCAGCGGCACGCGCCGGCGCAGGGGCGGCAGCTGGAGCGGGTGCAGGCTTGGCGGCCGGTACCGGCGCTGCGGCTTTGGCGGCAACCGGTGCTGCGGTCGCAGCCGCTGCGGCCGGGGCCACTTCGCTGAACTTGCCCTTGCCGTGCAATTCGTCCAGCAACGATTCGAACTCGTGATCGGAGATCAAACCATCGCCAGCCGGTGCTGCATTGGCGGCGGCAGGCGCTGCGGCCGTGGCGGCGACTTCCGGCAACGCGTCGGCCACGAAGGTGCCCTTGCCGTGCAGTTGGTCGAGCAGTGCTTCGAATTCGTCGTCGGTAATGTCGGTACTGGCGTTGGCGTTGGCTGCCGGCGCGACTGGCGCAGCGGTCGGCACGACGGCGTCGGCCGCAAACTGGCCTTTGCCGTGCAATTGATCGAGCAGGGATTCGAACTCAGCGTCGGTGATGTCTTCGCTGGTTGGCGCGGCGACGGGCGCCGCAGGTGCCTCGGCCTCGGCCTTCACGGCACTGAGGGAGTTGAGCAGTTGTTCGAACTCGCTGTCGGTTACATCCGCTTCGGGCTCTGCCACAGGTTCCGGCGCAGCTTCAGCCACCGGCGCCGCCGACAAATCGGCAGGCTCTGCGTAACGCGCCAGGGCTGCCAGCAGTTCCGGCGTGGCGGCAGTGATCGGGGCACGTTCGCGGACTTCGCTGAACATGCCATTGACCGCATCCAGTGCTTCGAGAATCACGTCCATCAATTCCGAATCAACATGACGCTCACCCTTGCGCAGGATGTCGAACACGTTCTCGGCGATGTGGCAGCACTCCACCAGCTCATGGAGCTGGAGGAAGCCGGCGCCCCCTTTTACAGTGTGAAAACCGCGAAAAATTGCATTGAGCAGGTTCGCATCATCCGGTCGGCTTTCCAGCTCGACCAGTTGCTCGGACAACTGCTCTAAAATTTCGCCGGCCTCTACAAGGAAATCCTGAAGGATTTCTTCATCGGCGCCGAAGCTCATGTGGGTGCTCCTTAGAAGCCTAAACTGGATAACAGGTCATCGACATCATCTTGACCCGATACAACGTCTTCACGTTTATCGGCATGAATCTGCGGACCTTCACCCTTGGCGAGATGTTTTTGTGGATCTTTTTCCGAGAGGATCGCTTCGCGGTCATGTTCGATACCGGCAAAACGGTCTACCTGGCCTGCCATAAGCACCAATTTGAGCAAGTTGCTTTCCACTTCGGTGACCAACTGGGTCACACGCTTGATCACCTGGCCGGTGAGGTCCTGGTAATCCTGGGCGAGCAGAATGTCGTTGAGGTTGCTGGAAACCGTACGGTTTTCCTGCTCGCTGCGTGACAAGAACCCTTCGACCCGACGCGCCAATTCACGAAACTCTTCAGCGCCCACTTCGCGGCGCATGAAACGCCCCCAGTCGTTGCTCAGGGCCTGGGCTTCGTTGGCCATACCGTTGACCAGGGGCGTGGCGTTTTCCACCAGGTCCATGGTGCGGTTGGCCGCCGCCTCAGTCAGCCTGACCACATAGGACAGGCGTTCGGTGGCGTCGGTGATTTGCGAAATTTCTTCGGCCTGGGGCATATGTGGGTCAATCTGGAAATTGACGATCGCACTGTGCAGCTCGCGTGTGAGCTTGCCCACTTCCTGATACAGGCCGCGGTCACGGGTCTGGTTGAGCTCATGGATCAACTGCACCGCGTCGCCGAACTGGCCTTTTTCAAGGCTGTCGACCAACTGGTGAGCATGCTTTTTCAGGGTCGACTCAAAGTCTCCCTGTGACGTTTCTTTATGCTCCATAGCTCCCCCGCGATGGCATTAGCCGTGGATGCGTTCGAAGATTTTTTCGATCTTCTCTTTCAAGGCCAATGCAGTGAATGGTTTGACCACGTAACCGTTGACCCCCGCTTGGGCGGCTTCGATGATCTGCTCACGCTTGGCTTCGGCGGTTACCATCAGCACAGGCAGGCTGCGCAGTTTTTCGTCGGCGCGCACGTGGCGCAGCAAGTCGATACCGGTCATGCCCGGCATGTTCCAGTCTGTTACCAGAAAGTCGATGCTCCCGCTGTTGAGGATCGGAATCGCCGTAATGCCGTCATCCGCCTCGACCGTGTTAGTGAACCCAAGGTCACGCAACAGGTTTTTTATGATCCGCCGCATCGTTGAGAAGTCATCAACGATGAGGATTTTCATGTTCTTGTCCAATTCGACCTCCAAGCAGTCTTAAACGCGCCCAGCACCTGGACGCGCCATTTCAATCAACAGGCATTACACAAAAAGGACTGCCAGGGGCACCACGGGCCTAACCCGCGAAGGCTGGTTGCCCTCGCGGTTTCGTCTGCAGTGTCCCCACACTGCCTGTCAGCGCGCTCGCCACTCTCCCAAACGCCCCCGCAAGCGGGCTGCGCACTGGCTGTGCAACTGGCTGACCCGCGACTCGCTGACCCCCAGGACCTCACCGATTTCCTTGAGGTTCAGCTCTTCGTCGTAGTACAGCGCCAACACCAGTCGCTCACGCTCCGGCAAATTGGCAATCGCGTCCGCCAACGCCCCCTGGAAACGCTCATCTTCCAGGTCACGCGATGGCTCCATATGAGCGCTCGCGCCGTCCTCGTGCAGCCCTTCGTGTTCGCCGTCCTGCAGCAGGTCGTCGAAACTGAACAGGCGACTGCCCAAGGTATCGTTCAAAATCCCGTAGTAATCGTCGAGACTCAATTGGAGTTCGGCCGCAACTTCGTGATCTTTAGCGTCGCGACCGGTTTTTGCTTCAATTGCGCGAATTGCGTCACTGACCATGCGCGTATTGCGATGCACCGAGCGCGGCGCCCAGTCACCTTTACGCACCTCATCGAGCATTGCGCCACGTATGCGGATACCCGCATACGTCTCGAAACTCGCACCCTTGCTCGCGTCGTATTTGGTCGACACTTCGAGCAGGCCGATCATACCCGCCTGGATCAAGTCTTCGACCTGGACGCTGGCGGGCAGACGTGCCAGCAGGTGATAGGCAATGCGCTTGACCAAGGGCGCGTAGCGCTCGATCAACTCGCCCTGACTGTCACGGGCAGACTTCTTGTACGCGTTGTAGCCAGTCGCTGTCATAGCACGGGTCCTGCGCTCGTCTGATGCACCAATCGCTCGACGAAAAACTCCAGATGCCCCCGCGGGTTGGCGGGCAACGGCCAGGTATCGACCTTCTGGGCAATAGCCTTGAACGCCAGTGCGCATTTGGAACGAGGGAACGCTTCGTAGACTGCACGCTGCTTTTGCACAGCCTTGCGCACACACTCGTCGTAGGGAACTGCGCCGACGTATTGTAAGGCGACATCGAGGAAGCGATCCGTGACCTTGGTCAACTTGGCGAACAGGTTGCGCCCTTCCTGCGGGCTCTGGGCCATGTTGGCCAGGACGCGGAAGCGGTTCATGCCGTAATCACGGTTAAGCAGTTTGATCAGGGCGTAGGCGTCGGTGATCGAGGTGGGTTCATCGCAGACCACCAGCAACACTTCCTGCGCGGCGCGCACGAAGCTGACCACGGACTCGCCAATCCCGGCGGCGGTGTCGATCACCAGCACGTCGAGGTTGTCGCCGATATCACTGAAGGCCTGGATCAGGCCGGCATGCTGCGCCGGGCTCAGGTGCACCATGCTCTGGGTGCCGGAGGCGGCCGGCACGATGCGGATGCCACCGGGGCCCTGCAGCAGCACATCGCGCAGCTCACAGCGGCCTTCGATCACATCGGCAAGTGTATGTTTGGGCGTCAGCCCCAGCAGAACGTCGACGTTCGCCAGCCCCAGGTCAGCATCCAGCAGCATGACGCGACGGCCAAGCTCTGCCAGGGCCAGGGACAAATTCACTGACACGTTAGTTTTCCCGACGCCACCTTTGCCGCCGGTCACCGCGATCACCTGTACGGGATGCATGCTGCCCATTTTATTTCTTTACCTTGTCTTGCTTAGACGCAGGCTACATGGCTTGGCCGCGTGAATCGCTTGCAGACCATCGATGTAGATACATTTCACGGTGTTCATGCCGCCCTCAACCTACCCGCTTCGCCGGGTTGTGGTACAGGTCGGCGAACATATCGGCCATCGCTTCCTCGCTAGGCTCGTCTTGCATTTGCACGCTGACTGCACGGCTGACCAACTGATGACGGCGCGGCAGATGCAGATCATCCGGGATCCGCGGCCCGTCGGTCAGGTAGGCGACCGGCAATTCATGACTGATGGCCAGGCTCAGCACCTCGCCCAGGCTCGCGGTTTCATCGAGCTTGGTGAGGATGCAACCGGCCAGGCCGCAGCGTTTGTAGCTGTGATACGCAGCGGTAAGAACCTGTTTCTGGCTGGTGGTTGCAAGCACCAGGTAATTTTTCGACTTGATGCCACGCCCGGCGAGGCTTTCCAGCTGCATGCGCAACGCCGGATCGCTGGCTTGCAGGCCGGCAGTATCGATCAATACCACGCGTTTGCGCAGCAGCGGGTCGAGGGCGTTGGCCAGGGACTGGCCCGGGTCGACATGGGTCACCGACACATTGAGGATCCGGCCCAGGGTCTTGAGCTGTTCCTGGGCACCGATACGGTAGCTGTCCATGCTCACCAGCGCGATACTCGAAGCGCCGTACTTGAGCACGTAGCGCGCGGCCAGCTTGGCCAGGGTGGTGGTTTTACCCATGCCGGCAGGGCCGACCATGGCGATCACACCGCCCTCTTCCAGGGGTTCGATTTCCGGCGTGACGATCATCCGCGCCAAGTGGGCCAGCAACATGCGCCAGGCCTGGCGAGGCTCTTCGATTTCGGTGGTCAGGGCCAGCAGGTCGCGGGACAACGGGCCGGACAGGCCGATGCGCTGCAGGCGACGCCACAGGTTGGCCTGTTGCGGCTTGCTGCCTTGCAACTGGTTCCACGCCAGCGAGCCCAACTGCACTTCCAGCAGTTCACGCAGGCCGTTGAGTTCAAAGCGCATCGAATCGAACACACGCTGGTCAACCGCAGGCGCCGGGGCTGGCGCAGCAGGACGCGGCGGTTCTTTGAACGTCGGTTCCACCAGCGGCTCCGCAGCGGTCAGCGGCAGGCCGGCAAACAATTGGCGATTGGTGGTGGCATCGCTGTCGCCACGCATGCTCAGTTCAGCCTGGGCCGATACGATGCGCGAAGCGG
Organism: Pseudomonas sp. HN11; assembly: GCF_021390155.1. Taxonomy (NCBI): domain Bacteria; kingdom Pseudomonadati; phylum Pseudomonadota; class Gammaproteobacteria; order Pseudomonadales; family Pseudomonadaceae; genus Pseudomonas; species Pseudomonas sp. HN11. Next base: position 4,483,339 of record NZ_CP089985.1, read on the forward strand.
TCTTGCGCAGCTCGTCTTCGAGTTCCATGTTCGGCACACGCGGCGCCAGGGCCTGGGGGGTGTAATCCAGGGCAGCCGTCAGCTCGACACCGCCGGCAATACGACGGTTGCCGATAATCGCGGCGTCGGCGCCCAGCTCATCACGAACCAGTTTCATGGCCTGACGCATATCGGCGGCGAAAAAACGCTTCACTTGCATAACCCACTACCCTCAGCCGTTGGGCCCTACTGTCGCGACGATAGTCACTTGCTTGTTGTCAGGAATTTCCTGATAAGCCAAAACGTGCAAATTCGGTACTGCCAGGCGCCCAAACCGCGACAACATCGCCCGGACCGGGCCTGCCACCAGCAGGATCACCGGTTGGCCCTGCATTTCCTGGCGTTGCGCGGCGTCGATCAACGAACGCTGCAGCTTCTCAGCCATGCTTGGCTCCAGCAGAACCCCCTCTTCCTGGCCTTGTCCTGCCTTCTGAATACTATTGAGCAATATTTGTTCCAACCTTGGTTCCAAGGTGATCACAGGCAGCTCGGAGTCAAGCCCTACAATGCTTTGCACGATTGCACGCGACAATCCGACGCGCACCGAGGCCACCAGCGCGGCAGTATCTTGACTCTTGGCGGCATTGTTGGCGATAGCCTCGGCAATGCTGCGAATGTCGCGCACCGGCACCTGTTCGGCCAGCAACGCCTGCAATACCTTGAGCAACTGCGACAGCGACAGAATGCCTGGCACCAGTTCTTCGGCGAGTTTTGGCGAGGCTTTGCCCAGCAAACCCATCAATTGCTGGACTTCCTCGTGGCCGATCAGCTCGTGGGAGTGCTTGTACAGGATCTGGTTGAGGTGAGTCGCAACCACGGTGCTGGCGTCCACCACGGTGTAACCCAGGGATTGCGCCTGGCTGCGCTGGCTGATTTCGATCCACACCGCGTCCAGGCCAAAAGCCGGATCTTTGGCGGTAATGCCGTTGAGGCTGCCAAACACCTGCCCGGGGTTGATCGCCAGTTCGCGGTCCGGGTAGATCTCGGCCTCGGCCAGGATCACGCCCATCAGGGTCAGGCGGTAGGCACTCGGCGCCAGGTCGAGGTTGTCGCGGATATGCACGGTGGGCATCAGGAAGCCCAGGTCCTGGGACAGTTTCTTGCGCACGCCCTTGATCCGCGCGAGCAATTGGCCGCCCTGGTTGCGGTCCACCAATGGGATGAGGCGGTAGCCCACTTCCAGACCAATCATGTCGATCGGGGTCACGTCATCCCAGCCAAGCTCCTTGGTTTCCTGGGCGCGGGCCGGGGATGGCAGCAGTTCCTGCTGGCGGGCGATCTCTTGCTGGGCGATGACTTTGATCTGGTTCTGCTTCTTCCAGAACAGGTACGCAGCGCCGCCAGCCAGGGCCGCCATGCTCAGGAATGACACGTGCGGCATGCCCGGCACGATACCCATGATCGCCATGATGCCCGCCGCCACGGCCAGGGCCTTGGGCGAAGCGAACATCTGCCGGCTGATCTGCTTGCCCATGTCTTCGGAGCCCGAAGCACGGGTCACCATGATGGCCGCCGCTGTTGATAACAACAGTGATGGCAATTGCGCCACTAAACCGTCACCGATGGTCAGCAACGCGTACACCTTGCCCGCATCGCCAAAGGTCATGCCGTGCTGGAAGATACCCACGGCCATGCCGCCGATCAGGTTGATGAACAGAATCAGCAGGCCGGCGATGGCATCACCGCGCACGAATTTGCTGGCACCGTCCATGGAACCGTAAAACTCGGCTTCCTGGGCCACTTCCAGGCGGCGCGACTTGGCTTGGTTCTGGTCGATCAGGCCGGCGTTGAGGTCGGCGTCGATGGCCATCTGTTTGCCGGGCATGGCGTCGAGGGTAAACCGCGCGCTCACCTCGGAAATCCGCCCGGCGCCCTTGGTCACCACCACGAAGTTGATGATCATCAGGATCGCGAACACCACGATACCGACCACGTAGTTACCGCCGATCACCACCTCACCGAAGGCCTGGATCACCTTACCGGCGGCGGCGTGGCCGTCCTGGCCGTGGAGCATGACCACGCGGGTGGACGCTACGTTCAGCGCCAGCCGCAGCAGGGTTGCCACCAGCAGAATCGTCGGGAATACCGCGAAATCCAGCGGCCGCAGGGCATACACGCAGACCAGCAGCACCACGACGGACAGGGCAATGTTGAAAGTAAAGAACACGTCGAGCAGGAACGGTGGCATCGGCAACATCATCATTGCCAGCATTACCAGCAACAACAACGGCACACCCAGATTGCCCCGCGAGAGGTCAGTCAGGGTGCTGCGCGCCGTGCCGAGCATTTGAGAGCGATCCACCAGTATTCCTCGTGTCCTTTGAAGCAAAGTTTTGACGCGGTTGGGCGTCTTGCAGGCGGTATTGCAAGAAGCCTTCCAACTTTTGCTTTAGGGGGCAGATCGTACCGGGCACTGCCTGCGGGCGATCTTTGAGGAGAGCACTACAAACGCTTGACGTTACTGGCCTGCGGGCCTTTTTGGCCCTGAGTGATGTCGTATTCGACTTTCTGATTCTCATCCAAGCTTTTGAAACCGTCTCCTTGTATAGCCGAAAAATGCACAAAAACATCCGCGCTGTCGTCGTCCGGCTTAATGAAGCCAAACCCCTTCTCCGCGTTGAACCACTTCACAGTGCCTGTTGCCATTACCGTTCTCCTGACATCTCACTCAAAAACTTGCCGGATGAGTCTGACATCGGACGCAAAAACGCCGTCAGGTCGATGGACCCGCTGAAATGCCACCTGCAAACCCACCGTAAGCCGGACGCCCCGCGAACCGACGAGATCCACTGGAACGGCTTCGCCGTCCACGACAATCAAACCCTTTCCAGTTGCCTGGTCATAGGATTTGACGACGCCTCTGATAACCCGATTCAAAATCACTCTCCCTGCATCTCGTTTACAGCCTGCGCGCAGTGCATAGGGCAATAGAACCGCGAGCAGCGCGCTTTGGCTACTGTGAAGTTTGACAGGTAGACGACAGTTATCGATGAGTGGTAAGCAGGACGGGAGTGCGTCAGGAATCGCGACGCAGGTCCGGTGGAATCGGCAGGTCTTTGAGCGGGTCCGGACGCTTGCCCTTACCCGCGCGGTATTGGCGAATCTGATAGACGTACGCCAGCACCTGAGCCACCGCCAGGTACAACCCGGCGGGAATCTCCTGGTCGAGGTCGGTAGAGTAGAAGATCGACCGCGCCAACGCCGGCGACTCCAGCAGCAGGATGTCGTTGGCCATCGCGATTTCGCGGATCTTCAAGGCGGTAAAGTCACTGCCCTTGGCCAGCAGCATCGGCGCGCCGCCCTTCTCCGGGTCGTACTTGAGGGCCACGGCGTAGTGCGTGGGGTTGGTGATGACCACATCGGCGTCGGGCACCGAGGCCATCATCTTGCGCTGGGACATTTCCCGCTGCAGTTGGCGAATGCGCTGCTTGACCTCGGGACGGCCTTCCTGGTCCTTGTGCTCGTCGCGCACTTCCTGCTTGGTCATCAGCAGTTTCTTGTGGCTTTCCCACAACTGAATCGGTGCATCCACCGCCGCAATGATGATCAACCCGGCGGCCATCCACAGCGCGCTCCAGCCCACCACCTGCACACTGTGGATGATCGCCGACTCCAGCGGTTCATGGGCGATGCGCAGCAGGTCGTCGATGTCGGACGACAGCACCATCAGCGCCACAAACAGTATCAGGATGAATTTGGCCAGGGCCTTGAGCAACTCCACCAGGGCCTTGGTGGAAAACATGCGCTTGAGCCCCGCAGCAGGGTTCATCCGGCTGAACTTGGGCGCCAGGCTGCCGGCGGCGAACAGCCAGCCACCGAGGGCCACCGGGCCGATCAGTGCAGCCAGCAGCAAAGTGATCAGGATCGGCTGCACCGCCAGGATCGCGATCTTGCCAGAGTGCAGCAGGTACTGGCCCATGGCATCGGGGTTGAGCAGCACTTCGCGGGGCAAGCTGAAGTTGTGCTTCATCAACTCCATCAAATCCAGCGCCAGGCCCCCACCGTAGATCAGCAAGGCGCCGGCGCCGGCCATCATGGTCGCAACGGTATTCAGCTCTTTGGACCGCGCGATCTCGCCCTTTTCCCTGGAGTCCTTTTTACGTTTCTCCGTGGGGTCTTCTGTTTTGTCCTGACCACTCTCGCTCTCGGCCATGGCTCAGCGCGTCCGTGCCAGATCACGTAAGAACTGCAAGGCGTCGGTTGCCAGCGGTTGATACTGATTGAGAATGTCGGCCAGGCCGATCCAGAAAATCCACATGCCCAATACCAGGGTCAACGGGAAACCAATCGAGAAGATGTTCAGCTGTGGCGCCGCACGGGTCATCACGCCGAACGCGATGTTGACCACCAGCAAGGCGGTAATCGCCGGCAATACCAGCAACAGCGACGCGCCGAATACCCAGCCCAGGCGCCCGACGATCTCCCAGAAGTGATTGACCACCAGCCCCGAGCCCACCGGCAAGGTGGTGAAGCTTTCGGTCATCACCTCGAAGGCCACCAGGTGGCCATTCATCGCCAGGAACAGCAAGGTCACCAGCATGGTCAGGAATTGCCCGATCACCGCCGCCGACACGCCGTTGGTGGGGTCGACCATGGAGGCGAAGCCCATGCCCATCTGGATCGAGATGATTTGCCCGGCCACCACAAAGGCCTGGAAAAACAGGGTGAGGGAAAAGCCCATCAGTGCGCCGATCAGGATCTGTTCGGCAATCAACAGCAATGCACTGAGATCAATGGCATTGACCGGCGGCATCGGCGGCAACCCCGGCACGATCACCACGGTAATCGCCACCGCGAAGTACAGACGAACGCGGCGCGGCACGAGAGTGGTGCCGAACACCGGCATGGCCATCAACATCGCCGTCACCCGGAACAGCGGCAGGATGAACGACGCCACCCAGGTGCTGATCTGGGTGTCGGTCAGTGCCAGCAACGACTGCATCCGGTCAGCCGATCAACTGCGGAATACTGCCGTACAACTGCAGGATGTATTCCATGAAGGTCTGCACCAGCCAAGGGCCGGCCACGATCAGGGTCACCAGCATCACCAGCAGGCGCGGCAAAAAACTCAAGGTCTGTTCGTTGATCTGGGTCGCGGCCTGGAACATCGCTACCAGCAGGCCCACCAACAGGCTCGGCACCACCAGCACGGCGACCATCACGGTGGTCAGCCACAACGCTTCACGGAACAGGTCAACCGCTACTTCTGGCGTCATTGCGCTATACCCCGCCGAAACTGCCGGCCAACGTGCCGATAATCAGCGCCCAGCCGTCGACCAGCACAAACAGCATGATCTTGAACGGCAACGAGATGATCAGCGGCGACAGCATCATCATCCCCATGGCCATCAGCACGCTCGCCACCACCAGGTCGATGATCAGGAACGGGATGAAGATCATGAAGCCGATCTGGAACGCGGTTTTCAATTCGGAGGTGACGAACGCCGGCACCAGGATGGTCAGCGGCGCCTGATCCGGGGTGGCGATGTCGGTGCGCTTGGACAAGCGCATGAACAACTCAAGGTCGCTGGAGCGGGTCTGCGACAGCATGAAGTCCTTGATCGGGCCCTGGGCCTTGTCGATCGCGTCCTGGGCGGTCATTTTTTCCGCCAGGTAGGGTTGCAGGGCTTGCTGGTTCACCTTGTCAAACACCGGTGCCATGATGAACAGCGTCAGGAACAAGGCCATGCCGGTGAGGATCTGGTTCGACGGCGTCTGCTGCAGGCCCAGGGCCTGGCGCAGGATCGAGAACACGATGATGATCCGCGTGAAGCTGGTCATCAGCATGACGAACGCCGGGATAAAGCTCAGCGCGGTCATGATCAGCAGAATCTGCAGGCTGACCGAATATTCCTGCGCGCCCGCGGCGTTGGTCCCCAGCGTGATCGCCGGGATCGACAACGGATCGGCGCCGAACGCCAATGGCGCCGCCAGCAACAGCATGAGCGTCAATAAAACGCGCATTACTTCTTATCCTTCTGATCCTTGCCCAGCAACTCCATCAGGCGCTGGGCGAATTCTGGCGTGGCGGACTGGCTCTGATCCACGCTCACCGGGGTCTTGAGCACGTGCAGCGAGGTAATGCGACCGGGCGTGATGCCCAGCAGGATCTGCTCCTCGCCCACTTGCACCAGCACCAGCCGATCACGCGGGCCGAGGGCGCGGGAGCCGATCATCTCGATCACCTGGCCATTGCCCGGCCCCACACGCTGCACGCGGCGCATCAGCCAGGCCAGTGCGAAGATCAAACCCACAACCAGCAACAGGCCCAGCACCAGCTGGGTCAATTGCCCGCCGATGCCGCTGCTCACCACGGGCGCAGTGGCGGCAGCCGCTTGCGCGGCCGGCTCAGCCGCCAGGGCGCTCAATGGCAGCGCCAGAAACAGTCCCGCCATCGAATACTTCATATCAGCGCAACTTCTTGATGCGTTCGCTCGGGCTGATCACGTCGGTCAGGCGGATGCCGAACTTTTCGTTGACCACCACCACTTCGCCATGGGCAATCAGGGTGCCGTTGACCAGCACGTCCAGCGGCTCACCGGCCAGGCGATCCAACTCGATCACCGAACCCTGGTTGAGTTGCAGCAGGTTGCGGATGTTGATTTCGGTGCTGCCGACTTCCATGGAGATCGACACCGGAATATCGAGGATCACATCCAGGTTCGGGCCATCGAGGGACACCGGTTCATTGTTTTTCGGCACGCTGCCGAACTCTTCCATTTGCAGGCGATTGCCGGCCGGCGCGGTGGCGGCGTCAGCGGCCAGCAGCGCATCTATATCGTCTTGGCCGACATCGCCGGTTTCTTCCAGGGCAGCCGCCCATTCGTCAGCCAGGGCCTGGTCTTCGGCGGAAGTGTTTTCGTGTTCGGTAGCCATTGCATGTCCTCGGCGGAGCAAAAATGAGTGTTGATCAGCGACGATTGATCGGTTCGACCACTTGAAGAGCCAAGTTGCCCTTGTGGGAACCGAGCTTGACCTTGAATGACGGCACGCCATTGGCGCGCATGATCATTTCTTCCGGCAATTCGACGGGGATGATGTCCCCCGGCTGCATGTGCAAAATATCGCGCAGGCGCAACTGGCGACGGGCCACGGTCGCGCTCAGGGGCACGTCGACGTCCAGCAGGTCTTCGCGCAGGGCCTTGACCCAGCGTTCGTCCTGGTCGTCCAGGTCGGACTGGAAGCCCGCGTCGAGCATCTCGCGCACCGGCTCGATCATCGAGTACGGCATGGTCACGTGCAGGTCGCCGCCGCCGCCATCGAGTTCGATGTGGAAGGTCGACACCACAATGGCCTCGCTGGGGCCGACGATGTTGGCCATGGCCGGGTTCACTTCCGAGTTGATGTACTCGAAATTGACCTCCATGATCGCCTGCCAGGCTTCCTTCAAGTCGATGAAGGCCTGCTCCAGCACCATGCGCACCACCCGCAACTCGGTAGGGGTGAACTCACGGCCTTCGATCTTGGCGTGACGGCCGTCGCCGCCGAAGAAGTTGTCCACCAGCTTGAACACCAGCTTGGCATCCAAGATGAATAGCGCGGTGCCGCGCAGGGGCTTGATCTTGACCAGATTGAGGCTGGTGGGCACGTATAGCGAGTGCACGTACTCGCCGAACTTCATCACCTGCACGCCGCCCACCGCCACGTCCGCCGAGCGGCGCAGCATGTTGAACATGCTAATGCGGGTATAACGGGCAAAACGCTCGTTGATCATCTCCAGGGTCGGCATGCGTCCACGGACGATGCGATCCTGGCTGGTGAGGTCATAACTTTTGACGCTGCCGGGCTCGGCAGACATTTCGGTCTGTACCAGACCATCGTCGACGCCATGCAACAGCGCGTCGATTTCATCCTGGGACAGCAGGTCTTGCACGGCCATGTCGTGATCCTACTGCAATACGAAGTTAGTGAAGAGCGCCTGCTCGACCACGACTTTGCCAAGTTCCTTCTGGGCCACTTCCTGCACGCTGGCCGTGACCTTCTGGCGCAGCATTTCCTGGCCCACCGGAGTGGCGAGTGTGTCGAAGCTTTGGCTTGAGAACAGCATCACCAGGTTGTTGCGGATCACTGGCATGTGCACCTTGAGTGCGTCCAGGTCCGAAGCATTGCGCGCCAGCAAGGTGATGCTCACCTGCAGGTAGCGCTGGCGGCCGTTCTGATTGAAGTTGGCGACAAAGGCCGGAAGCATCGGCTCGAAGATTGCCGGTTGCTTGACGTTACTGGCGGTTTCGGCGGCGACTGCCGGCTTGCTGGCACTGCTGTGCATGATGTACCAGGTGCCGCCGACCGAGGCGCCGATGGCCAGGAGCAGGCCCAGGACTATCAACAGGATAAGCTTGAGCTTGCCTTTGCCTGCGGGTGCTTTTGCTGCGTCGTCGCTCTTCGCCATGCCAATAATCCGTCACTATTCGGGGATTCATAGATCTACGGAAAGGCAAGAGCAAGTGTTATGCCAGAGTTGTCTGATGGATTTGGAAGTGTATGCCGATATCTGCCACGCAACAGGTGCCCTGTGGGAGCGGGCTTGCTCGCGAATGCGGTATATCAGTAACAAATATGCTGACTGATCCACCGCATTCGCGAGCAAGCCCGCACACATATTTGGGCCTGTGCAACGTTCAAATCAGGCGTAGTAATCGACGGCGCTGGAGCCGATTACGGTTGAGGTTACAGGTGCCACGGCTTCAGCCACATCAATGTGGTTACCACTGTCGCCGTTATCACCACCGCGCCCGCCGCTGCCGCTCACGCCACGGGTCTGCGCCTGTTGCTGCTGTTGCTCCTGGCCACGGGATTGGTCGGACACGTTCACATCCACCTGGCCCATGCCCTGCTGGGCGAACATCTCCCGCAAGCGGCCGGACTGGCTTTCCAACGCCTCACGCACCACCGGGTGGGCGCTCATGAAGTTGACCTGGGCCTGCTGGTCGGCGGTCATGTTGACCTTGATATCCAGACGACCGAGCTCGGCCGGCTGCAACTGGATCTCCGCCGACTTGAGGTTGGCGCTGGACAGGTACATCACGCGGTTGACGATTTCGTCGGTCCAGCCGCTCTGGTGCATGGCCAGCGGCGCATTGGTCACCGGCGGCAAGGCGTTGGCGGTTTTCGGCGTGGCGGCTTGAGTCAATGCAGCCAGGCGGTTGGCGAAGTCATCGACTCGGGTGTCGCTGCTGGCGTTTTTGAGGTCCTTGAGACCGTCTTCGATCAGCCCGCTGAAAGCCTTGTCGCCGCCCGTGTCAGTGCTGTCTTTGGTGGCTTGCTGGTCGACCATATCGGCCAGGCCGGCGGCAAAGTTCTGCGCGGCGGTGGGTTGGTCCTGAGTGGGCGCCGGGGCGGCTTTCGTCTGCGCCTGGCTGCTGGCCGAGACGTGACCGCCCTGCTCCATCGCCAGGCGCACGGCTGGCATGGCGTCCAGGGGATCGGCTTCTGGATCGAAAGCCGGCTTGGCTTCTTCGGTCGCCGCGATCGGTGCGGCGAGTACCGGTTGGGCTTTGTCATCCTTGGCCGTGGTGACGGGCGCCGGGATTTCTACCGGCACCGGCACGGCCACCGGGGTGACGCTGGCTATCAATGCCGGGTCGACCACTGGGTCCGTTGGGGGCTGCTGCACCAGGGTCGGATCGGCAGGCGCGTCGTCATCCTTGCTGGCACTGTCGTCGGGCTTGGCCGGTGGGGTGGCAGGCAAGGGTTTGCCGCTATCGGCAACGGCTGGCGTGTTGGCGGCAGGTTTGTCGCTGCCCGTAGCAGGTTTGGCGCTGGCGTCGGAAGACTTGCCTGCGGTGGGTTTGGGCGAGTTGTCGTCGGCCTTGGGCGTGGGTTTCGACGCTTGGTTGGCGAACACTTGAGCGAAGCCAGGGCCCGTGTTCCGTGGGTCCGCAGCCGCTGCCGCTGGGGCGGCGGCGGGCGCTTGAGGCTTGGCCGCGGGGGCAGCCTGAAGGAGCGAATTCGGGGCGACTGGCATAGGTAAAGGTCTCCACTGCATGGGGGTCGGGGATGCAGTATTGGGAGGTAGAGCAAGAGTTGGGCCAGGTTTTGGTTGGGGTTGGTTTTATTGAGTACATATCCGTTATTTAGGTAACGGCCACCTATGGTTCCGCTCTTACAGCGGGAGCTGGCTTTGGAGCGTGGGTAAGCCGGCAGGACGCCGGGTTAGCCGCGCTGGGCCAAGGATGGCCCATCGCGGCGGCCCACGCTCCAAAGCCGGAGTGAGGGCACACCGAGCCTAGGCGAGGTGCCGAGTGTTGGGGCGAAGCGTTTTTGGTTACTTTTTGCGCTTTTCAAAAAGTGACCCGCTGTAAGAGCGGAACCCTAAGCAGCCGTTACCGCAGGAATGGATATGTACTCGATAAAACCAACAATCAAATCTGAAACCGCTGCCGCTCCGACTCATACAACGGCTTAACCAAAGCAAACTCCCGATCAATCTGATCCACCAACTCCCCCAGATCCCCAACAGCAGACTCAACGGATTCAGCCTCCAACCGCTGACACAACTGCGCCAACCTTACCGCCCCAAGGTTCCCACTGCTCCCCTTGAAACTATGCGCAATCCGCCCCAACGCCTTGGCATCATCCCTAGCCTTGCGCAACGCCTCGACACGTTTCTGGGAATCATCAAGAAAGGTATCAAGCAACTTCGGATACTCACCTTCCATGACTTCCTGCAAACCCGACAACACCTCCGGGTCCAGATGTAGATCAACCACTTGCTCGCTCCTTGATCAAGAATCGACGGATTATGCCAGAGCCTCCCAGGAAAACTCCACGCAGACACTGCGCCCGCCATCGGACCAGCCTACAGCGCTGCTCAACTGACGCACGAGGCTCAAGCCCCGGCCAGACAGACGGTCGACATCCAGCGGCCGCGCCAGCACCTGCTCCACGTCAAACCCCGGACCGCTGTCCTCAATGCGCAGGGTCATCTTCCCACCCGTCGCCGTCGGCACCACCTGCACATGCACCCTTATATACCCGCTGTCGAGTCGCGCCAGGCGGTCATTACGCTGACGGTAATACTCGGCAAACCCTTGGGCGTCGCGCTTGAGCCTGGAATCGAGGCCCAGCACGCCATGCTCCAACGCATTCGAATACAACTCAGCCATCACGCTGTAGAGCGCCCCGCTCTGCTCACGTAAGCCATGGATCTCCAACAACAGTTGCAGCAGGTACGGTAACGGGTTGTAACGCTTCAAGGTTTCAGCGCGGAATTCGAAACTCACCGACCAATCCAGCGGACACGACTGCCCGCTGTCCGCATACAACGGCCCAGCAGCACGCAATTGTTCGCCGGCTTGCAAGGTGATTTCCACCATGCTCACATCATCCCGTGCTTCTCCGCGAAATGCCGCCAGAGCCTGCTCGATATCTTCAAATAAACGATCAGGCTCACGATTGGCGGCAAACACCTGTTGCAAGCGTTCGGCGCCGAACAGTTGGTCATTGACATCGGCGGTGTCCAACACACCATCGGACAACAAGAACACCCGATCACCGAGGGCCATGGGCCAGACTTCGGTGCGATCATCAAACGCTTCGGCCGACAGCACACCCAATGGCATATGCCGCGACGCAAGCGGTGTGCGTTTGCCGGTGGCGATTTCATGCACATAGCCGTCGGGCATGCCGCCGTTCCACACCTCCACCACCTGCCGCTGCGTGCTCAGGCACAACAGGGTGGCGCAGCAGAACATGTCCACCGGCAGGATGCGCTTGAGCTTGGCGTTCATCTCCCGCAGGGTCTGCGCCAGGCCGTAGCCTTTGGCGGTCATGCCGTAGAACACTTCGGCCAGGGGCATGGCCCCCACCGCCGCCGGCAGGCCATGCCCGGTGAAGTCGCCGAGCAGCACATGCATGTCACCGGACGGTGTGTAGGCGGCCAACAACAGGTCGCCGTTGAACAACGCATAGGGCGATTGCAGGTAACGGATATTCGGCGCGGCATTGATGCAACCCGAATGCGCGACCTTATCGAACACCGCCTTGGCCACGCGCTGCTCATGCAGGAGATAGCCGTGGTGCTTGGCGATCAGGTCGCGCTGCTGCAGAACCGTGGCCTGCAACCGACGCAGGCGGTCCATGGCGTTGATCTTCGCCGCGAGAATAAGCTGGTTGTAGGGTTTGGGCAGGAAGTCATCGCCGCCGGCATCCAGGCACTGGGCCAGCGCTTCGCTCTCGCGCAGGGAGGTGAGGAAAATCAGCGGTACCAGCTCTTCTCCCGCCAACTGCTTGATCCGCCGCGCTGCCTCAAAACCGTCCATCACCGGCATGAGCGCATCCATCAACACCAACTGAGGGCGCTCACGGGTAAACACCTCGACCGCCTCAGCACCGTTGGTGGCTGTAAGCACTTGGTGGCCCTGACGCCGGATGATGGTCGACAGCAACAGGAGGTCGGCGGCACTGTCTTCGGCGATCAGGATTGTCAGCGGTTCAAGGACCGGGGCCAGGGCGCTCAACTGATGTCGAACAGTTTGTCGAAGTTGGAGATGGCGAGGATCTTGCGCACGTCGGAGTTGCTGTTGACCACCCTGACCTCCGACTCGTCGCCACCCGCGTAGTCGCGCAGGAGCAGGAGCATGCCCAGGGCGGAACTGTCCATGTAGGTGGTTTCCTTCAAATCGACGACGTACAACTCGGGCACTTTGTAGAAACGCTCGTAGGCATCACGAAACATCTGGTGGCTGCCGAAATCAAACCGGCCCTTGACCGCGATCGTCAATTTCTTCCCGTCCAGGGATACTTCTGACTCGACCGACATGCGACTGCTTCCTTGTCATTGGCAATGACACAAGGTTTAGCAGGCGAACTGGATCTGAGCAACACCGCTCCCACATTTAGAACTGTGATTGACGGGGAAGACGCTGCGAAAGCTCATCGAGCAGCTTCTGCTCGCGCTTGTCTTCCAGCGCCCGCGCTTCGTCAATATAGCGCTGCACCAACTTGCGCAAGCCTTCGACACGGGCAAACGCCGCCTGCCAGCTTTCACGGGCTTTTTCGAGGTTGTTCTGATGCCAGGCCAAACTCTGGCGCTGCTGGCCGACGGCGGTTTCCAATTGGTTGAGAAAGCCCTGGTAGCCCATCAGCCACTGGCCCGACACGCCTTTGCTGCCGCGTTCGATCCACTGCTGCTGGTACTCGCCGCGAAAGCGCTCGAGATCGCCCAGCTTGCTTTCCGCCAAGCGCACTTGCCCCTGGAAGTAACCCAGACGTTGCACGGCGGTTTTCTCGGCCTTTTCGGCCATGTCCACCACCGGAGCCAGGCGCGCAGCGCGGCTGTTGGCCATGGCTTAGCCGCCCGGCGCGGGGGCGAAGATCGACTGCAGGTGCGCTTCGCTTTCGCCCATGCTGATCTTGTCGTTGAGACCTTGGCGCAAGTAGGTCACCAACTGCGGTTGCAGGGCGATGGCCAGGTCGGTGTCACGATCGCCGCCCGCCACGTAGGCGCCGACGCTGATCAAATCGCGGCTCTGCTGGTAGCGCGACCACAGCTGCTTGAATTGTTGTGCGCGGATCATATGCTCCGGGGTGACCACCGCCGGCATCACCCGGCTGATGGACGCTTCGATATCGATGGCCGGGTAGTGCCCCTCTTCGGCCAGACGCCGCGACAGCACGATGTGACCGTCGAGCACGCCCCGCGCCGAGTCGGCAATCGGGTCCTGCTGGTCATCGCCTTCGGACAGCACCGTATAGAACGCGGTGATCGAGCCCCCGCCCGCCTCGGCATTACCGGCACGTTCCACCAACTTGGGTAACTTGGCGAACACCGACGGCGGGTAGCCCTTGGTGGCAGGCGGCTCGCCGATGGCCAGGGCAATTTCCCGCTGGGCCTGGGCGAAACGGGTGAGCGAATCCATCAGCAACAGGACGTTCTTGCCCTTGTCGCGGAAATATTCGGCGATGCGCGTGCAGTACATGGCGGCGCGCAAACGCATCAGTGGTGCGTCATCGGCTGGCGACGCGACCACAACGGAGCGCTTGAGGCCTTCTTCACCGAGACTATGTTCAATGAATTCCTTCACCTCGCGGCCCCGTTCACCGATCAGCCCCACCACAATGATGTCGGCTTCGGTAAAGCGGGTCATCATCCCCAGCAGTACCGACTTACCCACACCCGTACCGGCAAACAGGCCCAGACGCTGGCCGCGACCGACCGTCAATAATCCGTTGATGCTGCGAATACCCACATCCAGCGGCACGCTGATGGGGTTACGGTTGAGCGGGTTGATGGTGGGGCCGTCCATCGGCACCCAGTCTTCGGCCTTCATGCCGCCTTTGCCATCGAGCGCGCGACCGGCGCCGTCGAGTACGCGGCCGAGCATGCTCATGCCCATCGGCAGGCGGCCGGTGTCGGCCAACGGCACCACGCGGGCACCGGGGGCGATGCCCGCCAGGCTGCCCACGGGCATCAGGAAAATCTTGCTGCCGGAAAAGCCCATCACTTCGGCTTCGACCTGTACCGGGTGATAGCTGTCGTCATTGATCACCATACAGCGGCTGCCCATGGCGGCGCGCAGGCCTTCGGCTTCGAGGGTCAGGCCGACCATGCGCAACAAGCGTCCTTCGAGGATCGGCTGGCCAGGCAACTCGGTCGCTTCGGCATAACCGCTCAAGCGCTTGGCGAAGCTGGTGCGATCAAGGCGCATCAGGGGCGTCCAGGTCTACGCTGAGGTCGGGCTCGGCCGGGTTCAACACCTGCTCATGGGCCTGGTCCAGCAGCTTGGCCATGATCTGGCTGATGCGGGTTTCCACCGTGGCATCGATGCGGCTGTGTTCGGTTTCGACACGGCAGCCGCCGGGCTGCAACGAGGCGTCTTCGACGATGCGCCAGGTTTCTTCATGACGCTCGCGCAGGGCTTTGACCTGTTCGAAATTCTGGGGATTGATGTACAACCGCACATTGCCGACGCCCAGGGGCAACAGCTTGAGGGCCTCGCGCATCACGCTTTCGATATGGCTGGAGTCCAGCACCAGTTCACGCTGGATGACTTGGCGGGCGATATGCTGCACCAAGCCGACCATGGCTTTTTCGATCTGCGAATCCTGCTCGGCGATGGGGTCGAACAGCCCGCCCATCAAGCGCTCCAGACTGGCCAGCTTGACGCTCAACGCCTCCTCGGCTTCCTGACGGACCTTGAGGGTGGTGCTGCGAAAACCATCTTTTTCACCCGCCGCGAAGCCTTCGTTATAGGCCTCCTGGCGGATGGCTTCCAGTTCTTCCAGGGTCAGTGGCTGGACTTCATCCAGCGGCACTTCTTCCATTTCCACCGGAGGCTCTGCAACCGGTTCCGGCTCCGGTTCGGGCACATGCGGGTCGAAGCTGGGCAACGACCAGATGTCGAATCCACCGACGTCCCGTGCGCGAATCAGATCGCTGGGCGCCTCATCTTTGTTCGACATGAGAAGCGCCTTAGATCATTTCTTCGCCGCCCTTCCCGCCGAGAACGATTTCTCCGGCTTCGGCCATACGGCGGGCAATGGTGAGGATTTCTTTCTGCGCGGTTTCCACGTCGCTGACGCGTACCGGGCCTTTGGCTTCCAGGTCGTCGCGCAACAGTTCCGAGGCACGCTTGGACATGTTCTTGAAGATCTTCTCCTTGACGTTTTCGTCCGAGCCCTTGAGGGCCAGTACCAGCACGTCGGAAGACACTTCGCGCAGCAACGCCTGGATGCCACGGTCGTCGACATCGGAGAGGTTGTTGAACACGAACATGAGGTCTTCGATCTGGCCGGACAGGGTGTCGTCGATCTCGCGGATCGAGTCCATCAACTGGCCTTCGACCGAACTGTCGAGGAAGTTCATGATGTCGGCCGCGCGCTTGATACCGCCCAGGGTGGTACGCGAGGCATTCGAGTTGCCGGAGAACTGCTTCTCCAGAATCGTGTTGAGTTCTTTCAGGGCCGCCGGCTGCACGGTGTTCAGCGACGACACGCGCAGGATGATGTCCAGGCGCACTTTATGGTCGAAGTGGCCAAGCACTTCACCGGCCTGGTCCGGGTCGAGATAGGCCACCACAATAGCCTGGATCTGCGGGTGCTCGTAGCGGATCACGTCGGCGACCGCACGCGGCTCCATCCATTTGAGGCTGTCGAGGCCGCTGGTGTTGCCACCGAGCAGGATGCGGTCGATCAGGCCATTGGCTTTGTCTTCGCCCAGGGCCGAGGTGAGCATCTTGCGGATGTAGCTGTCGGAACCGACGCCCAGGCTGGTCTGGTCGCCGACGATCTCGACGAACTCGCTCATCACCTGCTCGACTTGCTCGCGGTGCACATTGCGCATTTGCGCCATGGCCACGCCGACACGCTGAACCTCTTTGGGGCCCATGTGGCGCAGCACCTGGGCGGCGTCGGTTTCACCGAGGGACAGCAGCAGGACTGCAGCTTTGTCGACCTTGGTGAGCTTGGCAACAGCGGCTCGATTATCACTCATCTGCGTTGATCCACTCTTTCACGACCTGGGCCACACGGCCCGGGTCTTCTGCCACCAGACTCTTGATTGCGTTCAGCTGAGCGTCATAACCTTCGCTCGGGCTTGGCAACAGGATGCTTTGCGGGCCGCCGAGGCTGACGCGGTCGTTGGCGAGTTCGCCGTCCAGACCGCCCATGCCGCCCAACTCGACGTCGCTGCCACCGAAGGCGGCCAGTTGTTTCTTGCCGTTGCCGGTGATGTTGTTGAGCACCGGACGCAGCACACCAAACACCAGCACCAGGATGAACAACACCCCCAGCACTTGCTTGACGATGTCCCAGAACCACGGCTGCGAGTAGAACGCCGGTTCGGCGATCACTTCGCCACGCTCGGCGGAGAACGGCATGTTGATCACGCTGACACTGTCGCCACGGCTGGCGTCAAAACCGACGGCGTCCTGCACCAGGCGAGTGAAGCGCGCCAATTCGTCGGCGCTCCATGGGGCACGGGTGACGGCGCCGTCAGCGGCATTGACCTTGACCTGGTCATCCACCACCACCGACACCGACAGGCGATTGACGCGGCCCTGTTGCTGCTTGGTGTGGCTGATGGAACGGTCGAGCTCGAAGTTCTTGGTGGACTGGTTACGCTTGTCCGCCGGGTACGGCGCGAGCATCGGCTGGCCGGTGGCCGGGTCCATGATCTGCTGACCGTTGGCGTCCAGCAGTGGCTGGCCAGGCTGGATCGCACCAGCGCTGGCAGCCGCGCCACCGGTGGTTTGCGGCGCCGAGGCCGGGGCCGGCGGCTGGTTGCTCAGGGCACCCGGTACGCCTTGCGGCGGGCCATTGGCGGCGGTGCGTTGTTCGCTGGTGGACTGCTCGCTGCGCAGCGCAGGCTGGTCTGGGTTGAACTGCTCGGAGGTCGACTCGACGGCGCTGAAGTCCACATCAGCGGACACTTCGGCCTTGTAGCGGTCGTTGCCCAGCACCGGTTGCAGGATGTTGTGCACCCGCTGGGTGAGCATGCTTTCGACGCGACGACTGTAGTCGAACTGCTTGCCGGCCTGGGTCAGCGCGGAGTTTTCCGCCTGATCGGACAGCAGGTTGCCCTTCTGGTCCACCACGGTAATTTGCGACTTGCTCAATTCAGGAACACTGGTGGCCACCAGGTTGACGATCGCCAGCACCTGGCCAGGCTCCAGGGAGCGGCCGGCAAACAGTTCCACCAATACCGAGGCGCTTGGCTTGCGCTCGTCGCGCACAAACACCGAGCTTTTCGGAATGGCCAAGTGCACGCGGGCACCCTTGACGTTGTTCAAGCTGGAGATGGTGCGCGCCAATTCGCCTTCCAGGCCACGACGGTAGCGGGTGGCCTCCATGAACTGGCTGGTACCCAGGCCCTGGTCCTTGTCGAGGATCTCAAAACCGATGTTGCTGTCGGACGGGGTCACGCCGGCGGCGGCAAGTTTCATGCGCGCACGGGCCACATCGTCGGCCTTGACCAGCAGGGCCCCGGAGTTGGGCTCCACGGTGTAGGCGATATCGGCGGCGGCCAGGGTTTCCATGATCTGCTTGGAATCCATGCCCGCCAGGCTGCCGTACAGCGGCCGGTAATCGGGCTGCTGCGACCACAACACCACGGCAAAACCAATTGCCACGCTGGCAGCCAGGCCGACCATCAGGCCTACCTGACGCAACATGGTCATTTCGGAAAGGTTTTCCAGGAACGACAGCCCAAACAGCGGCGGCTTGCCGTCTGCCTTGGCGGGTGCGTTGTCCACGACTGCTTCTGCCATGACTTAAATCTCGTCCTTAAACCGGCATCTGCATGATGTCTTGGTAGGCCTGAACCAGCTTGTTACGTACCTGGGTCAACGCCTGGAAAGAAACACTGGCCTTCTGCGAGGCGACCATCACATCGGTGAGGTCCACGCCGCTTTTGCCGATTTCAAAGGCATTGGCCAACTGGCTGGAGGCTTGCTGGGTGTCACTGACTTTGTTGATGGCCTGGCCGAGCATGTCGGCGAAGCTGCTTTGGCCCAATTCCGGCGCTGGCGCGACAGATTTCGGTTGAGCCATGGCATCCATTTGCATGGAGCGCATATCCAACATCAACCGATTGAACTCAATACCCTGGCTCATGAACTTTTCTCTCCGACAACCCGCATGTTTTTTGACGCTACGCCGCAATTACTATGGGAGGTAGCAACAAGGGTGCCAGCTCTGGTTCAACTCGTAAGAAAAGGCGACAAACCTTGTCGGCCTCGATACTAATCAGGTGGCGAACAGATACGCCTCGACATCCATCCCCGCGTCACGCATCTGCGCCAGCTTGTAGCGCAAGGTGCGCGGGCTGATGCCCAGACGCTCGGCGGCCTCTTTGCGACGGCCACGCTCGGCGCGCAGGGTGTCGATGATCATCTGAAATTCGCGGCGACGCAGGTCGTCGCCCAGCGCACCGGCGGTTTCGGTTTCGGCTACCACGGGCGCCGGCGCCAAGGTTGGCAGCGGCGCGGCCCCGCTGCCCATGGCCAGGCAGAAATCCTGGGGCTGGATCAGGCCGCCCTGTTGCAGGATCAGCGCACGCTGGATGGCGTTGTCGAGCTCCCGCACATTACCCGGCCACGGGTAGGCGATCAGGCAGGCCTGGGCCTCAGCCGACAGCCGCGCCTGGGCGTGCTTCATTTTTTTGACGTGGTTGTTCAGCAGGCGCTCGGCCAGCGGGATGATGTCCGCCGGGCGTTCGCGCAACGGGCGCCAGGCCAGGGGGAATACCGACAGACGGTAGAACAGGTCTTCGCGAAAACGCCCCGCCGCCACTTCGCCCGCCAGGTCACGGTTAGTCGTAGCAACCACACGAATATCCAGCTGGATCGGCTTGCGGGCGCCGACGCGCTCCACTTCACGTTCCTGCAGCACCCGCAGCAACTTGGCCTGCAGACCCAGGGGCATTTCCGAAATTTCATCGAGCAGAATGGTGCCGCCGTCAGCCTGCTCGAACTTGCCCGCCTGGGCCGCGATGGCGCCGGTAAAGGAGCCTTTTTCGTGGCCGAACAGCGTGGCTTCGAGCATGTTGTCGGGGATCGCCGCGCAGTTGATCGCGATAAACGGCTGCTTGGTGCGGGTCGATTGCTGATGGATATAACGCGCCAGCACTTCCTTACCGGTGCCGGACTCGCCGGAAATCAACACAGTGGAATCGCTGCGCGCCACGCGGGCCGCCAGCTCCAGCAATTGCGCACTGGCCGGTTCGAAGGCAATCGGACCCTCGCCGTCAGTGGCCGGGATTACACCCAGGGCGTGCCGTGCAACCAGCTCGATCAAGGCTTTGGGTTCGAAGGGTTTTACCAGGTAATCCGCCGCACCCTGGCGCATGGCATCGACTGCACGCTCGACGGCGCCATGGGCAGTCATCAGCAATACCGGCAACTGCGGCTGACGCGCACGCAGCAGGCCGAGCAACTGGTGCCCGTCCATGCCGGGCATGTTCACATCGCTGACCACCAGGCTGAAGGACTCCTGCTCCACCGCCTCCAAGGCGTCTTCGGCAGAACCGACCGCCCGGTAGTCATGGCCCGCCAACAGCAGCGTGTCAGCCAATGCTTCACGCAGGGCGCGATCGTCTTCCACCAACAGAACCTTGATTGCCATAGCCTTCCTACTCCGCGCTTGCCGCGCATGAAAACAGCGGCAAGGTCATCAATGCACAGGTGCCCCGCCCAACCCGGGAGTGCAACTGCAATTCTCCCTGATGAGCACGCGCCACTGCCTTGACCACGGTCAGGCCCAGGCCGGTGCCGTTGGTCTTGGTGGTGAAAAAAGGTTCGCCCAGACGCTGCAACACGGCGGGCTCGATACCGCTGCCGCTGTCGCTGATGCACAGGCGCAGGTTTTGCTCGCGGTTGTACAGGTGCACCTTGAGCCGCGCACCGGGGCCGCTGGCTTGGGTGGCGTTCTCGATCAGGTTGAGCAGCGAGCCGACGAGGGTGTCACGGTTGCACAGTAGTTCACCAAGGTGGCTATCGCACTGCCAACGCACGTGCACGTCTTGAATATGAGTGGCGGCCGCCGCCTGCAGCGCCTGCATCAACTCGGCCGGCGTGATGCGGTCGGTCAGCGGCAATTCGCCACGGGCAAACACCAGCATGTCGCGCACCTGATGCTCCAACTCGTGCAGGCGCTCCTTGAGCCGACCGGCAAACCGCTGGTGGGTGGCGGCAGGCAATTGTTCGTCAGTCAAATGACTGGCGTAGATCAGGGCAGCCGACAGCGGCGTGCGGATCTGATGCGCCAGAGAAGCGACCATGCGCCCCAGCGACGACAGACGCTCGTGCCGCGCCAACTGGTCTTGCAGGTGACGGGTTTCAGTCAGGTCATTGAGCAACACCAACTGGCCCGGCTCTGCGTCCAGGGAACGGGTGGCGATGGACAAACGGCGGCCGTCTTTCAGGGAAATTTCGTGACCGTCGTCTTCACGCGGCGCAAAGCAGCGGGTGATGACATGCCGCCACAGTTCGCCTTCCAGCGGCAGGCCCAGCATGTCGCAGGCCGCCGGGTTGGCTTCGCGCACGCGGCCTTCTTCGTCGATGACAATCACGCCACCGGGCAGCAGCGACAGCAGGTTTTGCAGACGGTTGGCCAGGCGTTCCTTCTCGGCCAACTCTTCCATGCGCTGGGCACTGACCACGGCCAACTCGCCTTTAAGCTCGGACACACGGGCTTCGAGCAGGCTGTAGGAGTCGGTCAATTGACTGGACATCTGGTTGAACAGCGAAAAAGCCTGTTCCAGGCCTTGGCGGCTTTGCTGTTCTACAGAGGGAACCAGCCCTGCAATGGCAGGACTGGAAGCGTGTTGGGCGGCGTGGGGCATCATGCTCTCTCGCTTGGCTGACCGTCAGTTAAACGGAACGTTGCGAGGGCTGTAGCAATACCCGTGCCGAAAAAAAACCACTGAAGTTTCAGTGATTTAAAAAACAGGCGTCAATCATCCGCCTGTTCGTCACCTTCTTTGCGGCTCATGCCGTACTTGCGCATCTTCTCCACCAAGGTGGTTCGACGAATGCGCAGGCGCTCGGCGGCACGGGCGACGATGCCGTTGGCGTCGTCCAGGGCTTGTTGGATCAGACCCTGTTCGAGGTTGCCGAGGTAGTCCTTCAGGTCCAGGCCTTCGGGCGGCAGCATGGCAGTCGAACCGAAGTCCGGGGTATGGCCGTTGATGGCCACCCGCTCTTCCATGTCGCTGCGCAGGCTGTCGACCAGTTGCTCATCTTCGTCGTCAACGTAACGGAATTTCTTCGGCAGCTCGACCACGCCGATCACACCGTAGGGGTGCATGATCGCCATGCGCTCCACCAGGTTGGCCAACTCACGCACGTTGCCCGGCCAGCCATGACGGCACAGGGACATGATCGCGGCGGAGTTGAAACGGATCGAACCGCGCTTTTCGTGCTCCATGCGCGAAATCAGTTCGTTCATCAGCAGCGGGATGTCTTCCACGCGCTCACGCAGTGGGGCCATCTCGATCGGGAATACGTTGAGGCGGTAGTACAGGTCTTCACGGAAGCTGCCGACCTCGATCATGCTTTCGAGATTTTTGTGGGTGGCCGCAATGATGCGCACATCGACGCTCTGGGTCTTGTTGCTGCCCACGCGTTCGAAGGTCCGCTCCTGCAATACGCGCAGCAGCTTGACCTGCATCGGCAGCGGCATGTCGCCGATTTCGTCGAGGAACAGCGTGCCGCCGTTGGCCAGCTCGAAACGCCCGGCACGACTGGTGATCGCCCCGGTAAAGGCGCCCTTCTCATGGCCGAACAGTTCGCTTTCGAGCAGCTCTGCCGGGATCGCCCCGCAGTTGACCGGCACGAAAGGCCCGTCGCGGCGCTTGGAGTGATAGTGCAGGTTGCGCGCAACCACTTCCTTGCCAGTGCCGGACTCGCCGAGGATCAGCACGCTGGCGTCGGTGTCGGCCACTTGCTGCATCATCTGGCGTACGTGCTGGATGGCACGGCTGGTGCCGACCAGGCTGCGGAACAGGTTGGGTTCGCGGTGGCGACCGCGCTCGCGGGCCTGGTCGTACATCTCGCGATAGACCTGGGCACGGTGCAGGGAATCCAGCAGTTTGCTGTAGCTGGGGGGCATTTCCAGACTGGAAAGCACCCGGCGGCGCTGGTCTTCGGGCAGGTCGACGGAAGAAATATCGCCCATTAACAACACGGGAAGGAACTCATCCCAGGTTGACAGTGTCTTTAACAAGCCCAAAACAGCGCCAGGAGCGTTCACCGTCCCGATCAGCACACAAATGACTTCACGGCTCGATGACAATGAGCTGACCGCCTGCTGCCAGTCATGGCTGCCGCAGGGCAAATTTTCTTCGCCAAGAAAATTCAAAATCACCGCTAAATCGCGGCGGCGGACGCTATCGTCATCAATCAGCAGAATTTTGGTTTCACGCCACATGCAATAGCAACTTCCCTAGTAAAACTTCCTGCCCCGATGTGAGGGCAATCGAGACGCCTGTAAGACTTTGTACCTTACTAGACGTCTGAAATCTGAAAACAGCACTAGTTAAGTCAAAAATGCTGGCACAGTCAAATATATGACGCGCCGTTCGGACCAACTGAGCCCATTCAGCCGAACAGATGGTAAACCTTTGACGCGTTTTTAGCTTGGTTGATCTGCGACATCTCTTCGAAAATCGCCTGGCGCTCGCCAGTCGTCACCTCAAGCAATTGCTGGTACACCGCCAGCAGGCTCTCAAGCTTTTCACGCAACGCATCCTCATCGACCGGCGCTTCACTGAGCACCTCGTCGATGACATGACGACAGCCCAGGTCCAGTTCGCCAATGGCGTCCCAGTTACGGTCCGCCAGCGCGCCGATCAGCGCCTCACGGGTTTCATCAATGCGTTGCAATGCTTGGCTCATGACGTGTTCCTCAAGGCCGATGGCCTTATTGTGCGGCGGTCTGTGGCGCGCCGATGGCATCCCAGCCTTCTTTCACGGTGATCAGCAAACGCGCGACTTCGTCGATCATGTCGGCGTCGTTGTGCAAATTGGCTTCCATCAAACGGTTGGTCATGTACACGTACAGGCCTTCCAGTTGCTGAACGTATTCCTTGTTGTCGCTCTTTTCCTCACTCAGGCCGTCACGCAGGCCGATAAGGATATCGGTGGCCTTGCCCAGCATCAGGCCCTTCGCTGCGATGTCGCCACGCGCCAGCGCGCCTTTGGCCTGCGCCATGCGGTCAAGCCCGCCCTCCATCAACATCTGCACCAGGCGGTGCGGGCTGGCTTCGGAGATCTGGGCATGGGAATTGACCTTCTGGTATTGGCGAAGGGCTCTCATGGGATTCATGTTTCTACCTCGTGACAGGCAACAGCGAGAAGGGTTGCAGTAACCATTATGTCGACCCGTTCGCAAAAAACTTTAAGCCGATGGTCCTACAAAGAACAAAGCCCAGGTCAACGGACCCGGGCTTTTTTATCCGTATTCAATCAGCTATCACTGCTTTGCGATTTACTGAGCGCATTGAGCGTGCCGAGGATACTGTTGCTCTGCTGGCGCAACTGCGCCACTAGCGTATCCATGGCCGTGTACTTGCGGGTCAAGGCGTCTTGCATGGTGGTGAGACGCTCATCCAGGGCGGTCTGCTGCTTGTTCAGGTCTTTGAGGCTGTCCGACAAGGATGTCGAACGCGTCGCCAGAATCCCCGTGGTGGCCTTGGCATAGCCATCGGTGGCGGTGGTCAGCCGCGCAAGCAAACCGTTCTTGCCGCTGAAGATACTGTTGATGTCGGCGGCGTTTGTCAGTACGGCCTTGTCCCACTGTTTGGCATCAATGCTCAGCGCGCCGGTGTCCTGGTCGGTAGTGACACCGAACTGGGCCAGGGACTTCAGGGTACCGTTGCCGGACAGTGCGTTGAACTCGTTGCGAATCGCAGCCTGCAAGGTGCGCATGGTCGAGTCGCCGGTCAGGGTGGCCGCCACCGAGTTGCCGGCAGCATCCTTGGTCACCTTGGTCTCGGCGTTCATCGCCTTGAGCAGGGCGTTGTAGGTGTCGACGAAGCCTTTGACCCCGGACTTGAGGGCGGTGGTGCTGGTGCTGACAGAGATGGTCAGCGCAGTCCGAGGCGCGTCCTTGGTTTGATCATTCGCAGCGACCGTCGGCGACAACGCCAGCAACTTGATGCTTACACCACTCACTGCATCCGTGATGCTGTTGGACTTGGACTCTGCAGCAATACCGTCAATGGTGTATTTGGCATTCTGGGGCGGGGTCACTACGGTGTAACCGGTATCAATCCCCGAGTTACCCGACATCGTCAGGTCGGAACCAACCCCGGAGTTGGTGGAGGTCAGGATAAGACGCGAACCGTTGGAGTCGGTGAGGATGTTGGCACTCAGGCCTGCGGTGCCGAACTGCGAGTTGATCGAGTCACGCACCTGTTGCAGGGTCGCGCCGGCCGGCACCTTCAGGTCGAAGTTCTTGCCCGACTGGCTGATCGTCAGCGTCGTTGGGGTGGTGCCACTGTTCACGACCGTCGACTGGCCACCTGTGAAACTCTTGGTCGACAACTTCGAAGGCATCGCCAACTGGTTGACGATCAGCGCGAAGCTACCGCTCGCCGCACCCTGGTTGGCCGTCATGGTTGCAACCTTCTCGTCCGAAGACGTACCGGTCAAGCCACTGAAGCTGTTGTCGGTGCCCATACTGGCCAGCGCACCACGGAAGGCGTCCAGGGCGGCCTGGATCTTGCCGATCGACGACAGCTGGGTGGTCGCCTTTTGCGACTGCAGATTGATCTGAGCCTGTTTCGGCGCTCGCTCGGCATCCACCAGGGATTTCACAATTGCCTGAGTGTCGAAACCCGACCCCACGCCGGTAATCGTTGTACCCGCCATCATCTTTCTCCTATTCCGGTGGCTGCCGTTATCTTGACGAACGTCGCTTCAAGCGGTGACAGCAACAAATTTCATGCCAGTTCAAGCTTTGTCATCAAACAACACATGACTGGCGCTGGCCAGGTTTTGCGCCAGCTTCAGGGCTGTTTCCGAAGGAATCTGCCGGATCACTTCACCCGTGTCGGTGGCAATGACCTTGACCACGACCCTGTGGGTGGAATCATCAATGGAAAAGTCCAGATTACGCTGGGCCGCTTGTACGAATTCTTTAATATCGGTGACCGCTTTTTCCAGGCTGTCCTTTTGGGACGTGCCCACGGTTGGCGCGGCCGCTTCAACCTTGCTTTTGTCCTTGTCTGCAACCACAGGTGCCACGGTGCCTTGGGGGGCCAGCGGCGGATAAGACAAGTTCAGTTTTACATTCATGTCCATGCCCAATCTCCTCTGATTGGAAAAGACGAAAGGGCACGTAAACGCGCCCTTCCGTCAATCACCACGTGCCGTTATTACTGAAGCAGCTTCAGTACAGCGGATGGCAGCTGGTTAGCCTGCGACAGGATCGCAGTGGAAGCCGACTGCAGGGTTTGCTGCTTGGTCAGTTCAGCGGCTTCGGAAGCGAAGTCGACGTCCTGGATGGTGGAACGAGCAGCGGTGGTGTTTTTCTGGATGTTGGACAGGTTGTCCACAGTGCTGGTCAGACGGTTCTGTACCGCACCCAGGCCCGAACGGGAGCTGGAGATGGTTGCGATAGCCTGGTCGATCACGGAAACAGCGTTCTGGGCCTTGGTGGCGTCAGTCACGTCAGTTTGCGATACGGAGGTCTTGGCCGAAGCAGCCGAAGTAGCGGCACCGAAGACACCGGTCACACCAGCGCCTTCCAGGGAGTAACCCTTGGAGGAGTCCATGTTCACAGCACCGGTAGCGATGATGCCGTCAGCCAGGGCAGTAGCAGTACCGTAAACGCCCGAACCGTCTTTGGTGGCAACAGTGATGCTGCCGGCATCGGTCGAAGCACTGAAGGACAGGTTTTCACCGGTGTCGGATTTAACCGACAGAGTGCCTTTGGACTCGTCGTAGTTAACGCTGATACCCAGTTTGGCGGAGTTGGACTTCAGCTGTTCAGCCAGGCTGGCAGTGTCTTTTACGCCAACGAACGTGGTGGCTTGGCCGCCAACGGTCATGGTGAACGAAGCTGGAGCGGTAGCAGCAGCACCACCAACCACGAACTGAGCTTCAGTGCTGGCAGTAGCGCTCAGGCCACCGATGGCGCCGTTCAGCTGGGCAGCGATGGTTTTGGCAGACGCTGCACCGGCTACGGTAACGCTGGCAGTCTGGCCGTTACCGGTCACTGCGATTGCGCCGCCTACAACACCAGCGCCTGGAGTGATGCCGATGCTCTTGATTTGCTGCGAACCGATGTTGTTGGCAGCAACGTTGTCCAGGGACAGGTTGATGGTTTCGTTAGCGTTGGCGCCAACCTGGATCGACTTGGTACCGTACGAACCGTCCAGCAGCTTCTGGCCACCGAAAGTAGTGGTCTGGGCGATACGGGTCAGTTCCGAAGTCAGGGCCTGGTATTCATCGTTGTTCGACTTACGGTCGTCAGGGCTCAGGGAGCCGGTTGCAGAGGACAGAGCCAGGGTACGCATTTTTTGCAGAATGTCGGTCGAAGCCTGCATTGCGCCTTCAGCGGTCTGCGCGATGGAGATACCATCGTTGGCGTTCTTTACAGCTTGACCCAGGCCGTTGATCTGGCTGGTCATACGGTTGGCGATACCCAGGCCGGCGGCGTCGTCTTTAGCGCTGTTGATACGCAGGCCGGAAGACAGGCGCTGCATCGATTGGGCCAGGGCGCCGCCAGCTTTGTTCAGGTTGCCCTGAGTAGTGATCGAAGCAATGTTGGTGTTTACTGTTAAAGCCATGACGAAATCCTCGTTGGATGGATACTGCGGCTTCCGGCCCTGGCAACCGCCGGGTGTGGCCTGAGAACCTACGTAATAGTTATCGTCGTGGTAGCCGGTTGCTTGAGGATTTTTTTTGATTTTTTTGCTGGCGTCGTGCCACCCCTTGCAATTCAAGGGTTTACGCGGGCTCCAAAGCCCGATTTCATTAGGTTTTTTGGCGCCAAATAAAAAACGCCGATGATCTTTCGATCATCGGCGTTTTTTGTGGACGCTATCAAGGCATCAAGGGCGATAGAGAATCGCCGAGCCCCACGACAGGCCCACACCAAAACCGCTGATAGCCACCCGTTTCCAGGTGGCGTCCATCACGTGCTTTTCCAGCAGCAAGGGAATGCTCGACGACACGGTGTTGCCGGTCTCGACCATGTCCTTGATGAACTTGTCCACCGGCGCATCTTCAAATCGACGCGCCACGGCGTCGACAATCGCCGCACTGCCCTGGTGAATGCAGAAGGCATCGATCTCGTCCGCCTTGAGCTCCGACTCGTTGAGCAGCTCATGCAAGTGTGCCGGCACCTTGAGCAAGGCGAAGTTGAAGACCTGGCGACCGTTCATGAAGAACACGCCATCGCTGACCTTCAGGTGCGGCGCGCCGGAACCGTCGGTGCCGAATTTGGATTTGCCCAGCAACCACGACGCGTCTTCGCCCATCCAGGTGGCGGTGGCGGCATCGCCGAACAGCATGGTGGTGTTGCGATCTTCCGGGTCGACGATCTTCGAATACGGGTCGGCAGTGATCAGCAGGCCGTTTTTCAGGCCGGCGGCTTCCATGAAGCCCTTCATCGCGTAGATGCCGTAGACGTAGCCGGAGCAGCCCAGGGAAATATCAAAAGCCGCGACGTGGGTGGGCAGGCCGAGCTTGTCCTGGACAATGGCCGCCGTGTGCGGCAGGCCTTCTTCATCACCGTTCTGGGTGACGACGATCAGCGCATCGATGGACTCGCGCTTCAAATCCGGGTTATTGGCAAACAAAGCGTTGACCGCCTCGACACACAGATCGGAGGTTTCCTGCGCGGCATCCTTGCGCGGCAGGAACGCCGAACCGATCTTGCCAATGATGAATTCTTCATCCTTGGCGAATTTGGCACCCTGGGCGTAGTTATCGATCCCGTCTGCCGGCACGTAACTGGCGATGCTTTTTATGCCAATCATTGTGGCTTCCCAATACTAAATAGCTGGAGAACACCCCAGGGACTGCGCCCGGAGTGCTGACAATAAAAGGGGATAACCCCATAAAAATCTCGCTGAAAGCCGTCCCGCAAGGACCCTGTGACGACTTATCCTTTTCACACGATACAGTGAAGATGCGCTTTATGACTCACAGGTCACTCAATTTTGTGTGCTTTGTGCAAAACCTTCAAACAATTAAATCCCAGAAACGACAACGGCCCGCCCTGTTTTCAGGGCGGGCCGCTTGACGTGACGCCACTTACATCTTGTTGAACAGGCTCAACTGCGAGATTTTCACGAACGCCAGTTGGGAGGCTTGCAACATGGTTTGCTGCAGCGCCAGGTTGATGGCCGCTTCACCCATGTCGATGTTGGCCAGATCACTCATCGTGCTGGTCGTGGCAATGCTGATGCTCGAATTCTCACTGGCCTGGATATCCAAAGCGTTCAGCCGAGCGCCAATAGAACCCCGCACATTGACAATCTGGGACGTCGAGTTGGCCAGATTGGCGATGGACGTATTCAGGACATCCTTGAGCTTGACCGTCGCTGCCGGATTGCCGTCGGCCGGCGCATCCAGCGCCTTGCGCAACTGGCCAAGGGTATCCAGCGCATTCTGGGTCTTCTGGGTGTTGGCCCCCACGGAGAACTGATCGCCAGGCTGCGGCGGCCCACTGCTCACATCGAACGTCACGCCAGCCGCCGTCACCGTCGTACCGCCGCCCGTATCGCCGGTGGCAATCGCCTTGCTGGCACTCGAGTAGGGCTGGGCGTAAACCTCATAGGCCGTCGCGCTGGTGAACTTGATGATCGCCCCGCTGTTGGACGGGAACGTGCTGGCATAGTCCGCCTGATTGGTGACCTGAGCCCCTGTCAACTGCGCGCTCGATGCATTGCTCGGCGTGCGCGAAACACTGAATGTATCCGGCTTGGCCTCCAGGCTGAACGTACGGTCCTTGACCAACGCATCTGAGTTGGCGCCCGGCACCACATCCCCGAGGTTCATGGTGATGTCGAACTTCACACCCCGCAGCGCAACGCTGGTGCTGCCTTCCTTGGTGGCGTCGAACGTACCATTGCCCGGAATCTCGGAGGTCACGTCGTTGCCATTCTTGTCGGCCACCTTGTATTGCGTGCTGCTGGTAAAGGTCAGCTTGTAAGGCTGGCCGTCGGCGAATTTGCTGGCGTAGTCGCCGCTCGAGGTCACCAGCCCAGCCGAGAGCGCGACCTTGTTGTCATTGACCGTAGGCGGCACGGTCTGCGGGTTCGGCGCAACCCAGGTGGCCTGGGTGCGACCGGCGTTGGCCGCGCCTTCCAGAATAGTCTTGCCGGTATCGCCCGCGCTGACATTCAGCGTATTGGAAATCTGCAGGCTCAGTGGGGTTTCATCCCCCTGGTAGCTGTAGGTGCCATCATTGTTGCGCGCATACGGCGGCGTCTGGGTCTTGGAACCGGAAAACAAGTAGTTGCCGGCCGAGTCCTTGCTATTGAGCAGGCCCAGGACCTGATCTTCAATCGCACCGACCTCACTGGCAATCGAGCGACGATCAGCATCACTGCCGACACCACCCGCCTTGAGTGCCAACTCTGTGGCGCGTTGCATGGCCTCACTGATCGCGGTTAATACACTCTCTTCGTTGGTCAGCGAGTTTTTCAGGCTGGTGATGTTGCCAGTGGACTGGGCCACCATGTCTTTCTGCTGCTGCAACATCAACAACCGCGCCGCTGCCACAGGATCATCCGCGGCGGTCTGTACGCGCACACCGGAACTGGCCTGGTCCTGGGCCTTCACCACACCCGAATAGTTATCCGAATACTTGGCGGAACTGGTCTCGAAATACTGCTGTGTAGAAATACGCATCGTCCCAGGCTCCCTTAAAGACTATTGATCAATGTGCTGAAGGTTTCTTGCGCAGCCTTGATGATCTGCGACGACGCCGTGTAGTACTGCTGGAACTTGATCATGTCGCCCGCCTCTTCGTCCAGGTTGACCTGGGACACCGAGTTGCGCGCGTTCTTGTTGGCGGTCAGCAATGCGTTCGTCGCCGTGCTGTCCGTACCGGCAGCCGCCGCTTTCGCGCCAACGGTAGATACCAACTTGCTGTTGGCCCCTACGAGGCTGGTGCCGCCGGTGCCATCGGCGGCCGTGCCGATGGTCGCCTTGGTTTGCAGGCCGAGCAGCTCAAGGGCGTTGCGGTTATCGGACTTGCCGGAGGCATTGAACGAGAACGTCGTGCTGTCACCGTTGGCCGGCGAACCGCCCACCGTGGTGTCGAAACTGAAGCTCTTGGCCGGCACCACCAGGGCACCGTTGGCATCGCGCATCGGCACGTTGATCGTGACCTTGTTGCCCTGCCCCGGAACAATGCTGCCGGTGCCGATCGGGTTGCCCTGGGCATCATTGAGTGTGTACGGCTGGGTGCCGTCGGCTGCCGGCTTGCCGAATACCATCTTCACCGGCATCGAATGTTCAATCCCCGTGCGCAACTGGGCAGTGGCGGCGCCGCCCTGGATATCCAAAGGCACCGTCAGGGTCGGCGGGGTAAACGTGCCGGTACCTTCGTTGGTCTTACTGGCCTGCCCGGATAGTGGCGCGGCAAAAGCGATCTTGTTCGGATCCGTCATCACGGTGCCAATGTCCTTGGCACCATTGGCGGTCGGGCTGACCTTGAAGCTGTCCCCGGTAGCCATCGGCCCCTTGCCGTCGAGCGCCAACGTGAAACCATCGATCACGGCCGGTGGCGTGGCGGTGACGTCAAACGTCCCCATGGCCTTGCCATCGGAACGCACCACGGTGACGTTGTTCGGGTTGGCGCTGTCGTTGAAGGTGACCTTGTAATCGAAATTGGTCAGCTTGCTGCTGTCCTTAATCGACACGTTCAGGTTGCCGGAACCCGCGCTGTTGCCACCCGAAGCCTGGCTGCGCTGGGCAATGGCCGCGGCGCTGTTGATGTCCTTGAACAGCGAGCTGCCGAACTGGCCGTTGAGATCCAGGCCCTGGCCCAACTGGTTGTTGATGGTGTCTGCGGTGGCGATGGCGATGCGCCCCAGGTCATTGATGGCAGGCATCAGGACATCGCTGCGATAACGCAACAGACCACCGATGCTACCGCCGCTGAGCACGTTGCCCAGATCGAGCGACTCACCGCCGCCCACGTTGAGCTGGATGGTGAACTGGCTAGTGTCGTTCTTGCTCGGTACGGCGGAGATGGTGTTGAACTGGTCACCCAATACCAGCGACTGGCCGGAACCGGTGCTGACGCTGAAGATGCCATTCTTCTCGGTGGCGGTCACGCCGACCAATTCGTTCAGCGAACGCACGGCTTCGGCACGCGCGTCCAGCAGGTTGGCCGGGGCCGTGTTCGACGAACCCTGCACCTGGGCGATCTGCTTGTTGAGCGAGGCAATGGACGACGTCAGCTTGTTGACCTGGTCACTCATCGACGACAGCTGGCTGTTGATGGTTTCTTTCTGCTGGCCCAACTGTGTAGAGATCGAGTTGAAGCGATTGCTCAGCGTCTGCGCCTTGGTGATCAACACCTGGCGGGCCGAGACATCGCTCGGGTTGGCCGAGGCAGTCTGCACGGCCGAGAAGAACTCACTGAGCACAGCCGACATACCGGTGGTCTTGTCCGACAGGGTCTTGTCGACAGCGCTGACCTGGTCGAGGTAAGCCTTGGCATCGCTGTTGAGCGAGGTGCTGTTCTGGTAGGCCGCGTCGAGGAACTCGTTATACACCCGGCGCACATCGGCCAGGGTGGTACCGCTGCCGATGTACACACCACCGTACTGGTTGGCCGCACTGGCGTTCTGGGTGGTCTGCTGACGCGAATAACCCGGAGTATTGGCGTTGGCAATGTTGTTACTCAAGACCGACAACGATCCTTGAGAGGCGTTAAGCCCTGACATCCCGATACTGAGCAAACTCATGGTTCAGACCTTATAAATGTGTGGTTGCGCCAGCGGCAGCGTAATTCTGGTAACTGTCCATCGATTTGGCGATCTGCGAAATCTTGCTGGCATAGGCCGGGTCGGTGGCGTAACCGGCTTTTTGCAACTCGCGGACAAACTGTTCCGGGTTGTCGGCCGACTTCACAACTTCTTTATAGCGATCATTGCTTTGCAGCAAGGTCACCAGGTCATGGAAGCTGTCCTGATAGGAGTTATAGGAACGGAACTGCGCCGTTTCCTTGACCATCGCCCCATCGCGGAACTCGCTGGTGATCGCGCGGGCCTGGCCGCCCTGCCAACTCTGGCCGGCCTTGATGCCGAACAGGTTGTGACTGCTGCTGCCATCTTCGGCGCGCATTACCGATTTACCCCAACCGGTTTCCAGGGCGGCCTGGGCCACCAGGTACTTCGGATCGACACCAATGCGCGCGGCGGCCGCCTTGGCCATCGGCAACATGGTGGCGACAAATTCATCCTGCGAGCTGAAGGCTTTCTTCGCCGGCGCCAACGGTGGCTGGGCCACGGCGCGGCCGTAGACCTGCATGCGCCCGCTCGGCACGGCAAAGGTGCGTGCGGTGCTGTTGATCACGTTGTCGTCGGCCACGCTGTTACGCAGCGGCGCACTTTTGGCATCGATAGCAACCGGTGCGTTCGGCACGATGCCGGCGAGCAGGCGATCAGTCAGCTTGCTTGGCAAGGCGATACGGCGTTGGTTCATCAATTCCATATCATTGCTGTGGGACGCTACGGCGCCCGCTTGCGGCTCAGCCACGCGGTAAGCCCACAGTGGACGCTGGCCATTGGAGCGGCCCAACGGGCCTTCGGCCTGGGTACCTGCCGCAATTTCCGTCGGCACATCAACTTTCTTCGCAGGCGCGGCTGCTGCCGGGCCTTGCAAGGTGGCGGCCTGGGCCTCCACCGGTTTGTTCTTCTGCATCTGGCGCATCAGCACGTCGGCCAGGCCGATACCGCCACCCTCGCGCGACATCGAGACCGCCAGTTGCTGGTCGTACATTTCCTGGTACTGTTTGGCGGCCGGCGTGTTCATCGGGTTGTCCTTACCCAGCGCCTCGGTGGCCGAACGCATGGACTTGAGCATCTCGCTCAGGAACAGCGACTCGAACTCCTGCGCCACCTTGCGCATGTTGCCTTCGCTGTTCTTGTCGGCACCGACCTTGAGCTGGTTAAGCCGGTTCAAGTCGGAGTAAGACCCCGAGTCCGCCGTGCTGCTGATCCCGCTCTTGCGCATATCCATGGCCATGGCCTCAGATCACGATCAGGTCGGCTTGCAAGGCGCCGGCCTGTTTCAAAGCTTCGAGGATCGCCATCAAGTCGCCGGGCGCCGCGCCCACCTGGTTCACCGCGCGGACAATCTCGTCCAGGGTGGTGCCGGGGCCGAACTTGAACATCGGCTTGGCTTCTTGCTGGGCGTTGACGCGCGAACGCGGCACCACCGCCGTCTGGCCGTTGGACAACGGCCCTGGCTGGCTGACGATCGGGTCTTCAGTGATGGTCACGGTCAGGCTGCCGTGGGTCACCGCTGCCGGCGACACCTTCACGTTCTGACCGATCACGATGGTGCCGGTACGCGAGTTGATGATGACTTTGGCGACGGCCTGGCCTGGGTCGACTTCAAGGTTTTCCAGGATCGACAGGTAGTCGACGCGTTGGCTTGGGTCCAGGGGTGCTGTCACACGGATCGAACCGCCGTCGATGGCCTGGGCCACGCCAGGGCCGAGCATGTCATTGATCTTGTCGACCACGCGCTTGGCAGTGGTGAAGTCGGAACGGTTGAGGTTCAGGGTCAGGCTGTTGCCCTGGTTGAAGCCACTTGGCACGGTGCGTTCAACCGTTGCGCCACCCGGGATGCGACCGGCCGACGGCACGTTGACCGTGATCTTCGAACCGTCGCGACCTTCGGCGTCAAACCCGCCCACCACCAGGTTGCCCTGGGCGATGGCGTAGACGTTGCCGTCGATACCCTTGAGGGGCGTCATCAGCAAGGTGCCGCCGCGCAGGCTTTTCGAGTTACCGATGGACGACACGGTGATGTCCACCACCTGGCCTGGCTTGGAGAACGCCGGCAAATCAGCACTGATCGACACCGCCGCGACGTTTTTCAGCTGCACGTTGCCCGACCCTGCCGGCACCTTGATGCCGAACTGCGAGAGCATGTTGTTGAAGGTCTGCAGGGTGAACGGGGTCTGCGTGGTCTGGTCACCCGTACCGTTGAGCCCCACCACCAGGCCGTAGCCGATCAACTGGTTGGAACGCACGCCGGAAATACTCGCGATGTCCTTCAGGCGTTCGGCCTGGGCGACAGCGCTCAAGGAAAGCAGGAGTGCGGCCGCCATCAGCTGTTTGAAGTTCAAAGTAGCCACCTAGAAAGGGAACAGCGGGCTAAGGAAGAAACGATCGAACCAGCCCGGCTGACTGGCATCAGCAAACGAACCTGTACCCGAGTAGGTAATGCGCGCATCGGCAATCCGCGTCGACGGCACGGTGTTGTCGGTGGAGATGTCATCGGCGCGCACCATGCCGGCAATGCGCACCAGCTCGTCGCCGGTGTTGAGGGTCATCCACTTTTCACCACGTACGGCGATGATGCCGTTGGGCAATACGTCGGCCACGGTCACGGTGATCGAACCGGTCAGGCTGTTGCCCTGCCCTGCCGCGCTCTTGCCGTTGGTGGCACGGTCGCCGCTGTAGCCGGCGCTGAGACTGAGGTCGCCGTCACCCAGCGGGTTATTGGTGTTGGGCACCGCGCCGAACAACGAGGTCAGGCCGAGGTTGGCCTTGCTGGTCTTGCCGATCTGCGAGTTGGCGTTCTTGCTGGCCTGGGTGCGCTCGTTCAGGGTGATGGTGATGATGTCACCGACCCGGAACGCCTTGCGGTCGCTGTACAGGTTCTGTTCGAAACCGGCCTGGTAGATCGAGCCATTGTTGGCGGCCGCCGGCAACGGCGTACGTGGCAACACCGGCGCATAGTACGGGTCATTGGGTTTTGGCGTCGGGGCGACACAGCCTGCGAGCACGGCAATCCCACTCAATGCCAGAACGGAAACATAGCGATTCATGACCCTTACCTCACGGTGTTGCAGGCGCTCTCAAGAGCGCCCCATAGACTTGATTACAGATTCTGCGTTACGAACGAAAGCATCTGGTCGGCGGTGGAGATCACCTTGGAGTTCATCTCGTAGGCGCGCTGGGTGGTGATCATGTTGACCATCTCCTCAACCGTGCTCACGTTGGAGGTTTCCAGGGTGCTTTGCAGCGTGGTGCCGAAACCGTTCAAACCCGGGGTGCCGATTTGCGGCGCGCCGCTGGAGGCGGTTTCCAGGAACAGGTTGTTACCCATTGCCTGCAGGCCGGCTGGGTTGATGAAGTCGGCGGTCTGCAGGTTGCCGATCACTTGCGACGCGGGGTTGCCGGCCACGGTGATGGACACGGTGCCGTCGTTGCCGACGGTGAAGGTCTTGGCGTCTGCAGGAACGACCACGGCCGGCTCCAGGGCGAAACCGTTGGCCGTGACGATCTGGCCGTTGGAATCCAGGTGGAAAGTACCGTCACGGGTGTAGGAAGTCGTGCCGTCCGGCTGCAGGATCTGGAAGAAACCGCGGCCGTTGATGGCCATGTCCAGCGGTTGGCCGGTCTGTTGCAGGTTACCGGCGCTGAAGTTCTTCTGGGTGCCGACGATTTGCACACCGGTCCCCAGTTGCAGGCCCGACGGCAGTTCGCTGTCCTGGGTCGACTGGGCGCCTGGCTGCTTCTTGATCTGATAGAGCAGGTCCTGGAACTCGGCGCGATCACGTTTGAAGCCCGTGGTCGATACGTTCGCCAGGTTGTTGGAAATGGTGGTCAGGTTGGTGTCCTGGGCGGACAGGCCTGTTTTGGCAACCCATAGAGCCGGAAGCATGCTGTTCTCCTTCATGCGCCTGTTTGTTGGCGCTGCATCGCAAAATTAGTGAGTGGGCTTGAATCAGCTCATCTGCATGACGCGGGTCATGGCCTGGTCGTCTTCTTTGGCGCTGTTCATCATCTTGATGTGCAGCTCGAACTGCTTGGAAAGCGCCAGTACCGCGGTCATTTCTTCCACCGCGTTGACGTTGCTCGCCTGCAGGAAGCCCGAGGTCAGCGTGACCGTCGCATCAGCCTGGGCCGGCTGGCCATCCTTGGTGTGGATGGTGCCGTCGAGGCCTTTATTCATGTTCTTAAGGTCCGGCTGGACCAGCTTGATGCGGTCCACTTCAGCCATTACGCGCGGGCCTTCACCCATGGCGCGGATGCTGATGGTGCCATCGGCACCCACTTCGATTTTCTGCTGCGGCGGCACGGCAATCGGACCGCCGTTGCCCATGATCGGCATGCCGTTGCCGGCGCGCAGTACGCCCAATGCATCGACGTTCATGCTGGCGCTGCGCACATAGGCTTCGCTGCCGTCCGGGGTCTGCACGGCCATCCAGCCATTGCCGCTGACGGCAACGTCCAGGTCACGGCCGGTCTCGATCATCGCGCCAGGCGAGAAGTCGGTGCCCGGGCGCTCAGTCAAGGCAAACGCCCGCGCCGGAAAGCTGTCACCGAACACCGGCATCGAACGCGCCTGCTCCAGGTCACGTTGGAAACCGTTGGTGGAAATGTTCGCCAGGTTGTTGGCATGGGCCTTCTGCGCCAGAGCATTCTGGCTGGCGCCGGTCATTGCCACATAAAGGTACTTGTCCACGCTTCTTCCTCTTTCTGACGGACGCTTGCCGCCCACCGCTGTACTGATGAGGCTTAAGCAATTTGCGAACCAACTTTTGAAAATAGGGTAAGGTGCAGACACGGCGGGGGTTTGCGGTGAGGTGTGATGTTTTCAGGAGTGAGCGTGAGTCGAAAAAACGGCGGACTACTGCCGCCTGCGGCAAGCGCCCTCCTTGAAAACGACAAAGATTGAATGTGGGAGCGGGCTTGCTCGCGAATGCGGTGGTTCAGTCACCGATGTGCTGAATGACCCATCGCATTCGCGAGCAAGCCCGCTCCCACAGTTTTAACCGCGTTGAGTCAGGTAGGTTATTTATCTGTCTTCAGAATTTCGTAATCACGCAACTTATTGGCAATGGTGGTGTGGGACACCCCCAGGCGCTTGCCCAATTGTCGGCTGCTGGGATGCTCGGCGTACAAGGCCTCCAACACCGCCTTTTCGAAGCGGCCGACGATATCTTCCAGGCCGCCCTCCAGGGAAAAGTCGCCAAGGGGCTGACGCACGCCATAATCCGGCAGGCGAATATGCTCAGCCTTGACCGTCCCGCCTTCGCACAACGACACCGCCTGGAACAGTACGTTTTCCAACTGCCGCACGTTGCCTGGCCAGTGGTAATGACTCAGGCGATCCATGGCGGCAGGCGCCAGCTTGGGCAACGGGCAGCCAATCTGCCGGCTGGCCTGGTCAAGGAAGTGATCAACCAACGGCGCCAGGCCATCAAGGCACTCGCGCAGGGGCGGGATATGCAGCGACAGTACATTTAGACGGTGGTAGAGATCCTGGCGGAATTCGCCACGGGCACACAACTCGGACAAGTCCACCTGGGTGGCGCAGATCACCCGTACATCCAGGTACACCTCTTCATCACTGCCGACGCGACGAAAGCAACCGTCCTGCAGGAAGCGTAGCAATTTCACCTGCAAGCGTGCGCTCATTTCCCCCACACCATCGAGAAACAACGTACCACCCGCAGTAAGTTCCAACAGCCCCAACTTGCCTTCGGCCCGTGCGCCTTCGAACGCGCCGGGGCCGTAGCCGAACAGCTCGGTCTCGGCCATCGACTCGGGCAAGCCCGCGCAATTGAGGGCCATCAATGGTGACTGTCCTCGCGGGCTGGCCAGGTGACAAGCGCGGGCCAGCAGTTCTTTGCCGGTGCCGGTTTCGCCTTCTATTAGTAGCGGTGCATCCAACGGTGCCATGCGCCGAGCTTCGCGGACCACCGCCGCCATGACCTTGGAGCTTTGAAAGATGCTGTCGAAGCCGCGCAGCTCTTGCTTGCGCACGTTGTAGATGCGCTCACCGACAAGGTCGGCGCGGTGCAGGGTGAGCACGGCGCCGGCCATGGCTTCGCTGTCATCGTGCTCGGAAGATTGCAGTGGCGCGATGTCCGCCAGAAATACGTCACCCTTGACCTTGACCCGCAGGCCATTGATCCGCGATTTGCTGGCGCGTACCAGTTCCGGCAAGTCGAAATCTTCGGCGTAGCGCGACAGCGGAATCCCCGGCACCTCGTCCACTCGCACACCGAGCAACTGCGCCGCCGCGCGGTTGGCGGCAACGATGGAGCCGCCCATGTCGATGGACAGCACCGGAAACTCCAAGGCACCGAGCAGCGCATTGAGCTCCATATGTCGCCGCTCACTGGGCATCAACCCGACCCGTTTGACACCGAACACCCCGGCAATCGCCTCGAACTGCGGGCGCAACGCCTGGAACTGCATGTTCACCAGGTTCGGACAAAACAGGTAGATGGCATTGCCATGCTCACCGCCCACCTCGCCCTTGGCGACGTTGACCCCGTACTCCACCAGCAGGTTGAGGATGTCCCGCAGAATGCCGATGCGGTTCTGGCAGTGCACTTTGATACGCATGAAGAGGTCCGAATAGTGGGAAGGCGCCACGTCTTTTTGTCGCTGGGCGCAGATAGTCGTCAAGATTATGTGACAGCTTTCAGGCTTTTCCCAGCCCAAGACAACGGCCAACCCCACGAACGTAACGAATACTTTACGAAAAATAGTAACTTTTCCTACGCGAAGACGTTTTAAACAGATGGAATCTAGCCGCATACGGGTTATCAATAAGTTCATCGCAGGACATAACAAGAACGAATGCCTAGCAGGAGAGCCGTATGAAGCAGACGCAGTACGTGGCCCGCGAGCCCGATGCGCAAGGTTTTATCCACTACTCGCAGGAAGAACATGCGGTGTGGAATACCCTGATCACTCGTCAGTTGAAAGTGATCGAGGGTCGCGCCTGCCAGGATTACCTGGATGGCATCGACAAGCTCGGCCTGCCCCATGACCGTATTCCGCAACTGGGTGAAATCAACCAGGTCCTGGCCCAGACCACTGGCTGGCAGGTCGCCCGCGTGCCAGCACTGATTCCCTTCCAGACCTTCTTCGAATTACTCGCCAACAAACAATTTCCGGTGGCGACGTTTATCCGTACCCGTGAAGAACTGGACTACCTGCAAGAGCCGGATATTTTCCACGAGATCTTCGGCCACTGCCCCCTGCTGACCAACCCCTGGTTCGCCGAATTCACCCACGCCTACGGCAAGCTCGGCCTCGCGGCCACCAAGGAGCAACGGGTGTACCTGGCGCGACTGTACTGGATGACCATCGAATTCGGCCTGGTGGACACACCTGAAGGTCGACGCATCTACGGTGGCGGTATTTTGTCGTCGCCCAAGGAGACGGTGTACAGCCTGTCGTCCGAGCCCGAGCACCAGGTGTTCGACCCGCTGGAAGCCATGCGCACGCCGTATCGCATCGACATCCTGCAACCGCTGTACTTCGTGCTTCCCAACCTCAAGCGCCTGTTCGAAGTGGCGCAGGAAGACATCATGGGCATGGTGGAGCGCGGGATGCAGTTGGGTTTGCATGCACCGAAGTTTCCTCCAAAACCCAAAGCTGCGTGAACCTTACATCTTGAGGCCAGGTGAGTCTGTTCCCTGGCCGCGCGTTGCTTTAGGGTGACGCGACTGATCTTCAAACATTCGAATTCAGGACACCCCCATGACCACCTTGAACCAAGCCCACTGCGAAGCCTGCCGCGCCGATGCACCACAAGTCAGCGACGAAGAACTGCCGGTACTGCTCAAGCAGATCCCCGACTGGAACATCGAAGTCCGCGACGGCGTGATGCAGCTGGAAAAGGTTTTTCTGTTCAAGAACTTCAAATTCGCCTTGGCCTTCACCAACGCCATGGGTGAAATCTCCGAAGCCGAAGGCCATCACCCAGGCCTGCTCACCGAGTGGGGCAAGGTCACCGTGACCTGGTGGAGCCATTCCATCAAAGGCCTGCACCGCAACGACTTCATCATGGCCGCACGCACCGACGAAGTGGCCAAGGACGCCGAGGGCCGCAAGTAATGCATTTCGATGCCATTGGCCGCGTGCCCGGCGACCCGATCCTCGGACTGATGGACCTGTATGCCCAGGATGCCAACCCGAACAAGTTCGACCTGGGCGTGGGCGTCTATAAGGATGACCACGGCCTGACGCCGATTCCGCACTCGGTGAAGCTGGCCGAGCAGCGACTGGTGGACACACAAACGACCAAGACCTACATCGGCGGCCATGGCAATGCCGCATTCGGCAAGCTGATCAGCGAGCTGGTGCTCGGCGCCGATTCGGCACTGCTGCGCGAGCGCCGTGCTGGCGCCACCCAGACCCCTGGCGGCACCGGCGCCCTGCGTCTGAGCGCCGACTTCATCGCGCACAACCTGCCGGGCCGTGGCGTCTGGTTGAGCAACCCGACCTGGCCGATCCACGAAACCATCTTTGCCAAGGCCGGGATCCAGGTCAGCCACTACCCCTACGTGGGTGCTGACAACCGCCTGGACGTGGCGGCGATGCTCGCCACCCTCTCCAGCGTGCCCGAGGGCGACGTGGTGCTGCTGCACGCCTGCTGCCACAATCCGACCGGTTTCGACCTGTCCCAGGATGACTGGCGCAAGGTGCTGCAGATCGTGCGCGAGCGCCAGCTGTTGCCGCTGATCGACTTCGCCTATCAGGGCTTTGGCGACGGTATGGAGCAGGACGCCTGGGCGGTTCGCCTGTTTGCGGCTGAGCTGCCGGAAGTGCTGATCACCAGTTCTTGCTCGAAGAACTTCGGCTTGTACAGCGACCGTGTCGGCGCGTTGATCGTGTGTGCGGCGAATGCCGAGAAGCTCACGGATGTGCGCAGCCAGCTTGCTGACACTGCGCGCAACCTGTGGTCGACGCCGCCGGATCATGGTGCTGCGGTGGTGGCGACCATCCTGGGTGATGCCGAGCTGAAAAAGCTGTGGAGCGACGAGGTCGAAGCCATGCGCTCGCGGATCGCACATCTGCGTTCGGGCTTGGTCGAGGCGTTGGCGCCACACGGTCTGTCGGAGCGGTTTGCGCACATCGGGGCGCAGCGTGGGATGTTTTCCTACACCGGCTTGAGTGCCGAACAGGTCAAGCAACTGCGCGCGAAGCACAGCGTGTATATGGTGAATTCGGGCCGGGCCAATGTGGCCGGCATCGATGCGACACGCCTGATAATGCTGGCTGAAGCCATTGCCGATGTCTCCAACATCTAACTGACACACCCCAATCAAACTGTGGGAGCGGGCTTGCTCGCTCCCACATGTTGACCGAGCCCGCTAGCCTGCGACCATTTCGGCTTTGAGCTGTGCCTCCTTGGCCTGCGC
Organism: Pseudomonas sp. HN11; assembly: GCF_021390155.1. NCBI lineage: Bacteria > Pseudomonadati > Pseudomonadota > Gammaproteobacteria > Pseudomonadales > Pseudomonadaceae > Pseudomonas > Pseudomonas sp. HN11. Next base: position 4,525,195 of record NZ_CP089985.1, read on the forward strand.
ATCCGCCAACCGATACAGCTCGATGCTCCCATCCCAGTGCTCGATCAACGCCGTGCACGACTCCACCCAATCCCCGCAATTGAGGTAATCCACCTCGCCCACCTTGCGAATCTCCGCATGGTGGATATGCCCGCAGACCACACCATGCAGTTCGCGCTTGGTCACTTCGTGGGCGATGGCTTCTTCGAAATCGCTGATGAAGTTCACCGCCGTCTTGACCTTGTGCTTGAGGTACGCCGACAACGACCAATAGCCATAGCCATAGCGCGCACGCCAGTGATTCAGCCAGCGGTTCAGCGTGAGGGTGAACTCGTAGGCCGAGTCGCCAAGAAACGCCAGCCAGCGGTGGTAGCGGGTGATCACATCAAATTGATCGCCGTGGATCACCAGCAGATGCCGGCCATCGGCAGTCACGTGTACCGCCTCATCCACCAGTTGGATATTGCCCAGGATCAGCTTGGAATAGCGGCGCAAGAACTCGTCGTGGTTGCCGGTGACGTAGATCACCTCGGTACCGCGCTTGGCCATGGTCAGCAGGCGGCGGATCACGTTGGTGTGGGCCTGGGGCCAATACATGCCGCCGCGTAGTTTCCAGCCGTCGATGATGTCACCCACCAGGTAGACCTTATCGGCGTGGTAGCCCTTGAGAAACTGCGACAAATGTTCGGCCTGGCAATCTCGGGTGCCCAGGTGCACATCGGAGATCCACAGGGTACGAACCCGTTGCTTGCGGCTGGGCTTGGCGAACTCGGCACTGGTCATGGGCATCCCTCGACGGTGTTTTCGCGAGCTTGCGCCATAGCGATTAATAGACCATGACAACTGTGCGTCAGTCTGATGACAGCGCTCGCCGGCCGCGAAGCGTTGTAGACTAGCGACTTGCAGCCCCGGAGACCGCGATGAGCCCCACTCTCACGCTACGCCACTACCTCGAAGCGCCCCTCGCCCACAGCCATGACCATGCGCAGCTGGTGTTTGGCCTGTCCGGGCATCTGGATTTCGAAGTGGACGGCCGTGGCAGCCAAGTACGCGAAAGCAGCGTGATGGTATTGCCCTTCTGCGCCCATCACGTGTGCGACAGCCGTGATGGCAGCCGCTGCCTGGTACTGGATGTGCCCACCGAGCACTGGGTCCTGCAATCACTGGGCGAACACGCCGATGCCAGTCGCCGCCTGCTCGACCAACCTGCGCAGCTGGCATTGGACTCACGGCAAAGCCAGTTGGTGCAATGGTTGGCGCACAGCCCGGTGGATGACCCGCTGATTGTCCAGCAAGGTGCAGTGCTGTTGCTGGCCAGCCTGAATCATCCGCTGGACCAACCACTGCCGGGCCGGCGCTTACCCTACGCGGCGTTCAATGCGCATATCGAGCGTCACGTTGCGCATCCGCTGCAAGTGGCTGACCTGGCGCGTATCGCCGACCTGTCGGTGGCGCGCTTGCACGCACGCTTCATGGCGGAGCGCGGACAGACGCCGATGGACTACATCCGCAGTCGCCGGCTGCAGATGGCCTTGGACCTGCTACGCAAAACGCCGCTGCCCATTGGCGAAATTGCTGATCGCGTCGGCTATACCTCGCAAAGTGCCTTTGCGGCAGCGATGCTGCGTGAGTTTGGCGCCTCACCGGGTGCTTTGCGACGCAACGCGTAGGAAGAGTCTTGCGATAAACATCGAGAGCCAGACGACAGACGCCTGCACGGCCGACCCACTAGACTGCGCTTCTGTCACCCGCCTGACTCAAGGATAACAATGACTCCCCGCTCAGCCCTCGGCGCCCTGCACATCGGCGCATTGATGTTTGGCCTTACCGGCGTATTCGGCAAACTGGCGGCCGCCTCGCCATCTATTATCGTCTTTGGTCGCGCGGTGTTTGCCGTGATGGCCCTGACGGTATTTGCACGGTTCGCCAGCAGCACCGCCTGGAAAAAACTTGAGTGGCGCGACTGGCAACGGCTGGTGATCAGCGGCGTTTTGCTCGCGGCGCACTGGGTGACCTTCTTTATCGCGGTAAAGGTGGCCGGTGTCGCCGTTGCGACGCTGGGCTTCACCGCGTTCCCGGCTTTTACCGTGATCCTCGAAGGGTTGATTTTCCGCGAGCGCATTCGCGCCAACGAAGTGGTGCTGGTCGTGCTGGTCAGCGTCGGCCTGGTATTGGTCACACCGGACTTCAACCTCGCCAGCGAAGCCACCGGCGGGTTGCTCTGGGGAATCGCTTCGGGGCTGCTGTTCGCCTTGCTGTCACTGAACAATCGCGCCAGCTCCGGGCGCATCCCTGCGGTGCAGGCGGCGCTGTGCCAGAACGTGGTGGTCGCGGCGTGCCTGTTGCCTGTGGCGGCGCCTGGGTTGGCGCAGGTGCGGGCGATCGACTGGCTGTGGATCGGTTTGCTCGGTGTGTTCTGCACCGGCCTGGCACACAGCCTGTTTGTTGCCAGCCTCGCGGTGATCAAAGCACGCACCGCCTCGGTGGTGTTTGCCATGGAACCGGTCTATGGGATCACTGCGGCCTGGCTATTGTTTGCCGAAACTCCCACGTTGCGGATGCTGTTGGGCGGTGTGTTGATCATCGTCGCGATTGTGCTGTCGGGGTTGATGGGCGGTGCCAGCCAGGCGAAACAGCCTACTGCGACGGCTTGATCTACACTTTAAAACATCCGCAACAGTCTGCAGTCGTTCAACGGATAACTGACAGCTCGACGACAGCCTGGGTGTGTTCTGAAGTTGCTGCAAGCGAGTGGTCAAAACCTCAACGCGATGCAGGAGCTTTACTATGGAAATGCTCATCAGTTTGTTGGTGCAGATAATCAGCGGGGCCGTGGGCGGCAATATCGCCGGCATGACCAAACAGAGCCTTGGAACAGGGCTTAACACATTGATCGGTGGTGTCGGCGGACTGGTGCTGGGCCAGGTTGCCTTGGCACTCACGGGCACCGCGGGCGGCGAGGCGCTGGATGTGGCGGCAGTCGGCAGCAACATTGTCGGCGGCGGCATCGGCGGGCTGCTGCTGACCTGGCTGATTGGCTTCATCAAGCAAAAAATGGCCGCCAAATAATTCGACCCTGCACAGTCACCGCCTGCCTACGGCGGTGACGTCTACTGCGTCCGCTCGTTGTGCCCCAGGTCACGCTGCGGATCGATCTGGTCACGCACACGCTGCTTGAGCACCTTGGCTTCAGGGAAGCCACCATCGGCCTTGCGCTCCCAGATCTGCACGCCATCGCAGGTAATGCTGAACGCACCACCGGTAGCCGGCACCAGCGACACTTTCCCCAGGTCATCGGCGAACGTACTTAACAATTCCTGCGCCAGCCACGCGGCGCGCAATAGCCACTGGCACTGGGTGCAATAGGTGATAATGATCTCGGGCTGGATCGAAGACATAATTTGAGAGGCTCCAGGCGTAACGGGCTTGGCGGATCGAGTGGCTATAATACCGGCCTTTATCGCCCAGCCTCGAGATTCATGATGCGCCGCCTGCTGTCCTGCCTGTTTCTGTGCCTACTTCCTCTTGTTGCCGACGCCGTCGAACCGCCACGCCCGAAAATCGGCCTGGTGCTGTCCGGCGGCGCCGCCCGTGGGCTGGCCCATATCGGCGTGCTCAAGGCGCTGGAAGAGCAAGGCATCCAGATCGATGCGATTGCCGGCACCAGCATGGGCGCGGTGATCGGTGGGCTGTACGCGTCAGGGTACAAGATCGACGAGCTGGAAAAACTGGCGCTCAATATCGATTGGCAACAGGCCCTGTCCGACGCGCCGCCTCGGGAAGATGTGCCGTTCCGGCGCAAGCAGGATGATCGGGATTTTCTGGTCAAACAGAAACTCAGCTTTCGTGACGATGGCAGCCTGGGCCTGCCACTGGGTGTAATCCAGGGTCAGAACCTGGCGTTGCTGCTGGAAAGCATGTTCGCCCACAGCAGCAACACGCGTAACTTCGACAAGCTGCCCATCCCCTTTCGCGCGGTGGCGACCGATATCACCACCGGCGAGAAAGTGGTATTCCGAAAGGGTCATCTGCCCCAGGTGATCCGCGCCAGCATGTCGATCCCGGCGGTCTTCGCGCCGGTTGAACTGGATGGCCGACTGCTGGTGGACGGCGGCATGACCGATAACATCCCGCTGGATGTGGCGCGGGAAATGGGCGTGGATATCGCCATTGTCGTCGACATCGGCACCCCGTTGCGTTCGCGCAAGCAACTGGCGACGGTGGTGGACGTGCTCAACCAGTCGATCACCCTGATGACCCGGCGCAACTCCGAAGAGCAGCTCAAAGACCTGCACCCCAAGGACGTGCTGATCCAGCCCCCCCTCGCCGCCTACGGCGTGACCGATTTCGGCCGCGCCAAAGACATGATCGAGGCCGGTTATCGCGCCACCCGCGCCCTCGACGCGCGCCTCGCCCACCTGCGCCCCGCCGAGCCGGTCGACCCGCAACTGGTGGCGGCCCGCACTCCGGGCGAACGCACGCCAGTGATCACGGCCATCAATGTGGAAAACGATTCGAAAGTCAGCGACGACGTGATCCGCTACTACATCCGCCAACCCCTGGGCGAGCCACTGAACCTGGGTCGCCTGCAATCGGACATGGGCACCTTGTACGGCCTGGATTACTTCGAACAGGTGCAATACCGCGTGGTGAAAAAGGGCCAGGACAACACCCTGGTGATCAGCGCGCGCGGCAAACGCAGCGGCACCGACTACCTGCGCCTCGGCCTGAACCTGTCAGATGACATGCGTGGCGACAGCGCCTTCAACCTCGGCGCCAGCTACCGCATGAACGGTATCAACCGCCTCGGCGCCGAATGGCTGACGCGTGTGCAGATCGGGGATCGCCAAGAGCTCTACAGCGAGTTCTACCAGCCCATGGACACCGGCTCGCGTTACTTCGTCGCGCCTTATATCAGCGCCCAGGCACAGAATGTCGAGCTGATACTGGACAATGACCCCATCTCCGAATATCGCCTGGAACGCTACGGTTTCGGCTTGAACGTAGGGCGGCAGATCGGCAACAGCGGCGAAATCCGCTTCGGTGTCGGCGAAGCCTGGGGCAAGGCGGATGTGCGCATCGGCGACCGGGATTTGCCCAGCGTGAGTTTCAGCGAAGGCTTCTACGAGCTGAAGTACTCCTTCGACTCCCTGGACAACGTGTACTTCCCCCACACCGGCGAAGACATTGGCCTGGCCTACCGCGAATTCGAGCCAGGGCTAGGCTCGGACCAGCGCTATCGCCAATGGGAGTTCAAACTCGACAAAGCCATGAGCCACGGCCCGGACACCCTGGTACTGGGTGGTCGCTACGGGCGTACCCTGGATGATTCGGACGTGGTGATTTCCAGCTTCCTGCTGGGCGGCGCGCGGCAGCTGTCGGGCTTTCGCCAGGACGCAATCTCGGGCCAGAACATAAGCCTGATACGGGCGGTGTACTACCGCAGGCTTACACCGCGTTCGTACCTGCCGCTGGATTTCCCGCTGTACCTGGGCGCGTCACTGGAACGTGGCCGGGCGTGGAACAACGACAATGAATTCGACAGTGGGTATATCAACGCGGCGAGTATTTTCCTGGGGTTCGATACACCATTGGGGCCGCTGAACTTCAGTTATGGGTTCAATGATGACAACCAGAAGGCGGTGTACCTGAACCTGGGGCAGACGTTCTGAAAGGCCGAACACGAAACCCTATGTGAGAGGTGGCTTGTCGCATCGCCGCGGTGAAGCTGACATACCGAGGTGGCTGCATCGCAGGCAGGCCAGCTCCCACAACAATTTGATCTGCCGCGGACTTAGAGATCAGGACTTTTCCAGATTCGACAGAATGTGTGCATGCACGCGCATGCACACACTCAAATCAGCTTCATCCACTCCCACAAACAGCTCATGCCGCAGGGCGGTGGCGATGGTTTCAATCTGTTCGATCAACGGCCGGGCGGTATCACACAACAGGATACGCTTGGCACGACGGTCTTCCACCACGGCCTGGCGTTGCACCAAACCCTGGCCTTCAAGGCTGTCAAGCAGGCGGGCGAGCGTCGGCCCTTCGACGCCAACGCTTTGCGCCAGCTCCCGCTGGGTGGGGGCTTCTTCGAAACGAGCCAGGTGCAACAGCACCAGCCAGCGCGCCTGGGACAGGCCAAGCCCGGCCAGACGACGGTCCAGCTCGGCGCGCCAACCACGGGACATTTGCGCCAGCTGCATGCCAAATCGGTGTTGATCGGTTAACGGCATAAAAAACTCTTGTTTTAGACTGAAAATAAAGTGTGGCTAATTATTAGTCAGCTAAGCATGAGCTTTGCCAGTAGGCAAGAGTTGCTATGTACTGATTCGTTACATTGTCGTAATTGACGCACTAAATTTCGAATTCAGACTGCAAAGCGGCCCGCACACAGTACAAAACGCCTTCTGGGACACGACCGGTAAACAGCGGGGCAACATCTGTCACAGGTGGCAATTCGCCCTCCCCGTCGAGGAACGCATCCTGGATTTCGCCGAGCAGATCCTCTGGCAAATCAAGAGCCTGCTCTAACGACAACTGCTGCTTGCCGATGGATTCGGCGAGCAAGGTGTAGACGTTTTTCTCCGAGCATTGCAGCTGACCGGCGATCTGAATCGGGGTCATGCCGGCACGTGCCAGGCTGATCAATTCGTGGCGGATATCGGCGACTTCCTTCGGCGCTTCGGCCTGGCCGCCGAGCACTTCGAGGAAGGCCTGGCCGTAACGCTCCAGCTTGCGTGCACCCACACCGCTGACCCGCGCCATCTCGGCCATGCTGGTCGGTTGTTCGCGCAGCATTTCCAGCAAAGTGGAGTCGGGGAAAATAACGTACGGCGGCACGCTGTGTTCCTGTGCCAGTTTGCGCCGCAGGGTGCGCAAGGCTTCCCACTGCTCGCGCTCTTCGCCACGCACCAGTTGGCTGGCTTGGCTGGTGCTGCTCTTGGCGGTGGTCTGCGGCTTGAGGTCGCGGCGCAGTTGCAGGCTCACTTCGCCCTTGAGCAACGGCCGGCAGCTGTCATTCAAGCGCAGCCCGCCATAGCCCTCGATGTCGATATCCACCAGGCCGCGCGCAACCATCTGCCGGAACAGTGAGCGCCACTCGCCCTCTGCGCGGGCCTTACCGACGCCGTAGACGGAGAGTTTCTCGTGACCAAAGCTGCGGACTTTCTCGTTGTCCTTGCCCAGCAACACATCCACCAAGTGACCGACGCCATAACGCTGGCCAGTACGGTAGATGGCGGACAATCCTTGGCGCGCCGGCTCGGTGGCGTCCCAGGTCTGCACGCCGTCCACGCAGTTGTCACAATGGCCGCAAGGCTCGGGCATGTCTTCGTCGAAATACGCCAGCAAGGTCTGGCGACGGCAACGGGTCTCCTCACACAGCGAGAGCATTGCGTCGAGCTTGTGCTGCTCCAGGCGCTTGTGACGCTCGTCGCCTTCGGAATTCTGCAGCATCTGCTTGAGCATCACCACATCTTGCAGGCCGTAGACCATCCACGCATCCGCCGGCAGGCCATCACGGCCGGCGCGACCGGTTTCCTGATAGTACGCCTCGAGGGATTTGGGCAGGTCCATATGCGCGACGAAGCGTACGTTGGATTTATCGATACCCATGCCGAACGCAATGGTGGCTACCATGATCAAACCTTCCTCGTTGAGGAAGCGTTTTTGGTGAGCCGAGCGCGTTTCGTTGGGCAGACCGGCGTGATACGGCAGTGCCGGGTAGCCTTGCTCGCAGAGGAACGCGGCCACTTCATCGACCTTCTTGCGCGACAGGCAATAAACAATGCCCGCATCGCTGCGCCGTTCGGAAAGGAACGCGAGCAACTGCTTGCGCGGCTGCTCCTTGGGCACGATGCGGTAGAAAATATTCGGCCGGTCGAAGCTCGACAGGAAGCGCTCGGCATTCTGCAGATGCAGACGCTCGACGATTTCTTCGCGGGTACGTTTGTCGGCAGTCGCCGTCAGGGCGATGCGCGGCACATCGGGGAACAGCTCAGCCAATTGGCCGAGCTGCAAATATTCACGACGGAAATCGTGACCCCATTGCGATACGCAATGGGCTTCATCGATGGCGAACAGGGCGATTTCCAGGCTCTGCAAAAAGGCCAGCATCCGCGGCTGTACCAGTCGCTCGGGGGCGAGGTAGAGCATTTTCACCTCACCGCGCTTGATGCGCGCAGCCAAGTCACGCTGCTGCTCGGCGCTGAGGGTGGAGTTCAGGGAAGCAGCAGCGACGCCCAGCTCCTCCAGGGTCGCGACCTGATCGTCCATCAGCGCGATCAGTGGCGACACCACCACGGCCAAGCCATTGCGCAACAATGCCGGGACCTGGAAGCACAACGACTTGCCGCCGCCGGTAGGCATCAAGACCAGTGCATCACCGCCACTGGCCACGCGCTCAATGATCGCACCCTGGCGGCCACGAAAACTGTCGTAGCCGAAGATGTCCTTGAGGACGCGTTGAGCCTGCTCGAGCATGTAAAACTCCAAAATAGTGCCGAAATCCCTCTGTACAGGCTGGCCGAAAAAATGCGCTTTCACGGGAAATAATCCGTAAGCGAAATTTTCGCGGACTGGTGCTTGGCCTGCAAGGGCATCACAAAACGCGGCAGTATACCCGAGCGCTACCCGGCAAAGGGCGCCACTGACGAACAGCGAACGCTATCTAAAACCTGGCAAATATGCAGTGTGGCTGGCCTGGACGCTCAAGAAAGCCTAGAATTCAGCATCGTTTATTCCCAAGGTAGTCCTTCAATGTCCTTCGCTGAGCAACTAACCCGCCTGCAAGCCTTCCTCGACGCCGATGAGCTGCATGACGAGGCGCTGGACTACGTGGCCGCCCACGGCTACCTGACCGCCCTGTCGATCTGCTCCGAAGTCGTTCCCGACCGTGAATGGATCGACGCACTGTTCGCCGAAGAGCCGCATTACACTGACGCCGCTCAACGCGAAGAAATCGAATCCACCCTGCTGGCCCTCAAGGCCCACATCGGACGCCAACTGGCCTCCGACGAGGAATTCGAGCTTCCATGCGAGCTGGACCTGGGCGAAGAGCCGGACGACTCCGACCTGCGCGGCTGGTGCATCGGTTTCATGGAAGGCGTGTTCCTGCGTGAAGCGGCCTGGTTCGAAACCGCCGAGGAAGAGGTCAGCGAAATGCTGCTGCCGATCATGGTCGGTTCGGGCCTGTTCGACGACCAGCCGGAGTTCGCCGACATCGCCGCCGACGCCAACCTGATGGATGACATGATCGTCCAGATCCCGGAAGCCCTGACCGCGCTGTACCTGCTGTGCAACGCTCCTGACGAAAAACCGGCGATCCTCAAGCCACGTCACCACTGAGTCGCTTGCCCGTGACACCCATGGGCAATCGTTCACTGCTCCTGCGCTACCTGCTGCTGGCCATCGGCTGGCTCAGTGTGGCGTTGGGGGTGATCGGCATTTTCCTACCGGTATTGCCGACTACGCCCTTCCTACTCCTCGCTGCCGCGTGCTTCGCCCGAAGCTCCCCGCGTTTCTACCATTGGCTGGTGCAACACCCGCGCCTGGGCCCGTGGATCCGTGATTACCTGGACGGCAATGGCATTCCCCTCAAAGGCAAGGTCTACGCCATCGGCTTGATGTGGCTGAGTATCGGCCTGTCCTGTTACTTGGTGCCACTGCCGTGGGCGCGTGGCTTCATGCTGACCAGCGCCGCGCTGGTGACGATCTACATCCTGCGCCAGAAAACCCTGCCGCCGCGCTGAACGTCCCTGCGACATTCGATCCCACACGACCTTGGTCGACACTGACTAACCCCAAGCATCATGCGAGACTGTCCAACCGGGCCTGGAATGCCCGGGTGTTCTTATGCTCGGAGTTACCATGACGCTGTCCAGCGGGCTGATTGCCGCCGTTGCCCTGGCCTATATGGCCATTATGTTTGCCATCGCCTTTTATGGTGACCGCCGTCGTGCGCCATTGCCGCCGCGTATGCGTGCCTGGGTGTACAGCCTGTCGCTGGCCGTTTATTGCACCAGTTGGACCTTCTTCGGCGCTGTAGGCCAGGCCGCCGAACAATTGTGGGCGTTTTTACCGATCTACCTGGGACCGGTGCTGTTGCTGGTGTTGGCACCGTGGGTGCTTCAGAAGATGATTCTGATCAGCAAGCAGGAAAACATCACCTCCATCGCCGACTTTATTGCCGCACGCTACGGAAAGTCCCAATCGCTGGCCGTGGTGGTCGCGCTGATCTGCCTGGTCGGCGTACTGCCCTATATCGCCCTGCAACTCAAAGGCATCGTGCTGGGGGTCAACCTGCTGATCGGCGCAGGCGCCGACACTACCGGCACCCGCGCCCAGGACACCGCGCTGATCGTGTCACTGGTACTGGCGCTGTTCACCATCGTATTTGGTACGCGCAATCTGGACGCCACGGAGCACCACCGTGGCATGGTGCTGGCGATTGCGTTTGAATCGCTGGTCAAGCTGTTCGCCTTTCTCGCGGTTGGCGCATTTGTGACCTACGGCCTGTACGACGGTTTCGGTGACCTGTTCAGCCAAGCCATGCTCGCCCCTCGCCTGGACGAATACTGGAAGGAGACCGTCAACTGGCCGTCAATGGTGGTGCAGACCGGCGTGGCCATGATGGCGATTATCTGCCTGCCTCGGCAGTTCCATGTCACGGTGGTAGAGAACATCGACCCGCAGGACCTGCGCCTGGCCAAATGGGTGTTTCCCGCCTATCTGATTCTGGCCGCGCTGTTTGTAGTACCCATCGCCTTGGGCGGCAAGATGATGCTGCCCGGCTCGGTACTGCCGGACTCCTACGTGATCAGCCTGCCGATGGCCGAAGCCCACCCTGCGCTCGCGGTACTCGCCTTTATCGGCGGCGCGTCGGCCGCCACCGGCATGGTGATCGTGGCGAGCATTGCCTTGTCGACCATGGTCTCCAACGACATGTTGCTGCCCTGGCTGTTGCGTCGTTCCAGCGCCGAGCGGCCGTTCGAAGTGTTCCGCCACTGGATGCTGTCGGTACGCCGCGTGAGCATCGTCATCATTCTATTGCTGGCCTACGTCAGCTATCGACTGCTCGGCTCTACCGCGAGCCTGGCGACCATCGGCCAGATCGCCTTTGCAGCGGTAACCCAGTTGGCGCCGGCGATGCTTGGAGCGCTGTATTGGAAACAGGCGAACAGGCGCGGCGTATTCGCCGGGCTGGCTGCGGGTACTTTCTTGTGGTTCTACACCTTGGTCCTACCCGTGACGGCGAAAAGCCTGGGGTGGTCGCTCAGCCTCTTCCCAGGGCTGACGTGGATGCATTCGCACCCGCTGGGCTTGTCCGTCACCTCACTGACCCTGGGCACCGTGTTCTCACTGGCGGGTAACTTCACGCTGTTTGTGTGGGTCTCGATGCTCTCGCGTACGCGCGTGTCAGAACACTGGCAAGCCGGGCGCTTTGTCGGCCAGGAGATCAGCCAGCGCGCCAATGCCCGATCGATGTTGTCGGTGCAGATCAGTGACTTGCTCAGCCTGGCTGCGCGCTTCGTGGGCGAGGAACGGGCCCAGCAAAGCTTTATCCGCTTCGCTTATCGCCAAGGCAAGGGCTTCAACCCCAACCAGAATGCCGACAACGATTGGATCGCTCACACCGAGCGATTACTGGCCGGCGTACTCGGGGCATCTTCTACACGTGCTGTCGTAAAAGCCGCCATCGAAGGGCGGGAAATGCAGTTGGAGGACGTAGTACGCATCGCCGACGAAGCGTCGGAAGTGCTGCAGTTCAATCGCGCGTTGCTGCAAGGCGCCATCGAGAACATCACCCAGGGCATCAGCGTGGTCGACCAGTCCCTCAAGCTGGTGGCCTGGAACCGGCGTTACCTGGAGCTGTTCAATTACCCGGACGGGCTGATCAGCGTGGGCCGCCCTATTGCCGACATCATTCGCTACAACGCCGAACGCGGGCTGTGCGGGCCGGGCGAAGCTGAAGTGCATGTGGCGCGCCGCCTGCACTGGATGCGCCAGGGCCGTGCGCACACCTCCGAACGTTTATTCCCCAATGGACGGGTGATCGAGCTGATCGGCAACCCGATGCCTGGCGGCGGTTTCGTCATGAGCTTCACCGACATTACCGCGTTCCGCGAAGCCGAGCAGGCACTCACCGAGGCCAACGAAGGCCTGGAACAGCGGGTGATCGAGCGTACCCATGAACTGTCGCAGCTCAACGTGGCGCTCACCGATGCCAAGGGCGTAGCCGAGTCCGCCAGCCAATCGAAGACACGCTTCCTGGCGGCGGTCAGTCACGACTTGATGCAACCGCTGAACGCCGCACGCCTGTTCTCCGCTGCCCTCTCCCACCAGAACGACGGCCTCTCCAGCGAAGCCCGGCAATTGGTGCAGCACCTGGACAGCTCGCTGCGTTCCGCCGAAGACCTGATCAGCGACTTGTTGGATATCTCGCGCCTGGAAAACGGCAAGATCAACCCACAGCGTCAGCCCTTTTTCATCAATGAGCTGTTCGACACCCTGGGCGCGGAGTTCAAGGCGCTGGCCCAGGAGCAAGGCCTGCGCTTCCGCCTGCGTGGCAGTCGTTTACGCGTGGACAGCGACATCAAATTGCTACGGCGAATCCTGCAGAATTTTCTCACCAACGCTTTCCGTTATGCCGACGGCCCGGTGCTGCTTGGCGTACGCCGACGCAAGGGCGAACTGTGCCTTGAAGTGTGGGACCGTGGCCCCGGCATTCCACTGGATAAACAGAAGGTGATCTTCGAGGAATTCAAGCGCTTGGACAGCCACCAGACCCGCGCGGAGAAAGGCCTGGGGCTCGGCCTGGCGATCGCCGACGGCCTGTGCCGCGTGCTGGGCCACCGTCTTAGCGTGCGCTCGTGGCCGGGCAAGGGCAGCGTGTTCAGTGTGCGCGTGCCGTTGGCGCGTAATCAGACGACCTCGCAGGTCCAGAAACCGCAGGAAACCGGGCTACCGCTGAGCGGTGCGCAGGTGCTGTGCGTGGATAATGAAGAGAGCATCCTGATCGGCATGCGCAGCCTGTTGACGCGCTGGGGCTGCGAAGTGTGGACCGCCACCGACCAGGCGCAGTGCGCGGCGTTGCTGGCCGAGGGCGTGCGCCCGCAGCTGGCCCTGGTGGATTACCACCTGGACCATGGCGAAACCGGTACCGAATTAATGGGTTGGCTGCGCGCGCAATTGGCCGAGCCGATCCCCGGCGTAGTGATCAGCGCTGACGGCCGCCCTGAGATGGTGGCCGAAGTGCATGCAGCGGGGTTGGATTACCTGGCCAAGCCAGTGAAGCCGGCAGCGTTGCGGGCGTTGTTAAGCCGACACCTTCCCTTGTAACGCGGTTATTCCGGTAGGTGCGCGACACCCTCTGAATCCGTCATCGCCCGCTCCAGTAAATCAGCCGGCAGGCTTTTGCTCGCCCGCGCACCGAGCAACTTCAATTGCTCGGTGCGACTGACAAGATTCCCGCGTCCATCTGTCAGCTTGTTTCGCGCCGCGCTGTAAGCCTTGTCCAACTGCTGCAAGCGATTACCCACTTCATCCAGGTCCTGGATAAACAGCACGAACTTGTCGTACAGCCAACCGGCGCGCTCGGCGATTTCCCGTGCGTTCTGACTCTGGCGTTCCTGTTTCCATAGGCTGTCGATGACTCGCAGCGTGGCGAGCAAGGTGGTCGGGCTGACGATAACGATATGGCGGTCGAACGCTTCCTGAAACAGGTTGGGTTCGGCCTGCAACGCGGCGGAAAACGCGGCCTCTATAGGCACGAACAACAACACGAAATCCAGGCTGTGCAGGCCCTCCAGGCGTTTATAATCCTTGCCGGCCAAGCCTTTGACGTGATTGCGCAGCGACAGCACGTGCTGCTTCAGTGCGGCTTGGCCAATCACTTCATCCTCCGCCGCCACGTATTGTTGATACGCGGTGAGGCTGACCTTGGAATCCACCACCACCTGCTTGTCGCCGGGCAACATGATCAGCACGTCCGGCTGGAACCGCTCGCCGTCCGGGCCCTTGAGACTGACTTGGGTCTGGTATTCACGCCCCTTCTCAAGCCCCGCATGCTCCAGCACCCGCTCAAGGATCAACTCTCCCCAGTTGCCCTGGGTTTTCTGACCCTTGAGCGCACGGGTGAGGTTGGTGGCCTCGTCTGACAGGCGCAGGTTCAGTTGCTGTAGACGTTCAAGCTCCTTGGCCAGGGAAAAGCGCTCGCGCGCCTCGTTCTGATAACTTTCCTCCACGCGTTTTTCGAAGGACTGGATACGTTCCTTCAACGGGTCGAGCAACTGGCCCAGGCGTTCCTGGCTGGTTTCGGCGAAGCGCTGTTCGCGCTCATCGAAAATCTTGCCGGCCAACTCGGCGAACTGCGCGCGCAGCTCATCCCGTGAGCCTTGCAGGTCGGTGAGACGTTGTTGATGACTGTCCTGCTGTTCCCGCAGTTCGGCGCGCAAGGCGGCCGACAATGCATCGAGGCGACGCAGTTCGCTCTCTTTGGCGCTGCGGTCCAGGTTCCACGCATGGGCGGCGTCGCGGGCGTTATCGCGGTCAATCTGCAGCAGTTCGACTTCACGGCGTACGGCGGCCAAGTCAGCCTGTTTAGCGGCGTTGGCCTGGCTAAGGTCGCTGATTTCATCGCGGCTGGCATCCAGCTGCGCGGCAAGGCCTTCCTGGGCCAGTTGCGCGGTGGCCAGGCGTTCTTCGAGCAACTCCCAGCCGGTCATGCGTGCAGTCAGCCGTCGCTGAAGTCGCCAACACACGGCCAATAAAGGCACGGCAGCGCCAGCGACGCCGAGGGCAATACTGGGCCAGTCAAAAGCCATAGATATGTCTGCCATCACCGAAAAAAAACAAGGTTAGCGGAGCGCAGGGCCTGAGGACAGCTCAGTCTTCGACCTGGCCCAGTTCACGCTGGGCGCGGCGATCACCGGCGCGGGCCGCCAGGCGCAGCAGATCATGGCCGATGCGTCGGTCGCGGGCGTTCCCGCACTCACGGCACATGAGTTGGCCCAGACGGCTTTGTGCGGCAACTACGCCGTCACGAGCCGGCTGCTTGAGCAAACGCCCGGCAAAATGTTTGACGTTGGTGTTGTGACCCAGGCGCGGGTTGTCGAGCAACCACAAGGCAACTCTCAGTGAAAAGCACTTGGGGGCGGTAACAGTTTGAGGGGTATCGGTAACAGAAGGTGATACTGAGCGAAACTTCATAAAGCACTGAGGGACAGAACGGAAGGCGCGCCACTCTACTCTTTTTTTCGTACAGGTAAAGCTGAAAAAACTCTATACGCCCGTTCTAGAGCAAGCGCTCGGGACAATCCACAGAAGCTGTGGATAACTCAGTGGACAACCCCCCTTGAACTGGCGCAAAGCCGCATGGAATGGGGGCCGCAGTCAAACTGACGATTTTTTCACCAATAAAAAAAAGCCAGATTTTTCATTGACTTAAATTTCCATTACAGGCAAATGGCACACCGAAGGCGCAGTTGACAGTACGGTTACACACGCCGCAACTAATGTGCACAACTACTCTCCAACGGTTATATCGCCGGCTTTTTTTGAAGCTACACGTAGCAAAAATGTTACTGCCGAGGCAAATCAGGGACTTTTCAAATCTTTCCCGGCTGGCCACACTCCTCCACCTACAACGCGACGGTGGGTGGCTCGATGAAAGGAATTCTGTTGTTCGCCGTGTTGCTACTGGCTGTCTGCGCCATTTCCCTGGGAATCAATGCGGCACTGCCGTCTCCGGATGGAGCGCTGTTCGCCATCGCGATCCTGCTGTCGGCGGCGTTCACTGCTGTCAGCTTGTGCATCGAACTCGGCGATGGCCGGATCAATGACATGGGTGATGTAATGAAGGTGGTCGAGAACGGCCAATCCCTGCGCCTGACACTCGCCGCCTACGGGCTGGGCTGTTCGCTGGCTGCGGCAACCACCGTGCTGGTCTATCGGGGCCTGCTGGGCGGCTGATGGATTTTTTTTGGCTACACACTTCCCTTACCCGATTCAATCCGTTACTATCCGCGGCGTTAGTACCAAGCTGAAAGTCAATTCTGGTCGAACAACTCCCATGTACAACACGGGATCGACCACCTCGATGGTTTCCAGGTATCACTTGCGACGACACTGCCTTTGAACAAGCAAAGGGTGCCGCGAAGTTTCCATACTCTGACCGAACCAACCTGCAAATTGATCAGGATCTTCACCCCGGGCCCAGAACCTTTGCCCCTGTTGTGTTGCCTGCCCTCCTAAGTACCTACCTGCCAGCCCAAGCGCGCCTAACTTATCAGCGCTTCAAACTGGCTGCTTTGTTCCAGTCGGGTTCTTCGTTTGATCAATGGTGATCAACGTTACTGGAACGTTTTAATACGGCACGGTTCTTATCTGTGTCATTTGTAGGAACACCAATAATTATGAACGCTCAAATCCATACTCAGGATGCCATTCGCACCCTCACCAACGCTTTTGCTCCAATGAACTGCCTGATCATGGCCGCTCGCAAAGGCTGCTTCAGCTTCACCCTGGTCAACGAACACGGCATCGCTCGTCACAGCGAACGCCTGTACCCCGATCAATACTCCAGCGCAGAACCGCTGCAGGCCGTGATCGAGCGTACCCGTCAGGCACTGACTGCCTGATCGACCTGAGTCGCTGAAACACAAAAACCCTGTTTAAAAAGCAGGGTTTTTTATTGTCCGGAATTTGCCTACTGAGCTTTTGTACTAAGTTCAAATAGATATAAACGTTATAACTAAATGAAGAAGATGTTTTAAAAACAGTCCTTTACATCACAAATATGACACTACACTTCAACTCAAGCGGCATGATCCGCTTCCGGCGAGCCTGAGATCCGATCCACTGCTGCCAAGCCCCCTACCTTCTCAGGCTTCGTCGACCACTTTCACGGATTGAGGCTTGTATGGGTATCGCTGCCAGTGAATTGTGTCGTTATGTGATCCGGCCGACCTTGATGTACCTCGGCCGCCATAACCTGACGGCCGAGTCCCTGCTGCTGGGCATTGCCGCCAGCCAGTCGGAGCTCGGTTCCGCGCTGCACGACCGCCGCGGGCATGGCCTGTACAGCATCACCGAACCGCGCCACCGCGCCTTGTGGGATGACTACCTGGCGCTGGATCCCGAACGTGCCAGCCTGGTACGCGGGCTCGCCAGCCAGCATGCGTTCCTCAGCGCTCCGCAACTGGAGCTCACCGTCAACCTGCGTTACGCCACGGCCATTGCCTGGCTTTTGGTGGAACAACACACCCCCGCACTGCCTCCGCCCGGTGATGTGCTGGCCATGGCGCGTATCTGGAAAGAAATTTTTCACCCACAAGGACGGCTGCGCGATTTCACTCAAGCCTGGCAAACCTGTGTTTCACCCATGAATCACGTGATTTGCTGACCGGGCAATTTGCAAGATTCGTCAAAAAACCGGAATTTTGGTCGGATTGTCCTACAAAAATGCTCTATCTCCTGCATTACAGCCTATAGCGCGATCTTAAATTTATTGTTACTTTCCGCAGCGGTGATCACCACGGAGTTCTAATAATGAAAAAAGTAATGCTCAAGACCACACTTAGCCTCGCCGTTGCCATGGCATCCTCCCACCTGTTTGCAAGCGGTTTCGCACTGAACGAACAGAGCGTCAGCGGGATGGGTACGGGTTTCGCAGGTCGCTCTTCTTCTGCCGATGATGCAAGCACTGTTTACGGTAACCCTGCCGGTATGGCTCGCCTGAATGGCCAGCAGATCACAGGTGGTGTTGCTGCCATTGATGCCTCGACCGATATCAGCAACACCGGCGGGAACTCTCGTGGCTCCAACAAAGGTGACATGGTGCCGTTCACTGCGGTGCCATTTGGCTTCTACACCAACAAACTCAATGACCAGTGGGCCATCGGCTTCGGTGTGTATGCACCGTTTGGCCTGGTGACCGACTATGAAAGCGGCTTCCAGGGCCGTGGCTTCGGCAGCAAGAGCGAAGTGAAGGTCATGACTTTCCAGCCAACTGTCAGCTATGCCTTCAACGACCGCGTGTCCATCGGTTTTGGTCCGA
The DNA here is from genome assembly GCF_021390155.1 of Pseudomonas sp. HN11. Classification (NCBI taxonomy): domain Bacteria; kingdom Pseudomonadati; phylum Pseudomonadota; class Gammaproteobacteria; order Pseudomonadales; family Pseudomonadaceae; genus Pseudomonas; species Pseudomonas sp. HN11. The sequence continues at coordinate 4,543,232 of NZ_CP089985.1, forward strand.
CTATCAACCGGATCTCCGGTGTGCTGGAATCGGACAAGACCCTTAACCCTGCCGTCAGCGATACCAACGTCAAAATCAAGGGCGATGATACGGCACTGGGCTTCAATGTCGGTGTATTGGTCCAGGCGACTGATACAACACGTGTTGGCCTGACCTACCACTCCAAGGTCAAGTACAAGTTGGACGGCCATACCACCGTCAGCGGCCCCGCCGCCACTCAACCTTTCCTGCGTAACAACCGTTACGACGCATCGCTGAAAATCGATACGCCAGAGTCCTACGACTTGTCGGTCACACAAGACCTGACTGACGCCTGGAAACTGTATGGGGGTGCTACCTGGACGCGCTGGAGTCGCCTGAAAGAGATCACTGTCAACAACAAAGGTGTGACCGGGGCAGGTGGTTTATTGGCACCGACCCAGCTCAGCGCGATCACCGAAGAACAGAATTGGCACGACACCTGGGCCTACGCAGTGGGTACTTCTTATCAGTTGACCAAACAAGTGGTGCTGCGTACCGGATTGACCTTCGACCAGTCACCCACCAACAACACCAATCGTTCGCCGCGGATTCCTACAGGCGACCGTACGATCTTCAGTGTGGGCTTGGGTTACAAAGTCATGGATAACATGACAATTGACCTGGCTTACTCGTACCTGAAGGAAGAGGACGTCAAGGTCAACCAGACCGCTGCCGCTCCTTCAACCGCCAGCTACCGCGCCAAGTATGAAAACAGTGCCAACGGCTTCGGCCTGGGCATGACCTACACCTTCTGATCCAGATCGGTGTAAAAAAAGCCCCGCTCTCCAGCAAAGGAAGCGGGGCTTTTTAATGGCTGATTATCAAGGCTTGGACGCTATCGCTTCCTCCACCGCCTTGATCATGTCCGGGCTGTCCGGTTTCGTGAGGCTGGAAAAATTGGCAATCACCTTGCCCTGCCGATCGACCACGTACTTGTAGAAATTCCACTTTGGCGGCGCGTCGGTTTGCTTGGCTAACACCTTGAACAGCTGCACCGCATCCGGCCCCTTGACCTTCTGTGGCTCGGTCATGGTGAAGGTCACGCCGTAGTTGACGTAGCAGACCTTGGCGGTTTCTTCGCCGGTCTTGGCTTCCTGCTTGAAGTCATCCGATGGCACGCCGATCACTTCCAGCCCTTCGCCCTTGTAGCGTTGATACAAGGCTTCGAGACCTTTGAACTGTGGAGCGAACCCGCAGAAGCTGGCGGTGTTGACGATCACCAAGGGCTTGCCAGCAAAGCGCTGGCACAGGTCGATGGATTCCTTGGCGCGCAGCTTGGGCAATTGACCTTCCAGCAGCGGCGGGCAACTGGCAGCCAGCGCAGCACTGCCAATAGCCATCAGGACGGGTACAGTGAGCCACCGCATCTGCATGTCGTGTGTCCTTGAAAGTAGTCAAAGCACGAACTTAACAGATCGACATACCCAGTTGCATCAACGCCAGCCCGCCGTGTTGCCAGCCCCACCAGGCCAGCAACATCAAAACCAACACCGCGGCGAGGGTCAACCCGCGTATCGCTATGCTCATGCCGCCTCCATCTGCGCCTGCAATCGCGCCACTGGCCGCTCGCGTACCGGCCAATTCAGGGCCGCGGCGAGCAGGCTCAGCAGGATCGCGACCTGCCAGATCAAATCGTAGTTGCCGGTTCGATCATAGACCACCCCACCCAGCCAGCCACCCAGGAACGAACCGAGTTGGTGGAACAGGAACACGATCCCACCGAGCATGGAGAGGTTTCGTACGCCGAACAATGTGGCGACGGTGCCGTTGGTCAGCGGCACGGTGGACAGCCACAAGAAGCCCATTGCCATGCCGAACAGGTAAGCCGTGACTTCGGTGACCGGCGCCCACAGAAACAGCACGATCACCACTGCACGCAGCAGGTACAAACCGGTCAACAACCGCGGCTTGGACATGCGCCCACCGAGCCAGCCGGCGGTGTAGGTGCCGAATATATTGAACAGGCCAATCAGCGCCAACACCGTGGTACCGACGGTGGCCGGCAAGTGCTGATCCACCAAGTAGGCCGGCAAATGCACGCCGATAAACACCACCTGGAAACCGCAGACAAAAAAGCCGAAGGCCAACAGCCAGAAACCGGAATGGGAACAGGCTTCCTTCAAGGCTTCGCGCAAGGTTTGCTGACCCGCCAGCACCGGCAATGGCCGGTCCTTGAGCATGGCCACCAGCGGCAGAATCAGCGCCACCATCAGGCCCAGTGCCAGCAGTGCCGCAGACCAACCCAACCAACTGATCAAGCCCAAAGTGCCCGGCACCATGGCAAACTGACCGAATGAACCGGCAGCACTTGCAATGCCCATGGCCATGCTGCGTTTTTCCGGCGCCACAGCCCGGCCGACCACACCGAGAATCACCGAGAATGAGGTGCCGGACAGGCCGATACCAATCAGCAAGCCGGCACTTAAAGACAACGACCACGCCGAATCGGACATGCCCATCAACACCAGGCCCGCCGCGTACAGGACGCCGCCGAAGAACACCGCTTTAGTCGCGCCAAAACGGTCGGCCAGGGCGCCGGTGAACGGTTGCGCCAGGCCCCAGATCAGGTTCTGCAAGGCGATGGCAAAGGCGAAGGTCTCACGGCCCCAGCCGAATTCGCTGCTCATCGGTGCCAGGAACAGGCCAAAATCGTGCCGTACGCCCAACGACAACGCCAGGATCAGCGCACTCCCCACAAGAATCCAACCACTGGTGCGCCACATCGAGGTCATTTCTTATTCTCCGCTCGCGGGTATATACCCGCTTGTATTCGAACAAACACGCATTCAGGCGAGTTCGTCCAGCAAGGCCAACAAGGTTTCGCGTTTTTCCGTGCCGAGTTGATCGATCAATTTCTGCTGCGCCGCCTCCCAGGCGGGTAATGCGGCGGCCAATCGCGCTTCACCGTCTTGGGTCAACATCACCAGGCGGTTGCGCAGGTCATCACCCTCAACCAATTGCACCAGACCCTCGCCCTCCAGTACTCGCAGATTACGCCCCAAGGTGCTGCGATCCAGGCCCATGGCTTCCGCCAGGCTGGAAATGCTCGGTTGATCGAGGCGCTGCAAGTTACACAGCAAAGAATACTGGGCGACGTTGATCCCGAAGCCATCAAGGGCGCCGTCGTAATGCCTGCTGACGCCACGGGCGGCGCGTCGCAGGTTGGTGCATAAACACTGGGAGGCAAGCATGGAAGGTGTATATACCCGCGATTAAGGAAATGCAAGAAAGTGTTACAGCGCCAGACCGACCAAAACCGCGACTTCCAGCAGTTCCAGCAAGGCGCCTGCGGTGTCGCCCGTGGTGCCGCCCAGGCGGTTGACCATCAGTTGGCGAAGGCCCATAAAGCAGATCGCAGCGAGCAATACAGCCATCCCCCCACTGAAGCCACCAATTAGGATGCAGGCCAAGCCACTGAGGATCAGCACCTGTTGACCGACGATCCTCGGTAAATGATCCGACAACGCCTGACCCAATCCGCCGGCACGCACATAGCGCGTGGAGAGAAACAGCGCCAGCATCGATGCGCGGCCGATCAGCGGCGCCAGGATCAGCGCTGCACCGTTATGTTGCTCGATCAAGGCCACCAACGCGGTGAACTTGAGCAACAGCACCAAGCCGAGCGTGACCACGGCAATCGGCCCGCTGCGCGGGTCCTTCATGATCGTGAGCGTGCGCTCACGATCACCGAAACCGCCCAGCCAGGCATCGGCGCTGTCCGCCAGGCCGTCCAGATGCAGGCCGCCACTGAGCAACACCCAGGCCGTCAGCAACAGCGCGGCATGCAGTAATAGCGGGGCCCCCATCAACGCCGTGTTCAGCGCCCACAGCAGCAGACCGAACAACAGCCCCACGACCGGGTAAAACAGCAGTGAGCGCCCCAATTCCTGAGGCTGCGGCATGCCTGGCAGACGAATCGGCAGACTGCTGAGAAATTGCAGGGCGATCCAGAAGGGCTGCATGCCTACACCACTTCCTTCAACACGCCATCAGCCGCGACCTGCAGGCTGAACAGCCCGCCGTGGCCGACTTCGACATTCAACAGTTGCTCCCGAGGCAAGCCACGCGCTTGCGCCAGTAGCAGGCGCATTACACCGCCATGACTGATCAACAGCACACGCTCGCCGGCATAAGCCTGATGCAAGCGTGCGACTGCGCCCAGAACACGGTCGGAAAAAGCGCTGACAGGCTCGCCGTCCGGCGGCGTAAAGCGGTAGGGGTCGGCCCAGAACAAACCCAGTCCCTCGGCGTCGATTTCCATCAAGGCCGCCGCACTCTGCCCTTCCCAGGCGCCGAAGTGCAGCTCTTGCAGATCCTTTTCCAGGGTCACTGGAAGATCGAGCTGGGCGCCCAATTCATTGGCGAACCGCGCGCACCGTTGCAGCGGCGAACTGACGAGACGGTCCCACGGCCCCTGCTCCACCACGGCCGCACGCATCTGCGTCCAGCCTTTGGCGGTGAGTTCGTCGTCCAGGCTGCCACGCAGGCCGCCGCCCAGTTCGGTTTCGCCGTGGCGCAGCAGGTCCAGGCGCAAGGTCATGCCGGACGGTCTGCCACAGCGGCTTCGGCGAACGTCGCCATCTGTCCGTGCAACGCACACGCGAGGCGCAACAACGGCACGGCCAACGCCGCGCCGCTGCCTTCACCCAGGCGCAGGCCCAGCTCGAGCAGCGGTTGCGCATCGAGGCTCTGCAGCACATGGCGGTGACCTGGCTCGGCGCCGCGATGGCCAAACACCAGCCACTCACGACACGTAGGGTTCAAGCGCGTCGCGACCAACGCTGCGACGGTGCAAATGAACCCATCCACCAGCACCACGATGCCATCCTGGGCGCAGGCCAGGTACGCGCCCACCAGTGCGGCAATCTCAAAACCACCGAGATTGAATAGCGTCTGCAACGCATCACCGCGCTGCCCTGCGTGCAACGCCAGAGCACGCTCAATCACGGCCACCTTGTGGCTCACGCCCTGGGCATTCAGCCCGGTGCCTGGCCCGGTGAGGTCACCGACCTGGCAGTCGAGCAAGGCACACGCCAGCGCACTGGCGGCGGTGGTGTTGCCGATGCCCATCTCGCCGCCGATAAACAGCTGTGCCCCACTTGCCAGCGCCCGTCGCGCACTGTCACGGCCGGCTTGCAGGGCGAGCTGGCCCTGGGCCACGGTCATCGCCGAGCCGTGGACGAAGTTGGCGGTGCCCGCGCCGATGTTCAGGTGGCGCACACCTGGCAGGTCCAGGGACGGCGTGACCGTACCGAGGTCGACCACTTCCAACTGCGCATCCAACTGGCGCGCCAAGACGCTGATGGCCGCGCCACCGGTGACAAAGTTGTGCAGCATCTGCCCGGTGACTTCCTGGGGAAACGCCGACACGCCTTCCGCGACCACGCCATGGTCACCGGCAAAAATGGTGATCCAGGGCTGATCCACCGACGGTTTGACCTGGCCCTGCAAACCGGCCAATTGCACCGCCAGCGCTTCCAACTGGCCGAGGGAACCGGCCGGCTTGGTCAATTGCTGCTGGCGCGCCAAGGCGTGTTCGTACGCTTGGGCGTCAATTGCCTTACAGGAATTGAGCCACCAGGTGTCAGTCATAACGCAGTACCTTTCAAAGTCAGGGGCAGGCCGGCAACCGTCAGGACAACACGCTGACACCGCTCGGCCAAGGCTTGATGCAGCCAACCGGCTTCATCCACATAGCGGCGAGTCAATTCGCCCAGCGGCACGACACCCAAACCGGTCTCGTTGCTGACAAAAATGATTTCTCCTGGCAGCACGGCCAGGGTTTGCAGCAGTTGATCGCGCTCGAGCGTCAGGCGATCAGGGTCTTCAAGCATCAGCAAATTGGTCAGCCACAGGGTCAGGCAGTCCACCAGCAGGCATTGCCCGGCAGCCGCGTTTTCGCGTAGCACGCGGGCCAGTTCAATCGGCTCTTCGATCAGGCCCCAATGGTCCGGGCGACGCTGGCGATGCAGGGCAACGCGCGCGTTCATCTCGCCATCCAGCGGTTGGCTGGTAGCGATGTACGTGATGGGTAAACCCGTCTCGCTGGCGAGCTTTTCGGCGAGGCGGCTTTTGCCGGAACGGGCGCCGCCGAGGATCAGTTGGAGCATGGAGCGACTCCACACAAGCTACGCAATAAATCGGTATCCAAATGGTTCTCCACCAAGTCGGCCAAACGCTCGATATCGCGCTCGCGCAACGCGTGGTAATCCACCATCTGCACATCCTGCAGACCGGCCCAGCGCAGCAACGCACTGCACGCCGCCGGGCTTTCGAACAGACCATGCAGGTAAGTGCCGAGGATTTGCCCATCGGCACTTTGCGCGCCATCGCGGCGGCCGTCCTCCAGGATTACAGCGGCGTTCGACAAGGCATCGCCAGACGTTACGCCCGCGTGGATCTCATAACCGCTGACGTCGGCATCTTCCAGTAACAGACGCCCGCGTACGTTGCGCAGCTGCTTCTCTTCTTCCAGCGTGGTGCTGAACGCCAGCAACCCAAGGCCGTCGCTTGAACCGGCAGGCCCTTCCAGGCCCAACGGGTCATGCACCTGCTCGCCGAGCATCTGCAGGCCGCCGCAAATACCAAGCACTTTGCCACCGTAGCGCAAGTGCCGGGCCACGGCGGTGTCCCAGCCGTTGGCGCGCAGAAAAGCCAGGTCGCTGCGCACGCTTTTCGAACCAGGGAGGATGATCAAGTCGGCGGCCGGGATCGGCTGGCCTGGCCCGATGAATTGCAGATCCACCTGAGGATGCAGGCGCAGTGGGTCAAAATCCGTGTGGTTGCTGATGCGCGGCAACACCGGCACCACCACGTTGAGTACCTGGGCCGCCTTGCCGATCTGGCGCCTGTCGATGCCGTCTTCGGCTTCCAGGTGCAGGTCCATCACGTAGGGCAACACGCCCACCACCGGTTTGTCGGTGCGCGCTTCCAGCCAGTCCAGGCCGGGCTGCAACAGCGCAATGTCGCCGCGAAAACGGTTGATGATGAAGCCTTTGACCCGCGCCTGCTCCGTGGGCGACAGCAGTTCCAGGGTGCCGACCAGATGGGCAAACACCCCGCCGCGATTGATATCGGCGATCAGCAAAACCGGGCAATCCACCGCTTCAGCGAAGCCCATGTTGGCGATGTCATTGGCGCGCAGGTTGATCTCCGCCGGGGAGCCCGCGCCTTCCACCATCACCACTGGGTAGGCCTGGCTCAATCGGGCATGGGAGGCCAGCACCGCCTGCATCGCGATGGCCTTGAAGTCGTGATAAGCCACCGCGTTCATGCTGGTCACTGCGCGGCCATGGATGATCACTTGGGAACCGGTGTCGCTGTTGGGTTTGAGCAGCACCGGGTTCATGTCCGTGTGCGGCGCCAGATTAGCGGCCTGGGCCTGCACGGCCTGGGCGCGGCCGATTTCGCCGCCTTCAGCAGTCACGGCGCTGTTGAGCGCCATGTTCTGCGGCTTGAACGGCGCCACCGCCACGCCCTGGCGGACCAGCCAGCGACACAGCGCCGTCACCAAGGTACTTTTGCCGGCGTCGGAGGTGGTGCCTTGCACCATCAGCGTACTCATGTCGCTTCCTTATAGGCGACCAGGGCTTCGTCCAGCCTTAGCCAGTCGGCCTCGGTGTCGGGCAGACCGAAACGCAGGCTGCTGTCGTGGACAAACAGGCGCAGCAGGATGCCGCGCTGGGCCATGAACTCATGCATATGTTCAGCGTGGGGCGTGATCAGCCATTGAAACAACGCGCAGCCGCCCTGGGGCTGAAAGCCGTGACGCTCAAGAGCGGCGAACAACCGCTGGCCGGCCTCGATACACCGAGTACGTTGCCGCGCATGCCCGGCGGTGTCACGCAAGCAGGCTTGGCCGAGCACCCGCGTCGGCCCACTGACCGCCCAAGGGCCTACCTGCTCAGCCAGCAACTTGAGCAGCTTGCGCTCGGCCAACACAAAGCCTAACCGCACACCGGCCAAGCCGAAAAATTTACCGAATGAGCGCAACACAATCAGACCGACCTGATGCGCCTGGCTCGCCAGGCTCAGTTGAGGGGTGACATCCATGAAGGCTTCGTCCACTACCAGCCAACCGCCGCGCTGGGCCAGCCGCGAGTGCCAGTCCAGCAAGCGTTGCGGGTTCAGGCTCAGCCCGGTGGGATTGTTGGGGTTGACCACCACCAGCACATCGAGGCCATCAAGAAAGAAGTCGACTTCCTGCTCCTGCACTTCGCGCACCACGTAACCGGCGCGGCGCCAGGCTTCGGCGTGCTCGGCGTAGCACGGTGACAGCACGCCGACCTTGCCGGAGCGGCGCAGGCGCGGCAGCAACTGGATCGCCGCCTGGGAACCGGGCACCGGCAATAGGTGGGCAGCGCCGTAATATTCGCTGGCGGCCTGCTCAAGACCGTCGTCAGTTTCCGGTAAGCGCGCCCAGGCCCGCAGCGGGATGTCGGGGATCGGCCACGGCCACGGCGCGAGGCCGCTGGACAGGTCGAGCCAGTCGGCTTCGGCTATCCCGTACTGAATCGCTGCCTTACGCAGCCGGCCACCGTGTTCAAGCATAAAGTTGCGCCCCCGCGCATAGGATCAGCAACCACAACCATACGCCGCGCTGCACCAGTTGCCAGCCCCGGTCGATGGAGCCGGCATCCGCCGCCGGGCCTTCACCCAGTTGCGGACGTTGGTGCACTTCACCGTGGTAGATCGCAGCGCCACCCAACTCGACGCCCAAAGCACCGGCACCGGCGGCCATGACCGGCCCCGCGTTAGGGCTGTCCCAGGTCGGGCCCTGGGTGCGCCAGCATTTGAGTGCCAAACGAGTCTTGCCGAGTACGGCGTAGGTCAAGGCCACCAAGCGTGCAGGAATATAGTTGAGCACATCGTCGATTTTTGCTGCGGCCCAGCCGAAACGTTCGAAGCGTTCGTTGCGGTAGCCCCACATGGCATCGAGGGTATTGCTCAGGCGGTATAACACCACGCCCGGAACACCGGCGACCACAAACCAGAAAATCGCGGCGAACACCGCGTCGCTGCCGTTTTCCAGCACCGATTCGGTGGCGGCGCGGGCGACTTCAGTGCGGTCCAGCTCACTGGTCTGACGGCTCACCAGGTAGCTCACGCGCTTGCGGGCTTCCTCCAGGTCATCGCTGCGCAACGCTTGGGCCACTGGGATCACATGCTCGCCGAGACTGCGCATGCCGAGGGCGCAATACAAGGCCAGGATCTCAAGAACCCAACCGATATAAGGCGCCCACGACAACGCCGTGGCCAGCAGCGTCAACGGTACTACAGCGATAAACCAAGCGGTGACGCCATGGCTGCGCCAGCCGCGGCCACCGGTGTTGAAACGTTGTTCGATACGCCCGGCGAAATTGCCGAACGCCACCAGCGGATGCCAGCGCCTGGGTTCGCCCAGCAGCGCATCCAGCGCGACGGCAGCGACACACAGCAAGGCCACACTCATTGACTCACTCCCCACACATTCTCGTACAACATGTCATTCAGCGGCCGTGGCTCGGCCCAGCCTTCTAGCTGCAACATCGGTGCCGGGTAGAACTCGGCTACCGGTCCCAGACACAGTACGGCCAAGGGTTTCGCCCCCGCAGGCAAACCCAGCAGATCGGCGAGCGCCAGGGGGTCGAACAGCGAGACCCACCCCATGCCCAGGCCTTCGACACGGGCTGCCAGCCATAGATTCTGGATAGCACAGGACAGCGAGGCCATGTCCATTTCCGGCAAGGTGCGCCGGCCGAAGATATGGCGCTCGCGATCATCCATCAACGCCGCCACCAGCACTTCGGCGCAGTCGTGGATACCCTCGACCTTGAGCTTCATGAATTCATCGGAGCGCTCACCCAGGGCTTCGGCGGTGCGTACGCGTTCTTCTTCCACCAGTTGTTGAATCTGCCCACGCAACGAGCGGTCGCTGATGCGGATAAAACGCCAAGGTTGCATCAGGCCGACGCTGGGGGCCTGGTGCGCGGCCTGGAGTAGACGGTGCAGTAGTTCGGGGGCGACAGTGCCGCCGCTGAAGTGGCGCATGTCACGGCGTTCGGCGATGGCACGGTAGACCGCGTCACGGTCAGACTGGGGGAAGGCGTTGTCGCTCATAATGCTGGATCGGGCGCGAACAACGCGGCCACCGCCTGGGGATTCGATGGGAAATAGAAGTGCACGTAGGACGCCGTCATCCGCCCCTGCCGATAAACCGCCTCGGCACCGCGTCCGCCATTGGGGCTAAGGCCACGGGCGATCGGCTGCCATTCGGTGGTGGTCAGGGAGTGGTGATAGGTATGGCCGCGCAGTGTGCCTTCGGGTAGTTCGACATTTTGCAGTGCCAAGGCCGCAAGTTTCTTTTGCATCACCGCATCACCCCGCAACAGGCCCACCAGTTCGGCGCGGGCGCCGTTGACATCGGTCAGCGAGTCGAGCAGGTAGAGCATGCCGCCGCATTCGGCGAGCAAGGGTTTGCCGGCCGCGTGATGGGCACGGATGGCGTCGAGCATCGGGGTATTTTCCGACAACGCCTGGTGGTGCAGTTCCGGATAACCGCCGGGCAGATAGAGGCTGTCGGCGTCAGGCAATTGGCGATCATGGATCGGCGAGAAAAACTTCAGCTCGGCACCCATCGCCCGCAACAGGTCGAGGCTGGCGCCATAGGTGAACGCGAAGGCTTCATCGCGGGCCACGGCGATGCGCACGCCGTTGAGCAAGGGCTGGGCCTCGACCACTTGCGGCGCGGCAAAGGTCACCGGCGGCGGCAAGGCCACTTCACAACTGCTGCCCAACGCTTGGGCGGCGGCGTCCAGGCGCACATCAAGGTCATTCAGTTCGCTGGCCTGTACCAGGCCCAGGTGACGGCTGGGCAATTCGATACCGGTCTCGCGGGATAATGCGCCGTACCAACGCAAGCCTTCGGTGAGGCTGCCTTCCAGCAATTGCGCATGGCGCAGAGTGCCGACGCGGTTGGCCAGTACGCCGGCGAACGGCAAATCCGGTTGATAACGCGCCAAACCCAGGGCCAATGCGCCAAAGGTCTGGGCCATGGCCGTGCCGTCGATCACGCCCAGCACCGGCACGCCGAAGTGTCGCGCCAGGTCGGCGCTGGACGGCGTACCGTCGAACAGGCCCATCACGCCTTCGATGAGGATCAGGTCAGCCTCCCCCGCCGCTTCCCACAGCAAGCGACGGCTTTCCTGCTCGCCCACCATCCACATGTCCAATTGATATACCGGCGCACCGCTGGCGCGCTCGTGGATCATCGGGTCGAGAAAGTCCGGGCCGCATTTGAATACGCGCACCTTGCGTCCCAGGTTGCGGTGCAAACGGGCGAGCGCGGCGGTGACCGTGGTTTTGCCCTGGCCGGACGCCGGTGCGGCGATCAAGACGGCCGGGCAATGACGGGGCTGATTCAAAGTTCGACGCCCTTCTGTGCCTTGATACCGGCCTGGAACGCGTGCTTGAGCATGCCCATTTCGGTGACGGTGTCGCCCATTTCAATCAACTCGGGTTTGGCGCCACGACCGGTGACCACCACGTGTTGCATCGGCGGGCGGGCTTGCAGGTCGCTGAGGACCTGGTCCAAGTCGAGGTAGCCGTGCTTGAGGGCGATGTTCAGTTCGTCCAGCACCACCAGGCCGATGGCCGGGTCCTGCAGCAGTTCGCGGGACACCGCCCAAGCGGCTTCGGCGGCGGCGATGTCGCGCTGGCGGTCCTGGGTTTCCCAGGTAAAGCCTTCGCCCATCACATGGAAACGCACTTGTTCGGGGAAGCGGCGGAAGAACAACTCTTCGCCGGTGCTGTTGCGCCCCTTGATGAATTGCACTACGCCGCACTGCATACCGTGGCCCATGGCCCGGGCCAGCATGCCGAACGCGGAACTGCTCTTGCCCTTGCCGTTACCGGTCAGCACCAGCAGCAAGCCGCATTCGTTAGGGGAATTAGCGATGCGTTCGTCGATCACGGCTTTTTTGCGCAACATGCGCGCCAAGTGGCGTTCGTCGCGGTCGGGGGAATCGGTCATGGCAGCTCTCCGTTGGGGCTGGACAAAAACGGCGGGCAGGAAAAAAGAAAACACAGACAGCCAAGCATCGCCCACCGTGATGCTGTTGGATGTTGCAGGCCGGTCTCCGGGCTCATGAGTGACGTGCTGGCTGAAGGCAGGCCAACGCTGCGCCTTCCCATATCGCAGGCGATACAGTGGCAAAAGGCAGCGTCTTGACTCATTTACCGTTGCGGGGGCAGCGCCGGAATCGCGGCGGCACTGTGTAGAAGTGCGCTCACTCACCGGCTTCCCTGTTTCACTCTGTCGACCCGTGGGTCACAGAGCACCTGGAACAAGCGGCGAAGGGTAGTGGGTTGAGGGGCGAGCTGCAAGCCTCAAGCAGATAGCCGCAAGCAGGCATCACTCCCCTTGCGGCTTGAAACTTGAAACTTGCCGCTGCTTCTTACGGATTTCGTGCCAGGTTGCCCGGCAACACGCGCTTGGCGCTCAGGTAAGCATTCTGCCAATACGCTTTGGACAGCGTATCCAACTTCACCGTACCGCCGGTTTGTGGCGCGTGCACAAAACGCCCTTCACCTACGTAGATCCCCGCGTGGCTGACCTGGGAACCGCCACCGGTGGCGAAGAACAGCAGGTCGCCGGTCTGCAGGTTCTGCTCGCTGACATCCTGCGCGCGCATTACGATCAGCTCGCGGGTGGTACGCGGTAGGGAAATCCCGGCGGCATCGCGGAAGACAAACCCGATCAGGCCGCTGCAATCAAACCCGGAGTCTGGCGTGTTGCCGCCCCATCGGTAAGGCGTGCCGACCAGGCCCAACGCGCGAAAGAGCACGTCTTCGGCCGCTGGCGAAAAATTCTGGGTAGAGTAGGTGAACACCGGCTTGGGCTTCACCGCGACAGGCGCGGGCGGCGGTGGTCGACTTGCGCAGGCGCTGAGCAGCGCGGCGCAAAGAATGAGGATCAGGCGGGCCGAGGTCGACATGGGCAGAACAATCCTGGTCTGGATGCGGCTTTCGCTGCCGAACGCTGAAAACCAGAACGCGCAAGCAAAGCTCGCGCGAACGGATTACAACAATGTCCAGGGATTCTAGCGCTTACACGTCAAACTTCAAGTATCACTTTAAGTTTACTTGCTCGCGGTAACCGTCGTCGGGGCCATGGCGAGTGCGCGCTTGGCTTCAATGAAGGTTTTGCTCCAGTAGCTGTCGCCCAGGTTGTCGACCCGAACACCGCCACTGCGACGGCTGCTGGAGTGGATAAACTGGTTATCGCCCAGGTAGATACCGGCATGGCTCACACGACCACGACCCGCCGTACTGAAGAAAAGCAGATCACCGGGCTTGAGGTTGTTGCGCGCGACCAACGGTGCATTCACGTTGATCATTTCGCGGGTGGAGCGTGGCAGGTTCATGCCAGCCTCTTCACGAAACAGGTAGCCGATGAAACCGCTGCAGTCGAAACCGGCTTCAGAGGTGCCGCCGAAACGGTAACGGGTACCGATCAGGGACATGCCACGTTCAAGGATGCTGTCGGCCAGAACGGGAAGCTGGTAAGGCTTGTTACCGGAGAAGTTGGTCAGTTCTTTTTCAGTTGCCAGCTCTTCTTCATAAACAGAAGCAGACTGTGCGGCAACGAACTTTGCCTGATTTTGAACCTGTGGTTTTTGCTGTTCTGCCACCTGCTGAGGGTGGGAGGCGCAACCAAACAACAGGGTAACGAGTGCGAGGGGCACGAGGGGTGCGAAGCGATTTAGCATGGGCACGACCGTGGCTGATATGTAAAGAAGACGAGACTATGCCCTCTATCACATCGATTTGCAAATTCAATCGTGATCTTTGTGACTTCTTGTTTGGACTATGACATCTAAGCCCTTAACACCCCGTACCTGCCTTTTGCGTGGCCACATCGGCTCAAACGCAGGTTTTCTGGCGCCCGGGAATTTCCAGAAGCCGCGAAAACAGTGGGTTGGCTACCAGCCGAGGGTTTCTTTCAGGAAGGGAATAGTCAGCTTGCGCTGGGCCTGCAAAGAGGCCTGATCAAGCTGTTCGAGCAAATCGAACAACGCGCTCATGCTGCGGGTGCCACGAGTGAGAATGAAATGCCCCACTTCGTCGGTGAGGTGCAGGCCACGACGGGATGCGCGCAGTTGCAGGGCTCGCAATTTGTCTTCGTCGGAGAGCGGGCGCATCTGGAAAATCAACGCCAAGGTCATCCGCGACTTGAGGTCGGCCAGCTTGATCGGCAATTCCCGCGGCGAGGTAGACGCAGCGATCAGCAGGCGCCGGCCACTGTCACGCAAGCGGTTGAACAGGTGAAACAACGCCTCTTCCCACTCCGCCTTGCCGGCGATCGCTTGCAGATCGTCCAGGCACACCAGCTCGTACTGCTCAAGATGGTCGAAGATGCTGATACCACGGTCCATCAACTCAGCCAGGGGCAGGTAAACCGCCGGCTCACCCATCTGCTCGAAACGCAGACACGCGGCCTGCAACAGGTGGGTACGCCCTACGCCGTGCTTGCCCCACAGATAGATCAGGCTTTCGGTCCACCCGGCGTCGGCTTCGCAGAGTCGCTCGACATAGCCGAGTGCAGCGGCATTGGCGCCTGGGTAGTAGTTGATAAAGGTGGCGTCGTCACGCAGACGCACACCCAAGGGCAGCTGAATCGGTTTCATGCTGACTGAACGGCTCCAAACGAACCGCTAGTGGCCTCTGTGTAAAGTTTGCAAAGTTTATACCCGTGACGCCGGGCGCACAATGCAACTGACCCCAAGCAAAATCAAAGGTTTGCGTTAACTTGTTGGATTTACGCAGATTGGTTGACGCCCCTGCTCCAGAAACAACAAACCCGGCCTGGGCCGGGTTTGTTGCAGAGCGATTACAGATCGGGGTCTTCAACCCCCGTGTACACATCCGAATCCTTATACAAATCGTGCACATGGCGCACCAGCACCATGATCACCGCCGCCACCGGCAGTGCCAACAGGATACCGGTAAATCCGAACAGCTCACCGCCCGCCAAAATCGCAAAGATCACGGCCACTGGGTGCAGGCCAATCCGGTCTCCTACCAGCAACGGCGTCAGCACCATGCCTTCCAGGGCTTGGCCAACCATAAACACCGCCACGATCCCCAGCATCGGGTACAGGTCGCCGCCAAACTGAAACAACCCCGCCACCAAGGCCGCGCCGATACCAATCACAAAACCCATGTAAGGCACGATTGCGGCGAGGCCGGCGATCAGACCGATCAACAGACCCAGCTCCAGGCCGATTGCCATCAAGCCGGCCGCATAGATGACCCCCAGGGCCAACATCACCAGCAATTGCCCGCGCACGAAGGCACCAAGTACCTCATGACACTCCTCGGCCAGCGACACGATGCGCTCTTCGCGATTGCGTGGCAGCAGGCTGCGGATCTTGGCCATCATGATGTCCCAGTCGCGCAGCAGGTAGAACGCCACCACTGGAATCAGCACCAGGTTGGTCAACCAACCGATCAGCGCCAGGCTGGAGGCGGTCGCCTGGCTGAGGATAACCCCGACGATATCGGTGGTCTGGCCCATGTGATCGCTGATCGCGGCCTTGACCTTGTCGAACTTCCAGAAACCATCCGCCAGCCCCAACTTGGCCTGGGCCCATGGCATGGCCGTATGCTGCAGCCAATCGAGCATCTGCGGCGCCAGCTCATACAAACGGAACAGTTGCTTGGCCAGCATCGGCACCAGCACCAGCACCAACGCCGTGATGATCAGGGTAAACAGGGCGAACACCGCCACCACGCCCCAGGTCCGCGACAGTCCGGCCTTCTCCAGGCGATCCACCACCGGATCGAACAGGTAGGCCAGCAGCAACGCAACCAGGAACGGCGTCAGGATCGAATGCAGCAGGAACACAAAAACGCACAGCAGGACAATCCCGCCAAGCCACACCCAACGACGCGTATCCGCCATAAACCACTCCATCTATATAAAGAAGAAAACTTCTACCAACGAAAACGCAATTGCGCCTGGGGCTCAGGCGCAACCGCCGGCTGAGTGCCGTCTGCCATGGGTTGCTGGACCGGCGCCTCACCCGCAGGAATCTCCTGCAACTTGGCCAGGCTCAATTGAGTACGCAACTGATCGGCACTGCCGTTGACGCGGTATACGATGCGATTGCCATCCACTAACTGTGGCTGACCGCCAAAAGGCTCCAACAGATGACCCAGTGCGGCATAACGCTCCAGGGTCATGCCCTGCACTTCCAGCAATTGTTCGGTACTCACGCCAGGCTTGACCGCGAAGCGCGGCGCCAGCTTCTGGCTGACCGCCAGCATCACCGCATCGGCCACGGCACCCGTGTCGGCACCTTGCGCAGTGCCCTGCTCGCTCTTGTCGCCCAGCCACAGGCGCCATTTGGCCTGCCATTGGCTGCCTTCCTGGCGCGCATGCACGGCCAGCAAGGCGTCGGCGCCGTAACGCTCGGAGGCGGCACGCAGCGGTGTGGCGTCAGCACTTTCCAGGTTCGGCGCGGTGGCGACCACCTGTTCATCCAAATCGCCCAACGGCAGACGCAACGGTAAGCCACGGTGTTGCGCGGCACGGCGCAGCACTTGGGCGACGGTCTGACCATCACCCACGAGGTTGCTGCCTTCGGTGGAATCGTTCAGCCACCAGCCAAGAATCGACGGCCGATTGCTGCCCCAGATCGACAGGCCCGCCTCACGCAGAACACGATCGGTGCTTACCGGGTCGAAATCCACTTGCAGGCTTTCCGGCGGGCCGGCGTCGTAGCCGTACTGGCTGATAATTTGTTGCGGATCTTTGCGAACGGCCGCCAGGCCTGGGCCGTCGGCGGCCTTGGCGTCGCCGGTCAGACGGATCACCATCGTCTGCACGGCACGCTGGGTCGCCTGGTCGCGCTCTTGTGGCGACTGGCTGCTGACGGGTTCGAGTACTTGATAAAGGCCATTGAGGGTTTCGGCATGACTCGCCAGGCTGACCAACGACAAGCAGCCTAAAAAGAAGAATTGACACAAACGCATGGAAGATTCCCGAACGACAAATTTGGCGGCTGGAACAGACCGCGTGAACTCGGCTTGGCAAGGCTGTGACCACAGCGACCGACAAAACATTCACAGGGTCCTGGCAGTTTTTGGACTGTCATAACGACAGCGGGTTAAAGGCTATACCTTAATACGTGCCAAGGCAGGGCCCATTAGCATTTTTTTAACCGGCTTTTTTACCTATATGGCCCTGCCCGTCGGCCCGAGGATGGCCGCTGCCCCTCAAGCCTGATAAAATCGCGCGCCTTCGCAGACCGTCAACGGCTGGGCCTTTTATCAAAAGCGCCTGCCCGCTCGGTCGTTACCCCTGAATCCCCCTAAAGGCCTGGATCATGAGCAAGCAACCCTCCCTGAGCTACAAGGACGCCGGTGTAGACATCGACGCCGGTGAAGCATTGGTCGAACGCATCAAGAGCGTCGCCAAGCGCACTGCGCGCCCCGAAGTCATGGGCGGCCTGGGCGGTTTTGGCGCCCTCTGCGAAATCCCGGCCGGCTACAAGCAACCTGTACTGGTTTCCGGCACCGACGGCGTGGGCACCAAGCTGCGCCTGGCACTGAACCTGAACAAGCACGACACCATCGGCATCGACCTGGTTGCGATGTGCGTCAACGACCTGGTGGTATGCGGCGCCGAGCCGTTGTTCTTCCTGGACTACTACGCCACCGGCAAGCTGAACGTGGACACCGCTGCACAAGTGGTCACCGGTATCGGCGCTGGCTGCGAACTGTCGGGTTGCTCCCTGGTTGGCGGCGAAACCGCTGAAATGCCAGGCATGTACGAAGGCGAAGACTATGACCTGGCCGGCTTCTGCGTCGGCGTCGTGGAAAAAGCCGACATCATCGACGGTTCCAAAGTGGCTGCCGGTGACGCCCTGCTGGCACTGCCATCTTCCGGTCCACACTCCAACGGTTACTCGCTGATCCGCAAGATCATCGAAGTGTCCGGTGCCGAGATCGAGAACACCCAACTCGACGGCAAGCCGCTGACCGACCTGCTGATGGCCCCGACCCGCATCTACGTCAAACCTCTGCTCAAGCTGATCAAGGACACTGGCGCAGTCAAAGCCATGGCCCACATCACCGGCGGCGGCCTGCTGGACAACATCCCGCGCGTGCTGCCAAAAGGCGCCCAGGCAATCGTTGACGTGGCCAGCTGGCAGCGTCCCGCGGTATTCGACTGGCTGCAAGAGAAAGGCAACGTTGATGAAACCGAAATGCACCGCGTGCTGAACTGCGGCGTCGGCATGGTCATCTGCGTGGCGCAAGAGCACGTAGAAACAGCGCTGAACGTGCTGCGTGAAGCCGGCGAGCAGCCTTGGGTCATCGGCCAGATCGCCACCGCTGCCGAAGGCGCGGCTCAAGTCGAGCTGAAAAATCTCAAGGCTCACTGATGCTTGAGACCTGTGATGTCGTGGTGCTGCTTTCCGGCACCGGCAGTAACTTGCAGGCCCTGATCGACAGCACGCGCGCGGGCGACAGCCCGGTGCGCATCGCTGCGGTGATCTCCAACCGCAGCGACGCCTACGGCCTGCAACGCGCCAGGGACGCGGGTATTGCCACCCGCTCGCTGGATCACAAGGCGTTCGAAGGCCGCGAAGCCTTCGACAGCGCCTTGATCGAACTGATCGACGCCTTCAACCCCAAACTCGTGATACTAGCCGGCTTCATGCGCATCCTCAGCGCTGATTTCGTGCGGCATTACGAAGGACGCCTGCTCAATATCCACCCTTCCCTGCTGCCCAAGTACAAAGGTATGCACACGCACCAGCGTGCGCTCGATGCCGGCGACAGCGAGCACGGCTGCAGCGTGCACTTTGTCACCGAGGAACTCGATGGCGGGCCTCTGGTCGTACAGGCAGTGGTTCCGGTAGAGTCTGACGACTCGGCGCAGACGCTTGCGCAACGGGTTCACACCCAGGAACACAGGATTTACCCGCTGGCCGTGCGCTGGTTTGCCGAGGGGCGGTTGATTCTTGGTGACCAGGGTGCATTATTGGACGGTCAGTTACTCGCGGCCAGCGGCCACTTGATTCGAACCTAGGAGATTTTATGCGTCGCGCCCTGCTCTTCGCTTTTGCGCTGTTCGCCTTGCCTGCCGTGCAAGCAGCAGACCTTCACCCTTTCTCCGTAAGCTACACCGCCGACTGGAAACAGTTGCCCATGAGTGGTTCGGCTGAACGCAGCCTGGCCAAGAATGCCGATGGCACCTGGACCTTGAATTTCAAGGCTTCCATGATGATCGCCAGCCTGACCGAAACCAGTGTGATCCTGTTCGACAAAGACACCCTGCAACCCAAGAGCTACACCTTCGAACGCGGTGGTCTGGGCAAGGCGAAGAAGATCAATCTGGACTTCGACCAGACCGCCAAGAAAGTCACCGGCTTTGAAAACAAGGACGCGGTCAACGTGGCCCTGCAAAGTGGCATGCTCGACAAGTCGACCTATCAGTTGGCCCTGCAGCGCGACGTGGCTGCCGGCAAGAAGAGCATGAGCTACAACGTGGTCGAAGGCACGGACGTCGACACCTATGACTTCCGCGTGATCGGCCCGGAAAAGGTCCAGACCAAGGTGGGCTCCATCGACGCGATCAAGGTTGAGCGCGTGCGTGACCCGACTCAGAGCAAGCGCATCACCCAGATGTGGTTTGCCAAGGATCAGGGCGGCATTCTGGTTGCCCTGCGTCAGGTTGAGACCGACGGCAAGGAATACAACATCATGCTGCAGGACGGTACTGTTGACGGTAAGGCTGTCAAAGGTAGCTGATAGGTAACTGGAACAAGAGCCTCGCGAATGCGGGGCTTTTTTTCGCCTGTCGATTGAGCTGCTCCTGACGCGAACATGAAACTTTTGTCATAAAACTCATGCCCCTGCGGCGCAATGTCGCGGGTTACGCGGCCTGCAGCACTGTTGCATTTACCGCAATGAATTGTTGCGCGAAAAGTCGGTTTACTTAGCAAGCTAACAAAACATATAACAAAGGCCTGCGACGACTTGCCGCAGATCCACCAGAGATTGGAGCAAGCAGATGACTGTAAAAGTAACTGAACGCGACGACGAACATATGTCCCACGAAGCACTGGGCCATGGGATTCACATCTGGGATGTACACCAACAAGACCTGTTGGTCGGCATGTTTCATAACGAGAGCGACGCTCATAATTATAAAAACGAGCTCGAAGCCCTTGAGATGAGACGCCAGACGCAAGGCTCCTGAGACTCTGAAATTCTGCAGGCATCCAGCCCCACACAGCAGCTGGATAGCCTGCAAACAAACCCCGCCTTTTGAGCGGGGTTTATTGTTTCTACAGCTTTACCACATCAGATCATCCGGGATTTGGTAGGCGGCGTATGGATCATCCTCATCCGGCACCTGGCTTTCCGTCAGGATATTGAGCTGCACGATACGCTCCGGTGCGCGCTCCTGGATCTTCAGCGCCGCTTCGCGCGGAATCACCTCGTAGCTGCCACCGTGGTGCACGATGGCCAGGGAGCCGTTGCTCAGCTTGTTGCGCATCAGCGTGTTGACCGACAGGCGCTTGACCTTCTTGTCATCCACGAAGTTGTAGTAGTCCTCGGTGGTCAGCTTGGGCAGGCGCGAAGTCTCGATCAGTTGCTTGACCTGGGCGGTACGGGCCTTGGCCTCGGCTTTTTCCTGTTGCTGGCGATTGAGTTCCTGATCGCGCTTGACCTTCTCGGCGTGCGCTTCGGCCGCCAGGCGGGCCTGGGTGTCATCCGCCTCGATCTGGCCTTTGTGGACCAGACGCTGCTGCTTCTGTTTCTCTTTGCCGACCTGCTTGGCCTGCTTTTGGTTGACCAGACCTGCTTTGAGCAACTGGTCGCGAAGGGAAAGGCTCATGGTGCTTACTCACTTAGGCAACTGCTCAACCGCAGCTGGACAGATTCTTTTCCTGGCGTTTGGCTTCGCCCCACAGGGCGTCCATCGTTTCGAGGGTGCAATCTTCTATGGATTGGTGCGTATCGCGCAATGCCTGTTCGATAAATCGGAAGCGTCGTTCGAACTTGGCATTGGCGCCACGCAGCGCGGTTTCCGGGTCGACCCTGAGGTGACGGGCCAGGTTGACTGCCGCGAACAGCAGGTCACCGACCTCATCGGCAATGGCCACCGAATCGTTGTCGGCCATGGCTTCGAGCACTTCATCGAGTTCTTCGCGCACATTGTCCACCACCGGCAAGGCCGATGGCCAGTCGAAGCCGACCTGGCTGGCGCGCTTCTGCAATTTGGCGGCACGGGACAGGGACGGCAGCGCCGTGGGCACATCGTCCAGTAGGGAAAGTTGCTCAGGTGCGTCGGACTTTTCCGCGCGCTCCTCGGCCTTGATCTGCTCCCAGCGCGCCTTGACCTGTTCTTCACTCAACTGCGGGATATCCAGCGGCGCATACAGATCACCGGTGGGGAACACATGGGGATGGCGGCGAATGAGCTTGCGCGTGATGCTGTCGATCACCCCGGCAAATTCGAAACGCCCCTCTTCCCGCGCCAGTTGGCTGTAATACACCACCTGGAACAACAGGTCGCCCAACTCGCCTTGCAGGTGATCGAAGTCGCCGCGTTCAATGGCGTCGGCCACTTCGTAGGCCTCTTCCAGGGTGTGCGGGACGATGGTGGCATAGGTTTGCTTGATGTCCCACGGGCACCCGTATTGCGGGTCCCGCAGGCGATTCATCAAGTGCAGCAGGTCATCTAGTGAATACATTGATCTCTATCCGCTGAAGATCAAATATGGGAGCGGGCTTGCTCGCGAAAGCAGTGTTTCAGTGCCAACTATATTGACTGACCCACCGCATTCGCGAGCAAGCCCGCTCCCACATTTTAGTCCGCGTTCATCCCGCTAATCATGGCGTGCGATTACGCCGCGTCTCGATAATGTTCGGCAACTGGGAAATCCGCCCCAGCAACCGCCCCAATGCGTCCAGCCCCGGAATCTCGATGGTCAGGGACATCAGCGCGGTGTTGTCTTCTTTGTTCGAGCGGGTATTGACCGCCAGCACGTTGATCCGCTCGTTGAGCAGCACTTGCGACACGTCACGCAGCAGACCGGAACGGTCGTACGCACGGATGATGATGTCCACCGGGTAGGTGAGTACCGGCACCGGCCCCCAACTGACCTGGATGATGCGCTCCGGCTCGCGCCCACCCAGTTGCAGCACCGAGGCGCAGTCCTGGCGGTGAATGCTCACGCCACGGCCCTGGGTGATATAGCCGACAATCGCATCCCCCGGCAATGGCTGGCAGCAACCGGCGATTTGCGTGAGCAGGTTGCCAACGCCCTGGATCTGGATATCGCCGCGCTTGCCGGGCTTGTAGCCGGTGGCCTTGCGCGGAATCAACTCCAGTTGCTCGTTGCCGCGCTCTGGCTCCACCAACTGCTGGGCCAGGTTGACCAGTTGGGCCAGGCGCAAATCGCCGGCCCCCAGGGCAGCGAACATGTCTTCGGCGATCTTCATGTTGGCTTTTTCGGCCAACTTGTCGAAGTCCACCTGAGGCAGGCCCAGGCGCCCCAACTCGCGTTCAAGCAAGGTTTTACCGGCGGCGACGTTCTGGTCGCGCGCCTGCAATTTGAACCAGTGGACGATCTTCGCCCGCGCCCGCGACGTGGTGATGTAGCCCAGGTTCGGGTTGAGCCAGTCCCGACTCGGCGTGCCGTGCTTGCTGGTGATGATCTCGACCTGTTCACCGGTCTGCAGGCTGTAGTTGAGCGGCACGATGCGCCCGTTGATCTTCGCGCCCCGGCAGTTGTGGCCGATCTCGGTGTGTACGCGGTAGGCGAAGTCCAGCGGTGTGGCGCCCTTCGGCAGGTCGATGGCGTGGCCGTCCGGGGTGAAGATATAGACCCGGTCCGGTTCGATATCCACCCGCAGCTGTTCGGCCAGGCCGCCGATGTCGCCGAGTTCTTCGTGCCATTCCAGCACTTGGCGCAGCCAGGAGATTTTCTCTTCGTACTGGTTGGAGCCAGCCTTGACGTCGGTACCTTTGTAGCGCCAGTGCGCGCACACGCCCAGCTCGGCCTCTTCGTGCATGGCATGGGTGCGGATCTGCACTTCCAACACCTTGCCCTCGGGGCCGATCACGGCGGTGTGCAGCGAGCGATAACCGTTTTCCTTGGGGTTGGCGATGTAGTCGTCGAACTCCTTGGGGATGTGTCGCCACAGGGTGTGGACAATGCCAAGCGCGGTGTAGCAGTCGCGCATCTCCGGCACCAGCACGCGCACGGCACGTACGTCGTAGATCTGACTGAAGGCCAGGCCCTTGCGCTGCATTTTGCGCCAGATGGAATAGATGTGTTTGGCGCGGCCGCTGATGTCGGCTTCGACGCCAGTGGCCTGCAACTCGGAGCGCAGCTGGCCCATCACGTCGCTGATGAAACGCTCACGGTCAAGCCGCCGCTCATGCAGCAGTGTTGCAATCTGTTTGTATTGATCGGGTTCGAGGTAGCGGAAGGACAAGTCCTCCAGCTCCCACTTGATATGGCCGATGCCCAGGCGGTGCGCCAGCGGCGCGTAAATGTCGAAGACTTCACGGGCAACACGGTTGCGCTTTTCGTCGTCGGCGGTCTTTACCGCCCGAATCGCGCAAGTGCGCTCGGCCAGCTTGATCAGCGCGACGCGTACATCGTCGACCATCGCCACGAGCATTTTGCGCAGGTTTTCTACCTGGCCTTGGGTGCCCAGTACCATGGACTGACGCGGACTGAGGCTGGCACTGATCGCCGCCATGCGCAGCACGCCATCAATCAGTTTGGCCACCACGGAGCCGAAACGCTGGCCAACGGTCGCCAACTGAATGTGCCCTTCACGCACGCCGCGATAGAGCACGGCGGCGATCAGCGAATCCTGGTCCAGCTTGAGATCGGCGAGGATCTCGGCGATTTCCAACCCGGTGCGAAAGCTTGAAGTGCCCTCGGCCCACAGGTTCTTGGCCGCATTGTCTTGCTGCTCAGACTCACGAGCGAACTCGCAGGCTGCTTTCAAGGCTTCACGGTCCAGTGCCGGGTCGACACTGATGGCATGATCCAGCCATGCCTCGAGATTGATACTGCCGTCGGTGTTGATCGGCTGGTGTGCTCTCACCTGTACCATCTTGCTTACCTTCCCTACGACGCACCTCTGATGCGCCAGAATTCATCGCCGACCTTGTACTGCTCCCTGGCAGATCACAGGCCCTGGAGACGACAGGCCGGTCGGATTAAACGGGCATCCTAGCCCGCTTCAAATAACGCCATGGCCTCGACATGCGCGGTCTGCGGAAACATGTCGAGGATCCCGGCACGTTTTAGCCGGTAGCCTTGCTTGACCAACTCAACCGTGTCCCGCGCCAGCGTGGCCGGGTTGCAGGACACATACACCAGACGCTTGGCCCCCAGGGTAGCCAGCTTGCGCACAACCTCCAGGGCACCATCGCGGGGTGGGTCCAAGAGTACCGCAGAAAAGCCCTGTTTGGCCCATTTCGCGTCAGTCAAAGGCTGGGACAAATCGGCCTGAAAAAACTGCACATTATGCAAATCGTTGCTGACAGCGTTGACGGCCGCCCGGTCCACCATGGTCTGCACGCCTTCCACCGCCACCACTTCACGCACCTGACGCGCCAGTGGCAGGGCGAAGTTGCCCAGACCGCAAAACAGGTCCAGCACCCGTTCGTCGGGTTGTGGCGCCAGCCATTCCAGTGCCTGGGCAACCATCGCTTCATTGACCCCGGCGTTGACCTGGACAAAATCTGCGGGCCGGTAAGCCAGCTCCAGATCCCAGTGATCCAATCGAAACCCGAGCACCGAATCGGCGTCCACCGGTTCGGGCTGGCCCTCGCCATGCAGCCACAATTGGGCTTCATGGAAGGCGCAGAACTCTTTCAGCACCTGCAGGTCCGCTTCCGACAACGGCGCCATGTGCCGCAGCAACACGGCGATGGACGTACCGCTGAACAACTCCACATGCCCCAACGCCTGGGGTTTGCTCAAGCAGCGCAACATGTTAGGCAGACGCTGCATGATCGGTTGCAAGGCCTGTACCAGCACCGGGCAATCGTCGATGGCGACGATGTCCTGGCTGGCCACGGCGCGGAAACCCACTTCCAGGTGTTTCGCCTTGGCATCCCAACGCACGGCCACGCGGGCACGGCGACGGTAGCCGAATTCCGGCCCGTTCAAAGGCGCGGCCCACTCCTGCGGTTCGACACCCGCCACGCGGGACAGTTGCTCGGCGAGCATGCGCTGTTTCAGGGCAAGCTGTTCGCCATGGGGCAAGTGCTGCACGCTGCAACCGCCGCAGCGGCCGACATGGGCGCACGGCGTCGGGCGACGCAATTCGCTGGCCTTGAACACCCGCTCGGTACGCGCCTCGACAATCTTGCCGTGAGCACCCAACACCCGCGCCTCGACTTCTTCGCCGGCCAGCGCGCCATTTACAAACCAGGTACGGCCTTCAAAGAACACGATGCCCCGCCCGTCATTGGCCAAGCGCTCGATGGTCAGGCGCTGTTTCTTGCCCACAGGGATCTGCGGGGCCCGGCTGCCGCCCGTCGGTTGGAAGCGCAGGCCTCTCTCGTGCTTGGCCATCAGTTGGGTTCGTCGAAGATGCCGGTCGACAGGTAGCGGTCGCCTCGGTCACAGATGATCGCGACGATCACTGCGTTTTTCACTTCTTGGGACAAGCGCAACATACCGGCCACGGCGCCGCCGGAGGACACGCCACAGAAGATGCCCTCTTCACGGGCCAGGCGGCGGGTAGTATCTTCGGCTTCACGCTGGGCCATGTCGATGATGCGGTCCACGCGGGTCGAATTGTAGATCTTCGGCAGATACTCTTCGGGCCAGCGGCGGATACCGGGGATGGCCGCGCCTTCCATCGGTTGCAGGCCGACGATCTGGATCGCCGGGTTCTGCTCCTTGAGGTAGCGCGAGTTGCCCATGATCGTACCGGTGGTGCCCATGGAGCTGACGAAATGGGTGATGGTGCCCGCGGTCTGCTGCCAGATTTCCGGGCCGGTGGTGGTGTAGTGCGCCTCGGGGTTGTCACCGTTGGCGAACTGATCCAGCACCAGGCCACGGCCTTCGACAGCCATGCGTTCGGCCAGATCGCGCGCGCCTTCCATGCCCTCTTCCTGGGTCACCAGGATCAGCTGGGCACCGTAGGCGGTCATCGCCGCCTTGCGCTCGGCGCTACCGTTGTCGGGCATGATCAGGATCATCTTGTAACCCTTGATCGCGGCGGCCATGGCCAGGGCGATCCCGGTATTACCCGAGGTGGCTTCGATCAGAGTGTCGCCCGGCTTGATCTGTCCGCGCAGCTCGGCGCGGGTGATCATCGACAACGCCGGGCGGTCCTTCACGGAACCGGCCGGGTTGTTCCCTTCGAGCTTGAGCAATAGGGTATTGCTGGTCTCACCCGCCATGCGTTGCAAGCGGACCAGGGGTGTGTTGCCGACGCAATCGGCGATTGTTGGGTACTGCAAGGTCATGGCGTATTCGCAATCCAGACTGCGGGGGCGAACATCATACCGGGAAAGGCCGACGGACCATATCACGCAAAGTGCGGTGATTATTCCTTAAAGGAATAAGGCGCCGAATGGTCACCGTTCGCCATGGTTGCGCTGGAACACATCAGCCCCCATCGCCGCAATCTGGCCGTCGATCAACGCATCGAAGGGTTTGAGCAAAGGCACGAACGATGCTGGCGATTCCAGGACCTCCAACGCCTGCACGATCGCTTCAACCGTCGACAATGCGCCGGGGTCGGGTGCCTTGCGCAGCCGATAACGGGACACCGCGCCGTCGGCCAATGCCACCCTGGGCAACGCCGCCAATGACGGGTTGAGGTGCAAGAGCTTGCGTGCCTTGCGCCAGGTGCCGTCGGGGACCACCAGCAGCAACGGCTGATCACCCGGCGCGTAGGCTTGCAACGGCTCGGCGCCGTCAGCCGGAAACAGCAGCCGTGCCTGGTAGCCGGGCACATTCAGCAATGTCGGCAGATCCTCAAACACCTCGCCCACCACCAACTGCGTATTATTCAAACCCAGCGCCGCCAGCCGTGCGGTATTGAGCGCATGGTTGACCTCGCTCGGATGCTGCAACAGCAACACGCGCGTGCGGCTGTCGAGATTGGGGATCAGCGCGCACAGGCAGTGGGCGACAGGCCTGAGGCAGCGGGAACACTGGGGTCTGGACATGGTTTTTCAGGCCTGGTTGAGCTGGGCTTTGAGCAAATCACGGAAGGTCTGGATCAGCGGTTCGCGGCTGCGGCCACGGCGCATGATCATCGAGAACGGCGCCTGATAGCCGAAGGTCGCCGGCAGCAACACACGCAGATCGCCCTTGTCGGCCCAGGCCTGGGCGTAATGTTCGGGCAAATAGCCGATGTAGGCACCGGACAGCACCAGGATCAACTGCGCCTCCATACTTTCAACGGTCGCCGCGCTGTGTTTGAAACCGTGCCGCGCCAATTCCGCCTGGCTCCAGTAGCCGCGACCGACCATGCGTTGTTGCGTGATCACCTGCTCGGGAATACGTCGTTCGTTAAATAAGGGGTGACGGGTACTGCAATACAACCAGTGTTGCTCGCGGTACAGCGGCATGTAGATCAGCCCGCTCATGCGGTTGGAAAAGGCGCCGATGGCCAGGTCCAGGCGGTTGTCCTGCACGCCCAGTTGCAGTTCATAAGGGCTCATCACCGACAGGTGCAGGTGCACCGCCGGGTGTTCCAGGCTGTAGGCGCCGATCACTTCGGCGAAGGGCAGGGCTTTGTCGCTGACGGTGGAGTCCAGGACACCCAGTTTCAGCGTGCCGCGCAACTCGCCCTTCAACGCCGCTGCGTATTGCTCGAAGCCTTCCAGTTCGCCCAGAAGGCGCAAGGTTTCCTGATGAAACAGCTCGCCCTTGCTGGTCAGGCTGAACCCGCCCCGCCCGCGATGACACAGTACCAGACCCAACGCTGCTTCCAGCTGGCTCATGTAGGTGCTGATAGCCGACGTGGACAGGTTGAGTTCGTGCTGGGCATTGGCGAACCCTTGGTGCCGCACGACGCTGACGAAGATGCGCAGGAGTTTCAGGTCGGGCAGAGCGTTGGCCATGGGGTCTCCGAAGGCACACACAAATCCTGTGGGAGCAAGCCACCACACATTTGAACCGAGTTTACCTCAAGCATTAGTTTAGAAAAATCTGAACTAAGTATTTGCCCGTGCCGATTCTTTCGTTTCCACGTATTTCGCAGAATCGGCCCCTAATAAACAAAACAACGATGAGGCACTCCCGTGGACAAGATTTTCCACCAACCACTGGGCGGCAACGAAATGCCGCGCTTCGCCGGCATCGCCACCATGATGCGTCTTCCCCACCTGCAAACGGCCAAGGGCCTGGATGCCGCCTTTATCGGCGTGCCTCTGGACATCGGCACCTCGCTGCGCGCCGGCACCCGATTCGGGCCGCGTGAAATCCGCGCCGAATCCGTGATGATCCGCCCCTACAACATGGCCACCGGCGCTGCGCCGTTCGACTCGCTGTCGGTTGCCGACATTGGCGACGTGGCGATCAACACCTTCAACCTGCTCGACGCCGTGCGCATCATCGAAGAAGCCTACGACGAGATCCTTGAGCACGACGTGATCCCGATGACGTTGGGCGGCGACCACACCATTACCCTGCCGATCCTGCGGGCGATCCACAAGAAACACGGCAAGGTCGGGCTGGTGCACATTGATGCTCACGCCGACGTCAACGACCATATGTTCGGCGAGAAAATCGCCCATGGCACCACCTTCCGCCGCGCGGTGGAAGAAGGCTTGCTCGATTGTGACCGTGTGGTGCAAATCGGCCTGCGCGCCCAGGGCTACACCGCCGAAGACTTCAACTGGAGCCGCAAACAGGGCTTCCGTGTGGTCCAGGCCGAAGAATGTTGGCACCACTCCCTCGCACCGCTGATGGCCGAAGTGCGTGAAAAAGTCGGCGGCGGCCCGGTGTACCTGAGCTTTGACATCGACGGCATCGACCCCGCCTGGGCGCCGGGCACCGGCACCCCGGAAATCGGCGGACTGACCACTATCCAGGCGATCGAGATCATCCGCGGTTGCCAGGGCCTCGACCTGATTGGTTGCGATCTGGTAGAAGTTTCGCCGCCCTACGACACCACCGGTAACACCTCACTGCTGGGCGCCAACTTGCTGTACGAAATGCTCTGCGTACTGCCTGGCGTGGCGCATCGCTGATGAGCGCCCACGAGGTGCTGCAAGCCGCCGCCGGCCTAGTGGCGGCCTTCGCCCGCAATGACCGCGCTGCCTACTTCGGCGCGTTCACGGCGGACGCCAGCTTTGTGTTCTACACCCTGCCCCAGCCGCTGCTCAGTCGCGATGCCTACCAGGCGTTGTGGGACAGCTGGCGTCAGGACGAGGGGTTCGAGGTGCTGTCCTGCACGTCGAGCAACGCCTTTGTCAGCCTGCAGGGTGACGTGGCGATTTTCATGCATGACGTGGCCACTGAGCTGCGCATGAACGGGGAGC
Organism: Pseudomonas sp. HN11; assembly: GCF_021390155.1. Taxonomy (NCBI): domain Bacteria; kingdom Pseudomonadati; phylum Pseudomonadota; class Gammaproteobacteria; order Pseudomonadales; family Pseudomonadaceae; genus Pseudomonas; species Pseudomonas sp. HN11. The sequence goes on from NZ_CP089985.1 coordinate 4,572,792, forward strand.
AATTCAATAGCCAGGAACGCGAGACCATTGTCTTCAAACGGCAAGGGTTTGGCGCAGAACAACAACAACAAGGCCTGTGGCTGGCCTGTCACGAACATTTGTCCGCTATGCCGGAAGGGCTGCCGCCCCCTTAGCCAATGTGATCGGAGCAGATCATGAATAATAAAAACAACGATAAAAGTATTCGCAAAATAGAAACCAACGGGGTCGAGCAGATCCCGGACCACGAACGTACCGCCGGCCCCAAGGATCTGTTCCGACTGATCTTCGGCGGTGCCAATACCTTTGCCACCGCCGTGCTGGGTTCCTTCCCCGTGTTGTTCGGCCTGTCGTTCCAGGCCGGCGTCTGGGCGATTGTGCTGGGGGTGCTGGTGGGTGCTCTGATCCTGGCGCCCATGGGCCTGTTCGGGCCGATCAATGGCACCAACAACGCCGTGTCTTCCGGTGCGCACTTTGGCGTGCACGGGCGGATTGTCGGCTCGTTTCTCTCGCTGCTGACGGCGATTGCCTTCTTCTCACTGTCGGTGTGGAGTTCAGGTGATGCGCTGGTGGGCGGTGCGAAACGTCTGATCGGCCTGCCGGAAACTGACCTGACCCTGGGCCTGGCCTATGGCGTGTTTGCGATTCTGGTACTGACCGTGTGCATCTACGGCTTTCGCTTCATGCTGTGGGTCAACCGCATTGCGGTATGGGCCGCGGGCCTGCTGTTTCTGCTGGGCATCTTCGCCTTCGCGCCGGCCTTCGACAGCCACTTCGCAGGCACCGTCGCGCTGAGCCAGACCGGCTTCTGGGCCGCCTTCATCGGCGCCGCGCTGGTGGCCATGAGCAACCCGATTTCCTTCGGCGCGTTCCTGGGTGACTGGTCGCGTTACATCCCGCGTGAGACGCCGAAAATACGCATCATGCTGGCGGTGGTCCTGGCGCAAATCGCGACCTTGATCCCCTTCCTGTTCGGACTGGCCACCGCGACCATCGTGGCGATCAAGGCGCCGGATTACATTGCGGCCAACAACTACGTCGGCGGTTTGCTGGCGGTGGCGCCGAGCTGGTTCTTCCTGCCGGTGTGCTTGATCGCGGTGATCGGCGGTATGTCCACTGGCACCACCTCGCTGTATGGCACCGGGCTGGACATGTCCAGCGTGTTTCCGCGTCTGCTGTCTAGGGTGAAGGCCACGCTGTTGATTGGGGTAATGTCGATTGCCTTCATCTTTATCGGACGCTTTGCCGCCAACCTGGTGCAGAGCGTGTCGACCTTCGCCGTGCTGATCATCACCTGCACCACGCCGTGGATGGTGATGATGATCATCGGCCTGATCGTGCGTCGTGGCTTCTACTGCCCGGATGACCTGCAGGTGTTCACCCGAGGTGAGACCGGCGGCCGCTACTGGTTCAGCCATGGTTGGAACTGGCGCGGGCTGGGGGCGTGGATCCCGAGTGCACTGGTGGGCCTGTGCTTCGTCAACCTGCCGGGGCAGTTTGTCGGGCCACTGGGCAACCTGGCCGACGGCATCGATATCAGCCTGCCGGTGACGTTGGGGCTGGCCTCGGTGGTGTACCTGACCTTGCTGCGTGTGTTTCCGGAACCGGCGGCCGTCTACGGGCCGTCCGACCCTCGCAGCAAGCGCATGGATGCGCACGTTAAACCGGCGCTGCAAGCCGCCGCCTGATCGCCCATAAAAAAGATAATCGGAGAACCGCCGTCATGGCTTTGGATTTATTCGTCGTACTCATCTACGCCGCCGGCATGCTCGTGCTCGGCTACTACGGCATGCGTCGCGCCAAGACCCACGAAGACTATCTGGTGGCCGGGCGCAACCTGGGCCCGTCGCTGTACATGGGCACCATGGCCGCCACGGTATTGGGCGGTGCATCCACGGTCGGCACCGTGCGCCTGGGTTACGTACATGGCATTTCCGGCTTCTGGCTGTGTGCCGCACTGGGCGCCGGGATCATCGCGTTGAACCTGTTCCTGGCCAAGCCGCTGTTGAAGCTGAAGATCTTCACCGTGACCCAGGTGCTGGAGAAACGCTACAACCCCATGGCCCGCCAGGCCAGCGCTGTGATTATGCTGGCTTATGCGCTGATGATCGGCGTAACGTCGATCCTGGCCATCGGCACTGTGTTGCAGGTGTTGTTCGGCTTGCCGTTCTGGATCTCGGTGCTGCTCGGCGGTGGCGTGGTGGTGGTGTACTCGACCATCGGCGGCATGTGGTCGCTGACCCTGACCGACATCGTGCAGTTCGTGATCAAGACCGTCGGCCTGATGTTTATCCTGCTGCCCATATGCCTGTACCGCGTCGGCGGCTGGGACGAACTGGTGGCCAAGCTGCCGGCGTCGAGCTTCAGCTTCACCGCGATCGGCTGGGACACGATCATCACCTACTTCATGATTTACTTCTTCGGCATCCTGATCGGCCAGGACATCTGGCAGCGGGTGTTCACCGCCCGTGACGAAAAGGTCGCCCAGTACGCCGGCACCTTCGCCGGTTTCTACTGCATCCTCTACGGCCTGGCCTGTGCGTTGATCGGTATGGCGGCGCATGTGCTGATCCCGGACCTGGACAACGTGAACAATGCGTTTGCCGCCATCGTGAAAGCCTCGCTGCCGGACGGCATCCGTGGCCTGGTGATTGCCGCAGCACTGGCTGCAATGATGTCTACCGCCAGCGCCGGCCTGCTCGCCGCCTCCACTGTCCTGACCGAAGACCTGCTGCCGCGCCTGCGTGGCGGCAAACAGTCGAGCCTGGCCGTCAACCGCCTGTTCACGATGCTGACAGGTGTTGCCGTGCTGGGCATCGCACTGGTAGTGAGCGATGTGATCAGCGCCCTGACCCTGGCCTATAACCTGCTGGTGGGCGGCATGTTGATCCCGCTGATCGGCGCGATCTTCTGGAAACGCGCAACCACATCGGGAGCCATCACCTCCATGACCCTGGGCTTTGTGACGGCGCTGGTGTTCATGTTCAAGGATGGGCTGGATGCGAACACGCCGATCTACTACAGCCTGGCGATTGGGCTGGTGAGTTTTGTGGTGGTGAGTTTGCTGTCGCGCAAGCCCGAGGCAGTAGCCGCTCGGGCGGTTTGATGCGCAACAGGATGTAGAGCGGTTCCTTCAGCGGGCACGACGTCGGATGTCGTGCCCGTTTTTTTAGTCAGCACTCCGGCTGGCTTCTTCAAACAAATCACCGCACGCCTTGCAGCCAAAATACTGCTCAGCGGCCGGGCATTCGATCTCCCCTGTCGCCCCTGCCCTCACCCGCCAAGTACACGCCTTGCCGCGATACTTCAGTGTCCCTTCAAGATAACAAGGCGCCCAGTCGTACTCGTCATGCAGCGTGCGTCCATCAATGGGCTCGGCGCGCTTGAAAAAGGACGCGATCTGTCGCTCATCCAGTGCAACATCACTGGGTCGACAGCCTTCCGGCTCTTCGGAGTGAAAACCCGAGAGGGCAATTTCGTCGATATCAGGAGGGGAAGCCATGCATCCGGCGAGCAATACCCACACGCCAACTGAGCATCGGCGCAGACTCATTGCCACACCGCACTGCTGGCTTCGCCGGGGTGTTTGTAAGAGATTTGCGGATGCCTGTAGACGTCCTCCGGCGTCAGGTGGAAATGACCATACAACTCTCCCACCAGCCATCGCAGAGATTGATTCTGCATAGCGGTCACCTCCTCATAACGTGCAGCATCCAAATGTTTGCCGATCAATTCGATGCCCAGGGAATCCGCATTCATCGGGAATCGCTCAGGATAGCCCTTGGTGCGTTCATACCGATCCAGCGCACGGATCTGCAAGGTCCAGATGAGTGCTTGAATAGATTGGATTCGGGCGGTGTCGCACGTCGCCTTATCCATTGCCATGCACTTTGAACGCAGGTAGCGGCCAACGTGATAACAACGTTTCTTGAGGCTGGCTGTCTGGTAGATCACACCATTTTTCTCAATGAGAAAGTGTGCTCCGTTGCCCTGGGCAAGGTAGGCGTTAAAGGTGTGCTCGGCGGTCGGGGCATCTGTCTGGTGAACCACCAGCGCGCTCACGCTGCGCAAATCCCCGTGCTCAATCGACTGAAACCGACGGAGTTCAACTCTGTCGGAAATCAACATCCCTTCGCTATCAATACTCGACATCCCACTGCCCATTCATCCATGTGAAGGCAAAAATATAGAAGGACGAACAGGGAAAAGGGCACAGACGACGGGATAAGAAGAAGGCTCTGACGATGAAACATGCCCCCGTCAGACAATTGCGCGCAGTACAAAATGAGCAGCGAATGCACTCGTATTACAGGGAACCGAATATGCCCTGATAACAATCCAAGGGGCAGCGCCCGCACGAGGGGGATCGCGTGAGCGCTTCAGGACTTACCTGCGACGTGGACGACGCTGCTCGTCATCTGTGCGAATCGGCACCGGCTGCAGCGGAGGCTCGATCAAGCCCAGCGCAACACCCAGATCGTGGAGCCAGTTTTGAATTTTCTCTTTCATGGTTGCCCCCTTTGAGGGTAATGCGGGTAGGCGCCAGTTCTGTCGCCCTTTCCTACACTGATAGTAGCTCTAAGTCCTACGTATTGCTTGAACGAAACCACAACGAACTATTACTGAATTCATCAAAATCCTGACGGATCGCTCAAGCAATGGCGCGGGTGTCTTGCACCACTGCAGCCTTGCCGGCTTGCTGCAGGTCGATCCACGCGTTGAGGTTAGCGCCGAGCATACCCTTTCGCCACATCAACCAGGTGGTCGCAGTGGCAAAAGGCCCTATCAGCGGATGAACGGACACGCTGTCCTTGCCGGGCAGGCTGTCGAGCATGGACTCGGACATCAACGCCACACCCGATCCGGCGATCACACAGGCGAGCATGCCTTGGTAGGACTCTATCTCGATCGCCCTTCCCATAGCCACGCGCTCGTGGGAAAACCAGGTCTCCAGGCGGGTGCGGTAGGCGCAACTGCGACGGAAGGTGAATACTGAGCGCCCTGCGACATCCTGAGGCCCACGCACGGGCGGATGGTCGGCCTCACAAATCAGCACCAGGCGCTCTTCGCACAGGGCGATGCCGTCCAGGGAGGCGATGGTGATGGGGCCATCCACAAAGGCCGCATCCAGGCGGCCGGTGATCAACCCTTCGAGTAACTCCCCGCTGGGTGCCGACTGCACCTGAAGGTTCACCATCGGATAAGCCTTGTGATAGCCCGCCAACAACTTCGGCAAATGCACCGCTGCCGTGCTGTACATGCTGCCCAAAACAAAATCGCCAGCCGGTTGCCCACCTTGCACAGCACCGTGGGCTTCGTCATGCAGGGCCAGTAGACGGGTGCTGTAGTCCAGCAGCACCTTGCCCGCAGGAGAAAGCTGCAGGCGCTGGCGTTCACGCACGAACAGCTCTACACCGAGTTGCTCCTCCATTTGCTTGAGGCGCGTCGACAGGTTCGACGGCACCCGATGCAAACGGTCAGCCGCACGGGTAATGGAGCCCTCTTCCGCCACGGCCTGGAAAATGCGCAATTGACTGAACTCCACATCTTTCTCCAAAACTGAACAAGTTACTCACTATTATTCAATTTTACAGAAAGTCAATCTGTCTTAGCCTGAAGGTATTCGCGTACCCGCAGGAAACCTGACCATGTCTCCCCTGATTCGCTTAACTGCCAGCTTTGTCGCCTTGATGATGGCGATGGGTATTGGCCGCTTCGCCCTCACCCCACAAATGCCGCATCTGCTCAGTGAAGGGCAGATCGACCTGACCGGCGCCGGCCTGATCGCCGCCGCCAACTACCTGGGCTACTTCGTCGGCGCGGTGGATTCGATCTTCGCGCGCAGCCATCACCATGTCCGTGGGCGTCTATATGGCGGGTTGTGGCTGTGTGTGCTGCTGACGTTGGCGTCGTACTGGGCCCACGGGTTCTGGCCCCATCTGTTGCTGCGTTTTGGCACCGGTGTCGCAAGTGCCTGGGCACTGGTGATGATCACCAGCCTGAGCCAGCCGCTAGCGATTGCCGCCGGGCGTCCGCGCCTGGGCGCCCTGGTATTTGCCGGGCCGGGACTGGGGATTCTGTTGACCGGGTTGCTGGCGCTGGGCTCCAACCTGCTGGGCCAAAGCTCGGCCACGCTATGGCTGCTGTATGGCGGGGTGGCGCTGGTAATGTTGCTGGCCATCCTGCCTTTCCTGCCCAAGCCTTCTACCACCGGCACGCCCATTGCCAGCCATATAGACGCGGGTAGCAACGGCAGCATCGCGCATCTGTGCTGGATCTACGTGTTGTACGGCCTCGGCTACATCATCCCGGCGACATTCCTGTCGCAGATGGCCAGCGCGCAGTTCAAGGGCGCCTGGCAGGCCGATCTGTTCTGGCCATGCTTTGGCCTGGCCGCCGCGATTGGCGTGGTGGTGGCGACCCTGCGCCGCAAGGACCCAGACACCACTCGCCGCTGGCTGATGACCACATTGTGGCTGCAAGCGGCTGGGGTGTTTGCCTGTTTGCTGGGCAATGGTTGGGGCCTGGCACTCGGGGTATTGCTGTGCGGCGGGCCGTTCCTGGCCTGCATGCAGTTGGTGATGGCACGCCTGCGGGACGTCGCCCCCCACGGTTACCAGCGCAGCACCGGACTGCTGACCGCCAGTTTTGCAATCGGCCAATTGAGCGGGCCATTGCTGGCATCGATCAGCAGCCATCTGAGCGGTGGCCTGCAACCGGCATTGGTGGTCGCCGGGGCAGGCTTGTTGGTAGCGGGCTCGGTATTGATCAGCCGACAACCATCGGCGCAGACACACGCACCTGTTCACGCCGCGCCAATACCAGGAAAAACAGCCCACCCAGGAAGCAGCCGGTAAACCAGGCAAAGTTGGCCATGCCCTGCAACGCCGGGGTGAAGGTGATCGCGACGCCCACCAGCGTCGCGGGCACCAACGCTTTGACCGCCGTCCAGTTCACGCCACCGTCGAAGTAGTAACGCCCGCTTGGGCTGTCATCGAACAACGCGTCCACGTCGATCTGCTGTTTTTTGATCCGGTAGAAATCCACCAGCAGGATGCCGAACAGTGGCCCGATAAAGGCCGCGAGAATATCCAGGGTGTAGTGGATCATCAGCGGGTTATTGAACAGGTTCCACGGCGTGATGAAGATCGACGCCACGGCAGCGATCATCCCACCCGCGCGCCAGCTGATCTTGCTCGGTGCAACGTTGGCAAAATCAAACGCCGGGGACACGAAGTTGGCGACAATATTGATGCCGATGGTCGCGGTGACGAAGGCAAAGGCCCCGAGCAAAACCGCCATACTGTTATCGATGCGCGAAACCGTGGCGATCGGGTCATGCAGCATTTCGCCGAACACCGGCAAGGTGCCCGAAACGATCACCACGGTGACCAGGGAGAACGCCAGGAAATTCACCGGCAGCCCCCAGAAGTTGCCGCGTCGCACGTCCTGCATGCTGCGGCAATAGCGGCTGAAGTCGCCGAAGTTCAGGGTTGGCCCGGAGAAATACGACACCACCAACGCCGTCGCTACGATCACCTGGCCGAATGCCTGCCAGCCCGACAAGGATTTTTCCGCCAGGGTAAAGCTGATGTTCGACCAGCCCGCCTTCCACACGATCCAACCCGCCAGGGCGAACATCACCGCGTAGACCACTGGCCCTGCCCAATCGATAAACCGCCGGATGGACTCCATGCCGGCCCAGAACACCGTCGCTTGCAACAGCCAAAGGCTGAGGAAACCAAACCAGCCAAGGTAGGACAAGCCTGCGAAATGCGGCTCTGCATACACCGCCATCTGTGGGAAAAAACGCAGCACCACGATGATCAAGGCGCTCGAAGCCAGATACGTTTGAATCCCGTACCAGGCCACGGCAATCAAGCCTCGGATCACCGCAGGAATGTTCGCGCCGAACACACCAAACGCCAGGCGGCAGATCACGGGGTAAGGTACAGCAGCCTGCTGGCTCGGCTTGGCCACCAGGTTGGCGATCAGCTGCACGATGCAGATACCAATGAGCAAGGCGAACAACACCTGCCAGCTGGCCAGGCCCAGCGCGAACAGACTGGCGGCAAACACGTAACCACCGACGCTGTGCACGTCGCTCATCCAGAAAGCGAAGATGTTGTACCAGTTCCACTTTTGCGGCAGCGGGCCCAAATCCTGGTTATACAGGCGCGGGCTGTAGCCTTTGGGCAATTGTTCGGTCATCGCTGGGCTCCTCGAATACCGGCCTGCACCTCCATTACGGGTGCATACGGAAGGCGGCGCGGTTTGTATACGAGGCATTCAGCAGAATGCGTGCCAATTGAACCCAATCACTCTGGAAGGGCGTTCCAAATCGAACAATAGAGGCTTAAAGGTGGGGACCGCGCTCAGCAACGGTGCACAGAAATTCTGTACACAATCAACGCTGCACTCGATGTGCACACAGATAACCCACCGTGCAGCAGGCTGCGGTCAGGAAGGTGCCCCACACCATGTCCATGACCGCCAACTGCGCAGACCAACCTTGCAACGTGGCCCAGTTGCTCAAGTCATAGGTGCCATAGGCGACCAGCCCCAGCAAGGCACCCAGGCGTGCTGCGCGTTGCCAGCTTGCGCTGGGCAAGACCACGAACACGACGCAACCGAGCACATAAAGGAGATAGAAGAGTGTCGCGGGCAACAGGCGGGGTTGATCCAGCATCAGCGGCCCCAGCAGGGACTTATAGGTGGGCCCCATAAGGACGCCGAGCCAGAGGCCGTCCAGGACAAGGAAGGCGAGCAACGTGCCGAGGTAGGCTAACAGCGATTTCTTGGTCATTGATGCAGCCTCTGTAGACGCCAGCGAGCGTCTACAGAAGAGCAAGGCGTGGTCAGCTTAGTTCAATGCGATCAGCGTGGATCACGATCTGGCCCTGCTTGTACAACGCACCGATGGCCTTCTTGAAGTTGCCCTTGCTCACGCCGAACAAGTTACTGATCACTGCCGGATCACTCTTGTCGCTGACCGGCAAACTGCCGTTGTTTTCACGCAACTTGGCGAGGATCTTGGAGTTCAGGCTGGAAGCCGCTTCCTGGCCGACTGGTTGCAAGCTCAGGCTGATGTTGCCATCGGCACGGATCTCTTTGATAAAGCCTTTTTCTTCTTTACCTGGGCGCAGGAACTTGAACACTTCGTTCTTGTGGATCAGGCCCCAGTGCTTGTTGTTGATGATTGCTTTGAAGCCCATGTCAGTGGCTTCGGCCACCAGCAGGTCGACTTCCTGGCCCACCTGATAGTTGGCCGGCGTCTTGTCCAGGTAGCGATCCAACCGTGCGGTGGCGGTAATGCGCTTGGTGTGTTTGTCGAGGTAGACGTGAACCACGCAGTATTCACCCGCGGTCAGCTGACGCTTTTCTTCCGAATACGGCAGCAACAGGTCCTTGGGCAAACCCCAATCGAGGAATACACCAATACTGTTGACTTCCACCACTTTCAAACTGGCGAACTCGCCAACTTGAACTTTCGGTTTTTCAGTAGTAGCAATAAGTTTGTCATCGCTGTCCAGGTAAATGAAAACGTTAAGCCAGTCTTCATCTTCGCTGGGAATATCTTTGGGGATATACCGATTAGGCAAGAGGATTTCACCATCTTGCGCGCCGTCCAGGTACAAACCAAAGTGAGTGTGTTTAACCACTTGCAAGCTGTTGTAGCGCCCGACCAAAGCCATTTTCAATACCCTCATTACGTGGGCGGCATTCTACCCGAGTTGCGTGCGCCACGCGCGCGTGCCTGAAAAATCACGGGCTGGCGTGGCATTACAGTGGCATCGCCCCGCTCGTCCGATCAATCGGCCAATTTTTCCCACGCTGCCTTTTGTCGATAGTCCCATGGTTTCGAGTTAAAACAGTAAGTTAGGGGATTATTTCAAAGATCAACTTCGGCTCTTCCCCACTGTCTCACTTATTTCATGGGGATATTTACCAAGCAATTGTCAAGTATTTCCTGTACGATGCCTGGCCAAGTTAATTTTCTACAGGTTAGTGGCCGCCATGCGCGTAAAAGCATCCAACAGCAAAGCAAAGCCAGCTCCCGCCGTTGAAACCAGCGAATCGATCAACAGCCAGATTGCTGCATTCCTCAAGTCCGGTGGCGAAATCCAGCAGATTGCCAAGGGCGTCAGCGGCCAGACGTTCGGCCCATCCAAGCAGATCAGCCTGGGTAAAAAGTAATATCGCGCAACACACCTGGTCCCTAAGCGTCTTGCCATCAAGGCGCTAGGACTAGAGCCCGAAACATCCTCTACCTGCGAACAGCGTTAATCGACGAACGGGCCTCACCTCCCGGATTTCGCCGGTATGCTTGCACACGTCTAGCACGGGCATCTGCCCGATTTCTTCGTCACTGCTCCTCGCTTTTCATGGAGTGAAGCATGTTCAAATCCTGCATTTTTCTGGTCGGTGCCCTGGTTGCCAGCCCTCTCGCCGAAGCGCAGATTTTCCAGCGTGAATTAGGTGACTTCGACCTGAAATTGGGTACGACGCCCAGCCGCAGCATGGCCCAGGGCCTGGTCAAACCGACCTCCCCCGGGAGCGACTCGTTCCATGGCGGGCTGGACCTGAGCCACGACAGCGGCCTGTACTTCGGCCAGTTTTCCCCAAACATGGGCCTGTCCTCATCCAGCAACCTCGAAGTCGATTCCTACATGGGCTTCAAGCACCCCTTCGACCAGACTCTCGGCTACGAAGTGGGCCTGATCCACTACAGCTACCCCAAGCTCAGCCCCCTCGACAGCCAGGAGTTCTACGGCGGCCTTAACCTGTTGGGCAATCGCTTCGGCGCCTCCTTCAGCAACGACCCGGATCGCCAGGACAGCACCCTGTTCGCCGACCTCGGCGGTACCCAGCCTTTCGGCATCGGCGTCAGCATGAAATACACCACTCATCAGTTAGGCACCCCGGTCTCGGTGGAAGGCGGCTCCATTCGCGCCTTCAGTGACTGGTCGGTGCAGTTCTCCCGGCAGTGGATGGGCGTGGACTTGAACTTGATCTACAGCGATTCCAGCCTCAGCGGCGGGGATTGCTCGGCCTATTCCGGACACAATTCGCAATGCGACGGGCTGTTGACGTTGAAGGCTGCGCGGTCGTTTTATTGATGGGCTGAACTGTCGCACCCGCCGCAGGTTCACATGTGATAACCCACTCTGCGAAGGACCCGCCCATGCTGCGTCGGCTCAAACTACTGGTGGTATTACTGACCCTGAGCCTGGTGCTCACCGGTTGCAATCGCGTGGGGTTGGCCTATCGCAACCTGGACGTGATCATTCCCTGGACCCTCAATGATTACCTGGACATGAACGCCGGGCAGAAGAGCTGGTTCAACGACACACTCAAGCAACACTTGGCCTGGCACTGCACCACGCAGTTGCCGGGCTATCTGGATTGGCTGGACCGCCTGCAACAGATGGTCGACGACAACCAGGTAACCGACGCTGCCTTACAGACCCGAACCGCCGAAGCCAAGCAAGCCATTGCCGACATTGCCCGCGAAATTACGCCATCGGCCATTGAACTGCTGAAGGGGTTGGACGATCAGCAAGTCAAAGAAATGAACGAAGCGTTGGGCAAGGACCTGCGCAAGCGCCAAGACGAATACCTCAAGCCGCCGCTGGCCAAGCAGATCCAGGAACGCGCTGATCGGATGAATAAGCGCCTGGACGCATGGATGGGACCGCTAAGCGATAGCCAGAAAAATCGGGTCACAGCCTGGTCAATCAGCTTGGGAGAGCAAAACAAGCAATGGATCGGCAACCGTGCCCACTGGCAGACACAATTTATCGACGCGGTAAAGCAACGCGAAAGTGCTGACTTCCCGCAGAAAATGCAGCAATTGCTGGTGGATCGGGAGATCCTATGGACGCCGGAATACCGAGTCGCCTACGCCCATACAGAAGCCGCAGCGCGCAGCCTGATCGTGGACCTGATGGCCGAAAGCACCGTGCAACAACGCCTGAAACTGACGCAGAAAATCGACGGTGTACGCAGCGACTTCAAGGCACTTAAATGCCTCAAGGCCGCCGCACTGTAAGACAATGGATCAGGCAATCTGAGCTTTGGAGGCCAACTCGGCAAAGGTCGCCGGATCCAGTGCGTCCGCCTGCTCATCCAGCACCTGGCGAGGGTGATCGTTGCCCGGAATCGAGCTGTCGATCAGCGCCAGCAACCGCGCACCCAGCGCCGTCAGGATGAAATTCTCGCCATTACCACCCTCTTCCTCGGAGCGTGATTCAATAAAACCACGTTTGAACAGCAGCGCTTCATAATCTGCAGCAGTCTTCTTGAGCGCGTCCAGGTTACCGGTGGACTCGCCCGCCGTGGCCTTCTCGGCCGCTTCCTGCTCGGCGTATTTGCGCGGGGCGAAGCTGCCCTCGCCGTTCTGCACTTCATGCAGCAGACGTTCGATCAGATCCCAGTTGTAAGTCGTCATCCTGATTCCTCCTGCAGGCTGGTGGAAAGTAGCCCGTCAAGGTTGTGACAGGCCGCGTCAGTAGCCGTTCAGCCTAATAGACAGACGTCATTTCTCTGAACTTTCCAGACGTTCGCCGCCTCAACAGCACATAACCGCCAAGGAGGTCTACCATGAAAACCCTGATGAACCTGGCCGTCGCGGCCGCGTTGTTGAGCGCCCTGCCCGCCTGGGCCTGCACGCCCGACGAGGCCACGGCCAAACGCGAGCAACTGGCCCAGGAAGTGGCCAAACTGACCGAACAGAACCCGGCCAAAGCCAAGGAGATGAACGACGAACTGCAGAAGATGGACCTTGACACCGAGAGCGCCGAGTTCCCCGACAAATGCCAACTGATCGATGCCCGGCTCAAGGAACTCAAGGAAGCGGCCACCAAGGCCAAAAACTGAAGGCATAAAAAAACCGGACAATAGTCCGGTTTTTTCACATCACACGCGCCTTATTCCGCAGCCGGGGCTTCCGGCTTGCGGCGCTTGAGCGGTGCCATACCGTCCTTGCTGACGAGCGACAGGTTGTCGGTCTTCGGCCGGTTGGCGATCTTGCGCTTGGTCGGCGACTTGGCGCCGGTCTTCTTCTTGTCGCCCTTGGCGTCGGTCTTTTTCTTCTTCACGCCAACGGCCTTGCCCGACGCCTTGACCTTCTTCGGCCCGGTGTAGGTGCCTTTGACTTCCTTGATGGTACGCCGCTCGAACGACTGCTTGAGGTAACGCTCGATGCTCGACATCAGGTTCCAGTCACCGTGGCAGATCAGCGAGATGGCAAGGCCATCATTGCCGGCACGCCCAGTACGGCCGATACGGTGCACGTACTCGTCGCCGCTACGCGGCATGTCGAAGTTGATCACCAGGTCCAGGCCGTCTACGTCCAGGCCGCGGGCCGCCACGTCGGTGGCCACGAGGATTTTTACGCCGCCTGCCTTGAGGCGGTCTATGGCGAGCTTGCGGTCCTTCTGATCTTTGTCGCCGTGCAGCACGAACGCCTTGTATTCCTGGGCGACCAGGCGGCCGTAGATGCGGTCGGCGGCGGCGCGAGTGTTGGTGAACACGATGGCTTTCTGATAGGTCTCGTTGGCCAGCAGCCAGTTGAGGATCTGCTCTTTGTGCACATTGTGGTCGGCGGTGACGATCTGCTGGCGCGTGGTGGCGTTCAGGTCGCTGACGTTGTTGACCTGCAGGTGCTCAGGGTTGTTCAGCACCTTGGCGACCATGTCGCGCAGGGTCGAACCGCCGGTAGTGGCGGAGAACAGCATGGTCTGCTGGCGGTTGACGCACTCGCCCACCAGGCGCTGTACGTCGTCGGCAAAGCCCATGTCGAGCATGCGGTCGGCTTCGTCCAGCACCAGCACTTCGACTTCCTTGAGGTCGAGGTTGCCGGCGTTGAGCTGCTCGATCATGCGGCCCGGGGTGCCGATCAGGATGTCCGGCACTTTGCGCAGCATGGCGGCCTGGACCTTGAAGTCTTCACCGCCGGTGATGATGCCGGACTTGATGAAAGTGAACTGCGAAAAGCGCTCGACTTCCTTCAGGGTCTGCTGCGCCAGCTCGCGGGTCGGCAGCAGGATCAGGGTCTTGATGCTGACGCGAACCTTGGCCGGGCCGATCAGGCGGTTCAGCACAGGCAAGACGAAAGCGGCGGTCTTGCCGCTACCGGTTTGAGCTGTCACCCGCAGGTCACGCCCTTCGAGCGCGAGCGGGATGGCCGCTGCTTGCACAGGCGTAGGCTCGACAAATTTAAGCTCGGCCACGGCTTTGAGCAGGCGTTCGTGCAGGGCGAATTGGGAAAACACGGGTGCTACCTCGAAGAAATACAAAAAATCAGCTGCATAGGTTACCGGTTTCGGGCGTCCAAACCGAGTTTCTTTACGCGAACGGTGCTAATCGGCCGCTTTTTTGTCAGGGCATTTGTCCATGGCATCAACTTTGTTGCACTTAAATGCTCTAATCGCCCCGTCTTGTCTTATAGAAGAATCGGTTTCACCCATGGATATCAAACAGCTCTGGCTCAACGTCCAAGACCTCTGGGGCGCGCTCGACGAACACCCGCTGCTGCATGCCAGCCTCGGCTTGCTGGTGTTGCTGGTAGTGGCCCTGTTGCTCGGACGAGTGGCACGTTACCTCATTCTCCACGCCGTCAAACTGCTCGGCCGGCAACCGGCCCTGCACTGGCTCAACGACCTGCGGCACAACAAGGTTTTCCATCGCCTGGCGCAAATGACGCCGTCGCTGGTGATCCAGTTCGGCCTGTACCTGGTGCCCGGCCTGAGCAAGACCGCCATCCTGTTCATCGGCAACGTGGCCCTGGCGCTGACCATCCTGTTCCTGGTGTTGGCCATCAGCGCCCTGCTCAATGCCTTGCTGGACATCTACGCCCGTACTGAACACGCGCGCACCCGTTCGATCAAGGGCTACGTGCAGTTGGCGAAGATGGTGCTGTTCGTGTTTGGCGCGATCATCATCGTCGCCACACTGATCGACCGCTCACCGCTGTTGCTGCTGTCGGGTTTGGGTGCCATGTCGGCGGTGATCCTGTTGGTATACAAGGACACGCTGTTGTCGTTCGTCGCCAGCGTTCAGTTGACCAGCAACGACATGCTGCGGGTCGGCGACTGGATCGAAATGCCCCAGGTCGGCGCCGACGGTGACGTGGTGGACATCACGCTGCACACGGTCAAGGTGCAGAACTTCGACAAGACCATTGTCTCCATCCCCACCTGGCGGCTGATGTCCGAGTCGTTCAAGAACTGGCGCGGCATGCAGGCCTCCGGCGGGCGCCGCATCAAGCGCAGCCTGTTCATCGACGCCAGCGGCGTGCGATTCCTGCGCGACGATGAAGAACTGCGCATGACCCAGGTGCACCTGCTCACCGACTACATCGGACGCAAGCAGGCTGAGCTCAAGGCCTGGAACGAAGCCCAGGGCCACAGCGCGCAACTGTCGGCCAACCGCCGCCGCATGACCAACCTCGGTACCTTCCGCGCCTATGCCCTGGCCTACCTGAAAAGCCACCCGGACATCCAGCCGAACATGACCTGCATGGTGCGCCAGATGCAGACCACCGCCCAGGGCGTGCCGCTGGAGATCTACTGCTTTACCCGCACCACCGCGTGGGCGGATTACGAGCGGATCCAGGGGGATATTTTTGACTATCTGCTGGCGGTGCTGCCGGAGTTTGGCTTGAGCCTGTATCAACAGCCGAGTGGGAATGACTTACGTGCGGGGGTGCTGCCGGCGGTGTTGGGGGCTAGTCATTTGCCGACTCTGGACAACAAATCTGCCTGATGCCACCAACCCCCTGTGGGAGCAAGCCCGCTCCCACAGGGGGTCAGCGCAGGATCGGCTGTTTGCGCTCACCCAACTGGCTGATCCACACCGCCCCGACAATCACCAGCCCGCCCAAGGCCAAGCGCCCCAGCGGCTCATGCTGGTTCCAGATCAGCAAGTTCAGCAGCAACCCCACCGGCACATGCAGGTTGTTCATCACTGCCAGGGTGCCGCCCTGGACCAGACAGGCGCCCTTGTTCCACCAGTACATGCCCAGCGCGGTACTGACCAGGCCGAGGAACACCAGCACGCCCCATTGCAGCGGCGCGTCGGGCAAGTAGTTGGCCTTGCCGAACATCAAGAACGCCGGCAACACGACCAGCAATGCGCCCACATAAAAGTAACCAAAGCGCCGGTAGTGCGGCAGATCACTCGGATAGCGCGCCACCAGGTGCTTGTACATCACCTGCCCGGCGGCATAGGTGAAGTTGGCCAATTGCAACAGCAAGAAGCCCCCGAGGAAGTGCGGGGTGATCTGGTCGAAGCGGATCACCGCCGCGCCCGCCACCGCCACCAGTGCGGCGATCAGCGCCCAAGGGTTGAAGCGGCGATTGAGTGCATCCTCAATGAGGGTCACGTGTAACGGCGTGAGGATCGTGAACAGCAGCACCTCCGGCACCGTGAGCACACGAAAGCTCAGGTACAGACACACGTAGGTCACGCCAAACTGCAACGCGCCGATCACCAGCATGCCGCGCATGAAGGCAGGCTCCACCGAACGCCAACGGGTCAGCGGGACAAATACCAGCCCAGCCAGCAACACACGCACCAGCACCGCGAAGTAGCTGTCGACATGACCGGCGAGGTATTCGCCAATCAAGCTGAAGGAAAATGCCTGAATCAGGGTGACAACCAGTAAGTAGCCCATGCGCGCCTCGTTTCGAATGGGCGGGACATTAAAGGTTTTCGGCGGTTGAAGAAACTCAGGGCAAAAAAAACCCGACCTCGCTAAAGCGGCAGTCGGGCAGGAGCACTCAGGAGCAGAAAGTGCAAAGGGAGGTTTGTTACGCGTACTTGAAGGGCTTGCGTGGGACTAGATAAACATCGCGGGATTATCTGGCGATTAAAGGATCACGCGACCTGTGCCAGCAGTGCCTTGGCGTGGTTGATGCCCTTTTCCTGGAAGTCCCCGCTGAGGTTCACCCCTTCGGCGTGAATGAACGTGACGTCGTGGATACCGATAAAAGCCATGACCTGGCGCAGGTAGGGTTCCTGGTGATCGGAGCTGGCACCGGTATGGATGCCGCCGCGCGCAGTGAGCACGATGGCGCGCTTGCCGGTCAGCAGGCCCTGTGGCCCGGTGGCGGTGTACTTGAAGGTCACACCGGCCCGCAACACATGATCAAGCCAGGCTTTGAGGGTGCTGGGGATGGCAAAGTTGTACATCGGTGCGGCCATCACCAAGACGTCGGCGGCCAGCAGTTCGTTGGTCAACTCGTCGGAGCGATCCAGAGACGTTTGCTCGCTGTCGTTGCGCTGATCCGCTGGCTTCATCCAGCCGCCGAGCAGGTTGGCGTCCAGATGTGGAACCGGGTTGAGGGCCACGTCACGTACGGTGATCTGATCCGCCGGATGAGCGACCTGCCATTGGCTGATGAACTGCTGGGTCAGTTGGCGGGAAATCGAATCCTGCTGGCGGGCGCTGCTTTCGATGATCAGAACATTGGACATGGCGTTGTAGGCTCCATCTGTAATTGCTGTAAGTCGATGGAGTGAAGATTAAACAGAGCCAATTCGATAAAAAAGCGCAAAAAACTGCTATAACCCATCTATAAATTTGTTCATAAGCGGAGCATGCTCCGCGCTTAGGCTACTTCGGGGCGCAAGCCAAGGCGATCCGCATCTTGATAATGGCGCGGTTGAACTTGACCGTGGTGTTGGTGCTTTTGCCCGCTGGCACGGTGACCGTACGGCGACGCGGCGATTCCGGGCCATTGGTGAAGATTACCGAGCAAACCGCATCGTTGGTGCCGTAGTTATTGAGCTGGATCGAGCTGATATCGCCGTCCACATCGGAGGCGGTGTAATCGATGCTGACGCCGTCGATCTTTTTAGTCACGTCGATGGGGTAGGCAAATGCGCTCATCGGCAGCAAGGCCAGCAACACACAACAGAATTTTCTCATTCGGCAGTCTCCAATAAGGACTGTCAGCTTAGGACAAGAGGAACCCATCTTGAAAGCGCCCCGCGTTACCCTCGATCAATGGCGCACGCTGCAAGCCGTGGTCGATCATGGCGGCTTCGCCCAGGCGGCGGAAGCGCTGCACCGTTCACAGTCTTCGGTGAGCTACACCGTGGCCCGCATGCAAGACCAGCTTGGCGTGCCGCTGCTGCGCATCGACGGGCGCAAGGCGGTGCTCACCGACGCCGGTGAAGTGCTGTTGCGCCGTTCCCGACAGTTGGTGAAAAACGCCAGCCAGCTGGAAGACCTCGCTCACCACATGGAACAAGGCTGGGAAGCAGAGGTGCGCCTGGTAGTGGACGCGGCCTACCCGAACGCACGCCTGGTGCGCGCGCTTACCGCGTTCATGCCACAGAGCCGGGGTTGTCGTGTGCGTCTGCGTGAAGAAGTGCTGTCGGGTGTTGAAGAGTTGCTGATGGAAGGCGTGGCCGACCTGGCGATTTGCGGTTTCAGCATCCCTGGCTACCTGGGCACGGAAATGAGCGATGTGGAATTTGTCGCCGTGGCACACCCCGAGCATTCCTTGCACCGCATGAATCGCGAACTGAGCTTCCAGGACCTGGAGAGCCAGATGCAAGTGGTGATCCGCGATTCCGGCCGCCAGCAACCCCGGGATGTGGGTTGGCTCGGTGCCGAACAGCGCTGGACCGTCGGCAGCCTGGCCACCGCCGCCGCCTTTGTGGGCAGCGGCCTGGGCTTTGCCTGGCTGCCCCGGCACATGATCGAACGCGAACTCGCCGAAGGCGTGCTCAAGCAACTACCCTTGGAACAAGGCGGCAGCCGTCACCCCACGTTCTTCCTGTATTCAAACAAGGACAAACCCTTGGGGCCGGCGACGCAGATCCTGGTGGAACTGCTGCGCACCTTTGACACCGCGCCGTTGGACGCGCCTTTCGCCGCCCCCCAGCAAGCCTGAAACGGAGTTCATGCATGGCCTGGTTCGACCACGAAGGATGCAGCCTGCACTACGAGGAATACGGCCACGGCACACCGCTGATCCTGATTCACGGCCTGGGCTCCAGTTGCCAGGATTGGGAGTTACAAATACCGGTGCTCGCTCGGCATTTCCGCCTGATCTTGGTGGATGTGCGCGGCCATGGGCGATCGGACAAACCCCGTGAGCGCTACAGCATCCAGGGCTTCACCGTTGATCTGCTTGCGCTGATCGATCACCTGGACCTGCCGTCCGCCCATGTGGTGGGTTTGTCCATGGGCGGCATGATCGCTTTCCAGTTGGCCGTGGACGAACCCGCGCAGGTCAAAAGTCTGTGCATCGTCAATAGCGCGCCGCAGGTAAAGGTGCGCAGTGCCAATGACTATTGGCAATGGGCTAAACGGCGGAGCCTGGCGCGTGTACTCAGCCTGGCCACCCTCGGCAAGGCATTGGGCGACCGCTTATTCCCAAAACCGCAACAGGCCGACCTTCGCCGCAAGATGGCCGAACGCTGGGCAAAGAACGACAAACGTGCTTATCTCGCCAGCTTCGATGCGATTGTGGGCTGGGGCGTGCAGGAACGACTTTCGAGGATCACCTGTCCAACTCTGGTCATCAGCGCCGACCACGACTACACCCCCGTGGCGCAGAAAGAAAACTATGTAAAACTGCTGCCCGATGCGCGACTGGTGGTAATCGAAGATTCCCGCCATGCCACGCCCTTGGATCAACCCGAAGTCTTTAACGCAACCCTGCTCGATTTCCTAAAGACAGTCGAAGCCACTACCCAGGATCACTGACCCATGCTGAAAAAAATCGCCTTCTTTGCCGGTTCTGTTCTGTTCGCCGCCAACCTGATGGCCGCCGAGCCCGCCAAGGCGCCCCACGTACTGATCACCACCACCAACGGCGACATCGAGATCGAGCTGGACCCGGTCAAGGCGCCGATCAGCACCAAGAACTTCCTGGCCTATGTCGACAAGGGCTTCTACACCAACACAATTTTTCACCGTGTGATCCCGGGCTTCATGGTCCAGGGCGGCGGTTTTACCCAGTCGATGTCGCAAAAGCCAACTGAAGCGCCGATCAAGAACGAAGCCAGCAACGGCCTGCATAACGTACGTGGCACCCTGTCCATGGCGCGCACCAGTGACCCGAACTCGGCCACCAGCCAGTTCTTCATCAACGTCGCCGACAATGCCTTCCTCGACCCGGGTCGTGATGCCGGTTACGCCGTGTTCGCCAAGGTGGTCAAGGGCATGGACGTGGTTGATGTGATCGTCAACTCGCAGACCACTACCAAGCAGGGCATGCAGAATGTGCCAATCGATCCTGTGTACATCAAGTCGGCCAAGCGCATCGACTGAGGTAACAGGGCTTTATTCAAGTAGCCCCGCGCGGTGCCCACAAGGTACCGCGCGTATTTGAAAGGAGAGCCCGCCAGGCGGGCGTCAACCCTAATGCTCTATCGTCGTTTTGAACAACTGATCGATATTTTCCGCGACGCGCCCAGCGACGCCCCACCCGACAAAGTCCTGCCCTTCTACCTCTACTACCTGCGCCAAGTGTGGCCGCATTTCGCCGCCTTGCTGGTGGTAGGCCTGATCGGTGCGCTGATCGAAGTCGCGCTGTTCAGCTACCTGAGCCGCATTATCGACCTCGCCCAGGGCACGCCGCCCGCAGACTTTTTCCAGATCCACAGCACCGAGCTGATCTGGATGGCCGTGGTCGCGCTGCTGTTGCGCCCGATCTTCGGCGCTCTGCATGACCTGCTGGTGCACCAGACCATCAGCCCCGGCATGACCAGCCTGATCCGCTGGCAGAACCACAGTTATGTGCTCAAGCAGAGCCTGAACTTCTTCCAGAATGACTTCGCCGGACGCATTGCCCAGCGCATCATGCAAACCGGCAACTCCCTGCGCGACTCTGCGGTGGCGGCGGTGGATGCGATCTGGCACGTGGCGATCTACGCCATCAGTGCCCTGGTGCTGTTTGCCGAGGCCGACTGGCGCCTGATGATCCCGCTGGTGACCTGGATCATCTGCTACAGCCTGGCGCTGCGCTACTTCGTGCCACGGGTGAAGGAGCGCTCGGTGATTTCCTCCGAAGCGCGCTCCAAATTGATGGGCCGTATCGTCGATGGCTACACCAACATCACCACCTTGAAGCTGTTTGCCCATACCCGCTATGAGCAGGAATACGCCAAGGAAGCGATCATCGAGCAGACCGAAAAAACCCAACTGGCCAGCCGCGTGGTGACCAGCATGGACATCGTGATCACCACCATGAACGGCCTGCTGATCGTTACCACCACCGGCCTGGCCCTATGGTTGTGGACGCATTCGCTGATCTCGGTGGGCGCAATTGCCCTGGCCACCGGCCTGGTCATCCGTATCGTCAACATGTCCGGCTGGATCATGTGGGTGGTCAACGGCATTTTCGAAAACATCGGCCAGGTGCAGGACGGCCTGAAAACCATCGCCCAACCACTGGCCGTGATCGACCGCGACAACGCCCCGCGCTTGAGCGTACCCCGTGGCGAAGTGCACTTCGAGCAGGTGGATTTCCACTACGGCAAGAAGAGCGGGATCATTGGCGGCCTGAACCTTGAGATCAAGGCCGGTGAAAAAATCGGCCTGATCGGCCCGTCCGGTGCGGGCAAATCGACGTTGGTCAACCTACTGCTGCGCCTCTACGACCTGCAAGGCGGGCGCATCCTCATCGACGGCCAGAACATCGCCGAGGTCGCCCAGGAATCCCTGCGCGAGCAGATCGGCATGATCACCCAGGACACTTCGCTGCTACACCGTTCGATCCGCGACAACTTGCTGTACGGCAAGCCGGACGCCACCGACGAAGAACTCTGGGCGGCGGTGCACAAGGCGCGTGCCGATGAGTTCATCCCGTTGCTGTCGGACTCCGAAGGTCGTACCGGGCTGGACGCACACGTGGGTGAGCGCGGGGTGAAACTCTCCGGCGGTCAACGCCAACGTATCGCCATCGCCCGCGTGCTGCTCAAGGACGCTCCGATACTGATCATGGACGAAGCGACCTCCGCACTGGACTCGGAGGTGGAAGCGGCCATTCAGGAAAGCCTGGAAACCCTGATGCAGGGCAAGACGGTGATTGCCATCGCGCACCGGTTGTCGACCATTGCGCGGATGGACCGCCTGGTGGTGCTGGAGAAAGGCCAGATTGCCGAGAGCGGCAGCCACGCCGAGCTGCTCGTCCATGGCGGGCTGTATGCACGATTGTGGCAGCACCAGACGGGCGGGTTTGTCGGCATCGATTGATACCGCACTGCCGAAAAAAGCCCCAGTGCCCGAAAACAAAGGGCACTGGGGCTTTTTCATGCCCTGGATTTGTGCCACAACCGTGCTGTAATCAGTGCAGTGCCCAGACGGGCGCTGAAGTAAATCTGCAGGGAGCATCACTGATTTACGGATCCGGTAGAGCGATCTATCAAGGACGGGCTGAATGTCTTTGTTCAAGCGTTCAATCACAGAGGGGTTAGGTACGTTTTGGCTGGTGCTGGGCGGTTGCGGGAGTGCGGTGCTGGCCGCAGCGTTCCCCGCAGTCGGGATCGGATTGTTGGGCGTGTCCCTGGCATTCGGGCTCACGGTGCTGACCATGGCATTCGCCATCGGGCATATCAGCGGTTGTCACCTCAACCCGGCGGTGTCGGTGGGGCTGGTCGTCGGCGGAAGGTTTCCAGCCAGGGAACTGCCGGCGTATATCGTGGCGCAGGTGGTCGGCGGAACGATCGCCGCTGCGCTGCTGTATTTCATTGCCAGTGGCAAACCGGGGTTCGAACTGGCGTCGGGGCTCGCGTCCAACGGCTATGGCGAGCATTCGCCCGACGGTTATTCGATGGCGGCGGGTTTTGTCTGTGAGCTGGTGATGACCGCCATGTTCGTGGTGATCATCCTCGGCGCCACCGACCGCCGTGCCCCGCCGGGCCTTGCGCCCATCGCCATCGGTCTGGCGCTGACACTCATCCACCTGATCTCCATTCCCGTGACTAACACCTCGGTCAACCCGGCCCGCAGTACCGGCCCGGCCCTGATCGTCGGCGGGTGGGCAATCCAGCAGTTGTGGATGTTCTGGCTCGCGCCGATCCTTGGCGCGGTAATCGGCGGGGTTACCTATCGATGGCTGGGTAAGGAGGCACCTGGCTGAGGCAAAATGGGTTCAGCCCTGTCGATAAGGCAGGGCTGCCCTCGCCTCCTCCGCATACGCCACGATCCCCACCCGCTCACGCTCCAGAAAATCCTCCACCGCATTCTTCAACCCCGGATGGCGCAGGTAGTGCCATGACCGTGTAATCACTGGCTCAAACCCGCGGATCAACTTGTGCTCGCCCTGTGCCCCCGCATCGAAGCGTTGCAGACCGTGCGCGATGGCGTAGTCCATGCCCTGGTAGAAACAGGTTTCGAAATGCAGGCGGTCGAACTCCGCCAGACAGCCCCAGTAGCGGCCGTAAAAGCTGTCGCCGCCAATCAGGCTGAAGGCCATGGCCACCGGGCGTGCGCCTTGTTTGGCCAGGACCACCCGGATCGCCTCGGGCATGCGTTCGGCCAGCAGGCTGAAGAACGCGCGGGTCAGATAGGGTGATTGACGGCGGATGGCGTAGGTGTTGGCGTAGCAGGCGTAAACAAAATCCCACTGGGCTTCGCTCAATTCATGGCCGTGCAGCCACTCGAAGTCGATGCCCTGCCCCGCCACTTGTTCGCGCTCTTTGCGCATCTGTTTGCGCTTGCGTGAACTCAAGGCGTCGAGGAAATCCTGGAAATCGCGATAGCCGCGGTTCTGCCAGTGGAACTGGCAGCCCAAGCGCTGCAGCCAGCCCGGTTGTTGGGAAAGCGCTGCATCGGCAAGTTCGTCAGTGAAGTTGATGTGGGCACTGGAAAGCCCTTCGATTTCCAGATAACCCGGCAGGCTTTTCAGCAGCTCGAAACCATCCTCTGCACTCACCGCCAACAGGCGTGGCCCGCTGACCGGGCTGAACGGCACGGCGGTCAGCAGCTTGGGGTAGTACTCAATGCCGGCTCGCTCGCAGGCATCGGCCCAACCGTGATCGAACACGTACTCCCCATAGGAATGCCACTTGCGATAGCTGGGCAAAGCCGCCACCAGCCGATCGCCCTCCCAGTGCAGCAAATGCTCGGCTTGCCAACCCGATTGCGGGCCCAGGCTGGCGCTGTCTTCCAGTGCGCTCAAGAAGGCATGCCGTACGAACGGCTGGGCCTGCGGCACCAGCGAATCCCAGGCTTGCGGGGCGATCTCGGACAGGCTGTCCAGGCGTTGCAACGGCATCGGCATCCTCACTACTTCAGGGCGTGAAAGCCAGGCGAGTATCGCTGATCGCCGCACTTCGCACACCCCCGATTCGCGCGACAAGGCTCTCAGGCGATAGTTCCAGACGTGAAAAATTTGTCATCTAGATGACATCACTTCGCCACTGCTCCGTCATAAACGATCGTGATACTGACGCCTGTTTTTAGAGCGCCTGGTTCTAGCAGGTGGTTATTTTTCCGTCCGTCATCGGTCGGTTGTGTCCTGGATGGTTTGCCATCCCTCCTCACTTTCGGAGATTGATATGCGTCTTGCTTCCACTAAAACTGCGGCGGTTCTGTGCGGCGGCCTGTTACTGGCCCTGAGCGTTCCGGCCAGCGCTGCAGTCGACGCTAAATTGCTCGACATGCTCAAGGCCAACGGCCAGATCACTGCGGCGCAGTACACCGAACTGCAAAGCGAACTGGCCAAAGACCAGAAAGAACAGCAGATCGCACGGCAAGCTCAACAAGAGACCAACGAACAGATCGCGGCCACCGCGAAGAAAACCAACGAGCTGAGCAGCTTCGGCCAGAAGCTGGCCTGGGCGGCCAAGACTCAACTCAAGGGCGATGTGCGTTTCCGCCACGAAACCATCAAGATCGACGGCACGCCGAACAACGGCGGCAAAGACAAGGACCGTGAGCGCATCCGTGCCCGTCTGGGCGCGTTTACCGAAATCAACTCCCAGGTCGACACCGGCATTCGTGTCGCCACCGGCAGCAGCGACGATGCGCGCTCCACCAACCAGGATCTGGACGGTTACTTCAACAAGAAGTCGATCTGGCTGGACCTGGGTTACATCGACTACCACCCGACCCAAATCAAGAACCTGCACGTGATCGGCGGCAAGATGTTGCAGCCGTGGGTCAGCATGGGTGATGTGATCTGGGATAGCGATATCAACCCGGAAGGCCTGGCACTGACCTACAAGTACCCACTGGGCAGCAGCGCCGAACTGTTCGGCAGCCTGGGTAACTACAGCCTGAAGGACAACGTCAACGGCGACGGCGTGCAATTTCGCAACGACCTGCGCATGACCGCCGGCCAGTTGGGGTCGCGCTTCTCGCTGAGCGACAACCTGAAACTGACCCTGGGCGGTAGCGTCTACGCCTTCCAGAACGACGAAGACAGCCGTTGCCCAACCACCACCGGCACCACCCCTGGCTGCCTGACACCAGGCGAAACGGTGGCGAACACCACCGCCGGCAATGCCAGCGAGTACCGTTTGTATGAAGGTTTCAGCCAAGTCGATATCGGCGGTCTGGCCGTACCGTTGTCGTTCTACGGCCAGTACGTGCAAAACACCAAAGCCACTGACAAAGACAAGGACACGGCCTGGTTGCTCGGTGCCAAGTCCAAAGTGTTCGGTTTGAACCTGGACTACAACTACCGCGACGTACAACGTTATGCGGTGGTGGGTGCCTTTACCGACTCCGATTTCGCCGGCGGCTTCACCGGTGCACGCGGTCACAAGTTCAAGGTCGGCTACGATATCGACAAGAACTTCGCCATCGGCGCCACTTACTTCCTGACCAAAGCCGACTACGCCAGCGCCACCGGCTATCGCGATGCGAACGCCAACACCCTGCAACTGGACGCAGAAGCCAAGTTCTAAAGCAGCTTTAAGCGGCAAGCGACAAGCTTCAAGGAGAAGCGCGTCACTTGCCGCTTTTCACTTGCAGCTTGCAGCAGCTTCACTCCCCCTTGAGTCGTTCTTCAGCCAACCGCTGCGCCAAGGCATCCACACCCTCCACCGGCTCATCCGGCATTATCTTCAGCGTCGCCTGCATCAGGCGCATCTGGCGGATAAAACGGCGGCAGTTCGGGCAGAACATCAAGTGATGACGCACCAGCAGACGCTCGCGAAAGGTCAATTGCCCATCGAGATAGTCGCTGGAACGTGCCACTTGTTCTTTACAGGTCAACATTCGCCTGTTTCCTCAAAATGCTCCACCGTGGCGAAGACTTTAAGCCGTGCCCGATGCAACAGCACACGGACATTGGAGAGCGACAGCGTCAGAAGATTACAGATCTCTTCCAACTCCAACCCCTGACGCTCACGCAACACCAGCACGCTGCTTTGCAACTCCGACAAGCTCAGTAACGTGTGCTCCAGGCATTTGCGCAGTTCTTCCTCGGTCAGCAGGGCTTCCGGGGTGTCCTGGTGCCAGGCATAGGGCGCTACCGCCCAGTGACCATCATCGGGGGAGAAACGGTCATCACCGATAGTGCCATGAGGCGAAGGCAGGTCGTCGAGCAACACTTCGCGACGATTCTGCTTGTAGCGCCCCTTGGCGGCGTTGGCAGTGATGGTCAGCAGCCAGGTCTTGAGGCTGGAACGCCCTTCAAACTTGGCCAGGTTGCGCACCACCGACAGCCAGGCGTCCTGCACGACTTCGTCGGCGTGGCGCTGGCCGACGATGGCATAGGCCACCGCCCGCATGGCGCTCTGGTAGGTGGTGACCAGTTCCTTGTAGGCCCGCTGCTCACCCTTGAGCAGGCGTTCAAGCAGGTGCGCGTCGTCCGCTGCTGCCATTCATGACCTCGATTGTCTTAGCGTTTGCGCAGGATCACGCTGCCGATCGAATAGCCCGCGCCAAACGAGCTGAGCACCGCTACGGAGCCCTTGGGCAGATCATCCTGGTAGGTGTGGAAGGCAATCACCGAACCCGCCGAGCTGGTATTGGCGTAGGTATCAAGGATCACCGGCGCTTCTTCCACCGACGCTTCGCGGCCCAGCAGTTTCTTCACGATCAGGTGGTTCATGCTCAGGTTGGCCTGGTGCAGCCAGAAGCGCTTCACATCGGTCACGTTCAGCTGGTTTTCTTCCAGGTGCACGCCGATCAGCTCGGCCACCATCGGGCATACGTCGCGGAACACCTTGCGGCCTTCCTGTATGAACAGCTTGTCCGGCGCGCCGACACCTTCTTCCGCGGTGCGGTTGAGAAAGCCGAAGTTGTTGCGGATGTTATTGGAGAACTTGGTCAGCAGCTTGGTGCTCACCACGTCGAACTGATGTTCGGACGTTGCAAGGTCAGCGCGCTCCAGCACCACGGCGGTGGCCGCGTCACCAAAGATGAAGTGGCTGTCACGGTCGCGGAAATTCAGGTGGCCGGTGCAGACTTCCGGGTTGACCATCAAAATCGCCCGCGCCTGGCCCAGCTGGATGCTGTTGGCCGCGTTCTGGATGCCGAAGGTAGCCGAGGAACACGCCACGTTCATGTCAAAACCAAAACCCTCGATGCCCAAGGCTTCCTGCACTTCAATGGCGATAGCCGGGTAGGCGCGCTGCAGGTTGGAGCAAGCGACGATCACACCGTCGATGTCGGCGGCGGTTTTGCCGGCGCGTTGCAGGGCTTGTTCGGCGGCGCCGACGGCCATCTGGCAGAGCACCGACCATTCGTCGTTGCTGCGCTCGGGCAGGCGTGGGGCCATGCGCTGCGGGTCGAGAATGCCGTCTTTGTCCATCACGAAGCGGCTCTTGATGCCCGAGGCTTTTTCGATGAAGGCGGCGCTGGATTCGGTCAGCGGCGGCACATCACCACGCTCGATAGCCGCGGCGTTGTCGCTGTTGAACTGTTGTACGTAGGCATTGAAAGACTGCACCAGCTCTTCGTTGGAGATGCTATTGGCCGGGGTGTACAGGCCAGTGCCGCTGATGACGACGTTATGCACGGTCGTTCCTCTAAATCTGTCAGGCAGAAGATATTGGTACCGTCGTACCAAACTGTAAGTAGTCCGATTCCGCACCGCGGACACCAAACTGGCAACGCTTTATTCCTTCGCGTCGTGGCTGCAACTGTCAACCTGTAACGACGATTCCGGCATTTATAGGCGCGAAGTTTGCCACAACCCTCGGAATTTGGCGCTATCTGCGGACAAACAGTGTTTTCCCTGGGAATGCATTCGAACGTGGGAGCGGGCTTGCCCACTCCCACAGGGGATTTGTGTTGGGTCTCAGGGCTCTACCTGACTCCATTGCCTGCTCAGGCGCTTGTCGGAGATTGGCACTTTGGTGCCCAGTTGCTGGGCAAACAACGACACCCGATATTCCTCCAACCACCAGCGATAGAGCTCCAGTTGAGGGTCGCGCTTACCTTCCTGGGCGTGTTTTTTCAGACGGTTTTCGTACTGCGTCCACAAACCGGCCAGCTCGCCGCTCCACACCCGATCCTTTTGCACCTGACTCGGCAATTTTTCCAGGCGCAACTCGATGGCCTTGAGGTAGCGCGGCAACTCCTTGAACCACTGTGCCGGGGTTTCCCGCACGAAACCGGGATACACCAAATGACTCAATTGCTGCTTGATGTCGTTCAGGGCCACGGCCTGGGCCAGGTCGATCTTGCCTTTGAAGCGCTTTTGCAGGCCGTGCCACAGTTTCAACACATCCAGTGTCAGGCGCGCCAGGCGCTCGGCGTGTTCGGTCCAACTGCCGCGCTTGCGTTCGGCCAAGGCGGCCAGGCCTGCGCCATCACGCGGCAGGCTGGCTTCGCCTTCGAGCACGCAGGTGTCGAGGCTGGCCAGGAGAATGTCTTCCACCAGCGCATCGATACGGCCCAATTCACGGTACATCAGGCCCAACTCAGTCAAGCCCGGCACTTTGCCGCGCAGGAATTTCGCCGGTTCCGCCAGCTGCTGCATCAGCAGGCGCTGCAACGCGCGGCGATGCTGGAATTCAGCCTCGGCGGCAGTGGAGAAGCGCCCTTCCTTGACCGTGCCGTTGTCTTCCACCAGCGCCGGATACACCGTCATCGACAGCCCGGCGATCTTCTGTTGAGTCTTTTCCGCCACCGCTGCAAACACCTTGGCTTCCACCGGCTGCTGGCTTTTCGCGGTTTGCGGCACGGCCAGCGCGGCCTGGCTGGCCTCGGCAAAACGCGCGGTCAGTTCGGCCAGGTCACGACCTTCGCCAAGGAACTTGCCCTGGCCATCGACCACTTCCAGGTTCATCTTCAGGTGGCTTTCCACCTGCTGCGCGGCTTCGGCCCAGGCTTCATCGCTGACCCGCGCCCCGGTCATGCGCAGCAATTCACGACCCAGTGCCTGAGGCAATGAGCCCTGGCCGAACTCGATGCGTTGCAGCGCGGCCTTGACGAAATCCGGCACCGGCACGAAGTTCTTGCGCAGCGCCTTGGGCAGGTTGCGTACCAGGGCGATGCACTTGGCTTCGATCACCCCCGGCACCAACCACTCCAGACGTTCAGGCGGCAAGGCCGGCAGCAGCGGCGCCGGCACGCGCAGGGTCACACCGTCACGCGGGTGGTTGGGTTCGAAGTGGTAACTCAATGCCAGTTCCAGGTCGCCCAGGTGCAGGGTGTCCGGGTAATGCGCGGCGGTGACTTCACTGGCTTCGCGGGCCAGTACGTCTTCTTCGCGCATGATCAGCAGTTGCGGGTCTTTCTGACTGTTGACCTTGTACCAACTGTCGAAGGTCGCGGTCTGGTGGATCTCCGCAGGCAAGCGCGCGTCGTAGAAGGCGAACAGGGTTTCTTCATCGGCCAGGATGTCACGACGGCGCGCCTTGGCTTCCAGTTCGTCAAGCTGTTCCAGCAGTTGCTGATTGGCCGCGAGGCATTTGGCCCGCGACTGGATCTCGCCACGCACCAGGCCTTCGCGGATAAACAACTCA
The DNA here is from genome assembly GCF_021390155.1 of Pseudomonas sp. HN11. NCBI lineage: Bacteria > Pseudomonadati > Pseudomonadota > Gammaproteobacteria > Pseudomonadales > Pseudomonadaceae > Pseudomonas > Pseudomonas sp. HN11. Next base: position 4,602,663 of record NZ_CP089985.1, read on the forward strand.
CGGGACACTACCGGATCGATCGGCCCGTAATGCACCGGCCGGCGCCCGACCACAATCAGCCCGAACAGCGTGATCTGCTCAAACGCTACAACCTGTCCACGCTTCTTCTCCCAATGGGGCTCGAAGTGGTTTTTCTTGATCAGGTGCCCGGCCAGCGGCTCAATCCAGTCGGCGTCGATCTTGGCGACCATGCGCGCGTACAGCTTGGTGGTTTCCACCAGCTCGGCGGTCATCAGCCATTGCGGACGCTTCTTGCCGATGCCCGACGAGGGGTGAATCCAGAAACGACGCTGACGTGCGCCGAGGTAATCACCGTCTTCGGTTTTCTGGCCGATCTGGCTGAGCAAACCGGACAACACCGCCTTGTGCAGTTTCGGGAAGTCTGCCGGCTCTTTATTGACGCTCAGTTGCATGTCGCGGCAGATCAGGCTCAACTGGCGATGGGAATCGCGCCACTCGCGCAGGCGCAGGTAGTTGAGGAAGTTCTTGCGGCACCAGTTGCGCAGCGGGCTGGCGGTCAGTTCCTGGCGCTGCTCTTCAAAACCGCGCCACAAATTCACCAACCCGGCGAAGTCCGAATCCGGATCTTTCCATTGTGCGTGAGCCTGGTCCGCGGCCTGTTGACGCTCCGGCGGACGCTCGCGTGGGTCCTGGATCGACATGGCGCTGGCGACGATCAGCACTTCCTGCAAGCTGCCGAGTTTGGCGGCCTCCAGCAGCATGCGGCCCATGCGCGGGTCCACCGGCAGGCGCGCCAATTGGCGACCCAGCGGCGTGAGCTGGCTGTTGCGGTCCACCGCCGACAGCTCTTGCAGCAGGTTGAAGCCGTCGCTGATGGCCTTGCCGTCCGGCGGCTCTATAAACGGGAAATCGGTGATCTCGCCGAGGCGCAGGTGCAGCATCTGCAGGATCACGGCGGCGAGGTTGGTGCGCAGGATCTCCGGGTCGGTAAATTCCGGGCGACCGATAAAGTCTTCTTCGCTGTACAAGCGGATGCAGATGCCCGGCTCGACCCGGCCACAGCGGCCCTTTCGCTGGTTGGCGCTGGCCTGGGAGATCGCCTCGATCGGCAGGCGCTGCACCTTGGCGCGGTAGCTATAGCGACTGATGCGCGCGGTGCCGCTGTCGATCACATAACGAATGCCCGGCACGGTCAGCGAGGTTTCCGCGACGTTGGTCGCCAGCACCACGCGCCGCCCCGGGTGGGACTGGAAGATGCGCTGCTGTTCGGCCGGCGAGAGGCGTGCGTACAGCGGCAAGATTTCGGTATGCTTGAGCTGGGCTTTGCGCAACATGTCGGCCGCGTCACGAATCTCGCGCTCACCCGGCAGGAACACCAACACGTCGCCAGGGCTGCGTCTTTCGCTGCGCTCATAGGCGGCGATTTCATCAAGGGAGGCTAGGATCGCCTGGTCAACGGTCAAGTCGTCCTCGACGCGATTGCCCTCCTCGTCCTGCTCCAGGGTCAGCGGGCGATACCAGGTGTCCACCGGGAAGGTGCGGCCCGAGACCTCGACAATCGGCGCGTCGTCGAAATGCTTGGAGAAACGCTCCAGGTCGATGGTTGCCGAGGTGATGATGACTTTCAGGTCGGGGCGACGCGGCAGCAGCGTTTTCAGATAGCCCAGCAGGAAGTCGATATTCAGGCTGCGTTCGTGGGCTTCGTCGACGATGATCGTGTCGTAGCGTTCCAGGTAACGGTCGTTCTGGGTTTCCGCCAGCAGGATGCCGTCGGTCATCAACTTGATCAGCGTATTGGAATCGCTCTGGTCTTCAAACCGAACCTGATAGCCGACCAGCGCGCCCAATGGCGTCGCCAGCTCTTCCGCAACCCGGCTGGCCACGCTGCGCGCGGCGATCCGGCGTGGCTGGGTATGGCCGATCAGACCGTATTGACCACGACCGATCTCCAGGCAGATCTTCGGCAACTGGGTGGTTTTACCCGAGCCCGTCTCACCGGCAATGATCAGCACCTGGTGCTTGTTCAATGCGTCTTTGATTTCATCGCGCTTGGCGGCAATCGGCAGGCTGTCGTCGTAACGGATCACCGGCAAGCTGGCGCGCCGCGCCGTAACCTGGGCGCAGGACGCTTGCATGCGCGCCACCCACTGCGCCAGCTTTTCCTCGTCGGGCTTTTTACGCAGCTCAAGCAACTGCCGACGCAAGCGGTGGCGGTCGGCGAGCATGGCGTGATCGAGAGTTTTGAGCAGTTGGTCGATAGTGGGCGCTTGGTCAGTCATCAGGTACGCAAGGGTCGTCTATATATGCAGGGGGTGGATTGTCGCAGAAAAGCAGCTGCGAGCGGCAAGCTTCAAGCAGCAAGTAAGGGCAGATCTGCTTTCACTTGCAGCTTGCAGCTTATGGCTGCTCTTTTCTCTTATAAGGGAATACATCGATGACCTTGCCCGCACGAATCGCCTCTTGCAGGCCCTTCCAGTAATCCGCGTTGTACAACTCGCCGTGCAGCTCATCGAACAGCTTGCGCTGGCCGGTGTCGGCGAACAGGAACGGCGGGAATTCCTCGGGGAATACATCCAACGGGCCGATGGAGTACCAGGGCTCGGAGGCCATTTCGTCCTCGGGGGTGCGCGGTGCCGGGATATGGCGGAAGTTGGCCTCGGTGAGAAAGCAGATTTCGTCGTAGTCGTAGAACACTACGCGGCCGTGGCGGGTGACGCCGAAGTTCTTCAACAGCATGTCGCCGGGGAAAATGTTCGCCGCCGCCAACTGCTTGATCGCCAGGCCGTAGTCTTCCAGGGCTTCGCGCACCTGGGCGGGGTTGGCATTGTCCAGGTAGAGGTTGAGCGGGGTCATGCGCCGTTCGGTCCAGCAGTGGCGGATCAGCACCGTGTCACCTTCAACCTCGACGGTGCCGGCGGCGACTTCCAGCAGTTCGGCCAGGCACTCCGGTTCGAATTTGCTCAAGGGGAAACGGAAGTCGGCGAACTCCTGTGTGTCGGCCATGCGACCCACCCGATCGACGCTTTTGACCAGGCGGTATTTCTCGATCACCGTGGCGCGGTTGACGTTTTTCGACGGTGAAAACCGGTCCTTGATGATCTTGAACACCGTGTTGAAGCCCGGCAGGGTAAACACGCTCATCACCATGCCGCGCACACCGGGGGCCATGATGAACTGATCGTCGGTGGTCGCGAGGTGGTTGATCAGCGCGCGGTAAAACTCCGACTTGCCGTGCTTGTAGAACCCGATGGAGGTATACAACTCGGCGATGTGCTTGCCCGGCAGGATGCGCTTGAGAAAGCCGATGAATTCCGCCGGCACCGGTACATCCACCATGAAGTAGGAACGGGTGAACGAGAAGATGATCGACACATCGGCTTCGTCGGTGATCAACGCATCGATCTGGATACCCTGCCCTTCGCGGTGCAACAGCGGGATGACCAGCGGCCATTGTTCGTCGCGGGTGTAGATGCGTCCTACGAGGTACGCGCCTTTATTACGGTAGAGCACCGAAGAAAACAGCTCGACCTTGAGGTCCGGGTCCTTGCACACCCAGTCCGGCAGGTTTTCCCGCAGTTGGGTTTCGAGACGATGAAGGTCGACGGCCAGGTCGGCGTAAGGTTCGCTGAAGCGGTAATCGGCAAAGATCTGCGCCAGCATTTCCGGGATTTTCCCGGCGGGCGTGTAGGTGCGCGTCTGCGCGGCCCGTGCCCGGCGCAGGCTGGGGCGGGTGGTGTGGATGAACATGCAACCGTCGCTGATCAGGTCGTGACTGAACAACCCGCAGAAAATCGAGTTGTACCAGGTCTCGGAGAGTTCATCGTCGAAGCGCAGGTCGATCAGGCCGATGTAGGCGCTTTTCACCAGGGGCCACACATTGATATTGAGTAATGCAGCCTCATCGAAGCGTTCGCGCAGCCGCGCAGTCACCTCACTGACCTTTTCTTCATAGAGGTTGATGCGCGCCGCCGATGCCGCCTGGCCCTGCTGCCACTGGGCCTTTTCGAAACGCTCGCGGGCGCCATCGGTGATCTGGCGGAAGTGCTCGCGGTAATCGTCGAAGCCATTGAGGATCACCTGGGCGACTGCGAGGGCGGACTGCGACATGCGGGAAACCTCGGCGGGCATCTGGAAGCCCTGAGCTTAGCCAGTGTACGGGGGCAGGAGAAGGATCATTTTTCGCACGACTTTGTACAACCTCGTTCATCCCACTAAGGGAAACCCTGATCACTACCCCTGTAATCAGTAAGGGGGGCGTGTAACACTCGCCGACTTATTGATGTAGGAGCTTTCCGTGAGACCTGTCGACACCTTGTACTTGCTGGGGCTCGCCGCCATTTGGGGGGCGAGCTTCCTGTTCATGCGCATCATTGCGCCGGAGATCGGCACGGTGCCGACGGCGTTTTTCCGCGTGTCGATTGCCGCCGCCGGGTTGCTGGTAATCTTGGCGATGATGCGGGTGAGCTGGGATTTCCAGGGCAAGTTCAAGACTGTGTTACTACTGGGGGTGATCAACTCCGGGATCCCGGCAACCCTGTATTCGGTGGCGGCCCAGGTGCTGCCGGCGGGTTACTCGGCGATCTTCAACGCCACCACGCCACTGATGGGTGTATTGATCGGCGGACTGTTTTTCAGCGAGCGTCTCACGCCGTCGAACGTTGCCGGAGTCTGCCTGGGTCTGCTGGGCGTGGGTGTGCTGACCCGTGCGGGGCCCGTGGCGTTTGATCTGGAGTTGTTGATGGGAGCGCTGGCGTGTTTGCTGGCGACCACCTGTTATGGTTTTGCCGGGTTCCTGGCGCGGCGTTGGCTGGATCAACACGGCGGGCTGGACAGTCGCCTGTCAGCCCTGGGTAGCATGCTCGGTGCGACGTTGTTTCTGTTGCCGTTCTTCGCCTACAGCGCGATCAGTCATCCGCCGGCCAGTTGGGGTGGGTGGCAGGTATGGTTGTCGTTGCTGGGGTTGGGACTAGTGTGTACGGCGTTTGCCTACATTTTGTACTTCCGCCTGCTGACGTCCATCGGGCCGGTTAAGTCGATGACGGTGACGTTTATGATTCCGCCATTCGGCGTACTGTGGGGCGCGTTGCTGCTGGATGAGCCGTTATCGATGGCGCATGTGTATGGCGGGGTGTTGATCGCTGGGGCGTTGTGGTTAGTGTTGCGGCCGAAAAAACTGTGAGCAAGCGCTCTTGCTCACAGTTAGACAGGGTCAGTTCTTACGGAAGACGAACACCAACCCAACGATAATTAACCCCATCCCCATCGCGCTCAACATCGCAAGCCTGTTGCCAAAGATCAGGTAGTCCATCACCGCCGTCACCGCCGGTACCAGGTAAAACAGACTGGTGACATTCACCAGGTTGCCCCGGGCGATCAGGCGGTACAGCAACAGAGTGGCCAGCAACGACACCACCAGCCCCATCCACAGCACCGGCAGGTAAAAACCGCTGCTGTGTTCGAAGTGGAACGGCTGGAACGGCACAAACACCGAACACAGCAGCAGCCCCGCCAGGTACTGCACCGGCAGCGTGCCCAAGGGGTTGTCGGTGATGCGCTTTTGCATGATTGAGCCGAAGGTCATGCTGGCCAGGGCCAGCAGCCCGAACAGCATCCCCGCGAGGGACATGCCGGACAGACCGATGCCTTGGTACACCACCATGATCAGCCCCGCCAAACCCAACGCCAGACCAAACAGCCGGCTCAACGAACGCCGACGTTCCATCAGCACGACCGTGAGAATCGGCTGCACGCCCATGATGGTCGCCATCACGCCGGGCGTCACTTTCAGGTCCAGGGCCAACAGGTAGAAAATCTGATAGGCCCCCAACAGCACCAGCCCGGTCGCCGCTGCATACAGCATGGGCTTGCCAGGACGCGGCAGTTTCAATTTGAAGATGGGAATAAGCACTACCAGGCCCGTGAGGGCAGTGGCAAAGCGAATCAGCAGAAACGCGAAGGGTGAGGCGTGGGCCAGGCCCCATTTGGAGAAGATCGCCCCGCTGCTCCACAGCAAGACAAACAGGCTCGTCGAGGCCGCCGCGGCCACGGATTGTTTCGAAAGAACAGACATGGATACCACCCGTAATCAGGCAAAAAAAGCCGACTCAGCGTTTGCTGAAATTCAGTAGGTTTTTTCGGGCAGGCAGAAGGAAACCAGCGACTCGCTGATCAGCCCGAGATGCCAACACCCGGCGGTGATACGACTGCGTACACCGGCGTGCTACTGACAGGTGGCGGGTAGTGACTGACCTGCGCAGGCTGCTTGTCCACGCACGGCACGACCACGGCGTTGACCGCTGAATCGACTACCGCTGTGCGCTGGAGGGCTGGCATGAGCTGATCTTGTGTGAAGGGATGAAGAGGCTTGGACTATAACCAGCCGGTGATAGGTTTTGCAATCACTCTGAATGGAGGAGTTTTCATGTGGGCCCCGTAGGACAGATCGCTATAATGCCGCCCAGTTTTCCCCAAGGATTTCCCATGATCGCATTGCCCTGGCTGTACCTGGCGCTTCTTTCCATTGGCTATCTACTGGCCTTGATCTACGGGCAAATGGGCGTGCTGGCGGGCGTGTCCGTCGCCCTGCTGCTGATTGCCGGCTACGCCGTACGCCAGCAACGCACGCCGTGGGCACGCTACCTGGGCCACGGGTTGTTTATCGTATTGGCGCTAGGCCTGGCGATGCACTGGTTGCCCGGTTTCTACAACGGGCGTGGCATTGCCCCGCAGCGTTTCACCGAAGATGCAGTGCCCTTCTCGATGTACTTGAACCAGGACAAACCGCTGATTGGCTTCTGGCTGTTGCTGGCCTGCCCGTGGATTGTGGCGCGGCGCTCGTTGCGTTTGTCGCTCTGTGTGGCGGCGCTGGCACTGACCTTGACAGCCGTTGTTGCGCTCGGTGGAGCAGTGCTGCTGGGCATCACCCACTGGGCACCAAAATGGCCGGAGCAGGCGTGGCTATGGGTACTGAACAACTTACTGTTGGTCACGCTGGTGGAAGAGGCGTTGTTTCGAGGCTACGTGCAGGGCGGGCTGAGCCGGCGGTTCAAACATTTGTCGTATGGCGACAACGTAGCGTTGTTGCTGGCTTCGTTGCTGTTTGGGCTGGTCCACCTTGGCGCGGGGTGGCAGTGGACGTTACTGGCAACCATTGCGGGAGCGGGGTATGGGTTGGCGTATCGGTTTGGTGGGTTGGGGGCTGCGGTCTTGACGCATTTTGGGGTGAATTTGGTGCATTTTGGGTTGTTTGTTTATCCGATGTTGGCTTAGAGAAAACACCTGTCTAGAACTATCAAGCCTATAGTATAAGAAGTGTCTGAAACACATTCATTCGATGAACATACGAAAATCTAAAACGTAGGGCCGGTCGCGAATAATCAGTCCGACTGCACCCTCAACTCTAAAAATAAACTTCAGCACCCTAGCATGGAAGCATCGATTTGAAAGGCCCTAAGCAAGAAGAAATCCTACTCGTTAAACACGATCTGATTTCACAAAATGTACTGATTCTTTTCGGTCTTATTGTGATCTTGGTTATATTGGCAATCAGCATCTGGGCGATAGCACCATACATCACGACGCCAGACGCGGTAGGCCAGGTTTTGGTTCACGCCAGATCCGGAAAACCATATAACATCTCACCAGAGCCCGTGGAAAGAGCCATATACATTATCCTGGCAGCTGTCGCACCTACGGCTTTGTCTGGATACTTCTGGTACCACAGTCTTAAAAATTCCAATTTAAAATTCAAAGAATTGCATAAACAAGCCAGAATCATACTACCGCTTTTTGCGGCACTTCTATTCGCTGCTCTGTTCTGGGGAGCCGACTTCATTGATATACTACTCTTTCCGTCTCCGTGGGCAAAAGAACATAAGATCACATTAACACTCACTGCAGTGCTGCTCTCTACTGCTCTGATCTACCATTGCCTGACGGGTAAAGTTTCAAAGGGAACAGCAGGAAAAATCACTTGGTGGACAGTAGCGTTGCTCGCTATAGTATTACAGGTCTTATCCTATCGAATAGTCTCTATTAACTCAGTTACGCTGTCGCCTATCTGGTCAGTTCATTTAGACGCAGTCACCTATGCACTAAACCAAGTCATCCACGGCAAAACGCTGATTGCAGATCTCCCATCACAGTATGGATTATTCCCTGAAATCATTGCCCCTCTATTTAAACTGACCGGCTTTTCTATTTTCAAAGAAACCTTGTTTTTTGCCATACTTCACGCCTTGGGGCTCGCTACAGTTGCCGCCTTGCTTTATAGACACGTAGCCAACAAACTACTTTCGGTATTTATTTTTCTTGCGCTGTCCGTTGCGACATGCCTATTCATGTATACAAACGGAATCATTCAGGACATCTATATCCAGTACTTCCCCATCAGGTTTTTCTGGCCCGCCTTAGCACTGCTACTTATTTCTATATATTCAAAAAATGAGAGCCGCGCATTACTTTGCGTTCTAGGCATAACATCTGGGATAGCCATACTCTGGAACTTTGACACAGGCATTCCTGTACTAATTTCCATAGGAGCCACACTCCTGATAAAATCACTAATAACAAAACGACCATTCATACAAGCCATTGGGCGTTCGTTATTATTCACCGCAATTGCGACACTCACAATAGCACTATGCTTTACGCTACTTCGCATTAAAGCTGGAAAACCGTTAGAGCTTGATGAATTATTAGCTTATCAAAAAATATTTTACATGACTGGTTTCGGCATGCTTCCGATGCCTCTCACCCTCCATCCTTGGCAGGCAATTCTAGTCATCTATGCTGCGGGGGCAGTCACAGCGCTAAGCGGGTGGCAACAGCAAGACAACAAGCACGGCACTTACGATCTACTCTTCTGCAGCGCAATCATGGGCCTGGGTCTTTTTGCCTATTACCAAGGCAGGTCTCATGTCTTTTGCTTGATTCTGGTAACTTGGCCAGCAATCTTGATCAGCGGAATCCTTACCGACCTCATACTTAGATCAGTAAGGCGCCGGTCTACCCCGCTCGCATCGATAGCCTTGGTAGTACCCTTTATTCTATTCTTCTCATTGGGTGGGCTTGTGTTTATTTCTACCAGTCAAAACATGCTAGACGACACCCTAAAAAACTTCTCGAACCGCAATATTCCTAAAGACTCCGTAGTGGCCGATGAGTTGCAGTTCATGCGCAGTACTTACCACAACAGGAATTGCCTCATCTTGTCCCAGCGACAGGCTATTTACTCAGCAGAACTGGGTATCGCCTCACCTGTGAACGGACCTGGTATTGCAGAAACACTACGTCAGACTGATTTGGATAACCTTGTTAAGTCAGCACTAAGCCAACCCCTTCAATGTATATATTTGGGAACTACGGAAGGCTCAATTACATTCATTGATGTCAACGACGCTATGCTGATTGAGAAATACCCAGTCATTACCAAGAACACACTCGGTACGATGATGCTGCTTGAGCCTGCATCAAAGGACATGCCTCAGCCCACATCCAACAGCCCGCTTTAATCCCCTTTAGTACCCTCGGAAACCAATTCGGAATAGACATTCATATACGCCTCCCCCATCGCACGGGACGTGAATACCTTCAGATACCTTTCTCGAGCTGCGGCCCCATAGACGGCCGCCAGCTCAGGAGAACTCCAAAGTTGCTCCATAGCAAGACGCATCGCCAGTGAATTACCTGGAGGAACAACCAATCCCGAAATATTATTTTGATTGATGTAGCTAGTTCCAGTACCAATCTCACTGCATATCATCGGTTTTCCAAACATTGCAGCTTCAAGCAGGCTTATACCAAAAGCCTCTGATCGCAGATGTGAAGGAAAGACCACCGCATAACACGCCTTAAGCAAGTTGACTTTTTCCTGTTCAGACACTTGACCAATGAAGCGCACGCTGCTTAATTTTCCCTCTACTGCAATTCTGATTAATTCTTGCTCCAATGGTCCAGCGCCAACAATCAGCAGGGGCCAGTCTTTTCCTTCCATGGCCCGCAATAAGTACTCAAGACCTTTGTAGTAGCGAAGAACACCGACGAACAGAAAAAACTTACCGTGCTGCATGCGCAGCTCAGCAACTTTATCAACCTCAGGCTCGGGATACATGGATTCCTCCAAACCAATTGGAATAGCACTTGTCTTATGGCGGTATTTTGCCAAAACAGGTGAACTCTCGATATAATTTGGGCTAGTAGCCACAATGCGGTCGACACTTTCAAGGAATAACTTCTGCAAGGGAGTATAAAGGCACTTCAAAAACTTCTGCCTAACAATATCCGAGTGATAGGTCACTACGGTAGGCTTTTGAACGCGTGTGGCGAAGTGAACCACATCCATAAATGGCCAAGGGAAGTGGTAGTGGATAAGATCGGCTGATTGAGCCAAGGTTGAAAACTTCTTGAAAGCGGATAGAGAAAATCCAGTCGACGCCAGATTAAAATCTTCTTTCGCCTGAACCAATTGGTAGTCGGCCGTCTGTGTACACGGCATTGCGTCCTTTGATAGTGATAACACTACATTTTCACACCCCTGCTGACTTGTCGCACGGGTCAAATGCCGGATAAACATCTCCACGCCGCCATGCTGATCAGCTGCAAATGTTTTATAAAAATGTAGAATCTTCAAATAACACCTATCTTATAAAATGGCATATTTTGTAATACGTAAAAGAACAATTTTTTACTTCTACCTGAAACGCTATAAAAGGTAGCTCCAATTACATTCTCTGCCTTGCCATCCCTGGGCTACGATTCGACACCCAAACTCCTGACAACCGACTAACACGTGCATTTGGACACTGGGCAAATAAAACAGTTCTCCCGCTTCCTCCTCAACGCGAAAATCATAAAAAGCTCAGTCGATCAGCAGCTGACGCCGGTCAGCTAACACCAAGGGAAGTCACGTGCGCCACAAAAACTTGAAGACGCAAGTAACCTTCTCAGCCGGCAGAATTTCGAACCGTGAAGTGAGCATCGAGTATATTCTGGCAAGGCCAAAATATGCCCCGTCCTCTGCGATTTATTTGCCCTTGCACAAGAAGGCAAATATGCCAGCCTTCTTGCACAACTATTTCTATAATTCACGCCTACTAGAAAGCCAAATTATTCGATAATTCGAAGTGATATAAAGCCGATTCCTAATTTGCGCACATCTCCATTTACACCGGCTTGTAAGGGAGAAGTAGGATTAGGGGGAATGAAGGAAATACTATCTACAGACGCTCCTTGAAGGTCGATCTGCAGCTTCACTTCAGACGGTTGGGAGCCAAGAATCAATTCGTATTCTCGCGCACCAATCAGCACTTTAATCGGAGCATTGGCATTCGATGCAAACGCTTGAGCCACCAAAGCCAACGTAAATTTCTGGGGCAAAGGTTCCCTGAAATCGATACGCACACTTTTTGAAACATTCGCATCGGACCACCGGCCCCATTGCTCGCTTCCAGAAAACCCGCGTACATCACGGACAAATTGAGGCCATTCGGCCTTCGTGAAATCGATTCCATCATGAAGGCTAGCAGGAGATCGCTGACCCAAACTGTCAGCATAATAACCTGACTTATTCATAATGCTTGAAGGGTCTTTACCCACAAGGCTCTCATTCGCTGCAGGTGCCAACTTGAAAAACACAAGATTGCCGTCTGTACTAGACAAACTTGGCGGATATCCCAGCAAAGCAGTCAAGCGAGCTACTAAGTCCTGAGCGTTGTCAGCATACCCCCGGCGATCAATATAGATACCACTGAACCCTAGATTGCGAACCACCTCCAACTGCTTCTCTACAGACTCATGAGAGAGTGACCTGTAAAATAAATCACCTGGCCTCCCCTTCATCCCACCAAAACTCCAGTGCAGCGATTTAGAGTGCAGCACTCCAGCCGCCATTTGGTAGTTATATAAATTATGTACCGCTGGCGCCTCAGGAAAAGGCAGATACGGAAGCTGATAAATGGCGGCGCCTTCCGGCACAGACATTTCTATCGAATGTACAAATTTCTTATCGTTTTCATAAGCATTTTTTTCGCCAACATTACACGACTTGCAGGCAGGAATTGTCTGATCGTAAATTCCGCAAAAAAGCAACAAAACCGCAATTGCAGGCACGTAGCGTTTTACTTTCGAAGACCGTTTGTATAACCATGCCTGAATAACAACAAAGAAAATCAATAGTGCGCCAAAACCGATAAAAATACTTATTCTGTTCCACGCTCTGATTGATGAAGAGATAAATGATGAGAAAAACGCACCCAGCCCTCCGATGGTACCAAACATGAAGAGAAGAAATACGACCGCTACCAAATAACCAAGTCTTCGATCAAGCCTGCGGCCAGCTAAAGACCACAACAACAAGCAAAAACCAATTAACAACCCAAAAGCCCCGACAACGCCAAGAACAGATGTCGAGTTCTCATTTACCAGCGGAAATGTTCCATTATAGTAATCGGTAAACCTACCTAGCGAAGATATACGATGGTCTGCGCGTGGCAAGATGAGTTGCATCAGCTTTAAACCATAAACCTCTGATTCCATTGGAGCCCGTTGAGCGACTTCCATATTGGCGCCCAGCTGATACTTCCCAATTAAATTGGGTAGAACGTTAAGCAACACACCAAAAATTAAAATGGCTGCGACTAGCAACGGACGGCCCGCGGCTTTTATTTGGCCTGTCACCATCCAACCAAGAATTCCTGTCAGCGAAACCATAAGCACACCGAACAACGCATAATAAACGCCGAACGACGAGAGCACTAATAATCCTGCGACAATTAAAACAGACTTTACGGAAAACAGACGACTACTCTTACTGCCCTCCAAACCCGCTGAATTCTGGAGTAAAAAGAAGGACAGGTAATAAAACAAAGGAACTACAAAATACCATGTATAAAACAGGTGCCCCAACCTAAGAATATGGAAAGGCAAAAACGTAAACAGCAAAGCACTCACAACTGCAAATGATCGAACCAGCCCAAAAGCTCTGACCACAAGGTACGTGGCTACAAAGCAGACGGGAAAACTTAGCAAGAAAAACAAATTGACGCCGGCGAAGCTACTCCCCGAGAGCAAGGACAGCACTTTAATCAGAAAATGACTGCCTGCATCCGAACCTGGAAAATCAAGAAACGTCGATCCAAATGGATACCCACTGCGAGCATTTTCAAACAACCAACCTTCCGTGACTCTCTGTGCCATCCAAGCGTGGAAAAGCCCATCGCCGGAGTATCTTAATGGAACAGAAATATCAGGCCACAATCCATTCGGCCAGCCATTAGTTAAAATACTCGCCAAAACTAATGAAAAAATCGAACCGAAAATCACCAATTTCCATTCTTGCCTTAGGATCGGCAACAATGATAATAGACGAGGCTCCGGATGAACGATACTTGAAGTCACTATTTAATCCCTTACCAGATCAATCAAAATTTACGCGTTCAGCCTCAACAACCAAAGGCATGTTGCGGACTTGGGTGTGTACCGATCCAATGTACTCACCCAACATACCAAGGAAAAGTATTTGAATCGAACTGAAGAAAAATAATGAAATCAGCATCGGAGCGATGCCCATCTGAAAAGAGTTCCAAAAAATCAGCTTCGCAACTAGGAAACCAAATGCCATCAACAAACTCAGCAGGGCAAGGATACCTCCCCCCATTACCATCAATCGCAGTGGCACTTTAGAGTGATTGGTAATCCCAAGCATGGCGATATCATAAAGCGTGTAGAAGTTATTTTTTGTTATCCCCCGCTGCCTTCTGGGTTGCTTGAACGGAACTGTTGCGATGGGAAAACCTATCTCACAGAGAAGCCCTCGAAAATAAGGATAAGGGTCGTCCAGCGTTTTCAGGACATCCAGAACCACACGATCAAACAGGCCAGCTCCCGTGGCGTTTTTCACCAGAGGGACTTCGGAGATCTTTGAGACAAACCGATAGTAGGTTTTTCGGGCGAAGAACATCAGCGGGGACTCTTCACTCTCAGGCTTTACCGCCAACACAGTCTTGAAGCCTTCCTCCCACTTTTGCACAAACTCGGCAATCATCTCGGGCGGATCCTGAAGGTCCGACGCAATGAGTACACATGCATCGCCCCTACTCTGCAACAGAGCGTGATAAGGAGAGCGTATATGGCCAAAATTTCTGGCATTTAAAATAAGCTTGACGCGCTTATCCTCCGCAGCAATTGTGCGCAGTTTCGCCACACTGCCATCAGTCGAGCAGTTGTCGATAAAAATGTGCTCGTAATCATAGTCTAACTTAGCCATCACACTATTGATTCGCTGGCACAGCTCGTCAATGTTGGCCTCCTCGTTATAACAAGGGGTTACAATACTTAAAAGTTTACGCATGATTAAAAACAAACCTATTATTTATTAGAAACGATAGCACCGCCATGGGTGGCACCAGTATCAAGCCAGAGACATACGGCGTGACGCCAAAAAGCGAAAACAGTGCAATTCCACTTAAGTTAACGCCGTACACGACAACATACCCAATAACAAACCGAAAAATCAGCCCATTATTATTCGAATTAAATACAAGAGCACCCGTGCTCTTGAAATTAAAAATCACGCCCAACACCGTCGCCAAAAGTAATGCAGCACTGTAATGCAGACCCAAATATGTGAATACTGCAAAGCAGCCATAACCGAAGGCCGCGTTCATCATCCCCACCAATAAAAACTTGAAAAATCGTGCTTTCAAAAGTTTATCGGCCGTCAATGCTCTGTCCCTCCGCCTTTCTGAAATTCCAGATAAGTTTCAATCTCTTTAAAAATCCCACTTAACGAGGTTTCGCTTGGTTTATACCCCAGCTCACCCGCCTTGCGATTGAGCGAATAGTAATTCTGCTTCGCACCTGTCGCATTAATCCTGGCCTGCTCTCCTACCACGTTGTACTCAAGACAAAATTTTTCGCTGATACTCGACAGCAATGAGAATTTGTCGACGGGCGCCAGCGTATAGCAATCAACAACCGAGTTAATTGGAGGGGAAGACAGTATTGATTTGATTAACAGAAAAAAATCAGAAGGCACTATGTAATCCCTTACCATGTTTTCAGGTGACACCCCTAAAACACTACCTGTCGCTATTGCTCTAAGAACATCACTCAATAAAAAGCGAGCGTCCAGTGATTGTCTGCTGCTGAAATAACTGAACACCCTGACATCAACAATGTTCAGCTCCGCGTGAGCACGATGCCTGCACTCCGCGCAAAATTTCGCCACTGAATACCAATCTTGTGGAATCAGATTATTAATAGAAAATACAGCGTTCGTGTCTGCTGTTACGGGGGTATCGAAATTGCTGCCATACGCAGCGCCACTGCTCAAAAATATATACTTACACGCAGTGTGGCCTTCTAAATATGCCAGAGCTAATCGGTCATAAGACTCAGTCACGTCAAAAATCGTCGCGCCCATTGCTTTAGCTTGTGCAGGATCCCCCACACCGACGAAATTTATTATTGCGTCATAATGGGCAGACAGATTGAACTCCGAATACTCAGACACGGTGAAGGCGTTGCTTTCGACGATCGCGCGAATATCAGGGGCCAATGTAATGACATTTCGAACGAACAAATGGCATTCGTAACCTCCGTTACTTGCAAATGAAGCCACCAAATCTCCGGCGATATGACTGTTCGCCCCAAAAATTGCCAACTTCATTGCTGAGGTTCCAACTGAGGTGACTGTTGGTCGATTGGACGTCCGAATTCCAACCTGGGGCGGCACTCTCTGGCATCAGGCATTAAGACTTCAATTAACATTGGCTTGGGTTCAGCCATAAACGCTTGCACAGCCAAACGGAATGCTTCGAGGTTCACGACACTTACAGAACTCACACCGTAAGCTTTTCCGATCGCCTCAAATTGGGAGCTATAGCCGTTCCAATATGTAGAAGAGTTTCTACCCTCGAAATACATCTCTTGAAACCCCCTGACCATGCCCAGCGAGTGGTTATTCAATACGATTGTCAAAACTGGCAATTGGTCGCGGGCAATGATGTCCAGCTCCTGGATATTGAGTTGGGCACCACCATCCCCTGTAATAACGATAACGGGCTTATTAGCTGCACAGCACACTCCTACCGCCGCAGGAATAGCAAAGCCCATCGTACCCAGGCCTCCGGAATGGTGCATGGCTTGACCATGGTCCAGCCTCAATGTATGTGCCGCCCACATTTGGTTATTTCCGACGTCTGCCACATAATCAAGGGCACGGCCGAGCGTCAGTTCATTGAGAGTAGTAAATAATTGAAACGGGCTGACACCCCAACTGCTGTACTCATCAACAAACGTCTCCTCAGACTTTAGAGCAAGATGCTTCTGCCAGGATGACCATTCAGGATTAGAGTCAAATCCACAGTGGGTGAACGCGGAGAACAGTTGGCTCAGGCATATCTGATAAGCAACGTCAGTTGCAACCCGGTTATTTAGCTGGCCTGGTTCAAGGTCAAACTGCACTATTTCCGCAAGGGGGGCAAAACTTTCTGGTTTAGCGCCCGTTTGCCGGACATCCATACGGCTGCCGAGTACCACCAACAGATCACAATTCTGGACTGCATGATTTGCTGCGCGCGTACCGTATGCTCCTAACATCCCGAGGTAACAATCACTGGAGGAGAGCTTTTCTGCTCCTTTCAGACTGGCAACATGAGGGATTCCCAACCTGTTGATCAGCGCCAGCCATTCCGAAAAGCCAGAAAGATTGACGGCACCGCCACCAATGAGAAACAAAGGGCGGTTAGCGGCCTGCAACTTAGACCTAAAAATATCAAATTCAGTGAAACTGTCGACACGTTGCTCGACAGCCTCGTTGACTTTCATAAGTTCATTAAACACTGCCTCATCTATGTCAGCGCGTTGAATATCCATGGGAATATCCAACAAGACAGGGCCCGGGCGCCCTTCCCTGGCAATATCGATAGCTTTCAGAAGACAAGGGATTAACTCGTCCACTTTCGTCACTTGATAGGCATACTTGGTGATACTCTTAACAAGTGCCACGCTATCCAGTTCCTGGAAACCCTGCTGTCGAATGGCTCTATCACCCTTGAGTTCATAAGTATTAACCTGACCGGTTAAAAATATGCAAGGGTGACTGTCCAACCAGCAATCAGCAATCCCTGTCATCAAGTTCGTAGCGCCCGGGCCACTTGTTCCCAACGCCACGCCAAGGATTTTATGATTGGTTGCACGTGAAACTGCAGATGCAGCAAAGGCTGCGCCTTGCTCATGGTGCATAGACACTAACTTTGTCTTACCCAACAAGTTAATACTATCTACCAAGTGGGTAATCATCCCACCGATCAGCTCAAAACCGAACAGAACATTTTTTTCTGCTAGTACTTTTGCTACCGCATCTGAAGCTTTCATAATTTAAAAACCGATTCCGAAAAACTCTTCCAACTTCTCACCGACGTAGTCGAAGTGTTCCTGCCCCAGGGAGGGTTGGACCCCGAGCCAAAAGGTCTGATTCATGGTTCGATCAGTATTGGTCAGATCACCTACGACCCGATACTCAACATCGTGAAAATATGGCTGGCGAGTTAGATTCCCTGCAAACAGCAAGCGTGTACCGATTTTGTTTTGGTCAAGAAACTTCAACAAATCGACGCGATTAACGCCAGAGCTTTCCTTAAGCGTTACAGGAAAACCGAACCAGGACGGGTCGCTATTAGGTGTGGCTTCAGCCACTTCCAGAAAATCACTCAGGCTGGAAAGACGGTCTTTGAGCAACTTGAAGTTACGCTTGCGAGTATCGATAAACTCTTGGGCACGGTCCAATTGAGCCAACCCGCACGCCGCCTGCATATCAGTAATTTTGAGGTTGTAACCCAGGTGGGCATACACATACTTATGGTCATAGCCCTGTGGCAAGCTGCCAAACTTCTGCCCGAACCGGTTACCGCAAGTATCGTCACACCCTGGCGCGCAGTAGCAATCTCGTCCCCAGTCACGAAAGGACTCGGCGATGAGCCTCAGTTGCGCATTGTTGGTGAATACCGCTCCCCCCTCTCCCATCGTAATATGGTGTGCAGGGTAGAAACTCAGCGTGGCGATATCACCGAAGGTACCTACCATCTGACCGTCATATGTGGCACCAAGCGCATCGCAGCAGTCTTCGACCAGCCACAGATTGTACTTCTCGCACAACGCCTTGACCTTGCCGAGATTGAACGGGTTGCCCAGAGTATGGGCAAGCATGATTGCCTTGGTCTTGGGTGTAATAGCAGCTTCAATCAGCTCGGCATTGATGTTGTGGGTGGCCATGTCCACGTCCACAAATACGGGAATTGCGCCAAACTGCACGATAGGATTGACGGTGGTCGGGAAACCCGCAGCGACGCCGATTACTTCATCCCCTCGCTTGATGGCACGATCGCCCAGCTTTGGTGAAGTCAGCGTACTGAAAGCTACAAGGTTGGCTGAGGAACCAGAGTTCACACTGAGCAGGTACTTGACGCCCAAGAACTCGGCGAGCTTTTTCTCGAACTCTGCATTAAACCGCCCAGTGGTCAACCAACCGTCAAGGGATGCTTCAACCATCAATTGCAATTCGCGTGCGCCAATCACTTTTCCGGAGGGTGGAATGACGCTTTCACCTGCAACAAAAGGCTTGGCTGCCAAGGCGGTTTGGGCGTAACGCTCAACCAGTTGGCTGATTTCCTGACGAAGCATATCGGGGGTCATGAGATTTCCTACTTAAAACTTTAATGAATTAGTTACTTACAGCCATAGCGGCCATGTAATCAGCGATTTCGTCAATACAGCACGCCTTCATATCGTCTCCACGCAACCAGGCACGCTGCCAATCGATTATGTAGGTCAGCGTTTTTTCCAGGCCCCATGTAGGTGACCACTGCATGTGCATGTGCGCTTTGGAGACATCCAGCTTTAGATAACGCGCTTCGTGTGGCTGTGGATCAGCATCGAGCTTCCAGGAGGCTCCCGCTCCCCAGGCTGAAACCATATGATTGAGTATCCACTCCACGGGACGGGCATCCTCATCCTTGGGACCGAAATTCCAGCCCTGGGCGAATTTCTGGCCGCCTGACCACAAATGTTGCGCCAGCACCAGGTAGCCGCCCAGCGGTTCAAGAACATGCTGCCAGGGACGAGTGGCGTTCGGGTTACGAACGATGACAGGCGCTCCCTTCTCGATTGCGCGAAGGATATCAGGAATCAGGCGATCCTCTGCCCAGTCGCCTCCACCGATGACATTGCCAGCGCGCGCTGAGGCAAGCGCTGCTGTGTCCGTTCCGTTAAAAAAGGATTGGCGGTAGGCGGAAGTTACCAACTCCACACAGCCTTTGCTGTTGCTGTAAGGATCATGCCCACCCATGGGCTCATTTTCACGGTAGCCCCACTCCCACTCCCGGTTCTCGTAGCACTTGTCAGTAGTGACATTGACAATCGCCTTAACGTTAGGGCACTTGCGCGCAGCTTCCAGTACATGAATGGTTCCCATCACATTGGTCGCATAGGTTTCCACCGGTTCACGGTACGACAACCTGACCAATGGCTGAGCCGCCATATGGATCACGACGTCAGGGTCGAACGCAGTCATGCTTGCCGTAACAGCTTGCAGGTCACGAATGTCACCGATTTCTGATTCCATCCCCTGACTGACGCGCGCTTCATTAAACAGCGCCGGCGTAGTGGGAGGAGCAAGCGCAAAACCTTTGACCCGCGCGCCCATGGATTGCAGCCAGAGCGACAACCAACTGCCCTTGAAGCCGGTATGGCCGGTGAGGAAGACTTTTTTTCCCTTCCAAAAGTCGGGTGCTACGGAAGCTTTCATATTAGTCCCAGGTCTTCCACGGAGCTTTGTTTGTAGTCCACAGGGTCTCGAGCATATTTTTGTCGTGCAGGGTGTCCATTGGCTGCCAGAAACCATGGTGCTCATAGGCCATTAACTGCCCCTCAGCCGCAAGGTTTTTCAGCGGTTCCTGCTCCCAGACCGTGCTGTCGTCGCTCAAATAATCAAGCACTTGGGGAGAAAGCACGAAGAATCCGCCATTGATCATGGCACCGTCGCCTTTTGGCTTTTCTTTGAAATTCAGCACGGCACCTTCCTGGATATCCAACGCTCCAAACCGGCCTGGCGGGTAGGTAGCGGTGAGCGTTGCAGCTTTACCATGACGTTTGTGGAATGCAACCGTTGCGTTGATGTCAATGTCACCCACGCCATCACCATAGGTAAAACAAAATGCTTCCTCATCACGTACATAGTCGGCAACCCGCTTGAGGCGGCCCCCTGTCATGGAGGTATCACCGGTATCGATCAGCGTAACGTTCCAAGGCTCTGCACGCTTGCCGTGAACCTCCATTGCGTTCTCACTCATCTTGAACGTCACATCGGACATATGCAGAAAGTAGTTCGCAAAATACTCTTTTATCAAGTACCCCTTATACCCACAGCAAATGACAAAGTCGTTGATGCCATGGGAAGAGTACATTTTCATGATGTGCCACAGGATCGGCTTCCCACCAATTTCCACCATTGGCTTCGGCCGAATGCTGGTTTCTTCGCTCAGACGTGTCCCTAAGCCTCCGGCTAAAATTACTGCCTTCATAATCCCTCCTAATTTAGTTTGAGCGCACAAATGCGTCCGCGTAAAAATTCCTTTCCGGCAGTCCTGCTTTTTGCAAAACCTCTCGAGCAGAGAAGATCATGTTTTCCGAACCACAGGCGTAAACGACCGACTGAGTCAGATCAATATCATCTTCAAGCACAGCAGCTTGAACATACCCAGTACGCCCGGACCACGATGAACTCGCTCGTGACAAAACGGGAGCAAATACTGCCGCAAGTTGCGCCAACTCCGGCTGCCAGTATATATCGCTCTCTGTACGTCCACCCCAGTAAACAAAAATCTGTTTACCCATGACCGTCTCAGGTGCTTTCTTAATTTGCTCTAACATGGCTTTAACAGGTGCAATACCTGTACCGGTCGCCAAGAAAATAATATTTCTCGCGTCTTTTTCGCGCAGGCTGAATGTACCTAAAGGCCCTTCAAGACGTAAAAGATCATTTGCTTTAGCCGCCCCAAACCAATAGGCGGACATAACACCCTGCTCCACTTCACGGATATGCAGTTCGAGTTTCTCATCTTCACGCTGAGCATTGGCAATCGAGTAACTACGCCGAACGCCTCCCGGACCAATCACATCCAGATACTGCCCAGGAAGATAGGTGAACCGGCTATTGGGGGGAAGTCTCAGGACCACCTGAAGAACATTGGATGCGAGTACACCCAGTGCGTCAATCCGGCATGGAAGTGTTCTTATCTTGATGTCGCCCAGCGCGCCAATATCTTCAACGTCCAGTTCGACATCAGTCAGGGCAAAACGGCAACAGGTCAGCACGTACCCATTGAGATTATCCTCAGGGCTTAATGAAAGCTCATCGCGAAAAGCCTCGGTTTCGCCACTTAATACTTTTGTCTTGCAGACACCGCATCGACCAGTCCTGCAACTGTACTCCAGCGTCAACCCTTCAGCTCTGGCGCTATCCAGCATTGAATCACCTGCGGCTGAATTGAAGCTTTTCCCGTTACTTATTTTTACTGATGCCATCACTCGAACCAAATAAAAAAACTGCTGCCACTGTTCGACGGTACTCTGCCGAACGCCCAATGCATCCAGATCCATCTCAAAAACCCTTCAGGCACTCCAACACCTGAAACGTTTATTGGGTTGCCGCCCTGAGGGGACGTTTTGACACCTGTTCGGCCAACTGAAAATGCCGCCCTCTCCAGCATTTATTGTCCACGAACAAGCGCTTGTTACCTCACGGCTCGCTATATTGCCGACCTTTCTAGTGAGCGTTCACGGAACTCTGTTCAGCGTCTCTGTAGACCTGCGTGGTTTCTTGTGCGCAACGTGCCCATGAGAAGTGACTAGCTTGAATCGTGCCAAGATTTGCCAGACGTGCGCGCTGTTTTGGATCATCAGCCAGTGAAGAAATTGCCAGAGCCAGTGCCTCGCAGTTATCCAGTTCAAACAAACTGCAGGCGCCTTGAGCGAATTCAGCCATGGACGTCCCTGCACCACAAATGACAGGGGTACCACTGGCCATCGCCTCAAGCACCGGCAGCCCGAATCCCTCGTACAGCGAGGGGTAGATGAACGTCGCCGCACCCGCATAAATAAAAGGTAGGTCCCGGGAGCTGACGAACTGCAAAAACTTCACTTCTCCCGTTGCCTGCAATGCTTGGATGCGCAGCATCAATTCTGCATTATTCCAACCTGGCGCGCCCGCGATTACGAGGGGAAATGACCGTCGAATCTGGGGTGTTAAACGCTGCCAGGCATCCAAAAGCGTCGAAAGGCCCTTGCGAGGCTCAATGGTACCGACAAACGCCAGGTAACTTCCGTGCTCCAACCCATGCTGAGTTAAGACTGATCGGGTTTCTTCTGCCGAACGCGCAAAAAAACGGGCATCTGCACCCAAATGAATGGCCCTGACCCTGCTAGCCGGTACGCTGAACTGATCGATTAGCTCTGTACGTACGACTTCTGAGTCCGCGATAACAAAATCTGCGCGGTCCAGAGTACGAGGTAATTGACGACTCAACCAAGCAACGCGCTCTGCCGGATGAAACTCCGGGTGGCGAATAAACGAAAGATCATGCACCGTCGTTACACTAGGTCCATCATGGGGCTTGAGAATAAAATTCGGCTCGTGATACACAAAATCCCCGCGGGTGCGCCCACCGCGCTTGAAACGCGTATCAGACAATAGCGCTTTTGCTCGATAGGCAAGGGGCAGCCCCCGCAGCGTACTGCGCAGGCTTGATTTCCAATTGCCTGCAACGGAGAGCTTCCCACCGGCTGAGGGTGACGGTAAATCGAAAGAAGCTAATACGTCCGATGACGATGAGAACCGATCGCCATCGAAGCAATCCATTGCCTCAACCTCGGGCATACGCTGAAACTCACGAAGCAGGTTCAACGTATAGTTCCCAATCCCCGTCAACGGAGGCCGTAACGACTCAATACCCATCAAGAGCTTCACTATTCGGCCACCACACGCACACGCCAGTCGGCCAACAATGAAGCCAGGGTTTCTTTCAGTGAGATACTTGGCTGCCAGCCGAGCACATTGCGGATGCGATCACAGTTACCTACCGCAAACGGAATATCCGATGGACGCAGGCGCTGTGGGTCGAGTTCGACAGAAATGGCCGCAGGACTCTGGCTGATCATTTCATCGAGAATGTCACGTATCTTGCGCGCCTGCCCCGACGCGATGTTAAACACACGCGGGTGCTCTGCGCCGTCGCTCAACTCAAGCAACTGCAAGTACGCGGCACAGACATCACGCACATCAAGGAAATCACGGCACGCTTCGAGATTTCCTACCTGCATGACGGGCGCTTGTTTTCCACTTTCGATCAATGCGATCTGCCGGGCAAACGAAGCGGTGACAAAGTCGGGAGACTGTCCACTGCCAATATGGTTGAAAGGCCGTGCAATCACACCTTTCACGCCTTGTTTGAAGTACTGTTCAAACGCCAACTCAGCCGCCAATTTGCTGGCTGCGTAGGGGTTCATCGGCAAGCACGGGCTGCTTTCATCAAGCGCTACACCAGCCTTGAAGGCTTCGCCATACACTTCCGAAGAACTGGCAAACACGACGAATGCATCCGGAGCTTTCTGCTTGATGGCTTCCAGCAGATTCAGGCTGCCAATGACATTGGTATTCCACGTCAGCAGCGGATCACGAAAACTGGTCGGCACATGAGAGATGGCCGCCAGGTGAATAATATGGGTTGGCTTTAACCGTTCCAGCGTTGCCGCACAGGCGCTCGGATCCCGAATATCCAATACAGCCTGCTCGACACCAGCACGGGATGACGGGTTAGGAGTAGTACAAGCACAGCTTACTCGATAGCCTGCCGCCAGTAGTTGGTCCAGCAGTACTTTACCGACAAAGCCATTAGCTCCGGTCAACAGAACATGTTTCACCGCTATTCACCTTTGGCCTGAACAACATAAGTAGGACGGTACGGGTTCAAACACGAACCCGCCCGCTTGGAACGCAAGTGATCGCGCTCTTCTGGCCTTAGAACGAAAAGCCTTGTTCGTTGCGACGCAGGTCTTCCTGCACCATCATCCGGCACAGTTCTTCCAGGCTGGTTTTTGGCTCCCAACCCAATACCGCCTTGGCTTTTGCTGGATCGCCGATCAGCAACTCAACTTCAGCCGGTCGATAAAACTTCGGATTGACCTGGACTACAATCTTGCCGCTTTCTGCATCAATCGCGTGCTCCTGGTCACCCTCGCCTTTCCAGTCAAGGTTGATATCGACTGCTTTGAACGCCAGCGATACAAAGTCACGCACCGTTTCTGTCCGGTTGGTCGCCAGTACAAAAGTATCCGGCTCGTCGGCTTGCAGCATGCGCCACATACCTTCCACGTACTCTTTCGCAAAACCCCAATCGCGCTTGGCGTCCATATTGCCCAGTTCCAGGACACTCAGCTTGCCTTGAGTGATCTTGGCTACAGAGTCAGTGATCTTGCGCGTTACGAACTCGCGCCCACGCAGAGGCGACTCGTGGTTGAACAAAATACCACTGGTGCCAAAGATGCCGTAGGACTCACGGTAGTTGATGGTCATCCAGTGGGCGTACAACTTGGCGACGCCGTAAGGGCTGCGCGGATAGAACGGCGTGGTTTCAATCTGCGGGATCGCTTGAACCTTGCCGAACATTTCCGAGGTTGAGGCCTGGTAGAACCGCACCTTCGGGTTAACGATACGGATGGCTTCCAGCAAATTGACTGCGCCCAGACCAGTGATTTCAGCAGTGGTCACCGGTTGGTCGAAAGACACACCCACAAAGCTCTGGGCCGCCAGGTTGTAGACCTCGGTAGCTTCGGTAGTCTGCAACAGGCGAATACTGGATGACAGGTCAGTCAGATCGTATTCAACCAAGTGCAGATTAGGGTGCTGGGTAACACCCAGTTCATCCATGCGCCAGAAGTTGACCGAGCTGGTGCGGCGATAGGTACCGTAGACGGTGTAGCCTTTTTCTAGCAAGAGCTGAGCGAGGTAGGCACCGTCTTGGCCAGTGATACCGGTGATAATTGCTTTTTTCACGTGTAGCTCCCTAATAAAGCTGTATTGAATCTGAAATGCGGGACTCACCCTTTACAGGGCGCAGCTCAAAAAATGCCAAGCCTTGTCATTGACATATGGATTGCTTCAATTGATGGGCACTCTGCTCCCAGGTCAGCCAAGGCATATTCACCGACAGTGGATGTTCACCCGTATTGAAAAGCACTAACCACTCTCTTATGGATTCCGCCAAAGCAGCTGGCGCGAGCCCTTCAAAATAAAACGCGTGGTCGCCCGCTACTTCGCGGAAGACAGGAATATCGCGCACAATCATCGGCAAGTGATGCTGTGCTGCTTCGATCAGCGGCAGCCCGAAACCCTCCCCTTCCGATGCGGCGATCAGGCAGGTAGAGGCGGCATATACCTTCTCGAGGTATTCATCACTGATCCCCTCAAGCCAAAAGAGTCGTTCGTTCAACGCCGGATGACGCTCAATCGATGTGATCACGGAATCGACCAGCCAACCCCGTTTCCCGACGATAACCAAATTCGCATCAAGACCGTCGGCCCACAACGCTTCAAAAGCTGCGATCGTCTGCGCATGTCCTTTGCGAGGCTCGATGGTACTGACCATCAAAAAGCTGGGACGTGCTTGCAGTTGGGCGAGAACATGTTGAGCATTCTTGGGAAATCCGACCGAAGGCATGCTGCTCGCAATATCTGCGCCCAAGTGGAAACTCTTTATTTGAGGTCCACCGTCACATCGCGCGGGGGCATTGGTTGCCATCCACGCTTTCATTTCTTGTGCAACCGCCTCAGAGATACAAATGAGCCCGGCTCCGACATCCGTAATCCGTTTCAGCCAATTGGTAAAGTAATCGGCGGTGGGTGCCGGCCACCAATCAGGTCTTTGCACCAAGAGCAAATCATAAACGATGAAGTTGACCTCAACCCCACCGGAGCGCATTTGCGAATGCAGTGGGTAGAGTTCATCGGCCAAATGCATCGTCAGGTCCAACGACAGATAAATATCGCCCTGAGTGAAGTCAATGGGAGCGTCAGCAGTACTGCTACTTTCCGGAAAGAACCGGGCCACGAACTCATTGGCATAAAAGTATTCGCCTGCATGGTAATAAATTGGCCGAACAACCAGACCTGCTGGCGGAGCATTCAAAAGCTCCTGCAACAGGCTGCGGACCACCCGCTGAATACCCGACTTCGCATCTGACTGAACGATACTGGAGACGTCCAGAAGCAACTGCTTTTCAGTCCCGCCCAATAAATTGAAAGCAATGCTTTTCGAAATCTGAACGAGCTGAATGTCGGTGGGCTGGCAATCTGGCAGGCGGGTCAGGTTCTCAAGCAAAGCTTGCCGGGAAAAATCATAAGGCGCGGCTGGGCTGTCAGCCTTCACCATACGCTCCATAGCCGTAATGGCGTTAAGCGCAGACTCATCCCAGGAAAACGTTCCTGATTGAGCTTCAGCGTGCTCTATCAACCTTTGTCTGAAGGATTCATCTTCCAGTACCTGGCTGATCTTATTGGATATCGAGGCGACCGACAGTGGATCGAAAAGCGCATCCGCCAGCCCAATGACCTCGGGGATGCTGCTGCAATTGGAGCCCACAACAGGCGCCCCGCACGCCATCGCTTCCAAGACAGGCAGGCCAAAACCTTCGTGAGTAGAGGGAAATACAAAGAGTGATGCCAGGGAATAGAGTGAGATAAGGTCCTCGTCCTCAACATACCCGGTCAAAACCAACTCATGAATTTCGAAACCGAATTTTTCTTTTAGACCCAACAACTCAATCCGCTGCTGCTCATGCAGCCGGCTGGCAATCACCAGTTGATAATGAGATCTGAGTTCAGGTTTCAGCCTGCTGTAAGCCTCAAGCAGGCGTGAAAAATTCTTCCTGGGATCAAAGCCGCCGGGGGCATACAAAACAAACTTTTCCTGCACGCCCATTCGCTGAAGAAACTTGGCGGCGGCGGCTTTGGAAAAGACCCGGGGATAAAAATGTTCACCAATAGCAGCGGAAATATTCGAGACACGTTCTTGCGGCACGCTCAAATGCTCGACCGCTTCATCACGGGAGGATCGAGAAATTGCCAAAAGAGCATCGGCGCGCTCCAACCAGGTAATTTTCCTGCCGTAATAGTCTCGGAGTGCCGGCGTCGGCAAGTACACTTCTTTATTTAGCAGCGGAATCAGGTCATACAGAACAACCGCTGTCTTGTAATTATTAACGGTGGCGCCTACGGACGTCACAGCGCCCGCACCCGGGTCCTCAAAGAGGCTAGTGATCAAGACCACGTCGGGCTCAAGGGAGCCGATAAACTCTTCCCTGACGATCTCCGATGCGCTCAGTACCCACGGAGAACTTAAGTCATCAGGTACGTCGAATATGCGGATTCGCTCTTTGGGGATCAGTGTCGAAAAAGCATTCCGAATATCCAGAATACTCTCCGGCATCCTGCCATTCAGAACGATCCATACCTCGTGGTCGCCCGCATTTTTAGCGATGGCCAATGCCAAAGAGAGCGAGTAACGGCCAATGCCACGAAACCGGCTTTCCGACTGAGCACCTTGAAGATCAATGACTATCCGCATCAGTGGTTACCCTTGCGCTCTATTGCTTCCTTCAATTCGGAATAAACACTGGACACCCGCGGGCTCAGCTTATTTACGTCTACGTCTGTCGATGCTTCAGCCGACGCAGGCACAGCGGCTGCCTGGTCCTGTCGACCAGCCACAAGCCCGCGATGCACAGCGAACCGCTTCAAATGCCCCCAGACGCGCGGATAGTTCTTGATTGTTTCGTTCAACCGCCGATGCAGAGAAGGACGTCGCAAGACGAAACGCAATACCTTCAGCAACACTGAGCGTGCCATGAATCTAATCACGCGAAAGGGCAGCTTGATCAACCAAGTCCCGGCTTTCATGCATAGACGTAGCGGTGAAGTAATCCTCCACGACGTACTGTTGAGCAATGCAGCCGCATGTTCTTCGTGGGCCACCGCTTTCAACCACCAGTTGTGGGTATCAGTCATGGCCGCATTCAGGCGATGGCTGAGTTCTTTTATCTGCGCTTCAAGTTGGCCCATACGCTGGTGGTTAACCTGGCGCTCCGCAACCAGGCGACGATTATGCTCTTCAGAGAGCAAAAGCTGTTCACTCAGCGACTCTATCTGCCCCCCCAAATACTTGGGATGACCTTCGAGATACTCCACTTGTGCGTGAGCCCCCACCGCATCTGCACGCAGTGAATTACGCTCCACTTCCAATGTGCCAGCGCGCACCTCGAGACCTTGGAGTTGCTTTTCAAGTGCTATTCGACGCTGTTGTTCAATTTCAAACTGCAATGCAACCTGTTGGTGCCCTTTATAGAGCTCCAGCAGTTCATTGGTCGCTTGCCGGGCTTGATCACGCAGCACATCATTCAATGCTTCGGCCGAGACACGCTTGAGTTCAGCCTGAGTTGCGCGATTTATACTTTCTCTCAATGCCGCTTCAGTTTCGTAGCTACGACGCTCGGCCGACTGAATTCGAAATCCTGCCTCTTGCAGCTGAAGCCGCTGTTGTTCGGCCACGGCTTCACTGTATATCGCACGACGCTCAAACCCGCTCATCCCCCCCTGGGCATCCAAAGCGATATCGGCCACCTGCTCCAAGCGATTTCGCACTTTTTCAAGTTGCGCTTCCATTTCGTAACTATTCCCTAGCAGTTTTCCATCCAAGTTTTTTATGTAGCCACTGTGCTGATCAAGCGCTTCCTCGATCGCCTGCATCCAAAGATCTTCTGTCTTCTCGGCACTGCCGTCATTGGGTGATTCGTCTAGATTGTCGAGATGCTCAAGCATCAGACGAAAGCTCCACTGATGCACCGGTACGGCCCACAATCCAGTCGCCCAACTACGGAAAGGCTGTGGCAGATTAAAGGGGGCTATCGTTATTTGCCTGATCGGTGAGGGGTCGACAACGTGCCCTGTCGCCAACTCATGGACAAACACCATAAACGACAAATAAATATTGTTGGGCCAAACGCAGTCTTTGAAATCTTGCGATATGGCACCGTAGTCGATAACTCGCGCGCCGACATCCGGCGCCACTATCACGTTCCACGCTCGAAAATCACTGTGGTAAAGACCAAAGGCTTCCAGCGTGGCAAGTTGCTCCAAAACTTCCCGAAGCACCTTTTTTCGATCCAAGGAAGCATCATTCAATACATCCAGCAGTAGATCGCCGTGAAACCTCTGCATAACGACCCAACCTTCGCTTTCACTCTCTGAAAGGGCAATCAACTCGGCAACAGGGTAGTTCGGCGGTGCTCCGGTCAAAAATAATTTTTCGCGATGAAACTCAATACGATTGTGGTCTGCACGCCCGCCCACAAATCGGTAAAACTTAATGACCGCCTGTGCCCCGAAAAAATAGCGACGCGTTCCCTCGTGGGTATTCTTCGCCAACGCATGGGAATCGCTGCGCCACGCATCAAACGCTCCCGCTTTGTCGTCGACAGTCCAATAACCGTTACTGGCGAAATACAGAGGACGTTGCACGCTCGTTAGATGTGTCTGACAACGAGCCATCTCGCGGACAAAATGAACCGACTCCAACAACTCCCTTGGGTCTTCAGGCTGAGAGGCCGCCCAGTAAAGATCGCCCTCTCGTAACGCGATTTCCAGAACCAGTGCACCCGTCATCTCGGCAGCACGCTGAAAAAGCCGCTTCACCTCATCGATCCCACGCTCGTGAATCACGTGATGAAAAACACTCAGCCCCAAAATCAAGTCGTATTGGCCAGGCTCCAAACGATCGATAACATCCTCGACCCGGCCTACTTCAAAGGTCGCATCCAGTTGAGGATGTTCTTGAGAAAGTGCGGTACAAACTGCGACGTTTTTATCCAGGAAATCGACCCCTCGAACCGCCGCGCCGCGACTGGCAAGGCTAAGGCTGAAATAGCCTTGGGCACAGCCCAGGTCCAGGACTCTCAGAGGGCGGCCGAGATGTGCCTGCAGAGCGTCGTAGATGCGCGCAATAACATCCAGCCGATCAGCGCACGGACGTGAAACATGATCCGAAAGATCGGAGCGGCCAAAGATCGGCTGATAAACCTCTGGCAACTCGGCTACCAATTGCTCAATCATGGGTTGCAACCTCAACGCCTGAAGACTCCAGGTACTCGACATTGAACGTTGCCCCCATATCGGAAATACCCCAGAACTGAACAGATCTGCTAATTTTCAACATCACCGAATCATATCGTCGATCCAACGGTACCAAGTCGCCCGACAAAGGGTCGCCCGACGAAACACCAAATGACACCAGAAAATCTCCCGCATTTAAATTGAGCGGAAGCGAAAACTTAAACATGCGGACATCACCTGCTCGTACTGAAACAACAGCCTGACCACGGCTAGAAACAAATGAGTTGGTTCCATATAAAAATACGCCGTCAATGGTCTTGATCAGAAAGCCAGGCACGATACTTTCGAAGTCCGCATCAAACTTGACTTTGAAGTAAAAGTCCGCATTTGAATTACTTTCGATGCGTGATGGAAAACGTTCACCGTCCACAATCACTAAATAATCCAGAATGGCGGCGCCGCCATGCCCCCAGCGATATTCAGATGGGTTATACCCACCCCGCGTAGCGAAAACATCATTGCTAGTCAAGAAATCTTCTTGAACAAGGCCGGGGCTGGAAACTTCGGTCTGATGCCCCACTCCTTTTTTCTTGCCAAACAGCTCGTCCAAATAACGGTTAGTCACATCTCGCGAGGGACCGTCCAGTTCGACATGCCCGTTCTTAAGCAGGATAGCCCTCTCGCAATGTCGCACAATGTCATCAGCACTGTGCGAGACAAGAATCAGTGTCATCCCTTCATCGCGGTACTGCTTGATACGTTTGAAGCACTTGGCTTGAAAGTAACTGTCACCAACAGAAAGTGCTTCATCGACGATTAGAAGATCGGGCTTGAACGCTGTCGCCACTGCAAAGGCAACACGCATTTGCATACCACTTGAGTAAGTTCTCACGGGCTCTTCAAAATACTCGCCAATTTCAGCAAAGGCCTCGATATCCGGCATTGCCTGCGCGATCTCGGCGGCGCTGAAGCCCATCAGGCCAGCCGAGTGGAATACGTTCTGACGCCCGCTCAGTTCCGGCGTGAACCCCATCCCCAACTCAAGGATGGCTGCAATACGGCCATTGATCTGGACACTGCCTTCGCTAGGCTGCAGCGTACCGGTGATCATTTTCAACAATGTTGATTTTCCTGCCCCATTCTGGCCAACGATACCAATCGACTCTCCAGGATGAATCGTGAAGTTGACACCTTTTATCACCCAATGTTCTTCACTGGGTTTTATCGGCAAGCCAAGCCAACGACCGATACGCTGGAACTCCGAGGCATAAACCCGGTAAGCCTTACCCAGATTGCTGACGCTCAAAAGGCTCATAGTACATCCACCATTTCTGGCGCTGCGCGCCTGAACATCATCAAGCCCAACAGCATAAGTGCAATTGCGATAACCGCAGGGACAATGAGTCCATCGAGATTTGGCATTCGCGAATGCACCAACGCGTCATGATAGGCGGTGACAATCGGGTACATCGGGTTGTATTGCATCAACCCCTTGAAGCTTTCGGGAATGATATTGTCGGGGTAGACGATCGGCGTAAACCAGAACCAGGCTTGCAGGACGATCGGCACCACTTGGCCTGTATCCCGGACGAAGACATTGAGGACCCCAAGCACAAGGCCGATACCTACCGCCAGTGCAGTGACGACCAATGTCAGCGGCACAATCCAGAAAACGTGCATCGTCAGAGACTGGCCCAGCAGCGCGAAAACCAATAACAATGCGACAAACAGGAGCCCGTAGTTGAGCAGACAAGACCCCACCGCAATCACTGGTAAGGTAATACGTGGGAAACGCATTTTCTTCATCAGGTTTCCCTGATCGATAAATAGGGTCAAGCAGCGCCCGATGATTTCAGAGAACAGGCTCCAGGCTAAAACCCCCGCCATCAGGTAAAGCGCGTAGGCATATTTGTTATCAATACCCGGCAACTTCGCCGCCAGCACGTTGGATAAAACCAGCGCATAAATTGCTACCTGCGCCAGCGGGTTAATGATCATCCAAAGCCCACCCAAACGACTCCGGGCAAAACGGGCAACGAACTCATTACGAATGGATGACCAGACGAAACCCCGGTACTCCCAAAGGCTTCTAAACAACCCCAACATCGCTGACTCCTGAAAAAAGCCAGGCAGATGCCTGACTTACTGCACACTAAACTGCGGCCTGGACCTTCACGCACCGACCAGCAAACAAGCAAAAAGCGGGCTCTCAGCGCCTACCCGTAAAGGCGCGCTACTTTACCCTCCCGCCCTGCCGTAGATGTCTTCGAATCGAACGATGTCGTTTTCCCCCAGGTAGTCGCCACTCTGCACCTCGATCAACACCAGATCGATGACCCCTGGATTCTCCAGACGATGTGTATGACCTGCGGGAATGAACGTTGATTCATTGGTATTCAACAAAAACTCGCGGTCGTTGTTAACCACGCGCGCCATACCACTCACCACAATCCAGTGTTCGCTACGATGATGGTGCATTTGCAGCGACAACGACCCTTGTGGCTTGACGACAATCCGCTTGATCTTGAAACGCAACCCCTCTTCCAACGTGGTGTAAGCGCCCCAAGGGCGACGCACGGTGGTGTGGTCCAGGTGTGACTGATGACCATTTTTCTTCAATTGCGCCGTGATCGCCTTGATATCCTGCGCATGATCCTTATGCGCGACCAACAGGGCATCCGGCGTATCGACAATAATCAGATCCTCAACACCCACCAAAGCCGCCAAACGACGTGGGCTGCGTACGTAGTTGTTGATGGCATGGTGAAAAATCGCTTCACCCTCGACACGGTTACCTTGTTCATCTGCCTCTGACAACTCGCTCATGGCATTCCACGAGCCGATATCGCTCCAACCGATGTCACACGGCACCGTCGCAACTTTGCTGGAGCGTTCCATGAGTGCGAAGTCGATAGAAATATCCGGCACTTTGGCGAAGCTTTCGGGGTCGAGGTGTAGGCTGCGGTGGCTGCTACCCGTCATCGTGCCCGAGCCAGCCAGGCACAGGTCTACGGCGCTGGCGACGTCCGGTGCGCACAGTGCCATCTCTTCGATCAAGGAGCCGGCGCGGAAGCAGAACATGCCTGAGTTCCAGAAGTACTCGCCCGACGCCAAATAACCCTGGGCCGTTTCGAGGTCCGGCTTCTCGACGAAGCGTTTGACCTTGAAGCCGTCACTCAGTGGGCTGTCGTTATCTTTCTGGATATAGCCGTAACCCGTTTCAGGGTATTCGGGCTTCACGCCGAAAGTCACCAGCCAGCCGTCTTTGGCCAACTCGCATGCACTTGAAACCGCAGCGCAGAATGACACTTGATTATCGATCAAGTGATCAGCCGGCAATATCAACATGATGGCATCTTGCCCATGAGTACGCGCAACTTCCTGGGCAGCCAGTGCAACAGCCGCTGCAGTATTACGACCAAAGGGTTCCAGCACAAAACCCAAATTGTTGAACTCGGGCGCCTGGGCACCGTATTCATCAAGTGTCTTGAAGTAGAGATCGCGATTAGTGATCGTCAATACTTCACTCACAGCGTCCAATGCCAACGCCCGAGCGTATGTTTTGCGGATCAGATTACCGCCGTCAGGTAGCTCGATAAACGGCTTGGGATGCGCTGAACGTGAAACCGGCCAGAGACGGCTGCCCGAACCGCCACAGATAATGACTGGAACAAGTATCACTTTGTACTCCTTTACGCATTGCCACTAGATTTCCGCCTCAGCCCTCGCCCCCTCGAAGCTGCCTGCTCGGAAAAAGTGACTAGAGACTTTCAGCTAAAAAAGTCAAATCGCCAAAGGCGTTTTGGGGGAGGAATAGTGTTTTTTTCTTACAGAATAACCTGTGCATTCTTTATCAAATGGTCATTTATGTCTAGGAAAAGGCAGAACATTCCCATTGACGTGATCATTCTTTTTCTCTGGCTAAATGGCGCTCCAAGTAGAACTTGTCACTTTCCTTGGTGAATTTTCCTACACCCCACCCATCTACTCCTAGAATGTTCGACTTTATTGATCTATAGCCCAAGCAGGTGCTGTCGCTTTTCCGGGCAAGCCCCCGGCGAAGTACCCTGCGCAAAATCCCTCTCAATAATCCCCCGCAGCTGCCGATACCCTGTCAAAGCCTTGCGGATTGAATAACCATGCGTAATAACCAACCCGTTACCCAGCGCGAACGGACCTTCCCCGCTCAGCAACGGTTGATCTCCACCACAGATGCCAAAGGCGTGATCACCTACTGCAACGACGCTTTCGTCGAAATCAGTGGGTTCTCCCGCGACGAACTGGTACGTGCCCCGCACAACCTGGTGCGTCATCCGGATGTTCCGGCGGCGGTGTTCGCGCACATGTGGTCCACGCTCAAACAAGGCTTGCCATGGATGGGCATCGTCAAGAATCGCTGCAAGACCGGGGATCACTATTGGGTTAACGCCTATGTGACGCCGGTCTTCGAAAGCAACCAGGTGGTCGGCTACGAATCGGTGCGCATCAAGCCCACCGCCGAACAGATCCGACGGGCCGAAGCGCTCTACCAGCGCATCAACCAGGGCAAGTCGGCGATTCCTCAGCGGGACAAGTGGCTACCGGTGTTGCAGGATTGGCTGCCGTTTATCCTGGTGAGCCAGTTGAGCTTCATGATCGGCGCCACCCTCACCTCCCAATGGGGCTTTGCCTTGGCGGCAGGGCTGTCGGTGCCATTGGGCCTACTGGGCCTGAGCTGGCAACAGCGTGGCCTCAAGCGCCTGCTGCGCCTGGCCGAGCAGACCACCTCCGACCCGTTGATCGCACAGATGTACACCGACAGCCGTGGCGCCCAGGCGCGCCTGGAAATGTCGATTCTCAGCCAGGAGGCACGTCTGAAGACCTGCCTTACGCGTTTGCAGGATACGGCCGAGCACCTCAACGACCAGGCGGCGCAGTCCAACACCCTGGCGCATAACAGCTCCAGCGGCCTGGAACGCCAGCGCGTCGAGACCGAGCAAGTGGCGACCGCCGTCAACCAGATGGCGGCGACTACCCAGGAAGTCGCCAGCCATGTCCAGCGCACTGCCGATGCCACCCAAGAAGCCAATCGCCTGACCGGTCGCGGTCGCGATATCGCCGGGGAAACCCGTGAGGCGATTCAGCGCTTGTCCGTTGCAGTGGGTGAGACAGGTGTGACCGTGACCCAACTGGCCAAGGACAGTGATGAGATCGGCGGCGTCGTCGACGTGATCAAAGGCATTGCCGACCAGACCAACCTGCTGGCGCTCAACGCCGCCATCGAAGCGGCGCGTGCCGGTGAGATGGGCCGCGGTTTTGCGGTGGTCGCCGACGAAGTCCGTCAACTGGCGCAGCGCACCGCTGAGTCGACCGGGCAGATTCATGCTTTGATTGCCAAACTGCAGCAAACCGCCACCGCCGCCGTGCAAACCATGGACGCCGGGCATCGCCAGGCCGAAGAAGGCGTGGCGCGGGTGATGGAAGCGGATCAGGCGCTGGTGGGGATCAGTGAGGCGGTGGCGCACATCACCGACATGACCACGCAGATCGCGGCCGCGACCGAAGAACAGAGCTCGGTGGCCGAGGAGATCAGTCGCAACATCAGCACCATTGCGTTGCTGGCGGATCAGACGTCGGAGCAGGCGCTGAATTCGGCGCAACTGAGCGAAGAGCTGACCCATACCGCAAATACCCAGTATTCGCTGGTGGAGCGCTTTAACCGATAAATCGCTTTCGCGAGCAAGCCCGCTCCCACATTCGACCGTATTCCAAAGGATGTACACGGTTAAATGTAGGACCGGGCTTGCTCGCGAAGAGGCCCTAACAGCCGCTGAGAAATTCCGCCACTTTCACCGCCGCAGCCTCCAAATGCTGCTCATGGCTGAACCCCGACGCCTTCAACGGCTTCAAGTCATGATCCCCCGCCACCAGCCACATCACCTCGATGCTCGGCGACAAGTCATACCCCTCTACCGCCACTCGATTGCCCAGCGCATCCCGCTCGCCCTGCACAATCAAGGTCGGCGTCTTCAACCCGGCCAAATGCTCAGTCCGTGGTTTCTCCGGTTTGCCCACCGCATAGAACGGATAGCCCAGGCACACCAACCCATCCGCGCCCACTTCATCCGCCAGCAAACTGGCCATGCGCCCGCCCATGGACTTGCCGCCAATGGCCAGTTTCCCAGCGACATGACGTCGCACCTCGGCAACCACCTCACGCCAGCATTCCAGGAGCTTCGGGGCCGGATTGGGCGGGCGTTTACCGCCGTCCACCCGGCGCTGCGCCATGTAGGGAAACTCAAAGCGCAACACGTTCACGCCATGCCCGGCAAGGCGTGCAGCCATGTCGCTCATGAAGGATGAGTCCATCGGCGCACCGGCGCCGTGGGCCAGGATCAGCGTCACAGGTTCACGTCCGGCAACGTTCGCCGCGACATCCCATAACCAGCCGCGTTCGCGCACACACTGCGCCCATTGATCCCCGTCAATACTGGCCTTGTGCTCTTTGCCCATGCTTGCCTCGCTTTTTAGTCTGCCTATAACTCCAGCCCAAGTGCCGCATCTGCTTGGGTTGAACCGTGGATGGGGAACCATGAACACTACTTTAAGTACCGCCTATAACTACAAGGTGGTCCGCCAATTCGCCATTATGACGGTGGTGTGGGGCATCGTCGGCATGGGGCTCGGGGTTTTTCTCGCGGCCCAATTGGTCTGGCCTGCACTCAATTTCGATTTGCCGTGGACCAGTTTCGGGAGACTGCGCCCGTTACACACCAACGCGGTGATCTTCGCCTTCGGCGGCTGCGCGCTGTTCGCCAGCTCCTTTTACTCGGTGCAACGCACCTGCCAAACCCAACTGTTCGCGCCGAAAATCGCCGCGTTCTGCTTCTGGGGCTGGCAGTTGGTCATTCTCTTGGCCGCGATCACCTTGCCGCTGGGCTACACCAGCTCCAAGGAATATGCGGAGCTGGAATGGCCGATCGACATCCTGATCACCATCGTGTGGGTGGCCTATGCCATCGTGTTCTTTGGCACGGTGATGAAGCGCAACACCAAGCACATCTACGTCGGCAACTGGTTCTTCGGTGCGTTCATCATCACCGTGGCGATCCTGCATATCGTCAACAACCTGGAAATCCCGGTCAGCCTGACCAAGTCCTACTCCCTCTACGGCGGTGCGACGGATGCCATGGTGCAGTGGTGGTATGGGCATAACGCGGTAGGCTTTTTCCTCACCGCCGGTTTCCTGGGCATGATGTACTACTTCGTGCCCAAGCAGGCCGAGCGTCCGGTGTATTCCTATCGCTTGTCCATCGTGCACTTCTGGGCGCTGATCACCCTGTACATCTGGGCCGGTCCTCACCACTTGCACTACACCGCGCTGCCGGACTGGGCACAGTCCCTCGGTATGGTGATGTCGCTGGTGCTGCTGGCACCGAGCTGGGGCGGCATGATCAACGGCATGATGACCTTGTCGGGCGCCTGGCATAAGTTGCGCAGTGACCCGATCCTGCGCTTCCTCGTAGTCTCCCTGGCGTTCTATGGCATGTCGACCTTCGAAGGCCCGATGATGGCAATCAAGACCGTCAACTCGCTTTCACACTACACCGACTGGACCATCGGCCACGTCCATGCCGGCGCCCTCGGTTGGGTGGCGATGATCTCCATCGGTGCGCTGTACCACATGATCCCGAAAGTCTTCGGTCGCGAGCAGATGTACAGCCTCGGCCTGATCAACGCGCACTTTTGGCTGGCCACCATCGGCACCGTGCTCTACATCGCTTCGATGTGGGTCAACGGCATCGCCCAAGGCCTGATGTGGCGTGCGATCAACGAAGACGGCACCCTCACCTACTCCTTCGTCGAAACCCTGGTGGCCAGCCACCCAGGTTTCATTGTGCGACTGGTGGGTGGTGCGGTGTTCCTCAGCGGCATGCTCCTGATGGCTTACAACACGTGGCGCACCGTGCGTTCGGCGCAGCCTGTCGAAGCCGCCACCACTGTGCAGTTGGCCTGAGGAGTCTGTGATGAAACACGAAACGATTGAAAAGAACGTCGGCTTGCTGATGCTGCTCATGGTGCTCGCCGTGAGTATCGGCGGTCTGACCCAGATCGTCCCGCTGTTCTTCCAGGACGTGACCAACAAGCCGGTCGAAGGCATGAAGCCCTACACCGCGCTGCAACTGGAAGGCCGTGACATCTACATCCGCGAAGGCTGCGTACAGTGCCATTCGCAGATGATCCGCCCGTTCCGCGCCGAGACCGAACGCTACGGCCACTATTCGGTAGCGGGCGAAAGCGTGTGGGACCACCCGTTCCTGTGGGGTTCCAAGCGCACTGGCCCGGACCTGGCGCGCGTCGGCGCACGTTACTCGGACGACTGGCACCGCGCGCACTTGTACAACCCGCGCAACGTAGTGCCCGAGTCGAAAATGCCGGCCTACCCGTGGCTGGTCACCGCCGCCGTCGACAGCAGCCACACCGAGACCAAGTTGAACGTGATGCGCACTCTCGGCGTGCCGTACACCGACGACGATATCAGTGGCGCCGTGGCCAGCCTCAAGGGCAAGACCGAGATGGACGCGCTGGTGTCGTACCTGCAAGTGCTCGGCACTGCCATCAAGAGCAAGAGGTGAGCCATGGGATTTGAATTCGATGCAGGCACCCTCCGCGGCCTCGGTACGCTGGTGGTCGCCATCGCGTTTATCGGCCTGTCGCTGTGGGTGTTCAACAACCGGCGCAATGCGGAATTCGAGCAGGCGCGCCTGCTGCCGTTCGCCGATGAGCCTTCTCCATCCGACGCTCAAGAAGAGCCTGCAATAAGGAGCACTCGGTCATGACCCTGTTCTGGAGTACATGGATCTGCGTACTGACCCTCGGCAGCCTGATCGGCCTGACCTGGCTTTTGGTGGGCACCCGCAAGGGCGAGACCAAGGGCAGCGTCGACCAGACCATGGGCCACGCCTTCGACGGTATCGAGGAATATGACAACCCGCTGCCTCAGTGGTGGTTCATGCTGTTCGCTGGCACCCTGGTGTTTGCGGTCGGCTACCTGATCCTCTATCCGGGCCTGGGCAACTGGAAAGGCGTGTTGCCGGGCTATGAAGATGGCTGGACCCAGACCAAGGAATGGGACAAGGAAATGGCCAAGGCCGACGCCAGGTTCGGGCCGATCTTCGCCAAATTCTCGGCCATGCCGGTGGAAGAAGTGGCCAAGGACCCGCAAGCGCTGAAAATGGGCGGTCGCCTGTTCGCCTCCAACTGCGCGGTGTGCCACGGCTCGGATGCCAAGGGCGCGTTTGGCTTCCCAAACCTGGCGGACAACATCTGGCGCTGGGGCGGTTCGGCTGAAGCGATCAAGACCACCATCCTGAACGGCCGCCACGCAGCGATGCCGGCCTGGGGTGACATGCTCGGTGATGAAGGGGTTAAAAATGTCGCCGCTTTTGTGCGTCACGACCTGGCCAAGCTGCCTCTGCCGGCCGACAACGCCGCCGACCTGGCCGCCGGCAAAGCGGCGTTCAACACCACCTGTGTCGCCTGCCACGGTCCGGAAGGCCATGGTATGGAAGCCATGGGCGCGCCAGACCTGACCAAGCCGGCCGGCTACATCTATGGCACCAGCCTCGCGCAGTTGCAGCAGACCATTCGCCACGGCCGCCAAGGCCAGATGCCGGCGCAGGAAGTGCTGCAAGGCAATGACAAGGTGCATCTGTTGGCCGCTTACGTTTACAGCCTGTCTCATCAATAGCAGCAGGTGAGCTGCAAGTTTTAAGCTGCAAGCTTCAAGCCTCAAGCTGCAAGTGAAGAGCTCCCAACTCTGATCTTGCAGCCGCTTTTTCTTGTGACTTGCAACTGGCCGCTTGCAACTGCCGTCCTGCGGCCCTTCGTCACACCCTTCCAAGGCACAACTTTCCCCTCCTCACTTTCGGGTCTACGCTTGTTCCCACAGCGGACCAATTCTGGCGTACGCGACGGCCTTCGTTGCGAGCCCAAAATTTTCCTGTCCACTCGATCAGCTTTCGATTTCTGATTTTGTCCCTACGCAAAACATGGAAAGGGCGCAGAATCTGGCGTGGAACGCATTGATACAGGTCAGCCATTGCGTTGCAATGGTCCCTCGCTTTCTACATACTTGCGGCCGATTTTACCTATAAAAAAACCTAAACCGTGGAACCTTAGAATGAGCACAGCAATCAGTCCGACTGCTTATAACTATAAGGTAGTCCGCCAGTTCGCCATCATGACGGTGGTCTGGGGGATCCTTGGCATGGGGCTCGGGGTGTTCATCGCCTCGCAACTGGTTTGGCCGGAATTGAATTTCGGTTTGCCATGGACGACCTTTGGCCGCCTGCGCCCGCTGCACACCAACCTGGTGATCTTCGCCTTCGGCGGATGTGCATTGTTTGCCACCTCCTACTATGTCGTGCAGCGAACCTGCCAGACGCGACTGATCTCCGACAGCCTTGCGGCCTTCACCTTCTGGGGATGGCAGGCGGTCATCGTGAGTGCCATCGTCACCCTGCCGCTGGGCTACACCACCACCAAGGAATATGCCGAGCTGGAATGGCCGATCGCCATTTTGCTCGCCATCGTGTGGGTGACCTATGCCGTGGTGTTCTTCGGCACCATCGTCAAGCGCAAGACCAAGCACATCTACGTGGGCAACTGGTTCTACGGCGCGTTCATCCTGGTGACGGCGATGCTGCACATCGTCAACCACGCCTCGTTGCCGGTGAGCCTGTTCAAGTCCTACTCGGCCTACGCCGGGGCCACGGATGCGATGATCCAGTGGTGGTACGGCCACAATGCCGTGGGTTTCTTCCTGACCACCGGTTTCCTGGGGATGATGTACTACTTCGTGCCGAAACAGGCCGAACGTCCTATCTACTCGTATCGCTTGTCCATCGTGCACTTCTGGGCGCTGATCACCCTGTACATCTGGGCCGGTCCGCACCACTTGCACTACACCGCGCTGCCGGATTGGGCGCAGTCGCTGGGCATGGCGATGTCGATCATCCTGCTGGCGCCGAGCTGGGGTGGCATGATCAACGGCATGATGACCCTGTCGGGCGCCTGGCATAAATTGCGCACCGACCCGATCCTGCGCTTTTTGGTGGTATCGCTGGCGTTCTACGGGATGTCGACCTTCGAAGGGCCGATGATGGCGATCAAGACCGTCAACTCGCTGTCCCACTACACCGACTGGACCATCGGCCACGTACACGCCGGCGCCCTCGGCTGGGTAGCGATGATCTCCATTGGCGCGATCTACCACATGATCCCCCGACTGTTTGGCCGCGTGCAGATGCACAGCGTCGCGCTGATCAACACGCACTTCTGGCTGGCCACGATCGGCACCGTGCTCTACATCGCCTCGATGTGGGTCAACGGCATCACCCAGGGTCTGATGTGGCGTGCGATCAACGATGACGGCACCCTCACCTACTCCTTCGTCGAAGCGCTGCAAGCCAGTCACCCGGGCTACATAGTCCGCGCCCTGGGCGGTGCGTTCTTTGCCGCCGGCATGCTGTTCATGGCCTACAACGTCTGGCGCACCGTGCGTGCCTCCGACCCTGCAGAAGCCGAAGCCGCCGCCAAGATCGCCGTTGTGGGAGCGCACTGATGAAGCATGAAGTAGTCGAGAAGAATATCGGCCTGCTGGCCTTCTTCATGGTCATCGCCGTGAGTATCGGCGGCCTGACCCAGATCGTTCCGCTGTTTTTCCAGGACGTGACCAACAAGCCGGTCGAGGGCATGAAGCCACGCACCGCCCTTGAACTGGAAGGTCGCGACGTCTACATCGCCAACGGTTGTGTCGGCTGCCACTCGCAGATGATTCGTCCGTTCCGCGCCGAAACCGAACGCTACGGCCACTACTCGGTCGCTGGCGAAAGCGTGTGGGATCACCCGTTCCTGTGGGGTTCCAAGCGCACCGGCCCGGACCTGGCCCGTGTCGGCGGACGTTACTCCGATGACTGGCAGCGTGCGCACCTGTACAACCCGCGCAACGTCGTGCCTGAGTCGAAGATGCCGGCGTATCCGTTCCTCGTGGAAAACAAGCTCGACGGCAAGGACACCGCGAAGAAGATGGAAGTCTTGCGCACCCTGGGCGTGCCCTACACCGACGAAGACATCGCCGGTGCAGCCGCAGCCGTGAAGGGCAAGACCGAAATGGACGCATTGGTGGCCTACCTGCAAGGCCTGGGCACCCTCATCAAAAGCAAACGGTGATTCTTCATGGATATCGGGATGATTCGTGGCCTGGGCACCGTGGTGGTGATGGTGGCCTTTATCGGCCTGGCGTTGTGGGTGTTCAGCCCCAAGCGCAAGTCGGAGTTTGACGACGCGACCTTGCTGCCCTTTGCGGATGATCCCGAAGCCATCAAGCACGTCGAGCAAGCTTCTAGGAGTAACAAAGAATGACTACGTTCTGGAGTCTGTATGTCACAGTCCTCAGTCTGGGTACCATCTTCGCCCTGACCTGGCTGCTGCTGTCGACCCGCAAGGGCCAGCGCGCCGAGCAAACCGACGAGACCGTCGGCCACTCGTTCGACGGCATCGAGGAGTACGACAACCCGCTGCCAAAGTGGTGGTTCATGTTGTTCGTCGGCACCATCATCTTCGCCCTCGGCTACCTGGCGCTGTACCCCGGCCTGGGCAACTGGAAAGGCTTGCTACCGGGCTACAACTACCTCGACACCGACAAGCAAACCCCATTTGCCAACGGCCAGACCGGCTGGACCGGCGTGCACGAATGGGAAAAGGAAATGGCCAGGTCGGACGCCAAGTTCGGGCCGATCTTCGCCAAATTCGCGTCGATGCCGATTGAAGAAGTGGCCCAGGACCCGCAAGCCTTGAAGATGGGCGGCCGCCTGTTTGCCTCCAACTGCTCGGTGTGCCACGGTTCCGACGCCAAGGGCGCCTATGGTTTCCCCAACCTGACCGACGCCGACTGGCGCTGGGGTGGCGAGCCGGCCACCATCAAGGAAACCATCATGAAAGGCCGCCATGCGGTAATGCCGGCCTGGCTGGATATCCTGAAAGAACAAGGCGTCAGCGATGTGGCTGCGTTCGTGGTCACCAACCTCGACGGCCGCAAGCTGCCAGAGGGCGTGAAAGCCGATGTGGCCAACGGCGAGAAACTTTTCGCCGCCAACTGCGTGGCCTGCCACGGTCCGGCCGGTAAAGGCACGCCCGCCATGGGCGCTCCCGACCTGAC
This sequence comes from Pseudomonas sp. HN11, assembly GCF_021390155.1. Classification (NCBI taxonomy): domain Bacteria; kingdom Pseudomonadati; phylum Pseudomonadota; class Gammaproteobacteria; order Pseudomonadales; family Pseudomonadaceae; genus Pseudomonas; species Pseudomonas sp. HN11. Next base: position 4,646,042 of record NZ_CP089985.1, read on the forward strand.
CCACCCGGGTGCCTTCATCTACGGTTCAAGCTTCGCCCAACTGCAACAGACCATCCGTTGGGGTCGTCAGGGCCAGATGCCTGCGCAGGAGCAACTGCAAGGCAATGACAAGGTGCACTTACTGGCGGCGTATGTGTACAGCTTGTCCCATGGGGAGAAGAAAACCGAACAGCAGTAACCCTCGAAATATCAAGCCCCGTACGGTGACACCGCACGGGGCTTGACTCTACCGCCACTTGGCGTATTGGCAGGGAAATGCCTCAGGCCACGTTACAAGGGTACGACTCCCGGATCAAAGTATTCAAGATCCCGGCGCCCAAAGGGAGGCCTGTTCTGCTCGACTGGTTGCTCTCGCTTCGCTTGCCTTTGCTCTACAATGGAGTCTTGAATACTTTGCTCACTTACCTTGTTATCCGACTTATTATCCCCGGCATCCAGTTGATCAAATAAATCACGGTTTACCAGCTCATATGCGAACTGCCGCACTTCTGGTGGAAGACGCTTATCATTAATCATTTCTTCCAGATGTCTCAGCGTGACGAAGCCCGGATTTTTAGGATCCTCATACACTTTGAAGTCGCTGGCTAGTTGTTTAGATATCCGCAAATCGCTCCAAGCGGAGTATTGCGTGTGAGCCGTTTTTGATTCTTCAAGAGACGGCGGGAAATCAGGTAGAGCACTCGGAAACAGCTGTGGAACAATCAAAGAATTATGAACGGTCATAGCAACACCCTAGTAAGTAACCACCTTGACAGCAGTGGCCACTAATATGTGACAAATAGACACTATCAGTTCCATTGGCAATGATATTAAATCTCTCACGTAATACGACAAACTATTTCAGGCCATCAAACTCCACATCTTCAAACAGGGCCGAGGATCAATAAGTGTAATCCGACAGAATCAATACGAGAAACCGGGCACAAGTGAGTATAACCCTGCATACTCCAGCACCTCGAACACAGACAACTAAAAAGTGGGTGCTGGACTCTCTAATTGGCGAGATAAAGGAGAAGGTTAAAATCGTTATCAGCTATGAGAGCCAGTCTGAACTGAACGCCTCACCGTGTCGGCCCACAGTTATAGTGACGAATGGGGTTTGCTTGTTGTTGCCGACGGCGAAGATCATGGTCTCGATGAAAAGCATGAACCACCCTTTGGGTGACGGGTCGTCGTAGTCCTCGGGCCCGCAACGCCAAAAACCGTCCATACTCATTTATGTCAATTGATCCAGATCACGTACACCATCAATTGATTTCCCCCAACGCGACCAAAGGTCGCACCCTTTGCGCACCATCGGGGGCGTATCATTAGGCCACTGCAACACCCCTAATTTGACCCCGGTTGGCACGTACTGGCCGAGGCAAATCTCCACCGCCGTGGGATGCAATGATGAGCGACCAAATACCGGTACATGACGTTACCCCGCCTGCCAAAACCGTTGACCTCTATGCCTCGCGAGAGAAGATCTACACCCGAGCCTTCACCGGCCTGTTCCGCAATCTGCGCATGCTCGGCGGTGCCGGCCTGTTCCTGCTCTACTTCGGCACGGTGTGGCTGAATTGGGGTGGCCATCAGGCCGTGTGGTGGAACCTGCCGGAGCGTAAATTCTTTATTTTTGGTGCGACCTTCTGGCCCCAGGACTTCATCCTGCTCTCGGGGATTCTGATTGTTGCGGCGTTTGGCCTGTTCTTTATCACCGTGTACGCCGGCCGTGTGTGGTGTGGTTATACCTGCCCACAAAGCGTGTGGACCTGGATCTTCATGTGGTGCGAGAAGATCACCGAAGGCGACCGCAACCAGCGCATCAAGCTCGACAAAGCACCGATGGGCGCCAACAAGTTCCTGCGCAAACTCAGCAAGCACACCCTATGGCTGCTGATCGGTTTTGTCACCGGCATGACCTTTGTCGGCTACTTCTCGCCGATCCGCGAACTGGTGTTCGACTTCTTCACCGGGCAGGCTGATGGCTGGTCGTATTTCTGGGTCGGTTTCTTCACCCTCGCCACCTACGGCAACGCCGGCTGGCTGCGCGAACAGGTGTGCATCTACATGTGCCCTTACGCGCGCTTCCAGAGCGTGATGTTCGACAAGGACACCCTGATCGTTTCCTACGACCCGCGCCGTGGCGAACTGCGTGGTCCGCGCAAAAAAGGTGTCGACTACAAGGCCCAGGGGCTGGGGGATTGCATCGATTGCACGATGTGCGTGCAGGTGTGCCCGACCGGTATCGACATCCGCGACGGCCTGCAGATCGAGTGCATCGGCTGCGCCGCGTGTATCGACGCCTGCGACAACATCATGGATAAGATGGAGTACCCCCGCGGCCTGATCAGCTACACCACGGAACACAACCTGTCCGGGCAGAAAACCCACAAGCTGCGCCCGCGCCTGATTGGCTACGCGCTGGTGTTGCTGGCGATGATCAGCCTGTTGGTGGCAGCGTTCTTCATGCGCTCGCTGGTGGGTTTTGACGTAAGCAAGGACCGTGTGCTGTATCGCGAAAACGCCGAAGGACGCATCGAAAACGTCTACAGCCTGAAGATCATGAACAAGGATCAGCGCGACCACACTTACGTGCTCGACGCCGCAGGCCTGCCGGATCTCAAGCTGCAAGGTCGCCGCGAAATCAAGGTGGCCGCCGGTGATATCGTCAGCATGCCGGTGGAGCTGTCGAGCGCGCCGGAACAATTGCCGTCGAGCACCAACGAGGTGAAATTCATCCTCACCGATGCCGATGACGCCAGCGTCCATATTGAAGCCAAGAGCCGATTCATCGGCCCGCAAGTTCGTTAATCAAGAGAGCCGAACAATGTCCGTAGCGACTGCCGCAAGCCCCTGGTACAAGCACCTCTGGCCCTGGATCATCATCGGGATCCTGGCCTGCTCGGTGACCTTGACCCTGTCCATGGTGACCATCGCGGTGAACAACCCGGACAACCTGGTCAACGACAACTACTACGAGGCCGGCAAGGGCATCAACCGCTCCCTGGACCGCGAACTGCTGGCACAGACCCTGCAACTGCGCGCCAAGGTGCACCTGGATGAGCTGACCGGTGAAGTCGAAGTGAACCTCACCGGCAACAGCAACCCGACTACCCTGGAATTGAACTTGGTTTCTCCGACCCAGCCGGAGAAGGATCGCAAGATCAACCTGGCTCGCAGTGACAGCGAACCTGGCCGCTACATCGGCCAGGTCACCGACAAGGTCGAAGGTCGTCGCTTCGTCGAATTGCTCGGCGTGGAAGGCGAACGTACCTGGCGCATGTTCGAAGAAGAACAGGTCAGCCACGACAAGGACCTACTGCTGGGCGATGAACCGTTGCAGGGTGCCGAAGACCTGAAAAAATAGCAGCCTGCGCTTCGCATTCCCACAGGAGACCGCGATCCCATGTGGGAGCGGGCTTGCTCGCGAAGAGGCCCTACCAGCCACCAAAGATTTCGAACCATGACCAGCCCCCCACCCTGCTACCACTGCGCCCTGCCCGTCCCCTCCGGCAGCCGCTTCACCGCAGTGATCCTCGGCGAACGCCGCGAACTCTGTTGCCCAGGCTGCCAGGCAGTGGCCGAAGCGATTGTGGCCGGCGGCCTGGAAAGCTACTACCAGCACCGTAGCGAAGCCTCGGCCAACCCTGAAGCGTTGCCGGTGCAACTGGTGGATGAACTGGCGCTGTACGACCGCGCCGATGTGCAAAAACCCTTTGTGCGCCACGAAGGCGAACTCGCCGAAGCCACGCTATTGATGGAAGGCATCAGTTGCGCGGCCTGCGGCTGGCTGATCGAAAAACACTTGCGCAGCCTGCCCGCCGTGGCCGAGGCACGGCTGAATCTGTCCAACCATCGATTGCAGGTGCGTTGGGCCGACGGCCAACTGCCGCTGAGCCAACTGCTCGGCGAGTTGCGCCACATCGGCTACGCCGCCCACCCCTATCAGCCGGACCGCGCCGCCGAGCAACTGGCCAGCGAGAATCGCCTGGCCCTGCGCCAACTGGGCGTGGCCGGACTGCTGTGGTTCCAGGCGATGATGGCGACCATGGCCACCTGGCCGGAGTTCAATATCGACCTGAGCCCGGAGCTGCACGTGATCCTGCGCTGGGTGGCGATGTTTCTCACCACACCCATTGTGTTCTACAGCTGCGCGCCGTTTTTCAAGGGGGCCATGCGCGACTTGCGTACGCGCCACCTGACCATGGATGTCTCGGTGTCATTGGCCATTGGGGGGGCGTATCTGGCGGGGATCTGGACCGCGATAACCGGGGTGGGTGAGTTGTACTTCGATGCTGTGGGCATGTTTGCGCTGTTCCTGCTGGCCGGTCGCTACCTGGAGCGCCGTGCCCGGGAACGGACGGCGGCCGCCACTGCGCAGTTGGTCAACCTGCTGCCCGCCTCTTGCCTGCGGCTCAAGGCGGATGGCCAGAGCGAACGCATCCTGCTCTCCGAACTGGCGCTGGGAGATCGTGTGTTAGTGCATCCGGGCGCCGTGCTGCCGGCGGATGGCGTGATCCTCGAGGGGCAATCGAGCGTTGATGAGTCCCTGCTCACCGGCGAGTACCTGCCGCAACCCCGTCAGACCGGCGACGCGGTCACCGCAGGCACCCTCAACGTCGAGGGCGCGCTGACTGTCGAAGTGCGCGCCTTGGGCCATGAAACGCGCCTCTCCGCCATCGTGCGCCTGCTGGAGCGGGCCCAGGCCGAGAAACCGCGCCTGGCGCAGATCGCAGACCGCGCGGCGCAGTGGTTCCTGTTGTGTTCGCTGATTGCCGCCGCGCTGATCGGCCTGTTGTGGTGGCAGCTGGACGCGTCCCGGGCGTTCTGGATTGTGCTGGCGATGCTGGTGGCGACCTGCCCGTGCGCGTTGTCACTGGCCACACCCACTGCCCTTACCGCCGCCACCGGCACCTTGCACAAACTCGGCCTGTTGGTGACGCGCGGGCATGTGCTGGAAGGGTTGAACCAGATCGACACGGTGATTTTCGACAAGACCGGCACCCTGACCGAGGGACGCCTGGCACTGCGGTCCATCCGGCCGTTGGGTCCCCTGAGTACCGACCTGTGCCTGAGCCTCGCCGCCGCCCTGGAAAACCGCTCCGAACACCCGATTGCTCGCGCCTTTGGACGAGCGCCGTTGGCTGCCGATGAAGTCATCAGTTCGCCAGGACTGGGCCTTGAAGGGCGCGTCGGCGAGCGCGTATTGCGCATTGGCCAGCCGGGCTTTGTCTGCGAACTCAGTGGTTGCCCGATGCCTGCTGCGCCGGAGATTTGCGGCCAATGGCTGCTGCTCGGTGACCGCGAAGGCGCGTTGGCCTGGTTCGTCCTTGATGACCGTCTGCGCAGCGACGCGCCGGCCCTGCTCGCCGCCTGCAAAGCACGCGGCTGGCGCACGCTGCTGCTGTCCGGGGACAGTTCGCCGATGGTCGCCGGCGTCGCCGCCGAATTGGGGATTGACGAAGCCCACGGCGGCCTGCGCCCCGATGACAAGCTGCACGTGCTGCAACAGTTGCACAAGGAAGGCCGCAAGGTGCTGATGCTCGGCGACGGGGTCAACGATGTGCCGGTGCTTGCGGCCGCCGACATCAGCGTGGCCATGGGCACTGCCACCGACCTGGCCAAGACCAGCGCCGATGCCGTGCTGCTGTCCAATCGCCTGGAAGCCCTGGTGCACGCCTTTACCCTGGCGCGGCGCACCCGCCGGGTAATCATCGAAAACCTGCTATGGGCCGGGCTGTACAATGGCTTTATGCTGCCGTTTGCCGCCTTGGGTTGGATCACCCCGATCTGGGCGGCGGTCGGCATGTCCCTCAGTTCGTTGACCGTGGTGCTCAATGCCCTGCGCCTGACTCGCCTGCCGAGCGCGCCAGCGGCCCGAGCCCCCTCAGTAACCCGTCCGCTGCCGGTGTGAGCCGCCCGGGCATGGAGTGCAGATGCCAGCTTTATACGTGATGATTCCGGCGGCGCTCCTGTTAGTGGGCGTGGCCATCTATATCTTCTTCTGGGCGGTGGACAGCGGTCAGTACGACGACCTCGACGGCCCGGCCCACAGCGTGCTGTTCGACGACCAGGACCCGAACCACCTGGCTGGCGTCGAAGAGGCCAACCACCCCGAACAACCGCCCAAAGACCCGCCCCATGCTTGAACTGGCGCCACTGCTGGTCTCCGCGCTGATCCTTGGCCTGCTGGGCGGCGGCCATTGTCTGGGCATGTGCGGCGGTCTGATGGGCGCGCTGACCCTGGCAATCCCCAAGGAACAGCGCGGCCGCAGGTTTCGACTGCTGCTGGCCTACAATCTGGGGCGCATCTTCAGCTATACCGCTGCCGGGGTGTTGATCGGCCTGGCCGGTTGGGCGGTGGCGAACAGTCCGGCGGCAATGTTCATGCGCGTACTGGCCGGGCTGTTGTTGATCTGCATGGGCCTGTACCTGGCCGGTTGGTGGAGCGGCCTCACCCGTATCGAAAGCCTCGGGCGCGGCTTGTGGCGCTACATACAACCCGTCGCCAACCGTTTGCTGCCGGTGTCCAGCGTGCCGCGTGCATTGCTGCTGGGCGCGCTGTGGGGCTGGTTGCCGTGCGGATTGGTCTACAGCACTTTGCTTTGGGCGGCGAGCCAGGGCAATGCGCTGGACAGCGGGTTGCTGATGCTGGCGTTCGGGCTGGGGACCTGGCCTGTGTTGCTGGCGACAGGGTTGGCCGCTGAACGCGTCACGGCGCTTTTACGTAAACGCAGTATTCGGATGGCCGGAGGTTTGCTGGTGATTCTATTCGGCATCTGGACATTGCCAGGCCCACATCAACATTGGCTAATGGGCCATTGAATCACCATGTGGCATAGCGCCGCTCCCCGTTGATGCAAATCAAGATGCCATCCCCACCACGCCCCTAGACTCGGCCCACTAGCCTATCCGGGGGAACGCCCGCATGCTCGACGCCATTCGTTGGGACACTGATCTGATTCACCGCTACGACCTCGCGGGACCGCGCTACACGTCCTACCCCACGGCCGTACAATTCGACAGCCAGGTCGGCACCTTCGACCTGCTCCACGCCCTGCGCGACAGCCGCAAAACCTTGCGCCCCTTGTCGCTGTATGTGCATGTGCCGTTCTGCGCGAACATTTGCTACTACTGCGCCTGTAACAAAGTCATCACCAAGGACCGTGGCCGCGCCCAGGCTTATCTGCAACGCCTGGAGCAAGAGATCCAACTGGTGGCCTGCCACCTCGACCCTAAACAGCCGGTGGAACAACTGCACTTCGGCGGTGGCACCCCGACTTTTCTCAGCCACGACGAACTGCGCCAGGTCATGGGCTGTCTGCGCCGGCACTTCAACTTTCTGGATGACGACTCGGGCGATTACGGTATCGAAATTGACCCCCGTGAAGCGGACTGGGCGACCATGGGCCTGCTGCGTGAACTCGGCTTCAACCGCGTGAGTATCGGCCTGCAAGACCTCGACCCCGAGGTGCAACGGGCGGTCAATCGCCTGCAGAGCCTGGAAGAAACCCGCGCGGTGATCGATGCGGCGCGCACCCTGCAATTTCGCTCGATCAATATCGACCTTATCTACGGCCTGCCCAAGCAAACGCCGATCAACTTCGCGCGCACCGTGGAAGAAGTGATCAGGCTGCAACCCGATCGCTTGTCGGTATTCAATTATGCGCACCTGCCGGAGCGTTTCATGCCGCAGCGGCGCATCAACACCGACGAACTGCCCTCCCCGGCGTCAAAACTATTGATGCTGCAAACCACCATCGAACAGCTGACCCAAGCCGGCTACCGCTATATCGGCATGGACCATTTTGCTCTGCCCGACGACGAATTGGCCGTGGCCCAGGAAGAAGGCACGCTGCAACGCAACTTCCAGGGCTACACGACCCACGGCCATTGCGATTTGATCGGGCTTGGGGTGTCGGCGATCAGCCAGATCGGCGACCTGTATTGCCAGAACAGCAGCGATCTCAACGGCTACCAGAACACGTTGGCTGGCGCGCAACTCGCCACCAGCCGCGGCCTGGTCTGCACCACGGACGATCAGTTACGGCGGGAGGTTATCCAGCAGTTGATCTGCAATTTCAGCCTGGCATTCGAGACGATCGAACAGGCGTTCAACATTGATTTTCTTGGGTATTTTGAAGACATCTGGCCGCAACTGGAGGCCTTGGCCGTAGACGGCCTGATCAAGCTGGAGGCCCAGGGCATCCATGTATTGCCGGCCGGGCGACTGCTAGTGAGGTCAGTGTGCATGGTGTTCGATGCCTATCTGGAGCACCAGAACAGGCAACGTTTCTCCAAGGTTATCTAGTCGATGCGCCTTACTTGGCCATCAGGCTCATGACATCCATCTGAGCTTCTGGCGGTTCGTCCTTCATGGCTTTGGCCAGTTGGGTCTGAGTGGTTGCCAGCGCGCCCTGCAATGACGTCACATCGCTCTGCAAGCCCGCGATTCTGGCCTGGCGCGCCTCAGGCGTCATTGAGGTGTCAGCCATGGCCGCTGCGAGTTCGGCCATCTTGTCTTCGAGCTGTTTCTTGAGCTCACGGATCATTTTCAACAACTGCTTGATGTTGTCCTTCAAGTCGCTGTCGTCGATATCCTTGTTCGCGTCGTTACGGGCAGCCTGCAGACCAGCACCGGAAATCGTCACCGCCACGCCTTCGACCGGCTTGGTGTCAGCCTGCGGTGCCAATGGGTTGCTGGCATCTTCTACCACCGCGTCCTTTTTGAGGTCCGGCACTGTGGGTATGCGAATACTTGAGGGGTTAATACCGCCAATGGAAGTCATCATCCAAACCCTGGATTATTGAGATATAAGCCTGTATCGACCCTGATACAAAAAGCTTTATACCGCTGCCCGTTTTTTGTACACACTGGCCTCAGCGCCCCCCAGTACGTTACCCTTACGTCTTATGTGTGTTTTCCCACAAGGATTTAAGAAATGCCCGAGCCAGTTAAACTGCGCGCTCACAGCCAGGCTCATTGCAAGGATTGCAGCCTGGCCCCCCTCTGCTTGCCACTTTCGTTGAATTTGGAAGACATGGATGCGCTGGACGACATCGTTAAACGCGGCCGCCCGCTGAAAAAAGGCGAATTCCTGTTTCGCCAGGGCGACAAGTTCGATTCCGTTTATGCAGTGCGTTCGGGTGCGTTGAAGACATTCAGCCTGAGCGACAGCGGCGAAGAGCAGATCACCGGTTTCCACTTGCCCAGCGAACTGGTGGGATTGTCGGGCATGGACACCGAGATTCACCCGGTATCGGCCCAAGCCCTGGAAACGACCTCGGTGTGCGAAATTCCGTTCGAACGCCTGGACGAACTGGCTCTGCAATTGCCACAACTGCGTCGCCAGTTGATGCGCGTCATGAGCCGCGAGATCCGTGACGACCAGCAAATGATGCTGCTGTTGTCGAAGAAAACCGCCGACGAGCGCATCGCCACATTCCTGGTCAACTTATCGGCGCGGTTCCGTGCCCGTGGTTTCTCGGCCAACCAGTTCCGCCTGAGCATGTCGCGCAATGAAATCGGTAACTACCTGGGCCTCGCGGTGGAAACGGTATCCCGCGTGTTCACCCGCTTCCAGCAGAACGAGCTGATCGCCGCCGAAGGCAAGGAAGTGCATATCCTTGATCCGATCCAGCTGTGTGCGCTGGCCGGTGGTTCCTTGGAAGGTTGACGCAGACACTTGCGGCCGCGCCAATCGGCGAGGCCGCAGGTATACTTCGAGTCCGTTTCCAGCCCCAGGACTTTTCGACGATGACCTTCGATTCGTTCGACATCAAATCCCTGATCCGCCCCGTCATCGACTTCCCCAAGCCTGGGGTGATCTTTCGTGACATCACGCCGTTGTTCCAATCGCCCCGCGCCCTGCGCCTGGTGGCAGATAGCTTCGCCCATCGTTATGTCGAGGCCGAATTCACCCATATCGGCGCGATGGATGCGCGGGGTTTCCTGATCGGCTCGATCATCGCCTACCAACTGAACAAGCCACTGATCCTGTTCCGCAAGCAGGGCAAGTTGCCGGCTGACGTGCTGGCCGAGGGTTACCAGACCGAGTACGGCGAGGCGTTCCTGGAAGTGCATGCCGACAGCCTGTGCGAGGGCGATTCGGTGCTGATGTTCGATGACTTGATCGCCACCGGCGGCACCCTGATCGCGGCGGCGAACCTGGTGCGGCGTATGGGGGCGACGATCTTCGAAGCGGCGGCGATTATTGATCTGCCGGAACTGGGTGGATCGCAACGCCTGGAAGACATGGGGATTCCGACGTTTTGTTTGACGCAATTTGCGCTGACCGAACAGTGATCAAAGCCCCATCTGCTTGCTGATGATTTCATTCATCACTTCGCGGGTACCGCCACCGATGGACAGGATGCGGTTGTCGCGATACAGCCGCTCCACCAGGCTACCGCGCATGTAACCCTGGCCCCCGAGGATCTGCACCGCGTCGTAGGTGACGCGGTCGGCGGTGTCGGTGGCAAGGTTCTTGGCCATGGAGATTTCCTTGATCACGCTGATACCGGCGGCCATCTTTGCCGCCTGCCGGTAGGTGAATTCGCGGGAGACTTCCACGGCGGTGGCCATTTCCGCCAGGCGATGCTTGATCACCTGGAATTTGCCGATGGGTTTGCCAAAGGCTTCGCGTTGCGCAGCCCATTCGAGGCTTTCCTCCAGTGCCATCTGCGCCGTCATATTGGCCATTAATGCCAGGGCCAGGCGCTCGCTCTGGAAGTTGCCCATGATGCAGGCAAAGCCCATGTTTTCAGCGCCGATCAGGTTGCCGACGGGCACGCGGCAATCGTCGAAGAACAATTCAGCGGTGTCCGACGCCCACCAGCCCATTTTCTTCAGTGGCTGGCCGACCATAAAACCAGGGGTGTCTTTTTCGATCAACAGCAGGCTGATGCCGGCAAAGCCCGGCCCCCCGGTGCGCACAGCGACAGTGTAAAAATCGGCGCGAATGCCGCTGGTGATAAAAGTCTTGCTACCGCTGACACGGTAGTGGTCGCCGTCGCGGATAGCACGAGTCTGCAGGCTGGCCACATCGGAACCGCCGTCCGGCTCGGTGACCGCCAGGGCGATGATCTTTTCGCCGGCCAGCACCTGGGGCGCCACGCGCTCGCGCACCTCGGGCCGAGCCCATCTGACGACTGGTGGCAGGCCGATATCCAAGGAGCCCAGCCCAGCGACAACACCGCCCGAACCGCAGCGCATCAACTCCTCGCTGGCAGCCACTTTGGCGAACAGGTCCGCTTCATGGCTACCGCCCAAGGCTTCAGGGTAGCCGATGCCGAGGATCCCCGCCTTGCCAGCCTTGAGGTACAGCTCTCGAGGAAAGCTCTCCGCCTCCTCCCACTGCTCGATGCCCGGCAACATCTCGCGCTCGACAAAACGGCGCACGCTGTCGCGGACCAATTGGTGGCTGGGGTCGAAGTAGTCCTGATAGGCAGACATCGGCAAGCTCCACGGTGAGGTGAAGCGAACTTACCAAGCGCTTGCTTGGTTATCAAGCCGTGCGAAAACTGTAATGACAACACAAACCAATGTGGGAGCGGCATGCTCGCGAATGCAGGGTATCAGTCAACAAAAATATTGAATGATCCACCGCATTCGCGAGCAAGCCCGCTCCCACATTTTTGACTGTGTCGCCTGTTAGAGAGTGATCGGTTTGCGGCCTGCGAAGGAATGCGCCAGCGTCCCGCCATCCACCAACTCCAACTCGCCACCCAACGGCACGCCGTGGGCAATACGCGAAGTGATCAGGCCTTTATTGGTCAGCAACTGAGCGATGTAGTGCGCAGTCGCCTCACCTTCCACTGTCGGGTTGGTGGCCAGGATCACTTCGGTAAACGTGCCCTGCTCCTCGATGCGCGCCACCAGTTGCGGAATGCCGATGGCTTCCGGGCCCAGGCCGTCCAGCGGCGACAGATGGCCCTTGAGCACGAAGTAGCGCCCGCGGTAGCCGGTCTGCTCCACCGCATATACGTCCATCGGCCCTTCCACCACACACAGCAATGTATCGTCACGGCGCGGGTCGGCGCATTGCGGGCAGAGTTCTTCCTCGGTGAGGGTGCGGCACTGGCGGCAGTGGCCGACACCGCTCATGGCCTGGCTCAGGGCCTGGGCCAACCGGGCGCCGCCGCTGCGATCACGCTCCAGCAGTTGCAGCGCCATACGCTGGGCGGTTTTCTGGCCGACACCCGGCAAAATGCGCAGGGCGTCGATCAGTTGGCGAATCAGGGGGCTGAAGCTCATGGGCGAAGGGTCCGACAAAACAACGAGACGCGGTTTATACCCGCGCCCCGGATAAGCGTCAAATGCGCACGACCAACTTACCGAAGTTGCGTCCTTCCAGTAGACCGATAAAGGCCTCTGGCGCGTGCTCCAGACCCTCGACGACATCCTCGCGGAATTTGATCTTGCCGTCGCGCACCCACGGCGCCATGGCGCTGAGGAATTCGGGCTGGCGATCGCCGTAGTCATCGAACACGATAAAGCCCTGGATGCGTGCGCGCTTGGTCAGCAGCGTGCGTTGCAGGGCCGGCAGCCGGTCGGGACCACTGGGCGCTTCATGGGCGTTGTAGCCGGCGATCAGCCCACACAGCGGAATGCGGGCCTTGGGATTGAGCAGCGGCACCACGGCGTCAAATACCTTGCCTCCGACGTTTTCAAAATAAATGTCCACCCCCTTGAAGCAAGCCTGGGTCAATTCGTCGGCGAAGTTTTCACTTTTGTGATCGACGCAGGCATCAAAGCCCAGCTCATCCACCACGTAGCGGCACTTGTCCGCGCCACCGGCGATGCCGACCACGCGCAAGCCCTTGAGCTTGGCCACCTGCCCCACCACCGACCCCACCGCGCCGGACGCTGCGGCGACTACCAGGGTTTCCCCAGCCTGGGGCTGGCCGATGTCCATCAGGCCCATATAGGCGGTCATGCCCGGCATTCCCAGCACACCGAGGGCCATGGACGGGCTGGCCAAGCCCTTGGGCACCGGCATCAGGTTGCGACCATCGGAAATGCTGTGGCTCTGCCAGCCAGTCGAGCCGACCACCAGGTCGCCTACTTCGAATTTTGGATTACGTGACTGTTCGATGCGGCTGACAGCGCCGCCAGTCATCACTTCGTCGATTTCCACGGGAGCCGCGTAGGACGGGGCGTCGCTCATACGTCCGCGCATGTAGGGATCGAGGGACAGGTACAGGGTTTTCAGCAGGACCTGGCCGTCTGCCAACTCCGGCAGATTCACGCGCTCCAGCCGAAAGTTTTCCGGGGTCGGTGCGCCCTGCGGGCGTGAGACCAGGACAATGCGCTGGTTCAGGGTCGGTTCTTGAGGCATGAGGGGCTCCTTTATCGAATACATCGGTATAGGGTGCAGACCATGCGTGCCGTGCCAGGGTTCGATCAGATTTGGCACAAACAAAAATGCCAGGCGCGAGGCCTGGCATTGACGTCTAGCTAAAGCAACCGGATCAGAACGGCAGCTTCATGCCCGGCGGCAATTGCATGCCCGCGGTCATGCCGCCCATTTTTTCCTGGCTGTTGGCTTCGATCTTGCGCACCGCGTCATTGACGGCCGCAGCGAACAAGGCTTCGAGCATTTCCAGGTCATCTTCACCAACACCAGGCAGCACGCTTGGGTCGATGCTCACACGCTTGATGTCGTGACGACCGGTCATCACCACGCTGACCATATCGCCACCGGCTTTACCGGTGACTTCGGCGTTGGCCAGTTCTTCCTGCATCTTGGCCATCTTTTCCTGCATCTGCTGCGCCTGCTTCATCAGGCCGGCCATGCCACCTTTCATCATGGAAATCACCTCAAAGTACGTGGATCAAGTTAATAGCCCGGTGTCAGGACGCCTGGGGCACCGGGGCTTCGACAGGTTCAATAGTATCGTGACGGACGACCGCACCGAACTGTTGCATCATTTGCTGGATGAGCGGATCACCGTGGATCGAGTCCTCGGCCTCACGCTGACGGTTGATACGCCGGCGGGTCGCGGCCTGGGCCGGGGTTTCCTGCTCGGGCTTGATCAGCTCGATGGTAATGGTCAGCGTGCGCTCATGGTACTGGTTCAGCGCATCGTTGAGGCGGCGCTGCTGGGTCGCGTTGAACAGGGCGCTGTGCGCCGGGTCCAGGTGCAACAGCCAGTGGTCACCTTCGATAGAGATCAATGTGCAGTTGGCGGCGATGCTGCCGGTCATGCCGGAGATCGGCAGTTTCGGGAACAGTTCCAGCCATTGCAGGGCCAGGCCGGTTGCCGGTGCGGCAGCGGGTTCCGCCTCGGGCTCGGGGGCAGGTTCAGCGGTGTGTTCGCTGGCCAGGTCGTCCAGGTAGCTGTACGCCGAATCCATATCCGGCTCGATGTAGTCTTCGTCCAGCGGGGGTTCGTCGTCGAGGTCGATGCCCGGCGTAGCGGCTTCCACTTGAGCCACGGTGGGTTCGGGGACCGGTGCGGACACCCATTCAGGCGCATCCGGCACCACGCTGTCCGGGGTCGGCGTAGGCATCGGCGTCAGCTCGGGCTGCTCGCCGCTGGTTTCCAGCACCGGCTCCACGGCGGGCACTTGCCCAGCTTCGACTTCGGCTTCAATCGGATCATTCCAGGGCAGGTCGACAACCGGCTCGGGCTCGACAACAGGTTCCGGCTCGACCACGGGTGCAGCGACCACCGGTTCGGGCACCGGCGCAACGGGCGCAGATGCAGCAACCACTGGCGCAACAACTGCCGCGCCAGCCACTGGTTTGGCGGAATCAACTGTGGCCTGGCTGATCCCCACTGGCTTTAGCGGCTGTCTCGGCGCATCGGCCGCATCGGCGGGCCGGAACGCCAGCATCCGCAGCAGCACCATTTCAAAGCCGCCACGCGGGTCGGGCGCCAGGGGCAGGTCACGGCGGCCGATCAGGCCCATCTGGTAATAGAACTGCACATCTTCGGCCGGCAACGCCTGGGCCAGGGCCAACACGCGGTCGCGGTCGCCATGGCCATTGTCGACACCATCAGGCAGGGCCTGGGCGATGGCAACGCGGTGCAGCACATTGAGGATTTCCGAGAGCACGCCGTTCCAGTCCGGGCCTTGCTCCGACAGGTGACGCACGGCTTCGAGCAACGCCTTGGCATCGCCTTCGATCAGCGCGTGCAGCACGTCGAAGACCTGGCCGTGGTCCAGCGTGCCGAGCATGGCACGCACGTCGGCGGCCATGACCTTGCCTTCACCAAAGGCGATGGCCTGGTCGGTGAGGCTCATGGCGTCACGCATCGAACCATCGGCGGCACGGCCGAGCAGCCACAGTGCGTCGTCTTCGAACGGAACGTTCTCTACGCCCAATACGTGGCTCAAATGCTCGACCACGCGCTCGGGGGTCATGTTTTTCAGGGAGAACTGCAGGCACCGCGACAGAATCGTTGCAGGAAGTTTCTGCGGGTCCGTGGTGGCCAGGATGAATTTGACGTAGGGCGGCGGCTCTTCCAGGGTTTTCAACAGGGCGTTGAAGGAATGGCTGGAGAGCATGTGCACTTCGTCGATCAGGTAGACCTTGAAGCGGCCACGACTGGGAGCGTACTGCACGTTGTCGAGCAGTTCGCGGGTGTCTTCGACCTTGGTGCGGCTCGCGGCGTCGATTTCGATCAGGTCGACGAAACGCCCTTCGTCGATTTCCTTGCACACCGAGCAGGTGCCGCACGGCGTTGAAGTAATACCGGTTTCACAGTTCAGGCATTTGGCGATGATGCGCGCAATGGTGGTCTTGCCCACCCCTCGCGTACCGGTAAACAGGTAGGCATGGTGCAGCCGTTGGCTGTCCAAGGCATTGATCAGAGCCTTGAGCACATGGGTCTGGCCGACCATTTCGCGGAACGAGCGCGGACGCCATTTACGTGCAAGAACCTGATAACTCATCGAAAACCGTCGCAACTGGGAAACAGAAGCCGGTAATGCTAGCGGAGCAAGGGGGAAATTGCATCCGGCACGCTTGCCTAATCTGACCAAGCTCTTCTGGTTGGCCCCGAAAAGGCCTGAACCCGGAGCGAGTATGCCGCCAGCCCTGGGCATTTATGAGTGATGAAAACCTCGGGCAGCGCGCACCCAACGCCCCTCCAGGCTGATGGCCGCGACACTGGCCACTACGATGCCCCCGCCAAGCACCACCTGCAGGGCAATGGACTCTCCCAGCAGCGTGGCGGCCATCACCATCGCGACCGGCGGTATCAAGTACATCGCCACCGACGCGCGACTGACCTCGACATGCTTTAACACATAGCCCCAGGCCAGGTAGGCCAGGGCGCTGGGGAAGACCCCGAGCACCAGCACCGCAAGGTTCTCCGCCAACGGCGCCTGCAACACCGCAGCGGGCAAGCCTGGCAGGTTAACGCAAAGCATCAGCGTGCCCACCCACACCATGTAGCACGCCATCGTGAGCGGGCTGTAGCGATGGGCGAAGTGTTTCTGGATGGCGAAGTACAGGCTCCACGACACAGCCGCCAGCAGGATCAACAGGCCGCGCGGGTCGATGTCACCCAAACCCTGATCGCCCCAGATCACTACCAGCACACCGAGCAGGCCGAGCAACACACAGCTCCAGCGCCAGAGGCTGACCCGTTCCTTCAAGCAGAAAAATGCGATCAACACACTGAACAGTGGCGCCGATTGCGCGAGCACGCTGGACGCCGCCGCCGTCACGAATTGCTGCCCGTAATTGAGGCTGGTGTGATGCAGGAACACCCCGAAAAAACTCAACACCAGCAGCCATGGCAGATCCCACAGGCGCGGCCGGCCAATGCCCATCACCAGTGCCACACCCGCCATGAACACCGAGGCAATCAAGAACCGCAGCAACGCCAGCTGGCCAGGGCTGTAGCTGTGCAGCCCCATGTGCACGCCAATCGGCGAATAGGCCCAACAGAGGATGACGCTGGCGATGACTAGCGTAAGCTTCAGGGGTGACGGGATGTTCATCGATGGCATCCGAAAACAGAGAAGGAATACCGTCAGTCTTGGCCCGCACAAGACGCAGGACAATTAACTGTTTCTGACTTCTGAAATCACTGGAACTGAGCAATGGAACTGGCCCAACTGAAAATGGTGCGAGCCGTAGCGCAAACCGGCAGCGTGGCCCAGGCGGCCGTGCACTTGCATTGCGTGCCGTCCAACATCACTACGCGGATCAAGCAGCTGGAAAGCGAGTTGGGCACGCCGCTGTTCATCCGAGCGGGGCGTGGGCTGGCAATCAGTGCGGCGGGGGAGATTTTCCTCGAATACTGCGAACGCATCCTGGCCTTGGTGGACGAATCCAAACGCGCCGTGGACGCCAACGCCATACCCCGTGGCACCCTGCGCATCGGCGCAGTGGAGTCCAGCGCCAGTGGCCGTCTGCCGCCGCTGCTGGCGGAATACCACCGACGCTACCCGGATGTCAGCCTGGAACTGGTGACTGGCGCCTGGGGCGAGCTGCTCGATGACCTGCAACACCATCGCCTGGATGTGGCGCTGGTGGCCGCTGGCAACAAACGCGCAAAGCTCGAACACAGCGTGGTCTACAGCGAACGCCTGGTGCTGATCGCCAGTGCCTCCAGCGCACCGATCCGCAGCGCCGAAGACCTGGCCGGCCGCACCTTGCTGGTATGGCCACCGGGTTGCCCCTATCGGGCAGCGCTGGAAAACTGGGTCAAGCCCCATGCCTTCAAGCCGACCATCGCCAGCTATGCCAGTTGGGGCACGATCATTGGTTGCGTGAGTGCCGGGATTGGCGTGGCGCTGGCGCCGGAAGGCATCCTGGCCCGCTATGAGCAGGCCAATCAGCTGGCATCGTACCGGTTCGAAGAATTGCAGGCGGTGGACAACCTGCTGTTCTGGCACAAGGACACCCGGCGGCACCTGGCGCGGGATGCGTTTGCCGGGTTGTTGCGTGAAACCTTTGGCTGATCAGCTTTTTGGGGCTGACAAACGGCTGTACTGATCCTGGCTGATCCAGCCAGTAAACGAGCGGTCATCGGCATTGATGAACTCGACCTGGGCCCAGCCATCCTTGAAGGCCAGCACACCGACCACGTCATTCTTGACGATGTAGGGGCGCTTGGCGGCCTTGGCACTCGGATTCTTCAGCAGGTAGGCCTTGTCGGCGGACACCTTCACCAGGCCGATCCACTTTTTGTTGGCGGTCTGGGTCAGGTCCAGGCCGGTGGCGATCTCTGGCATCAGTACACTCAAGCAACCGGGATGCTGGCGACCCTGTTCCACAGTCAGGGTCACGCCGTCCGAAGAAGGCGCCACGCTGCCGGGGTAGGCGGTGTCATTCCAGGTGGTCAGCGCTGAGGGCTTGCCTTGCAGGTAGAACGTGCAGCTGCGGGTCACGCCCTCGCCCATCTCTTCCGCGTAATAGCCTTCCACCTGATGCTCAGGCGTCACCGCCAGCATCAGCCCTTCGTATTTGCCCGAATGCAACGCCGGTGAACCGGCCAACGCAGGCACTACGGCGCACAACGACAACGCACCGGCTGCTAGAAAACGCATCATCTTATTTTTTCCCTTCAAGTTTCTCGTAGGCTTTTTGCATAAGGACGTCATAGTTGCCGTAGTCCTTGCCGTTATAGTTACGGGCCATCGAAGTGAAATCCTTGGTTTTCATGGCCGTCATCAACGCCGGGCTGTTAGCGCAAAACGCGAGAAACGCCTTCAATTGGTTACCGACATTCACTTTTAATGCCGCGGCAAACTCAAACACCGTCTTGTAACCGCATGAGGCATAGTTGAACCCCATGGTCTGAAACATGCCCCACGACGCCGACATCAACGCCGCTTCCTGGTCCAGGGCGAATGCAGTGGCCATGGTTTCCCAGGCCTTGACCTGATCCTTGTTATTGACCTGCCACTGCGGCCCGGCCTTTCTCACATAGATATACGAAAGCAGCGGATGCGCCTGGTCGTAGATATGCTTGGTGTACTTGCGAAATTGGTGCCCTTCAAAGGCAATGATCGGCAACTTGGCCGGGCCGAAACCCGAGCGACCACCGGACTCCACCGTGGCGAAGGCCCTGATGACATTCACCGAAATGCCGTTGCCCAACTGCTTGGCGGCCTCCTGGAAATCTGTATCGGTGAGCGTCATGCCGCCGTCGCACGTGGCCTGAAGCATCAATTGGCGATTGCGCCGCTCAGCCTCGATCATCGCCCGCATGCGGTCCAGGTACACGTTGACGGTGGCTTGCACCGCGTCACCCTGGTTGTTACCGAATGCATTCAGAAAGCTCGGAATACGCATGCTCGGGAAGGCCTTCACCGGCACCTTCACCGCTTCTTCGATCAGGCTGTTGAAGGTTTTACCGGTCGGGTCGATCACACCATCGGGGTGCGCATACTTGAGATGACGGAATTGGTACTGGCTGATGCATTGCACCAACTGGCCGTCGCACTTGCCGTTTTCGGCCAGTGGGAAGCCCAGTTTGGGAATGATCAGATTGAACAAGTACTGGATGCACTGCACATCGGCGGGCAAATTGCGGGCTTTACCGGGCGCACCGACCGAAGCACTGATAAGACGGGGCAACCCTTGCAGGCTTTTCATCACAGACATCCTTGTTAGTTAAAGAAGTGATAGCACTTCAATATCATTCGCACCCCTTGTCATACTCTGAAACAAGTGGCTGGCGAAAACTAACAAGGTGGTTTTGGGTTGTCCAGAGCGACCGATGAAAGTTGTGAAACAGCCGAATTAAATAAATCAGTAACCGTGGAATTCACGGGTTTTTTGATACGTGTGGAAATCAATCCACTCAACCACATCGTAAGGCAGGTAAAGCTGCACGCGCGCCCGGGAAATGGCGATGTACACCGCGCACAGCCGCTGATCGAACGCGTAGGCGTCCTTGAATTTCACGTTGGTCAGCAGCTCCGGCGTCAGTAACACCCGGTCGAACTCCATCCCGCCCGCCTCTTCCGCCAGCATCAGCAGGCAGCGCTTGCCGGGGACGCCGCTCAAGCGGTTCAAACGTGTGATATCAGCGACGTTGAAACCCTTTTCCAGCTCGCTCTCGACCCACAGGAACGACTCGTCGTACTGGCTGGCATCGCGCACCTGTTGCCAGTCGTCCATGTCACTGAAGTGCGCGTGCGGGCCGTTATCGTCGTGCTCGTTGCTGTAGAAGTCTGGCTTGAACAGCGCGATGACGCTGATCATGAAGCGCTGCAGATCCTGCTGCGTTGCACTGTCGAAGAAGCCAAACGGGCAGTTGGCCTGTTGCAACTGGATGGCCCATTTCATGGTGTCCCAATGGGATGCGGTCAACACCACGCAGCCTTCGGGCGGCACGAAACCCTGAGGGTAATACTCGATACCGACGTCGGCGTCCCGCGCGCCTTCGAAGGGCGTCTTGCCCTTCTGCGAGTGCACGCTGATCAGCGGGTTGACCAGGCGCTCCACGTTGCGGCCCGAGCGCACCGAGTAATTGATGTCGGTGTGCCGGACTTCGCGCTTGCGCCTGACCATCACACCGCTGGCCAACTGGTACTCATCGCCAAGGGTGATCAGCACCTGGCGGCCGCGTTCGATGATCTGCAACAACGACGGAGGAATGTCCTGGCTTTCGTCGATCAGGACATGGGTGTACCGGGGCGGCACCACGCACCCATCAAGGCTCGCACGCTTGATCAGTAACAGCGCGGCGAAGGCCGTCTGACCGGCCCATTGCGGATTGGCTCCCAAATACGTCCACAATCGGCTGGAATACTCCAGCAACGCCTGGGCATCCACGCTGGACAAGGATTGCTTGAAATGCGGCAGATGCCGTGCCGACAAACTGTGATGGTTGGAATGGCAATAACTGTCGAGCACCTTCAGGCAGATATCGAGCGTCGCCGCGCCATCGTGACCGCGCCAGCCATGGATATTCAGGGTCTGCGACACTTCGTATTTGCCGGGCAACCGGGCCGGGGTGGCCTGTGCGGCGGGCCGCTGCCCCTGTAACAATGCTTTTGCGAAGGCGGCAAAGGTCGAGCCGGTCTTGCTGTCCTTGGGCAGTCCCATGCGTTCACGCAGGGTCGCGAGTTTTGGCCCAGTGCGCGCCAGTATCAAGGTCTGGGCGGGACGCAGGCATTCCATCAACGCGCCCAGCAGATGGCTCTTGCCAATGCCGGCGTAGCCTTGCACATGCAGGTCTTCGTTGAGGTTGGCGCGGAAGGTCCGCACCAGCTTGTCCTGGGCCGGGCTGAGCCAGCGCTCGCGGTGCCGGGGCGTGACCATTTGCTGGCTGAACGGATTGTTGCTGCGCAGGTGACGGACCTTGTAACCGATATCCCATTTGCCGGTAGGCAGCAGGTAATCACGCGATGCAACCTCTTCAGCCGAGAGCAGGCGCAGATTGACCGTTTTAAGGGCGTTGAAGCCAAAGTACAGCTTGCGCGGATCGAACAGCCGTTGGGCTTCGGACAGCAACGTCGGGCCGCCCTGTGCCTGGGTATCGACCGCCCAGTCGAGCAGCTTGGCCAGGATGCGCTCCGCGCCAGCGCAGGTCAGGTCCTTTTCCGCCGCCTGGGCCAGGTTCTGGATAACCAGCACGGCGGCCAGCTCCGGGTCAGTCAGCCCCGGCAGAATCTTGGCACCGTCCGCGCCGAGCAGGCCCGTGCAGGTTTCCTCCGTAACGGGCAGGAAGACAGGGCTGGATAAATCAAAGTGTTCGGGTTGCATAGTGCCTCGCCGCCAGGAGATCAGGCATTGCCCTGCCCGCCCAGTTCAAACCGATACTCCCCCAGGGAGCCCGACATACCGCCGCAATGAGGACCTGCCTCAGCCGTAGCGGCCATCGCATTGACCTGCTGCTGGAGTTCGAAGACCGCCATATCCAGCAACCGGCGCAGGTCCTCGGCACTCTGTGCGGCTACATTCAACTGCAGCGTGTAGGCGCCAGTGAGTAGCGGTGGCGTGGGCTCATTGGCCACGTCCGCAGAGCGGATTATTTCCGCCTGGCTAAGAATTTCCGCGTGCTCGTCGTCCATAAGATCCAGCACCCGCGACAATTCCAGGGTCTGTTCAGGGTGCGATTGAATGCGGTCCTTGATCTCCAGGCGCCGCATCTGCCACTCCCGCAGTTTTTCGCGCGTGAGGTCGTCGACTTTTTCCACGTGTGTTGTCTCCGGATGCCAGGCACTGGAGTATGCCGCCATGGACTGCACGATGGCAGATGGCGTGAAAGCATTTTTTGAATTGAATTTGAGGAAGTATTGCAAGGAAGAGCGTTATGGAGGCAACCCCACCAGCCACACCCCGGCACACAATGTTCCCGCTGTGGCTGCTGCCTTCCGGCTCTGACCAGGTTCACGGGTAATCGTTGCGGGGGGACCGATGGGGTCACCATAACGACGCCTGCCTCTCGGCAAGCGGGGCCATTGTACCGATCTCATCGGAAGTTACAACCGTTGGGGCCGGATTAAAAATATGAAGGAGCTCAAGCACTTGTGTCCCTACAAAATCACTGCTTCATCGGCCCGGCCGCCCTCCTCCTGAATCACCAGGTGAATAAAGTGCAGTTTGGCAATCACCGGCGGTGGCAGCACGAAGGGATAGAAATCCGGCTGGCCCATGCTGCGTGACAGTTCATTGAGCATGCCGGCCAGTTCGATCCAGGCGTTGACGAACGACAGGAATGCCGCGCCGCCGGGGTGTTCGGGGTCATAGAGGGTGGTGAGCGGGAATGGCTGGTAATCCAGGTCCATTTCGCGGGCGCTCATGCCAAAGCCGAGGGCGGTGTCGACGGCATCCATCATGTGCAGGTAGTGAGCCCAGGTTTCGGCCCAGTCTTCCCAGGGGTGCATGGTGGCGTAGGCGCTGACACAGGTTTGCTGCCAGTCCGGCCGTGGGCCGTTCTGATAATGCTGGTCGAGGGCATCGGCGTAACTGGCGCGTTCGTCGCCGAACAGGTGGCGAAACGGTTCAAGCCAGTGGGTATTGGCGATCAGCCGGTCCCAGTAGTAATGGCCGACCTCATGCCGAAAGTGGCCGAGCAGGGTACGGTAGGGTTCGCGCATTTGTACGCGGACTTTTTCGCGGTGGGCGTCGTCGGCTTCCTTGATGTCGAGGGTGATCAGGCCGTTCGCGTGGCCGGTCATGGGCGCATTGCCTTCCAGGTCGATACCGACAAAGTCGAAGGCCAGGCCGTTGTCCTCATCGACAGTCTTGGGCACCACTTGCAGGCCGAGACTGATCAATTGCGCGACCAAACGGCGCTTGGCGGTTTCAACTTTGCGCCAGCGCTCATGGTTTTCCACGATCGACAGGTCAGGAATGGTGCGGTTCAGGCTGCACGCCACGCACAGCGGCGCGGTGCTGTGGGCCGGGATCAGCCAGTTGCAGGCGGCCGGCGTGTCGAGGTTGGCGCAGCGGCGGAAAGCGCCGGCGTCTAGGTTGCCGTCTAACCGCCAGGTGCCTTCGACGGGGCCGGGTTGCAGGGAGTCCAGTCGACTTTGTTGCGGTTGGTAGCCCAGCAGCGCCTGGCAAGCCAGGCATTGGCTATTGCGAAAAAACAGCGATTGGCCGCAACGGCACCGCCACACCTTGCTGTCGCGGGATGTGCCGGCTACGAACGGTGCGGCGATGCGCGAACTGAGTTGCTCGAAGTAGCGGAACATGGCGATCTCTCCCTGGGTGACCGAGACTAGATCATTTTTCCTTCAGGATCGTTCCACTTTCCTAATGATCCCCGGGGGGCTGCTTCGCAGCCCAGCGCGGGACAAGCCCGCTCACCACACAGTCCAGATCAGACGGTGATGTTGTGCTTGGCGAGGAATGCGACAAAGGCTTCTTCATCCAGCACTTTCAAGCCCAACTCACTGGCCTTGGCCAGCTTGGAACCGGCGCCCGGCCCCGCCACCACGCAGTGGGTTTTCGCCGACACGGAACCCGCCACCTTGGCGCCGAGGCTTTCGAGTTTTTCCTTGGCCACATCGCGGCTCATCAGCTCCAGGGAACCGGTAAGTACCCAGGTGTGCCCGGCTTCGGGCAAGCCTTCGACGACCTTCTTCTCGCTCTCCCAATGCATGCCGAAGTCCTTGAGCTGTTGCTCGATGGCCAGGGCGCGGCTGGCGTTGTCGGCATTGTCGAAGAACTCGCGCACGGCCTTTGCCTGCTTCTCGGGCAGGGCCTGGCGCATATCCAGCCAGTCGGCCTTGATCACGCCTTCCAGGGTGACGAACTTGTCCGCGAGTTTCTGCGCAGCGCCCGGGCCGACACTCGGTACGTGCAGCTTGTCGAGCAACCCTCCCAGGGTGGTGCTGGCCGCGAATTCGGCACTCAGGTCACCCTGATCCTGCAATTGCAGGCCGCATTCTTGCGGCGACAGCAGCGCACCGATCACGTCCTGGTTGTGGCTGTCTTCAAAGAAACTGTGGATCTCATGCGCTACTTCCAGGCCCACATCCGGCAAGTACGTCAACACTTCGGGCAACGCCTTCTGCACGCGCTCCAGAGAGGCCAGGGAGCGCGCCAGCACCTTGGCGGTCTCTTCGCCTACGTCGGGAATGCCCAAGGCGTAGATAAAGCGCGCCAGAGTCGGCGTCTTGCTGTTTTCGATGGCGGTGATCAGCTTCTTGCTGGAAATGTCGGCAAAGCCTTCCAGGTCGATAATCTGCTCATACTTGAGTTTGTAGAGGTCGGCCGGGGAGCCGATGAGCTTTTCATCCACCAGTTGCTCGATGGTCCTGTCGCCCAGGCCGTCGATGTCCATGGCGCGGCGCGAGACAAAATGGATGATCGCCTGCTTGAGCTGCGCACCACAGGCCAGACGGCCGACGCAACGGTACACCGCGCCGTCGCTGACGGTTTCCTTGCCCTTGCTGCGCTTGACCAGTTGCGTGCGCTCAACGTGGGAGCCGCACACTGGGCAGCTTTCGGGGATCGGCACCGCGCGGGCGTTTTCCGGGCGGCGCTCAAGCACCACCGAGACCACCTGCGGGATCACATCCCCGGCGCGGCGGATGATCACGGTATCGCCGATCATCACGCCCAGGCGCGCCACTTCATCCATGTTGTGCAAGGTGGCGTTGGATACGGTGACACCCGCAACCTTGACCGGTTTGAGGCGCGCCACCGGGGTCACCGCGCCGGTACGGCCGACCTGGAATTCCACGTCGAGCAGTTCAGTCAGCTCTTCCAGGGCGGGGAATTTATGCGCGATAGCCCAGCGCGGTTCACGGGCGCGGAAGCCCAGTTCACGCTGGGAAGCGATGCTGTTGACCTTGAACACCACACCGTCGATCTCATACGGCAGGCTGTTGCGCCGCTCGCCGATATCACGGTAGTAGTCCAGGCAATCCTGGATGCCCTTGGCCAGTTTCAACTCATGGCTGATGGGCATGCCCCATTTCTGCAACTGTTTCAGATTACCGATATGGGTGTCACTGACATCGGTGGTCACGCCGTAGCAGCAGAATTCCAGTGGCCGGCCGGCGGTGATCTTCGAATCCAGCTGGCGCAAGCTGCCGGCAGCCGCGTTGCGCGGATTAGCGAAAGTCTTGCCACCGACTTCCAACTGCGAGGCGTTCAAACGCTCGAAACCGGCCTTCGACATGAAGACTTCGCCGCGCACTTCCAGGGTCGCCGGCCAGCCGCTGCCGTGCAGTTTCAACGGGATATTGCGCACGGTGCGCACGTTGACACTGATGTCTTCGCCGGTGGTGCCGTCGCCACGAGTGGCGCCACGTACCAGCTCGCCGTCTTGATACAGCAGGCTGACCGCCAGGCCATCCAGCTTCGGCTCGCAGCTGTACTCGACACCCCCGAACAGGTCATCCGCAGGCAGATCAAGGCCTTCCGTCACCCGACGATCAAACTCAAGCATGGTGGTTTCATCAAACGCGTTGCCCAGGCTGAGCATCGGGATCTCATGGCGCACCTGAGTAAACGCCGACAACGCCGCACTGCCCACCCGCTGCGTCGGTGAATCACGCGTAACCAGGTCCGGGTGCTCGGCTTCCAGGGCCTTGAGCTCATGGAACAGCCGGTCGTACTCGGCGTCCGGAATGCTCGGCTCGTCGAGGACGTGATAACGGTAGTTGTGCTGATCCAGTTCAGCGCGCAGTTCGAGGATGCGGGTGTGGGCGGCGGTCATGGGTGTTCTCTCAGAAAGCAAAAGAGCAGCCGAAGCTGCTCAATATGTTAGTGCGCTTATTCTATCCGACAACGCCGAGGAGCAATCCTCAGCGTTTTTGTGTCAGGGCGCGACGCTCGAACTCGACGATGCGCTGACGGTAGTGCTCGATGGTCTGGGCAGTCAGGACGCTGCGCTGGTCGTCCTTGAGTTCGCCGTTCAGTTCCTGGGACAGCTTGCGAGCTGCGGCCACCATCACGTCGAACGCTTGTTTCGGGTGACGCGGGCCTGGCAGGCCGAGAAAGAAGCTCACCGCCGGGGTGCTGAACAGGTCGATATCGTCCAGATCGAAAGTGCCCGGTTTGACCGCGTTGGCCATGGAGAACAGCACCTCGCCGTTGCCGGCCATGCTTTCGTGGCGGTGGAAGATATCCATCTCGCCGAAGCGCAAGCCGCTTTCCAGAATATTCTGCAACAAAGCCGGGCCCTTAAACCCGGCTGCGTCGCGGCAGATCACGCTGATCACCAGGACTTCTTCGGCGGCGGGCTGGTCGTTCACAGATTGGCGCGGCGCATTCTTGCCAGCGTTCTCGTCCGGGAAATCATCGTCACGACTGCTGAAGCTCGGGCCGTCATCGACGTCCAGGTCCAGATCAGCCTGGCGCGGCTCTGCAACCACCGGCGCAGTGCGCTTGCCACGCTTGGACGATGGCTCGCGGGCTTCGCGCACCGGTGCGCTCATCGATGGCAAGTCGTGCTCGTCCAGTTGCGGTTCTTTATGGGTATCCAGCACACGGGGCGGCCCCAGCAGCTCGGCGCCGTCGTCGTCGGGCAAGTTGGACAGGTTGCGGTCCAGACGGAATTTGAGCTTGCCCTTGCCACCGCGCATGCGGCGCCAGCCATCAAAAAGAATACCGGCAATGACAATTATGCCGATGACGATCAGCCACTCGCGCAGACCGATTTCCATGTAATCCCGTGCCTCTAATAAAAAATGCTGAAAAATAAGGGGTTTAGCAACGTGCAAACCGCTTTAAAACGTGGCGCCAACTCTATGTTCTGACTGACGTTTTGCCCACGCATACGAAAATTTGACATTAAATTAGCACAGTTGGCGAAAGATGTATTGGATTGGCATCTTCGCTCCCAAATAGCATTTTCGTACCCTGGCGCCAACTGTGAGCTACAAGCTACAAGTGACAAGCATCAAGCTCAAGCCAACTCACTTGCAGCTTGCGGCTCTTAGCTAAAAGCTCCGCCACTAGGCGTCCACCATCTTCATCGCTTCTTCCACGTCCACCGCGACCAAACGCGAACAACCTGGCTCGTGCATCGTCACACCCATCAATTGATCCGCCATTTCCATGGCGATCTTGTTGTGAGTGATATAGATGAACTGCACGGTCTGGGACATCTCTTTCACCAATCGTGCGTAGCGTCCAACGTTAGCGTCATCCAACGGGGCGTCCACTTCGTCGAGCATGCAGAACGGCGCCGGATTCAACTTGAAGATGGCAAATACCAGGGCCAATGCCGTCAGGGCTTTCTCGCCACCGGACAACAAATGGATGGTGCTGTTCTTCTTGCCCGGAGGCCGCGCCATGATCGTCACCCCTGTATCGAGTAGATCTTCGCCCGTCAGTTCCAGGTAAGCGCTGCCACCGCCGAAAACTTTTGGGAATAAGGCCTGTAAACCGCCATTAATCTGATCAAAGGTATCCTTGAAGCGGTTACGGGTTTCCTTGTCGATCTTGCGAATCACGTTTTCCAGGGTGTCCAGTGCTTCGACCAAGTCGGCGTCCTGAGCATCCAGATAACGTTTACGCTCGGACTGTTGCTGATATTCGTCGATGGCCGCCAAGTTGATCGCACCCAAACGCTGAATACGCGCAGCAATCCGCTCAAGCTCTTCTTCGGCTTCTTTCTCGTTGGTCTGGGCGGTCAGGGTATTGAGCACGCCGTGCAGGTCGTAGCCGTCTTCCAGCAACTGGTCCTGCAGGGTTTTGCGGCGCACGGTCAGGGCTTGCCATTCCATGCGCTGTTGTTCGAGCTGGCCGCGGATC
Source organism: Pseudomonas sp. HN11 (assembly GCF_021390155.1). Lineage (NCBI taxonomy): Bacteria > Pseudomonadati > Pseudomonadota > Gammaproteobacteria > Pseudomonadales > Pseudomonadaceae > Pseudomonas > Pseudomonas sp. HN11. Next base: position 4,674,166 of record NZ_CP089985.1, read on the forward strand.
AGCTGAGATTGTTGCTCGGCCTGGGTCCGGCGTTTTTCGGCGTCGCGCAGTTCGCGGTCAGCGTCTTCCAGGGCGATTTGCGCAGTCTTGAGTTCTTCATCGACGGTCATGCGCTTGTCGAGCAATTCTTCCAGCTTGAGGCGCAGTTCTTCCAGCGGCGCTTCACCCTCTTCCAGGTTAAGGCTCAGTTGCTCGCGCTTTTCGGTGAGGCGTTCAGACTGCATCTCCAGGCGCTCAAGGGCCTGGGCGGTGGAGGCGTGCTGGGCCTTGAGCGAACCCAGGCGCACCGCTAACTGGTGGGCGTGATCCTTGTGCTGACGGGCTTCCTGGCGCACGCGGTCGAGACGTTCGCGCAGGCTGTCGCGCTGGGCCAGCAACAGTTCGCGCTGCTCGGTGTCCAGCGCCATGCTGTCGAGGGCTTCCTGCAATTGCAGACGAGCTTCGCCGATTTGTTCGTGTTCGAGGGCCCGTTGCTCACCCATCTCGGCGACTTCTTCGTCGAGGCGAGTGCGGCGTAGGGTCAGTTGTTCGACCTTGGCTTTGCTCGCGGAGAGTTGAGCTTTGAGTTCGCCTTGCTGGCGCGCTTCGTCCTGCAACAGGCGGCGCAGGTGTTCGCGGCCGGCCTCTTGCTGGCGCTGAGTGGCACGCAGGGTTTGCAGTTCGGTTTCCAGACTTTCAAGGGTGGCTTCGCGCTCTTCGCGCTCGGCGATCAAATTGACGATTTCCTGGCCACGGGCCAAAACGCCGCTTTCGGCTTCACTGGCGCGGCGTACACGCAGGAAGTGGCGGCCGACCCAGTAACCGTCGCGGCTGATCAGGCTTTCGCCGGCCGCCAGTTGGCCGCGTTGGACCAGGGCCTGCTCAAGCGATTCGACCGGTTTGACCTGGCCCAGCCATGGCGACAGATCAATCGCCGCCTCAACCTTATCCAGCAGACTGCCCGGCACCCGCGTGCCATCCGCCGAAGGGCTGAGCAAACGCAAGTCGCCCTGGGCAAAACCGGCCAGGTCGAAGCCACCGAAGTCGTCGACCAATACGGCTTGCAGGTCGGCGCCGAGTACGGTTTCCACCGCCAGCTCCCAGCCCGCTTCCACTTTCAAGCCTTCGGCCAGGCGCGGGCGCTCGGCCAGATGCTGATCGCGCAACCATTCGGCGGTGCCAGTCCCCGGATCCAGCGCGGCTTGTTGCAAAGCCTCAAGGGATGCCAGGCGACCATTGAGCCGCTGCAAATCACCCTGCGCTTGTTGTTGTGCCTGGGTCGCCTGTTGCAGTTGCTGACGCAATTGCTCCAGGCGCTCCACTTGTTGTTCTTCGCTGGCTTCCAGCTCTTCCAGCGTCATTTCGCTTTCGGCCAGTTGCTCGCTCAATTCCATGATCGCCGCGTCTTCCGGGTCGGCGGACAGCAATGCGCGCTCTTCCTGCATCCGGCGCTGGCGCTCGGCCAAACGCTCCATGCTGGTTTCCAACTGTTGGATGCGCGACTGCTGCACCTCGGCCTGGCGGCGTGGCTCGGCGGATTGCAGGTTGAAGGTGTCCCACTGCTCCTGCCAGCCATGCATGGTGGTTTCGGCTTCTTCCAGCGCGGCGGCGGCTTCTTCCGCGGCGGCGTTGGTGATTTCCTGCTCAGGGGTGAGCATGTCCAGCTCTTCGCCGAGGGTCAGCAGCAAGGTGCGATCGTGGCCCAGGTGCGATTCGGTCTCCAGTCGCGCGCGTTCGGCTTCCTTCAAATCATCCTGCAACTGGCGCAGGCGTTGCTGGCCGTGCTGAATGCTCTGTTCGACGCGGGCAATATCGCCGCCCACCGAATAGAAGCGACCCTGCACCAGATTGAAGCGCTCGGACAGGTCATGGTGACCGTCGCGCAGGCGTTCGATGCTGGCGTCGGCATTGCGCTGCTCGGCTACCAAGGCTTCAAAGCTGATCTCCTGGGTGCCGATGATCGCTTCGCGCTGGCCGACCTGATCGTTCAGCGCCTGCCAACGCAGGGCCGAGAGTTGTGCCTTGAGCTGGCGTTCTTCACCCTTGTATTCCTGATACTTCTCGGCGGCCTGGGCCTGGCGGTGCAGACGCTCCAACTGGCGTTCCAGCTCTTCGCGCAGGTCAGTCAGGCGGGCGAGGTTTTCGTGGGTGCGGCGGATGCGGTTTTCGGTCTCGCGGCGGCGCTCCTTGTACTTGGAGATGCCAGCCGCTTCCTCGATGAAGTTGCGCAGGTCTTCGGGCTTGGCTTCGATCAGCTTGGAGATCATGCCCTGCTCGATGATCGAGTAGCTGCGCGGGCCCAGGCCGGTGCCGAGAAAAATATCGGTAATGTCCCGGCGACGACACTTGGTGCCGTTGAGGAAGTAACTGTTCTGGCTGTCGCGGGTCACTTTGCGGCGAATCGAGATTTCCGCGTAGGCCGCGTACTCGCCGATCAAGGTGCCATCGGAGTTATCGAACACCAGTTCGATGCTGGCCTGACTCACCGGCTTACGGCTGGTGGAGCCGTTGAAGATGACGTCGGTCATCGACTCGCCACGCAGGTTTTTCGCCGAGCTCTCGCCCATCACCCAGCGGACGGCGTCGATGATGTTCGACTTGCCGCAACCATTGGGCCCGACCACCGCCGCCATGTTACTGGGGAAGTTCACCGTGGTCGGGTCGACGAAGGATTTGAACCCCGCCAGTTTGATGCACTTGAGCCGCACGTTTAGGCGTCCGCCAACGCAGCGATGACCAACGAGCAACTGCGCTCGCCGTAGGCCGACAGCACTTGACGGATCTGCGGCAGGTCACGGGCCAGTACGGCGGCGAGCAGTTGCTCGAACAGCGCCAGGTATTCGCTCATGGACGCCTTGCGTTGATCCAGCGCCAAGTAATAGGCGCGGTTCATCGCCGGTTGCAGGTTCTCGACGGTTTCCTGCAGGTACGGGTTGTTGGCGAAGAGATAGGCGGCGCGCATCACATTGAAGCTTTCCTCGACAAAGCCGCGGATCTCCTGGCGCTCGAAATGGGTGACCAGGCGCTGCTGGATCTGCACGAACGGCGCCATGTCGGCCTGGGTCTGCCAGCCCTGGGCCACCGCGTTGCCGAGCAGGATGTACAGCTCGCCCATCAAGGTGCACAGGCTCTGCACCTTGTGCGCGGTGAGTTCGGTGACGTGGGCGCCTCGGCGCGGCAGGATCGCGATCAGATGGCGGCGTTCGAGGATCAGCAAGGCTTCGCGCACGGAACCACGGCTGACATTGAGCGCCAGCGTGACCTTTTGCTCCTGGATCCGCTCCCCAGGCTTGAGATCGCCGCGAATGATGCGTTCGGCGAGGTGGTGAGCGATTTGCTCGGCGAGACTGTCCGGCGCCTTGAACGTCATGTTTTCCCTTCAAAATCTGCTATCGGTACAAGCGCGGCAGTGTAGCGCATTGGCTGGCTGATGGCGCTACGCCCACCTTTCAGAATTTGGCACGGAATAAGCAACGATGAACACCCATAAGCCCCCAAAAACGCCGGTTCCAGAAGACTGGACCATAATTGAAAGTGTTGCGATTGCATTTTCTTGACCTTCTGGTCAGAAAATCGTTGACCGAAAAGTCAGACATGACTAGATTCGGCGCAAAGCGGTTAACAACAATAATGAGTCTGCGAGGCCTTCCGTGATCCAGTTTTTACTTAACCAGGAACTCCGTAGCGAGCACGCCCTGGACCCCAACCTGACTGTGCTCAACTATCTGCGTGAACATTTGGGCAAATCCGGTACCAAGGAAGGCTGCGCCAGCGGCGATTGCGGTGCGTGCACCGTGGTGGTCGGTGAGTTGCATACGGATGATCAAGGCACTGAGCAGATTCGTTATCGCAGCCTCAATTCGTGCCTGACCTTTGTGTCGTCGTTACACGGCAAGCAACTGATCAGCGTCGAAGACCTCAAGCACCAGGGCCAACTGCACAGCGTCCAGCAAGCCATGGTCGAATGCCACGGCTCGCAATGCGGCTTTTGCACACCCGGTTTCGTGATGTCGTTGTTCGCCCTGCAAAAGAACAGCGACGCCCCCGACAGCCAGAAAGCCCACGAAGCCCTGGCCGGCAACCTGTGCCGCTGCACCGGTTATCGCCCGATTCTTGCCGCCGCCGAACAGGCCTGCTGCAACAAGCCCCAGGACCAGTTCGACAGCCGCCAGGCCGAGACCATCGCCCGTCTCAAAGCCATCGCGCCGACGCAGACCGGTGAACTCAACAGCGGCGACAAGCGCTGCCTGGTGCCGCTGACCGTCGCCGACCTGGCCGACCTCTATGATGCCTACCCGCAAGCCCGCCTGCTGGCGGGTGGCACCGACCTGGCGCTGGAAGTCACCCAGTTCCACCGCACGCTGCCGGTGATGATCTACGTGGGCAACATTGAAGAAATGAAGCGCATCGACGACTTCGACGACCGCCTGGAAATCGGCGCCGCCACCGCCCTCTCCGACTGCTACACCGCGCTGCATCACGCCTACCCGGACTTCGGCGAACTGCTGCACCGCTTCGCCTCTCTGCAGATCCGTAACCAGGGCACGCTGGGCGGCAACATCGGCAATGCCTCGCCGATTGGGGATTCGCCGCCGCTGCTGATTGCCTTGGGCGCGCAGATCGTCTTGTGCAAGGGCGAAGCGCGCCGCACCTTGGCCCTGGAAGATTACTTCATCGACTACCGCGTCACCGCGCGCCAGGACAGCGAGTTCATCGAGAAGATCATCGTGCCGAAGGGCCACACCTTGTTCCGTGCCTACAAGGTGTCCAAACGCCTGGACGATGATATTTCCGCCGTCTGCGCCGCGTTCAACTTGAAGATCGACAACGGTGTGATCGGCGAGGCGCGCGTCGCGTTCGGCGGCATGGCCGCCACGCCAAAACGCGCCAAGAGCTGCGAAGCCGCGTTGGTCGGCGCCACCTGGAACTCCGCCACCGTGGAAAAAGCCTGCGCCGCCCTCGCCGAAGATTTCACCCCGCTGTCGGACTTCCGCGCCAGCAAGGAATACCGCCTGCTCAGCGCCCAGAACCTGCTGCGCAAATACTTCATCGAACTGCAAACGCCGCACATCGAGACTCGGGTGACCGCTTATGTCTAACCATCACGCCGTCGTTAAAACCCAGGCCGAACTCGCCGAGCTGTTCGCCCAGGACCTCACCTCCGGGGTCGGCCGCAGCGTCAAGCATGACAGCGCCGCCAAGCACGTGTCCGGTGAAGCGCAGTACATCGATGATCGCCTGGAATTCCCTAATCAGTTGCACCTGTATGCGCGCATGTCCGACCGCGCCCATGCCCGCATCATCAGCATCGACACCGCGCCCTGCTACGCCTTCGAAGGCGTGCGCATTGTCATCACCCATGAAGACGTGCCGGGCCTGAAAGACATCGGCCCATTGATGCCGGGCGATCCATTGCTGGCGATCGACACCGTGCAGTTCGTCGGTCAGGTCGTGCTGGCGGTCGCCGCCCGCGACCTGGAAACCGCGCGCAAAGCTGCGATGGCCGCAGTGATCGAATACGAAGACCTGGAACCCGTACTGGACGTGGTCGAGGCCTTTCGCAAGAAGCATTTCGTGCTCGACAGCCACACCCATCAGCGCGGTGATTCGGCAGCCGCACTGGCCACCGCAAAAAACCGTATCCAGGGCACCCTGCACATCGGCGGCCAGGAACACTTCTACCTGGAAACCCAGATTTCCTCGGTAATGCCCACCGAAGACGGCGGCATGATCGTCTATTGCTCTACGCAGAACCCCACCGAAGTGCAGAAGCTGGTGGCCGAAGTGCTGGACGTGTCGATGAACAAAATCGTCGTCGACATGCGTCGCATGGGCGGCGGTTTCGGTGGCAAGGAAACCCAGGCGGCCAGCCCCGCGTGCCTATGCGCGGTGGTCGCACGCCTCACCGGCCAGCCGACCAAGATGCGCCTGCCGCGCGTCGAAGACATGCTGATGACCGGCAAGCGGCACCCCTTCTATATCGAATACGACGTGGGCTTTGACGACAGCGGCCGCCTGCACGGGATCAACCTGGAATTGGCGGGCAACTGCGGCTGCTCGCCGGACCTGTCGAACTCGATTGTCGACCGCGCGATGTTCCACTCCGACAACTCGTATTACCTGGGCGACGCCACGGTCAACGGCCATCGCTGCAAGACCAACACCGCGTCCAACACCGCCTATCGCGGCTTCGGTGGCCCGCAAGGTATGGTTGCCATCGAGGAAGTGATGGACGCCATCGCCCGCCATCTGGCCCTCGACCCGCTGGCCGTGCGCAAGATCAACTACTACGGCAAGACCGAGCGCAACGTCACCCACTACTACCAGACCGTCGAGCACAACATGCTCGAAGAGATGACCGCCGAACTTGAGGCCAGCAGCCAATACGCTGAGCGCCGCGAAGCGATCCGCCTGTACAACGCCCACAGCCCGATCCTGAAAAAAGGCCTGGCGCTGACCCCGGTGAAATTCGGCATTTCGTTCACCGCCAGCTTCCTCAACCAGGCAGGTGCCTTGATCCACATCTATACCGACGGCAGCATCCACCTGAACCACGGTGGGACCGAGATGGGCCAGGGTTTGAACACCAAGGTCGCGCAGGTGGTGGCCGAAGTGTTCCAGGTGGAAATCGACCGCGTACAGATCACCGCCACCAACACCGACAAGGTGCCCAACACCTCGCCGACCGCTGCTTCCAGTGGTGCGGATTTGAACGGCAAAGCAGCACAGAACGCCGCTGAAACCATCAAGCAACGCCTGGTGGAATTCGCCGCACGCAAGTACGACGTGAGCGAAGCGGACGTGGAATTCCACAACGGCCATGTGCGCGTTCGCGACCAGATCCTGACCTTCGAGGCGTTGATCCAGCAGGCGTATTTTGCCCAGGTTTCGCTGTCGAGCACCGGCTTCTACAAGACCCCGAAAATCTTCTACGACCGCAGTCAGTCGCGCGGTCGGCCGTTCTACTACTTCGCGTTCGGCGCGGCCTGCTGCGAAGTGATCGTCGACACCCTGACCGGCGAGTACAAGATGCTGCGCACCGACATCCTCCACGACGTCGGCGCCTCATTGAACCCGGCCATCGACATCGGCCAGGTGGAAGGCGGTTTCATCCAGGGCATGGGCTGGCTGACCATGGAAGAGCTGGTGTGGAACAACAAAGGCAAGCTGATGACCAACGGCCCGGCCAGCTACAAGATCCCGGCCGTGGCGGATATGCCGTTGGACCTGCGGGTGAAGCTGGTGGAAAACCGCAAGAACCCCGAAGACACGGTGTTCCATTCCAAGGCCGTGGGCGAACCGCCGTTCATGCTCGGGATTGCATCGTGGTGTGCGATCAAGGATGCGGTGGCGAGCCTGGGGGACTATCGCCATCAACCCAAGATCGATGCGCCGGCAACGCCGGAGCGGGTGTTGTGGGGGTGTGAGCAGATGCGCCAGTTAAATGCGGCCAAGGCGGTTGAAACCGAAACCGAGCTGGCCTCACTCTGAGCCGAGGTGACTATGAATAATTGGATCAGCGCCCTCGCCGACCTGCAAAGCAGGGGTGAACCCTGCGTGCTGGTGACCATCATCGAAGAGCTCGGCTCCACGCCGCGCAATGCCGGCTCAAAGATGGTGATCAGCGCCGCGCAGACCTTCGACACCATCGGCGGCGGGCACCTGGAATACAAAGCGATGCAGATCGCCCGCGACATGCTCGTGCGCGGTCAGCAGAACACCCATCTGGAGCGCTTCAGCCTCGGCGCAAGCCTGGGCCAGTGCTGCGGCGGTGTGACCGTGCTGCTGTTCGAGCCCATGGGCCAGGTGCAGGCGCAGATCGCTGTGTTTGGCGCCGGCCACGTGGGGCGTGCCTTGGTGCCGTTGCTGGCCAGCCTGCCGTGTCGGGTGCGCTGGATTGATTCGAGAGACCAGGAGTTTCCGGAACATATCCCCCAAGGCGTGCGTAAAATCGTCAGCGAAGAGCCGGTCGACGAAATTGCCGACCTGCCAGTGGGCAGTTACTGCATTGTCATGACCCACAATCATGCGCTGGACCTGGAACTGACCGCCGCCCTGCTCAAACGCAACGACTTCGCCTACTTCGGCCTGATCGGCTCGAAGACCAAACGCGTCAAGTTCGAACACCGCCTGCGTGATCGCGGCTTCGACGCTGCGCAACTGCAACGCATGCGCTGCCCCATGGGCCTCACCGAGGTGAAGGGCAAGTTGCCGGTGGAAATCGCCATTTCCATCGCCGGCGAAATCATCGCCACCTACAACGCCAATTTTGGCCAGCACACCGCCAGCGCCGAACCCATTGCCAAACTGCTGCCGGCTTCGCGTCGCAGCCAAGCCATTTGAATTGAGACGACCATGCCTTTGACTCGCAAAGCCTACCGTGCCGCCCTCCTGCACAGCATCGCCGACCCTGCTGAAGTGGGGATCGAAGCCTCCTACGAGTATTTCGAGGACGGCCTGCTGGTGATCGAAAACGGCCAGATCAGTGCCGTGGGCCATGCCAGCGATTTGCTGCCCACCCTGCCTGCCGACATCGAAATCACCCATTACCAGGACGCACTGATTACACCAGGCCTGATCGACACCCACATCCACCTGCCACAAACCGGCATGGTCGGCGCCTACGGTGAGCAGTTGCTCGACTGGCTCAACACCTACACCTTCCCGTGCGAAAGCCAATTCGCCGACAAAGCCCACGCCGAGGAAGTCGCGGATATCTTCATCAAGGAACTGCTGCGCAACGGCACCACCACCGCGCTGGTGTTTGGCAGTGTGCATCCGCAGTCGGTTAACGCGTTCTTTGAAGCCGCCGAGAAACTCGACCTGCGCATGATCGCCGGCAAGGTGATGATGGACCGCAACGCACCGGACTACCTGACCGACACCGCGGAATCCGGCTATCAGGAAAGCAAGGCGCTGATCGAGCGCTGGCACGGCAAGGGCCGCCTGCATTACGCGGTCACCCCTCGTTTTGCACCGACCAGCACACGGGAGCAACTGGCGCTGGCCGGGCAACTGCTGGGGGAATACCCGGACTTGTACATGCAGACCCACATCAGCGAGAACAAGCAGGAAGTCGAGTGGGTGAAGGAACTGTTTCCGGAGCGCAAAGGCTATCTGGATGTGTACGACCACTACAAACTGTTGGGCGAGCGCTCGGTGTTTGCCCATGGCGTGCACCTGTGTGATGACGAGTGCGCACGGCTGGCGCAGACCGGTTCGGCGGTCGCGTTCTGCCCGACCTCGAACTTCTTCCTCGGCAGCGGCTTGTTCAACCTGCCGATGGCCGAGAAGCACAAACTGAATGTGGGCCTGGGCACCGACGTCGGTGGCGGCACCAGTTTCTCGCTGCTGCAGACCCTGAACGAAGCCTACAAGGTCATGCAGTTGCAGGGTGCGCGCTTGAGCCCGTTCAAGTCGCTGTACCTGGCAACCTTGGGCGGTGCACGTGCGCTGCGCTTGGAAGACAAGATTGGCACGCTGCAACCGGGGACCGATGCAGACTTCCTGGTACTGGACTACAACGCTACGCCGCTGCTGAGCTATCGCTTGAAGCAGGCGAAGAACATTGCCGAGACGTTGTTTGTGCTGATGACGCTGGGGGATGATCGGACGGTGTTGCAGACGTATGCGGCCGGGCAGCTGGTGCACCAGCGCTAATTTCAGCCACACAACAAAACCAAATGTGGGAGCGGGCTTGCTCGCGAATGCGCAGTGTCAGTCAACAGATGTATTGACTGATCCACCGCGTTCGCGAGCAAGCCCGCTCCCACATTTTTGTCCCCGGTGAATCAGGGAAACTACAGCTTTATTGAGGAACGCCCCGGCTTCTTGGTCTGCAACAAATGCGAGAACACCGCGTGCAAGTCATCCGACGCGCTCTCCTCATCGAGGTTGAGCTTGCTGTCGATATGATCCATGTGATGCATCATCAAATTCACCGCCAACGCCGCGTCCCGTGCCTCGATCGCATCGATCAGCTGGGTGTGCTCGTCGTAGGAACAGTGCGAGCGGTTGCCGCTTTCGTACTGGGCGATGATCAATGACGTCTGGGACACCAGGCTGCGTTGGAAGCTGATCAGCGGCGCGTTCTTCGCCGCTTCGGCCAGCTTGAGGTGGAATTCGCCGGAGAGGCGGATACCGGCGCCGCGATCGCCACGGGAAAAGCTGTCGCGCTCGTCGTTGACCATCTGGCGCAGCTCGGCCAGTTGTTCGGCCGTAGCATGTTGCACGGCCAATTCAGTGATCGCCCGCTCCACCAGACGCCGCGCGAGAAACACCTGGCGCGCTTCCTCGACACTCGGGCTGGCCACTACCGCGCCGCGATTGGGTCGCAGCAGTACCACGCCTTCATGGGCCAGGCGCGACAGGGCGCGGCGAATGATGGTGCGGCTCACGCCGAAGATTTCGCCCAGTGCCTCTTCACTCAATTTGGTGCCGGGTGCCAGGCGTTGTTCAAGGATCGCCTCGAAGATATGCGCGTAGACGATATCGTCCTGGGTTCCGCTGCGACCGGCCTTGCCGGCTCGCGGTTGTTTCTTGAGAGGTTGCAACTGTTCGTTCATGGGCACTCGGGTTTGGAGAACGGCGGCGAATTAACGGTAATACGGCAACAGCGGGTCGCTGGCAAGTATCACCTAAAATCAGGGCACATTGTACACAACCGGCTGCGCCAACACACTGTACGGCTGTTTGCGGCGTCGGCTGTATTGCAATGAGTCGTTACGTTTGAGTTTAGGCTGGAATCCGCAACTACTCTGGTAAAAGGAACACCTGTCCATGACCGACGCCGCCCAAGCGCCTCTACGCCCACTGGCCGACACTTCTCCCTCGGCGATTGTCGCCGGTTTCATCGCCATGATGACCGGCTACACCAGCTCCCTGGTCCTGATGTTCCAGGCCGGGCAAGCCGCCGGTTTGACCACGGCGCAGATTTCTTCATGGATCTGGGCGATTTCCATTGGTATGGCGGTGTGCAGCATCGGCCTGTCCCTGCGCTATCGCACACCGATCACCATTGCCTGGTCAACGCCCGGCGCGGCGCTGCTGATCACCAGCCTCGGTGGTGTGAGTTATGGCGAGGCCATCGGCGCCTATATCACCTGTGCGGTGCTGGTGACGATCTGCGGGCTGACCGGCAGTTTCGAAAAACTGGTCAAGCGTATCCCGGCGTCACTGGCGGCTGCTTTGCTGGCGGGGATTCTGTTCAAGATCGGCAGCGAGATTTTCGTCGCCGCGCAGCACCGTACCGGACTGGTGTTGGGGATGTTCTTCACTTATCTGGTCATCAAGCGCCTGTCACCGCGTTATGCGGTATTGGCTGCATTGGTGATCGGCACGGCATTGTCGGGGCTGATGGGGCTGCTGGACTTCAGTGGTTTTCAGCTGGAGGTAGCGACTCCGGTGTGGACCACGCCGCACTTCTCGCTGGCCGCGACCATCAGCATCGGCATTCCGTTGTTCGTGGTGGCGATGACCTCGCAGAACATGCCGGGGGTCGCGGTGCTACGGGCCGACGGCTACACCGTGCCCGCCTCTCCACTGATCACCACCACCGGCCTGGCCTCCCTGGTGCTGTCACCCTTCGGCTCCCATGGCATCAACCTGGCGGCAATCAGCGCGGCCATCTGCACCGGGCCCCATGCCCATGAAGACCGCAACAAACGCTACACCGCTGCTGTGTGGTGCGGGGTGTTCTACGGAATTGCCGGAGTGTTTGGCGCGACGTTGGCGGCATTGTTCGCAGCCTTGCCCAAGGAATTGGTGCTGTCGATTGCGGCGTTGGCACTGTTTGGCTCGATCATCAATGGCTTGAGCGTCGCCATGAATGAGCCGAAGGAGCGAGAAGCGGCGCTGATCACCTTTATGGTCACGGCGTCCGGCTTGACGCTGTTTTCCATCGGGTCGGCGTTCTGGGGTATTGTGGCCGGGGTGTTGACGCTGCTGATTCTGAACTGGCGCAAGGCATAAAAAAACGGCGACCCTCAGGTCGCCGTTTTTTTCAGTATCACTTAGCCGCGTTGATCGGCTTTTCCGGATACCACACGTCCAGCAGCGGGCTGACTTCAGCCTTGGTCAGCTCGGAACGGGTTTTCAGCCAGGCTTCAACAGCAGCACGCTGCTCTTCGGAGACCGAGCCGCGCTTCTGCAGGCAAACCAGACCGTAGTCATCGCCGCCGACATAGCCCAGACCGTTGGCTTCCATGGCTTCTTTGATGAACGCTTCGAGGAAAGCGTCGATAGCTTCTTCACTCAGGCCTTCGTTGAAGTCCAGGTTCAGTTCGAAACCCAGCTCTTGAAATTCATCAACGCACAGTTTTTTGCGCAGACGCTGGGAACGGTTAGTCGCCATTGGAACAATCCTCATAAGTAATAACGGGCGGCACTTTAGCAGTTTAAGGCAGCGATTGCCCGACTCTCTGGGACAGGCGGCACTTTGCCTGTAAAAAAAACGCCGAATACCCGCTATGGTTCAGCTACAAGTGGCTCCGCCTTGGGGCATAATGCCGACACTTTCATGACCATTGAGGGATTTTTCTTGTTTACCCCTCGCCTTTTTCACCCTCCTCAGCAGTAGGGTTTTACTTCTTATGATCAAATCTTTGCGTTCAGTGTTTTTTGCCGGCCTGATTCTGCCACTGGCCTTTTCCGTCTCCGCTGCTCCCGTCAACAACACTCTGCCGCCAAATGTTCAACAGGCACTTTCAAAAGCCAAGCTGCAAAACACTGCGCTGTCCCTGGTGATGATCCCCCTGAACGGGCCAGGCACGCCGACTGTCTTCAATGCCGACGTCTCCGTGAACCCGGCCTCGACCATGAAGCTGGTCACCACTTACGCAGCCCTGGAAATGCTCGGCCCCAACCACCAGTGGAAAACCGAGTTCTACACCGACGGCACCCTCAGCGGTGGTGTATTGCACGGCAACCTGTACCTCAAGGGCGGCGGCGACCCCAAGCTGAATATGGAAAAACTCTGGCTGCTGATGCGCGACCTGCGCGCCAACGGTGTCCAGCAAGTCACCGGTGACCTGGTACTGGACCGCAGCTTCTTCAACCAGCCGCTGTTGCCGGAATTCAATGACGATGGCAACGACGAGAACAAACCGTTCCTGGTCAAGCCGGACGCGCTGCTGGTCAACCTCAAGGCCCTGCGTTTTGTGACCCGCAATGATTCCGGCCGTGTGCTGGTGTCGGTCGAGCCGCCAATTGCCAGCATCCGCATCGACAATCAGGTCAAGGTTTCCAATGCCAAACAGTGCACCGGTGATGTGCGCTACAACCCGGTGACCGCCGCTGATGGCAGCGTGACCGTTACGGTCAGCGGCCAATTGGCCGATGGCTGCAGCTCGCAGACTTACCTGTCGTTGCTCGACCACGCCACTTACACCGCCGGCGCCGTGCGTGCGATCTGGAAGGAATTGGGCGGCACCATCCAGGGCCGCGACATCCAGGCGCCAGTGCCCAAGGATGCCAAGGTGCTGGCCCGGGCGTTTTCGCCGGACCTGGCGGAAATCATCCGCGACATCAATAAATACAGCAACAACACCATGGCCCAGCAGCTGTTTTTGAGCCTGGGTGCGCAGTTCCGCAACGACGCCGACGGCGACGATGCCAAGGCTGCACAACGCGTGGTGCGCCAGTGGCTGGCGAAGAAGGGCATCACCGCGCCGCACCTGGTGATGGAGAACGGTTCCGGCCTGTCCCGTGCCGAACGGGTCAGCGCCCGTGAAATGGCGGCCATGCTGCAAGCGGCGTGGAAAAGCCCTTACGCGGCGGAGTACATCAGCTCGATGCCGATTGCCGGCACCGACGGCACCATGCGCAAACGCCTGAAGACCACCGCCATGCGCGGCGAAGCCCACGTCAAGACCGGCACCCTGAACACCGTGCGGGCCATCGCCGGGTTCAGCCGCGACAACAACGGCAATACCTGGGCCGTGGTGGCGATCCTAAACGATCCGAAGCCATGGGGTGCTTCGTCGGTGCTGGATCAAGTGTTGCTGGATTTATACCGCCAGCCGAAGGTGGTGGCGGCCGCGCCAGTCCTTTAAGAGGCAACGCAGTGCTCCTGTGGGAGCGGCCTTGCTCGCTCCCACATTGGGCCTGCGGTGGTCTCAAGCACGCAAGCGCTCAACCTCCACCCGGTCCCTGCCCGCCTGCTTGGCCACGTACACGGCCGAGTCGGCGCGCAGCAGCAGCCCATCGATACCCTCATCCACCCGCCAACTGGCCACGCCAAAGCTGGCGGTGACGATACCGACCGGTTCCATCGGCACACTGCGCAGCGACGCCCACAATTCCATTGCCAGGCTGTAGGCCCGTTCGCTATCGGTGTGCGGACACAGCACCATGAATTCCTCGCCACCCAGGCGACAGAACACATCGGTGCGGCGCAGACGCTGACTGATGCGTTTGCACAGTTCCTGCAGCACCCCGTCGCCGACGGCGTGCCCGTGCTGGTCGTTGATGCGTTTGAAGTGATCGATATCCAGCATGATCACCGACAAGTTTCCCGAGGTGCGGTTGAGCCTCACCATCTCGGCCTTGAGACGATCCTGGAAATAGCGACGGTTGTGGATGCCGGTCAGGGCGTCGGTGATGGAGAGCGCACGCAGTTCTTCTTCCACCCGCTTGAGATCGGAAATATCCGACACGTACCCATGCCACAGCGTACCGCCTGCGGGTAACTCTTCCGGAGTCGCCTCACCACGAATCCAACGCAGGCCCCGTTGCGGCAACAGCACGCGGTACTCCTCGCGCCAATGGCTCAACTGCAATGCTGAGAGGCGGATCGAAGCACGCACCCGCTCCGCATCCAACGGGTGGATGCGCTCGAAGACCTGCTTCGCATCCTGCTGCAACACTTTGGGTTCGATTTCATAGATGTCGCGCATGCCGTCGCTGGCGTAGATGAATTTCCAGTTGCCCTGGGGTTCCAGGGTGAATTGGAAGATCCCGCCGGGCACATGGGCGCTGAGCTTCTTGAGCAGGCGGTCGCGGGCGGCCAAGGCCTCGTAGGCATGCTTTTGTTCGGTGACATCCAGGTAGATCGCCAGGTGGCCGATCCACAAACCGTGGTCGTCCAGCAACACCGTGGCGAGCATGTTCACGGCCAACGGGCTGCCGTTCTCGCGGATCAAGGTCCACTCGCGGGCTTCGTGCAGGTTGTCCGGGCTTTCCACCAGCATCGCCTGGCTGGCGGGAATACGCTTGCCCAACGTCACACTCAGGCTGGCCGCGCGCGCTTCAAGCTCCGACGCCAGGTGCAGGCTTTCCAAGGTGTGCGTGCCCACCACATGCTCGGCCTTGAAGCCCAGCATCTGCTCGGCACCGGCGTTGAAGGTATTGATGACGCCGCGCAGGTCGGTGGCAATGATTGCCATCTGGGTCGCGGCATTCAGCACGCTGCGCAACTGACCATGGGCACCGCGCAATTCCTGTTCGCGCAGGCGCAACTGGGCGGTGCGCTGCTCCACCAGCTTCACTGCGCGCTGGCGTTGGCTCACCAGCACGTAGAGCAAGGCACTGAGTAGCAGGCTGAGCAGGCCGCCCATGATCAGGATCGTGTTCAGCGAGGAGTGACTGGCCTGGTCGAATACCTGGCTGGGGCGCAGTTTCAAGGCGTACACATGGTCACCCAGTGTGAGACGACGCACGCCGACAAGGGCGCTGCTGCCGACTTCATTGCTGGACTCGAAGAGCACGCGCTCCTGCAAGTCCGAAGTGTCGATGATCTGCATCACCAGGTTGTCCCGGCCCGGCTTGGGCAGACCGTCGGACACGAGCTGGCGCATGCTGATCACTGCCATCACATAACCGTAAGGCTCGTTCTGGGACTGATCGGAGGTGGGCAGGTGACTCACCGGCGCGACCAGTAACACCCCGGTGGCATAGGCCGGCTCCACCCCCACCAATTGCATGGGCTGGGACACCGCCAGCTTGCCGGTCTTTTGCGCACGCTCAAGGGTCGAACGGCGCAGCGGCTGGGCCAAGAGATCAAAGCCAAGGGGCGCGCCCAGCAGGCTTTGGGTCTGGCTGTACAGCACCGGCACGTATTCGTCGCGCTCGGGCGCGGGGGCCAGCTCACCGGTCGAATTCAACTCACGGATCACAAAAGGCGTGCCGCGCAGGTCGGACACCTTTTGCTCAAATTGGCTGCGCTGCTCGCGAGACACCCGTGGCGCCCACGAATAAGCGCGGGCGCGCAACAACAAGGGTTGGGCGAAACCGTCGAACTCTTCGCGGGACACATCATCGGAATTGACGAAGAAGCGTCGCAAGCTGTTCAGGCGCTGTTCCTGGTCTTCGAAGCGCTCCTGCAAACGGGTATAGCGCTCATTGACCAGCAACTGAAAGCGCTGGCGCACCTGTTGCTGATAGAGGTCGCAAGCCGCCCAGGCGACAATCGCCGTCAAGGCAACCCCTGCCAATAACACCACCAATGCCACCAGCCAAGCCGACGCCTGCTCACTGATAAAACCTAGGATTTTCGGGCGAACGGCTTGCAACGGCATAGGCAACACTCACAACGCCAGCGTGCGGGGGGTGTCACTTTGGCTAGGCCTTAAGTTATAGCCATCGGCCCTGTATTTGACCAGCGTAAAAAAACCGCAAGCCCGGAATAATCCAGGCGTGCGGCTCTTTTAGTAGCAGCGATCAGCGCGCGGTAATTTTCCACGCACGGTGGATCTTCGCGTTACGCGCAAAATCCGGATCGATGGTCTTGTCGCTGATCTCCTCGACCGCATAGCGTTCGCTGAGGTTGTCCTCCAGCGCGAACTTGCGGAAGTTGTTCGAGAAGTACAACACGCCACCCGGCGCCAGGCGCGCCATGGCCAGGTCGAGCAACTGCACGTGGTCACGCTGCACGTCGAAGATGCCTTCCATGCGCTTGGAGTTGGAGAAGGTCGGCGGGTCGATGAAGATCAGGTCGAACTCATCGCGGCTGGCCTCCAGCCACGCTATCACGTCACCCTGTTCCAGGCGGTTCTTGTCGGAGAAACCGTTAAGGGAGAAGTTGCGACGCGCCCAGTCCAGATAGGTCTTGGACAGGTCGACACTGGTGGTGCTGCGCGCCCCGCCCTTGGCCGCGTGCACACTGGCGGTGGCGGTGTAGCAATACAGGTTGAGGAAACGCTTGCCGGCCGCTTCTTTCTGGATGCGCAGGCGCATTGGACGGTGGTCGAGGAACAGGCCGGTGTCCAGGTAATCGGTGAGGTTGACCAGCAACTTCACGCCGCCTTCGCTGACTTCGGTGAATTTGCCTTGAGCACTCTGGCGCTCGTACTGCTTGGTACCGCTCTGACGCTCACGACGCTTGACCACCACGCGGCTCTTGTCGATGTTCAGCGCCTGGGGAATTGCGGCCAGCGCATCGAACATACGCGCGGAGGCTTTTTCCGGGTCGATGGATTTCGGCGCAGCGTATTCCTGCACATGGACCCAGTCGTGGTACAGGTCGATGGCCATGGAGTATTCCGGCATGTCGGCATCGTACACGCGGTAGCAATCCACACCTTCGCGCTTGGCCCACTTGCCCAGCAGCTTGAGGTTCTTCTGCAGACGGTTGGCGAACATCTGCCCGCCTTCACTCAGGCGCGCTTGCTCGACCACAGGCGCCGGTGCAGGTTTGATCGGGTTGCCGTTCTTGTTGTACTGGCGTTCTTGCGGCTCGGCCGGGGCTTGGTCGTAAGCGGCTTGCTCACGTTCAGCCTGGCGCTGCTCCGGGGTGCGACGCTCGCCGGTGACGAACTGGTCCGGATTGACCTTGATCAACAGCAGCTTGCACGGCAACGCGCCGTTCCAGAACGAATACTGTTTGTGGCTGCGGATGCCCATGCGCTTGCCCAGGTCCGGCGCGCCGGTGAACACCGCCGCTTCCCAGCCCATGCACGCCTGGCGCAGACGCTCGCCGAGGTTCTGATAGAGGTACAACAGGCTGGCTTCGTCACCCAGACGCTCGCCGTATGGCGGGTTGCAGATGACCAGGCCTTTCTGGTTCTGGTCCGGGCGCGGTTCAAAGGTGCCGACCTCACCCTGGTACACCTTGATCCAGTGACTCAGGCCTGCGCGTTCAATGTTGTTGCGCGCGGGCTGGATCAGGCGTGGATCGGCTTCGTAGCCACGGATCCATAGCGGCGGCTTGTTCATGCCGATGGCGGCGCGTTCAGCCGCTTCTGTGTGCAGTTTCTTCCACAGCGCCGGGACGTGACCCAGCCAGGTGGTGAAGCCCCACAATTCGCGATTCAGGTTGGGCGCCATGTCGGCTGCGATCATTGCGCCTTCGACCAGGAAGGTACCCACGCCGCACATCGGGTCGCTCAGCGCGCCGCCTTCAGCGGCAATACGCGGCCAACCGGCACGGATCAGAATCGCGGCCGCCAGGTTTTCCTTCAACGGTGCCGCGCCCTGCTGCAGGCGATAACCGCGCTGGTGCAGGCTGTGGCCGGACAGGTCGAGGGACAGGATGGCTTCGCCACGGTCCAGACGCAGGTGGATGCGCAGGTCCGGGTTGATCTTGTCGATGGACGGGCGTTCACCGGTCGGGGTACGCAGCTTGTCGACAATCGCATCCTTGACCTTCAGCGCGCCGAAGTGGGTGTTGTCGATACCCGAGCCGTGGCCGCTGAATTCAACGGCCAGGGTGCCATCCGGGACCATGTGGTCGGCCCACTCGATATCCAGCACACCGTGGTAGAGGTCTTCGGCGTCCTTCATCGGGAAGCGCTTGAGCACCAGCAGCACGCGGTTGGCCAGGCGTGACCAGAGACACAGGCGGTAGGCGGTTTCCATGTCGGCCATGCCGCGCACAGCCGAGGTGTGCTCACGGGCTTCCTCAAGGCCAAGCCCGACGGCTTCCTCGATCAGCAGGCCTTCGAGGCCCTTGGGGCAGGTGAGGAAGAGTTCAAAACGGTCCGACATGGGGCATTCCAGGCTTTTCAGCAATAAATGAACGGGCGACGCATCGCCGGCTCGGTTTTCAATCAAGCACTTTTCTTGAAGAGTGCTCGCGTGGCACGAATGTGCCATCCCACCCCGTCCAGCAGGCATTTGGGCCTTTATTGACGGGGCAGAAAGAGAATCTGACGTTACAAAAAGAAATATTCCGACCCTTCGTCGAATAATAACCGACTGCAACGGGCGGACATTCTCACTAAAGGATTAAACCCATCCTCTATGCAGGGTGCATCATAGCTGGCTTTGCCAGACAAATGGGGCGAAAAGCCATCCCAGCTTATGGCTATAGCATCGTTATCGTTACGTGCTTATGACAAAACGATCATTGAATCCATGTGACCTATTGGTTAGAACTCAACACAGGTTGGCGCCGTAACGACGCCGACACATAGGCTCGCCACGCCGGCAGCGAGCCCACCAACGGCAGAAAAACTCTGCCCGGCCTCGGACGGGGCCGAAGGATATCAAGACAGTCAACAAGTGAGGGAAACACCCTATGAGAAGACTTAAGCGTGATCCGTTGGAAAGAGCATTTTTACGCGGATATCAATATGGCGTTCATGGCAAATCCCGTGAGCTTTGCCCATTTACTCTACCGTCGGTACGCCAAGCCTGGATCAACGGCTGGCGAGAAGGACGCGGCGACAACTGGGACGGTATGACTGGCACTGCGGGCATCCACAGACTCAACGAACTTCACGCCGTCGGCTAATCAAGGGCAACTTATTCCGACACCACCTTTGAATTTGTAACGACTTACCATGCGCGCCCCATCCGGGCGGCGGGCTTCGGCCCAGGGGGCTCCTTAAGGGAGCCCTTTTTAATGGGCGCGGGTCAGGCTTTTGGCAGTGCCGCGATTGCGTCCACCGACTGGCGGATGAGCGCCGGGCCCTTGTAGATAAACCCGGAGTACAACTGCACCAGGCTGGCACCTGCGGCGATCTTCTCGGCCGCATGCTTGCCTTCGGTGATGCCACCGGCGGCGATGATCGGCAGACGCCCCGCCAGTTCAGCCGCCAACACCCTGACAATATGAGTGCTCTGCTCACGCACCGGCGCACCGGACAGACCGCCCGCCTCGTCGCCATGGGCCAGGCCCTCGACACCCACGCGGCTGAGGGTGGTGTTGGTCGCGATCACCGCGTCCATGCCCGAGTCCACCAAGGCCTGGGCGACCAGGACGGTCTCTTCATCGCTCATGTCCGGTGCAATCTTGATTGCCAACGGTACGCGCTTGCCATGACGAACGGCCAGGTCTTCCTGGCGCTGGCGCAAGGCTTCGAGCAGTTGCTTGAGGGAATCACCGAACTGCAGGCTGCGCAGCCCCGGAGTATTGGGCGAGCTGACGTTGACCGTGACATAGCTGGCGTAGGCGTAGACCTTGTCCAGGCAGATCAGGTAATCGTCCACTGCACGCTCAACCGGCGTATCGAAGTTCTTGCCGATATTGATGCCCAGGATGCCCTTGTACTTCGCTGCCTGAACCCGCGACAGCAGATGATCAACGCCCAGGTTGTTGAAGCCCATGCGGTTGATGATCGCCTCGGCTTCCGGCAAGCGGAAGATACGTGGCTTGGGGTTGCCCGGCTGGGGTCGTGGAGTCACGGTGCCGATTTCGACAAAACCAAAACCCAGCTGTGCAAAGCCATCGATGGCCGCACCGTTTTTATCCAGGCCAGCCGCCAACCCAACCGGGTTGGGGAAATCGAGCCCCATCACCGATACCGGCATTTTTGCCGGCGCCTTGCATACCAGGCCATTGAGCCCCAGGCGGCCACCAGCCCCGATCAGGTCCAGGGACAGATCGTGGGAGGTTTCCGGAGAGAGTTTGAACAACAGCTGGCGGGCCAGGGTATACATGGGCGGGCTAGACTCGGATGGCGGCGAAAGGTGGCGGCGATTATAGCCGGGGTGACAGCGCGCGCGCGAGGCATGAACCTCAATCGTCAGGAGCGTAACGCGACCAATTGCTCGTAATACGCCCAGATTTTCTCTGCGTACCGCATGCGCAACGCCTCACGCTCCGGCCCGGAACCTGTCCCCACGTTGTAGGAACCTACCGCTGTCCAGTTGTAGCCAAATCGCTGGATGAACTCGGCGAGAATCGAAGCCCCCACCTCAACCGACAAGCAAGGTTCATTGATCAACCGGTCTTCGGTAATGCCCTGCTCGAGCAGGCGCGGCAGGTGGATGCTATTGATCTGCATCAGGCCGATATCTCGAGTGCCATTACGGTTGGCATGATTCATCGCTTGTGCGCGATAACCCGACTCTACAGCGGCGATCGCTTGCAGCAACTCCGGCTCGATATTGTGGCGGTTGGCGACTTCCTCCCAACAATAGGCCAGCGCATGATTACTGACCAGCACCATACTCAACACCAACCCCCGGCTCCAGAATCTAGCCATGTCTCACCGCGCCCTGACTGACTTGGCCGCAGGCCGAACACACATGCTCCACACGACCGGTCCCATGGCCGCCTTGCGTCCTCACCCTGCAGGTAAAGCGATAACCCCGACCATAGATCGTCTTGATAAACCCCTTGTCGGCGCCAAGGTACTTGCGCAACGAGTAGATGCAGCGTGTCAGCGATTCTTCGGCGACCTCTCCCCGAGGCCACGCCAGCTCCAGCAGGCGATCCTTGGTCATCAACACGCCACCGGACACCAGCAGCAGCCGTAATACCTGCCACTCCTTGGGCGGCAGTTGAACATCCGAACCCTCGCCAGTCAGACGACCATCGCCATGCAGGGTCCAGCATGCAAAAAACAGGGAGGTCGTCGCTCCTTCGTTATCCGCGACGGCCATTGTTACCTCGGTATTCGACTACTGACATCAAAGTCCTCATTTCCATTGCTGGCTCAAGCCTCCCCACCTGCGCGACTATAAAAACTTGCCGCACAACTCTCAGTAGGAAAAAACCTATACGCCCAGCGTTTTATAGAACTATGCAGTAAGACGTTTCGTCATCGATTATCCCTGGCACCTGCGCCAGATCAGTCAGTCCTGTGGAAAAACCTCCAGATATATGGGCTAACGCCTGGTTCACGGTGAGAGAGTGCGCAAAGGCCTTACAAACGCCCGTTGAACACGCTCGTATTGTGTAGCCGTCAAGGGAGGAGGCCCGGCCCCCCGGATGGGCTCGTCAAACTCGCTGCCCACGGCTCTGGCCTGTATCACAAACAGGCGCACTTGGGCCGGCGCAGCAGCCCCCTGCCCCTCTGAATCTCGTTGAAAGGCGCCCAGCCAGAGGCGCCGGCCCTGAGGCAAACGAACTACACTGTTGACGGCCACTCGGCCCACCCCCATGTTTTTGCCACGTCGCCCCGCCTCACGCATCTGGCGGCCGTCCTCAATATCCAGGCGCATCTCGATCTGGTTAGCTTCGACAAAACGCGGTAGTACGCTGACCTGGGCGCCATAACGCACCGGTTTCCACTCAGTTGGCTCACTTGCGGGGGGCGGCAGATAAAACGTGTGATTATCCTGAAACACCGCGGGAACATTCTCCTGGGTGAGAATCACCGGCAACGTCGTCACCCTGGCTCGTCGACGACGCTCCAATGCACCGATCCTGGTCATGAGATGGCTATCATCCAGCGGCGCCAGGACTCGCGAGGTCGATACCTTGGCGTCCTCACCCCAGTCCAGGCCCAGCTTTTTCAATTGTTCACGCTCCACATCCACCAGCCACAGCGAAACCTCGATCGAACGCTTGGGTATATCGAGCTCCGCCACCAATTTCTGGATAAAGCTGACCTGCGCGGGTTTACCCTTGATCAGCAGACTGTTGCTGTCCGGGTAGGCGATCACGCCCAGGCTCTTGTCGGCTAGCAAGCCCTTATGCTCGCTGGCCAGAAAAGTTTCGATCATCGAGGCCATCCCCGGAAGTGTGACCGGGTTGTCGCTCGTGCCGTATTGACGGTCCGCCACGTCGGTGTTGAACACTTGAACGACGCCAAAAGATTGCGTCCCCACGCGCAATTCAGACCTTTGTCGGTCCACCAATTGGGTCAGGCGCAGCACCTGATCGACATAGTTCGGTGGGCCGGACACGTAGAATGTTCGCCCTTCACTTTCACGCAAGGGATAGCGTGACTCATCAAGACCCGAGCGGCGCATGAGGCTACGCAGCCTGTCGACGGAAATATGCCGCAAGGTCACCGCAGAGCTTTTTGCCTCGCCTGCGTCATAGACATAAAGCGCTTGGCCGTTGCTGTACCAGATCAATCCTTGTTGCTGCGCCAGCGCCTCCAGGGTTTGTTGCGGCGCACCTAGGTCCAACGCGGCGCTGAGTCGTTTGCGTGCCACTTCGTGGCTGACAACGATGGGCAGCCCCATTGGCTCCGACAGCGCAGTAAATACGGTATGCAGGCTTTCGTCCTGTGCCTGATAAAGGTCACCCCGAGCAAGTCCACTTCCCAACAGCAGAACGACCAAAAGCAGCCAGAGGCGGGGCATCGTTGCAAGTAAGTCGACGGACACCGTTGGGTTCCTGAGCGTTCTGGCATAGAAGGGGCCGCCATACTGAAAGGCCGCTCGGTTTCAATCTTGATGGAAAGGTGACGGCGGCCCACGCCTCCCCCGTGGCATGTGCCTTGCTATGAACTCTGTATCAGAGCACGCGCCAACGGCGGAGCGAGCTTACGGACAAAGGCGTCGTTACTCGCATGGGCTTACATCGCCATCTGAGGGAACGACGTTTTTTTTGAAAGAAAAGGTAGGTGTTGATGAACGATTCGGTTGGCAAAAGCCCGATGAACGACCCGCTGGCCTGGGTCAACGGCAGTGATGCCCCGGAAAAGAGCAGCCTCGACCTTGGCTTCATGGCCTTGAGCGACTGCGCTTCGATGGTGGTGGCGGCCACCCAGGGCTTCGCTCAACCCTATGGTCTGACCTTGAACCTCAAGCGCCAATCGTCCTGGGCCAACCTGCGCGACAAACTGGTCAGCGGCGAACTGGACGCCGCCCACAGCCTGTACGGGCTGATCTACGCGGTGCACCTGGGCATCGGCGGTGTCGCGCCCACCGACATGGCCGTGCTGATGGGGCTCAACCAGAACGGCCAGAGCATCAACCTGTCCCACGCTTTGCAACAACAAGGGGTGACCACTCCTGAGGCACTGGATCGCCACGTGCACCAAAGCCGAACAAAACTGACCTTCGCCCAGACTTTTCCCACAGGCACACATGCCATGTGGCTGTATTACTGGCTGGCGAGTCAAGGCATTCACCCGCTGCAGGACGTGGACAGCGTGGTGGTCCCGCCACCGCAAATGGTTGCGCACCTGCAGGCTGGGCGCATCGACGGATTTTGCGTCGGCGAGCCCTGGTGCGCCAGCGCGGTCAAGCAGGACCAAGGGTTTACCTTGGCAGCCACTCAGGCGATCTGGCCGGACCACCCGGAAAAGGTGCTCGGCTGCACCCAGGCGTTCGTGGACCAGTATCCCAACACCGCGCGCGTTCTGGTAATGGCGATTCTGGAGGCCAGTCGGTTTATCGAAGAGAGCCCTGAAAACCGCCGCTCCACCGCGCAATTGCTCAGCGGCCGCGAGTACCTGGACGCACCGCTCGACTGCATCGAACCGCGTCTGTCAGGGGCTTATGACGACGGCCTGGGCAACCAGTGGCAGGATCCCCACGCCCTGCGCTTTTTCGCAGGGGGTGAGGTGAACCTGCCCTACCTCTCCGATGGCATGTGGTTCATGACCCAGTTCCGGCGTTGGGGCCTTCTGCGCGAAGACCCGGACTACCTTGGCATTGCACGCCAGGTGCAGCAACTGGGGCTGTATCGCCAGGCAGCCGACGCCCTGGGCATCGAGTCGAAGGACCATGACATGCGCAGCAGCCAGTTGATCGACGGCAAAATCTGGGACGGTTCCGACCCTGCCGGGTATGCACGCAGTTTCCGCCTGCATTCCATGGCCGATCTCACCCACCGCCAAGCCTCGCGCTGACAGGAGGACTTCCATGTTGCGAATCCTGTTGATCAACGATACCCCGCGCAAGGTCGGCCGCCTCAGGAGTGCGCTGATCGAGGCGGGTTTTGAGGTCATCGATGAGTCCGGCTTGACGATTGACCTACCCGCACGCGTCGAAACGGTGCGCCCGGACGTGATCCTGATCGATACCGAGTCACCCGGCCGTGATGTGATGGAGCAAGTGGTATTGGTCAGCCGCGACCAACCCCGTCCCATTGTGATGTTCACCGACGAACACGACCCGATCGTGATGCGTCAGGCGATCAAGTCCGGCGTCAGTGCCTACATCGTCGAAGGCATTCAGGCCCAGCGCCTGCAGCCGATCCTCGACGTGGCCATGGCGCGCTTCGAAAGCGACCAGGCCTTGCGCGCCCAACTGCATGCTCGGGACCAGCAGTTGGCCGAGCGCAAGCGCATCGAACTGGCCAAGGGCATGCTGATGAAAATGAAGGACTGCAATGAAGAAGAGGCCTACACCCTGATGCGCCGCCAGGCCATGAGTCGCCAGCAGAAACTGATCCAGGTGGCGGAACAGATTATCGCCATGAGTGAGCTGCTCGGCTGAGCTGGCGCAGCTCTTGCTAGGGAATCATCACAGGTAGCCAACGGCGGTTGCCCCTCCACGACAAAGACGTCGCACACCCGGTTTGCCCTCGCGAACCCGGTGGCGGCGTTTTTTCGTTTTGGCCTTCTTACAAGACTCCCAACCGTTGAGGTGCGTGATGAAATCAAGCTTCTGGAAATCCGGGCACACCCCGACCCTGTTTGCCGCGTTCCTGTATTTCGACCTGAGCTTCATGGTCTGGTACCTACTGGGCCCACTGGCGATACAAATTGCCGCCGACCTGCACTTGACCACTCAGCAGCGCGGCCTGATGGTCGCGACGCCGATCCTCGCCGGCGCGATTTTGCGTTTCCTGATGGGCATGCTGGCGGACAAGCTGTCGCCCAAGACTGCCGGCCTGATTGGCCAGGTGATTGTGATCTGCGCTCTGTTCGGCGCCTGGGAACTGGGGATCCACAGCTACGAACAAGCGCTGTTGCTGGGGGTGTTCCTCGGCATGGCCGGCGCATCGTTTGCCGTTGCACTGCCACTGGCCTCCCAGTGGTATCCGGCAGAACACCAGGGCAAGGCCATGGGCATCGCGGGTGCAGGCAACTCCGGCACGGTGTTCGCCGCATTGCTGGCGCCTGTACTGGCAGCCGCATTTGGCTGGAGCAACGTGTTCGGCTTTGCATTGATCCCACTCGTGCTGACCCTGATCGCGTTTGCCTGGCTGGCTCGCAATGCGCCTGAACGACCAAAAGCCAAATCCATGGCCGACTACTTCAAGGCACTGGGGGACCGTGACAGCTGGTGGTTCATGTTTTTCTACAGTGTGACCTTCGGTGGGTTCATCGGCCTGGCCAGCGCCCTGCCCGGTTATTTCAACGACCAGTACGGACTGAACCCGGTGACAGCCGGCTATTACACCGCTGCCTGCGTGTTCGGCGGTAGCCTGATGCGCCCACTGGGCGGCGCCCTGGCGGACCGCTTTGGCGGGATCCGGACCTTACTGGGCATGTACAGCGTAGCGGCGATCTGCATCGCAGCGGTAGGTTTCAACCTGCCGAATTCCTACGCAGCACTGGCACTTTTCGTCTGCACCATGCTGGGTCTTGGCGCAGGAAATGGCGCAGTGTTCCAGCTGGTTCCCCAGCGTTTCCGCCGTGAGATCGGCGTGATGACCGGCCTGATCGGCATGGCCGGCGGTATCGGCGGTTTCGCCCTGGCAGCGGGCATGGGCGCGATCAAGCAAAGTACCGGTAGCTATCAAATGGCGCTATGGTTATTCGCCAGCCTGTGCGTGTTGGCTTGGTTCGGCCTGCATGGCGTGAAGCGTCGCTGGAGAACCACCTGGGGCTCGGCTGCCGTGACGGCTGCGCGGGTCTGATGAGCCTGCAACTGAGCGTCGCTCAAGCCAGTGCCATCGGCCCACGGGCGGAAAACCAGGACGCGCTGCGGGTGGTGACTCCAGTGGCCGAACTGGCGGCGAGCAAAGGCTACCTGTACGCCATGGCTGATGGCGTAAGCCAGTGCGCCGACGGTGGCCTGGCCGCACGTTCGACCTTGCAGGCGCTGGCACTGGACTACTACGCCACGCCGCAAACCTGGAGCGTGGCCCAGGCCCTGGAGCGGTTGCTGCTGGCACAGAATCGCTGGCTGCAGGCCAATGGCGGTGGCCAGCCCTTGCTGACCACCCTCAGTGCCCTGGTGTTTCGCGGCCAACGCTTTACCCTGGCGCACGTTGGCGATTGCCGCGCGTATCGCTGGCTCGATGGCGAATTGCAGCGCATCAGCGAGGATCACGTCTGGGAGCAGCCGGGTATGCAGCACGTGCTCAAGCGCGCCCTCGGCCTGGATCAGCACCTGGTGGTGGACTTTCTCGATGGCCAGTTACGTGAAGGTGAGTGTTTCCTGCTGCTCAGCGATGGTGTCTGGGCAACTCTGGGCGATCACAGTATCCGTGCGATCTTGCGCGAGCAAACGGACATGGAGTTGGCGGTCAACACCCTGGTGAGCGCGGCGCACCTGGCCGGCAGTCAGGACAATGCCAGCGCCCTGCTGGTACGGGTCGACACCCTCGGCGCGGCCACTCTCGGCGATGCACTGGTGCAGTTGCAGCAGTGGCCACTGCCACCCCAGTTGAAAGCCGGGCAACACTTTGAAGGCTGGCAGGTAGAATGTGTATTGGCGCAAAGCCGGCAGTCGTTACTGTACCGGGTGCGAGATGCCCAGCAGCAACCCTGGCTGCTCAAAACCCTGCCGCTGAGCCGTGACGATGACAGCGACGCCGGACAAGCCTTGCTGTCGGAGGAATGGTTTCTACGGCGGGTTGCAGGACGTGCGTTTCCTGAGGTCCATGTCGCCAGCGGGCGCCAGCATTTATACTACGTGATGCGTGAATATTCCGGTCAAACCCTGGCCGAACTCTTCCAGCGTCAAGGCCCGCTGCCCCTCGCCCAATGGCAGTCGGTAGCCGAAAGGTTGCTGCGGGCGGTCGGCATGCTGCATCGACGACAGATCCTGCACCGCGATATCAAGCCAGAAAACCTGCTGCTGGGAGAAGATGGCGAACTGCGCGTGTTGGATTTCGGCCTGGCGTACTGTCCGGGCCTGTCGGAAGACCACGCTCATGTACTGCCGGGCACGCCAAGTTTTATTGCTCCCGAGGCCTTCAATGGCGAGCGTCCTACAGCTCAACAGGATTTATACAGCGTCGGCGTCAGCCTCTATTTCCTGCTGACCGGGCATTATCCCTACGGTGAAATCGAAGCCTTCCAACGGCCCAAATTCAACCAGCCTGTCAGCGCCAGTCGCTACCGTCCCGACCTGCCGGATTGGCTGCCCCTCAGCCTGGAGAGGGCAGTCGCGGCCCAACCTGCCCATCGTTACGAGACCGCCGAAGAATGGTTGCGGGTGCTGGAACAGGCTGACCGCCAGGAGCTGAGCATACGCCCCAGGCCGCTGCTGGAACGCGAGCCGGTGAAGGTCTGGCGCACGCTGGCGCTGCTGTCGATGCTGATCAACTTGGCACTGCTGTATTCACTCTTTCACAGCTGACGTCATCCCTGGACGAGGAAAACCCTATGAACGCAAAAGTCTGGCTGGTGGGCGCGGGACCCGGTGATCCGGAGCTGCTGACCCTCAAGGCGGTACGCGCGATGCGTGAGGCCGATGTGGTGCTGATCGATGACTTGGTCAATCCGGCGGTGCTGGAACATTGCAGTAACGCGCGGGTAGTCATCGTGGGTAAACGCGGCGGCTGCCGCTCGACCCCACAGGACTTTATCCACCGCTTGATGCTGCGCTATGCGCGCCAAGGCAAGTGCGTTGTGCGACTCAAGGGTGGCGACCCGTGCATTTTCGGGCGCGGTGGTGAGGAGGCTATATGGCTGCGTGAACGGGGCGTCGAGGTGGAGTTGGTCAACGGAATTACCGCAGGGCTGGCAGGCGCGACAAATTGCGCGGTTCCACTGACGTTGCGCGGGGTGAGTCGGGGCGTGACGCTGGTCACGGCGCATACCCAGGACAACAGCAGCCTGAATTGGCGTGCACTGGCAGAAGGTGGGACCACCCTGGTGGTGTACATGGGCGTGGCGAAGCTGGAAGAAATTCGCCAGCAATTGATCGACGGCGGGATGGCCGCGGATATGCCCGTGGCGATGATCGAAAATGCATCGCTGCCCCAGCAAAGGGAATGTCGTAGCGAGCTGTGGCGTATGCATGAAGATGCGCAGGCATTTGCCTTGAAGAGCCCGGCCATCTTGGTGATTGGACGTGTTTCAGCCCCGGGACAGGTGGCTAGCCTCGCCCAAGCCGCCAGTGCCTGAGGCAAATTACAGGCGAAAAAAAGCCCGGCCTAAGCCGGGCTTTTTTTCAGCACTCAGTAATTACTGAGCTTGAGCTTCAACCGACGCTTCTACGCGACGGTTAACAGCACGACCAGCTTCAGTTGCGTTGTCAGCAACTGGGCGGGACTCACCGTAACCTACTGCGGTGATACGGCTAGGAGCAACGCCGTCTTTAACCAGGACTTGCTTAACAGCGTCAGCACGACGCTGGGACAGCTTCTGGTTGTAAGCGTCTGGACCTACGGAGTCAGTGTGACCAGCAACTTCTACGTTGGTAGCTGGGTACTGAGCCATGAAGTCGGCCAGGTTTTTCACGTCGCCGTAGCTGTTAGGCTTAACAACCGACTTGTCGAAGTCGAACTTAACGTCCAGCTCAACACGTACAACCTGAGCAACTGGAGCTTCTGGCTCTGGAGTTGGCTCTGGAGCTGGTGCTGGGGTAGGAGCTGGAGCGACTGCGCCAGCGTTACCGCCGAAGTTCACGCCCAGGCCGACCAGTGCGGAGTAGTCCCACTTGCCGTTGTCCAGACCGTAGTCAGCTTCAACACCGGCACGAGCGTACAGGTTGTTGGTGAAGTAGTACTTCACGCCAGTACCAACGGTAGCGAAGGTAGTCTGGTCGCGACCGCTGTGGCCGTCAGCTTGAACGTTGGTACGGCTCTGGTGGCCGAAACCGCCTTCCACGTACGGACGCAGGCTGTCTACGCCAGCTTGACCGAAGTGATACTGGGCAACCAGGCTGCCGGTATCGCCTTTGATCTTCTGGTTACCAGTACCGTCGTTCGAACGGGTGTGGTTGGTTTTGTCGTAGGACAGGTTCAAGGACAGGTCGTCGGTCAGGAAGTAACCGATGCGAGCGCCAGGATTGAAGCCGTCTTCGATGTGCTTGACGCTATCGTTGTACTGCTTCTTGTAGAACAGCTCGCCTTCAACTGCGCCTTGGCCTTGTGCCAGAACGCCGAAAGAAGTAGCGGCAATAAGAGAACCAATGGCCAAGCCCAAGGTGTTTTTCAGTTTCATCCGTTAAATCCCCATCTGGTGATTGTAAAGCAGTCCCACAAACCGGGGGACAACTCGGCGACAAGTCTAACAGAACTTGCCTACACGTAAGAGATATTTGCCACGCACTAAGTTTCAGTCTCGCCCGCAAATTTCTCACGTAATTTATCAAGAGCACGCTTGTAACGCATTTTTGTAGCACTCAAACCCATGTGCATGATGTCGGCGATTTCCTGGAATTCAAGCTCTGCGACAAATCGTAGCACCAGAATTTCCCGGTCAATCGGGTTCACATACACCAACCAGCGATCAAGTCCGCCCTTCTCCTCGGGTGCCGGCGCCTTCTCTTCAGACGCTTCCTCAAGGGGGTCCAGACTCAACGCGTCCATCAAGCGACGCTTTCGCCGTTCCTTACGATACTGCGTGATGCACTCGTTATACGTGATGCTGTATAGCCATGTCTTGAACTTCGATTTGCCCTCAAAGTTCTTCAGGCCATACAGCACCTTGAGCATCACTTCCTGACAGACATCGTCCGCATCTCTATCGTTCCCTAAATACCTTGAACAAACGTTGAACAGAGTGCGTTGATATCTGCGCATCAATTCTTCGTACGCGCGTGTTACGTGAAACAGCTCCGTGTGTGCGCGCGCGACCAACTCCTCATCAGAGAGCTCACGGGGGTCATAGCGCGTGGACAGCGTTTGGGCTTTATTCAAAACAAGTCGTGCCGACAGTCAGGTCAATGTCCGCCACAACCCGGTCAGCCGGGCCAGCGGCGGCGTACATTAGCAGGGTTTGCCGGATTAGCGGCTACTGACCTGCTGCTCCAGGAGAATCCGATTGGACAACGACACCAGGTCGCCGTCGTCGGTCAGCACCGTCGTCTTGACTGTACCGATCTCCTCGATTTGCCCTTCGACCTCGCCCACACGCACCTGTTGCCCAACCTGATACAACTCACGCACATAGATTCCCGCAAGAATCTGACCGGCAATTTCCCGGCTTCCCAAGCCCATGGCCAGCGCAACGGCCAGACCAACGGTAATCAAAACAATCACAATCACGTGGTTGAGCAGGTCAGTCTTGACCTCCAACTGGCTGATCGCGACCGAAATACTGATGATGATCACCAAGCCCTGAGCAATCCGCCCCAAGCCCGCAGCATAGTCCAGCCCCACGCCCTCAGCCGCGCCGCGCACCAGCCCATTGGCCAGTTGCGCCAGCAAAACGCCTACCAACAGCACCAGCGCGCCGCCGAAAACCTTCGGCAAATACAGCGCAAGCATGTCGAGCGTAGCTGAAACTCGCTCAAGTCCAAGGGACTGAGCCGCAGAAACCAGAAAAATCAGCAAAACAAACCAATAAACGATCTTGCCGATCAAGGTGGATATCGGCACCTGAAGCCCGGCGCGCCCCAACAGCTTGGTCAGACCGGTGCCCGCCATCAGGCGATCGAGGCCCAGTTTCGCAAGCAATTTAGACAGCAGGGTGTCGAGCAGCTTGGCCACGACAAATCCCAGCAGTACCAGTACCAGAGCGCCAAACAGGTTGGGAATGAAATTCGCCACCTTGGTCCACAATGCGGTCATCGCAGTGACCAGGCTCTGGGTCCAGAGATCAAGTTCCATATTCAATCAGCCTTATCAGCAGTGCGAGCAAGAGGTTTACGACGGGAAACCGGCGATACGTGGGCCGAACCGTTGTTCAGGGCCATCATCAACGCCGGCAGCCAGCGGCCGAGCAGACCGAACAGGTCACCCGCCCCTACCTGGCGGTTGGCGGTTTTCAACACGCGGCCCAGGCAGGCATCGTCGTCACGGTTGGACGGCGAGGCGTTGAGCATGTCACGCAAAGACTGTTCGAACGGATCGTGCATAAAGACCTCTCGCAAGTGATTTAAAAGACGAGGGTAAAATTCTTGGGGTCACATAGAACTCTTCCTGTGTTCAGGTCATATTCAGCTCAAACCCAGCGCAATCGTCGAAATAGCCACCATTGCCCCAGCGCCACCGAGACCATCAACAGGCACGCAACCATGAATCCATAGGGGCTGGCGGAGAACGGAATACCGCCCACATTGATCCCTAACAGACCGGTGAGAAAACTCATCGGCAGGAAGATCCCGGTGATGATCCCGAAGCGGTACATGGTGCGGTTCATGCGCACGCTCAAGCGCCGGTCTTCGGCCTCCAGCACCAGCCCCACGCGCTCCCGGGTCAATTCGAGCTCTTCCAGATAACGGGTCAGGCTGTTGTTCAATTCGTTCCAGTAGTCAGCATCATCATCACAGAACCACGGCAATTTGATCCGCGTGAGCTGGGCAAAAATATCCCGCTGCGGAGCAAGGAATCGCTTCAGCCCAGCGGCTCGTCGACGGATCTGCAGGACGCTGCCATGTTCCGGGGTGTACCGTTCGTCGGTATCAAGTTTTTCTTCCTCGGCGTCGACGATTTCAGACAAATCCGAGACCAGGTCCTGCACTTTGTTAGTCAGGTACTGGGCCATATAGAGGATAAGTTCTGAGGCAGTCTTCGGCCCTTTGCCATCCGCTAATTGCACCAGTAGCTCGTCAGTGGCGCGCAATGGGCGCAGTCGCAAGGAAATCACGCGACTGGCCGCCGCAAAGATACGCACCGATACCATGTCTTCCGGCTCAGCACCTGGATTGAGGTTGACCCCACGCAGGAACAACAGCAATTCCGAGTCTGGTAGTGGCAACAGGCGCGGGCGAGTATTTTCCTCCAGCAGCAGGTCACACGCAAATTCGCTCAAACCGCTGGATTTGCGCAGCCAGGTCTGGGTTTGCGGGTGACTGCGATCCCAATGCAGCCACAGGCTTTCCTGGGGTTGCAGTTGCAAGTCGTCGAGCTCTGTCCGGGCAATCGAACGCGCACCGCCTTTACCGTCCAGTACCAGGGCATGCACCAGCCCCCATTGCGCGTTTTCTTCCTCGAACATCCTTACCCCTGTCTTATTCAGGCATTTTCAGCGGGCTGGGGGAAACGATCACGCCGTTGTTATCGGCATACACGTACTCTCCAGGGCGAAACGTCACGCCTGCAAACGTGACCACTACGTTCAGGTCGCCAATGCCGCGCTTGTCTGTCTTCATCGGGTGGCTCGCCAAGGCCTGCACGCCCAAATCTGTCTGGGCAATAACGTCTACATCACGGATGCAGCCGTAGATCACCAGGCCTTCCCAACCGTTTTTCGCGGCTTTCTCGGCGATCATGTCGCCCAACAGCGCGCGACGTAGGGAACCACCACCGTCAACCACCAGCACCTTACCGGCGCCCGGCTGATCAGCCTGCTCCTTGACCAGGGAGTTATCTTCGAAGCATTTGATAGTGACGATCTCGCCGCCGAAGGAATCTCGGCCGCCGAAGTTGCTGAACATCGGTTCGAGCACCTGCACCAGGTCCGGATAGGCGTCGCACAGATCAGGGGTCACGTAATGGTTCATTGAAAAATTCCTTTCCGTCAAAGAGGTGTCTTTCGAAAGAAGCGCCAGCCAGAGCAGGTGCGAAACATCCCATTCGCCTCGCCGCAACGCAATAGCCACTACGCGACTGAATATGACCAGAAGCGTTTAACGCGTCATATCTTAGCCGCAACCACACGCAAACGAAACGTCCCTGGCAGAGCGCCGCGTCAAACCGCAGCCGACACCTTGGCCTGCGCGCCAAACAACGGTGTGAGCGGATCTTTCAGCCACCGCGCCACCAAAGGCCACACTTCGGCCTGGGCCGCTTTGCTGACAAGCATTTCCACATGCCCGAAATCTCCGGTAAAGCCTTGCTGCCGGCCCAGGCACAGGTACTGACGATGCTCGGAGCCGACTTGCTCGAAAAGCTTGCGACAGGCCCAGTCGGGGTCTTGATGATCACCGGCGGCACTGACGGCCAACAGCGGCACATCGACTTCGGCCAAGCCTTTCCACCAATCGTTATTGCCTTCACCAAAGCGGCCAAACAGACCATTCCAACGCATGGCTTCGATCAGCACGCCCGCAGGCTCGTCTTCAGGACCACGCTTGAACCGCGAGCCGGATAATTCGCCGAAGCGCTTCAACAGCAAGCGGCCCGTCCATTCCACCGGGGGCAATTTCAACGGCCAGTGGGTACGACTGACCTGGCAGCCAAACAGCGCCACCGACGCCACTGCTGGCGCGCCAAGGTGCTGCCCGCCGAGCGCCGCAGCCAAACTGGTGCCGCCCAGGGAATGGCCGATCCAATGGGGGATCTGCCCGCTTTGCTCACGCACGAACGCGCCAATGGCCGGTAAGTCATAGCGCGCATAGTCAGCAACACGGTTCCGGGCGTAGTCATGATTGCGCTTAGACAGGCCATGACCACGCATTTCAGGGATCCAGACATCAAACCCCTCCCGCGCCAGGTAAGCCCCCAGGCCGATCCCTCTAGGCGAGTACCAAAAACGGCGATTGGAAAAACTGCCGTGCAGCAAAATAACCGGTATGCCCCGGTTTTCCGGGACATCGGCCAGGCCCAAACGGGTAACCGCCAGCTCGACGGTGCCGTCAGGGCTGTTACCGGGTTTGAGGCGGTACACATCTTCACTCAGGTCGCCACGACGTTCAGCGCTGATCAAGGCGACGGGAAACAGGTTGCTGCTGCTTTGCATAATGCTCTTGCACAAAAAAGGGCGGCGTCCGGATGGAGTTCCGCCCTGCACAGATAAGAATGCCGGTCACCCACAACGGGTGACCGGCACTTTTGACGTGACGATCTCAGGCGGACGCTTGGCCTTCCGCCAGGAAGAACCAGGTTTCCAGCACGGAATCGGGGTTCAGCGAGACGCTTTCGATACCCTGCTCCATCAGCCATTTGGCCAGGTCAGGGTGATCTGAAGGGCCTTGACCGCAGATACCGATGTACTTGCCGGCCTTGTTACAGGCCTGGATGGCGTTGGCCAGCAGCTTCTTGACCGCAGGATTTCGCTCGTCGAACAGGTGCGCGATGATCCCCGAGTCACGATCCAGGCCCAGGGTCAGTTGGGTCAGGTCGTTGGAGCCGATGGAGAAACCATCGAAGAACTCCAGGAACTCTTCAGCCAGGATGGCGTTGGACGGCAGTTCGCACATCATGATGACGCGCAGGCCGTTTTCGCCACGGGACAGACCGTTTTCCGCCAGCAGGTCGACCACTTGGCTCGCTTCGCCCAAGGTGCGCACGAACGGCACCATGATCTCGACGTTGGTCAGGCCCATCTCGTTGCGCACGCGCTTGAGGGCGCGGCATTCGAGCTCGAAGCAGTCACGGAACGCTTCGCTGATGTAACGCGAGGCACCACGGAAGCCCAGCATCGGGTTTTCTTCTTCCGGCTCGTAGAGCTTGCCGCCGATCAGGTTGGCGTATTCGTTGGACTTGAAGTCCGACAGGCGCACGATGACCTTCTTCGGGTAAAACGCCGCCGCCAGGGTGCTGATGCCCTCCACCAACTTCTCGACGTAGAACCCCACCGGGTCGTTGTAGCCGGCGATGCGCTTGTCGACGCTTTCCTTGATGTCCAACGGTAGGCCGTCGTAATTCAACAGGGCCTTGGGGTGCACGCCGATCATGCGGTTGATGATGAACTCCAGGCGGGCCAGGCCCACACCGGCGTTTGGCAACTGCGCGAAGTCAAAGGCGCGGTCCGGGTTGCCGACGTTCATCATGATCTTGAACGGCAGGTCCGGCATGGCGTCGATGGAATTCTGCTTGATGTCGAAGCCCAGCTCGCCCTCGAAGATGAAGCCGGTATCGCCTTCGGCGCAGGACACGGTCACACCTTGGCCGTCTTTGAGCAGTTGGGTCGCGTTGCCGCAGCCCACGACTGCAGGGATGCCCAGCTCACGGGCGATGATCGCCGCGTGGCAGGTACGCCCGCCACGGTTGGTGACAATGGCGCTGGCGCGCTTCATCACCGGTTCCCAGTCCGGGTCGGTCATGTCGGAAACCAGTACGTCGCCTGGCTGGACTTTGTCCATCTCGGACACGTCCTTGATGATCCGCACCTTGCCCGCGCCGATGCGCTGGCCGATGGCACGGCCTTCCACCAGCACGGTGCCGGTTTCCTTGAGCAGGTAGCGCTCCATGACGTTGGCCGAGGTGCGGCTCTTCACGGTTTCGGGGCGAGCCTGCACGATGTACAGCTTGCCGTCGTCACCGTCCTTGGCCCACTCGATGTCCATCGGGCACTTGTAGTGCTTTTCGATGATCATCGCTTGTTTGGCCAGCTCGCTGACTTCAGCGTCGGTCAGGCAGAAACGCGCGCGCTCGGCCTTGTCGACTTCAACGGTTTTAACCGAACGACCGGCCTTGGCCTCGTCGCCGTAGATCATTTTGATGGCCTTGCTGCCCAGGTTGCGGCGCAGGATGGCCGGGCGACCTGCTTCGAGAGTGCCCTTGTGTACGTAGAATTCGTCGGGGTTGACCGCGCCTTGTACGACGGTTTCGCCCAGACCGTAGGCGCCGGTGATGAACACCACATCACGAAAGCCCGATTCGGTGTCGAGGGTGAACATCACACCGGCGGTGCCGGTTTCCGAACGCACCATGCGTTGCACACCGGCAGACAAGGCCACCAGCTTATGATCGAAACCCTGGTGTACACGGTAGGAAATGGCGCGGTCGTTGAACAGCGAGGCGAAGACTTCCTTGGCCGCGCGGATCACGTTTTCCACGCCGCGGATGTTCAGGAAGGTCTCTTGCTGGCCGGCGAAGGAGGCGTCCGGCAAGTCTTCGGCGGTGGCCGAGGAGCGCACGGCAACGGCCATGTCCGGGTTGCCGGCCGACAGCGTGGCGAAGGCGGTGCGGATTTCTTCGTTGAGCTTCTCGGGGAACTCGGCTTCCATGATCCATTGACGGATCTGGGCGCCGGTCTTGGCCAGGGCATTGACGTCATCGACGTCCAGGGCGTCCAGCGCGGCGTGGATCTGAGCATTGAGGCCGCTCAGTTCGAGGAAATCGCGGTAAGCCTGGGCCGTGGTGGCGAAACCACCGGGCACCGAGACACCAGCGCCTGCAAGATTACTGATCATCTCGCCGAGGGATGCGTTCTTGCCCCCCACGTGCTCTACATCATGGACGCCGAGCTTATCGAGGGAAACTACGTACTCTACCAAGGTGATCTCTCCACTAACTGTGTTGGAAAAGCTCAGGACGCCGGCTGCTCAGTAGGAGCGAGGCCAGCGCTTGTGGCCTGGACCTGGAAAATAAGTGAGAATGCGGCCCACTGCGGGACGGCAAAATCGCGCCTATCATATCCAAGATTCGCCATCAGCTTAAGGCCCAGGGCTCAAATGAAACGATCTGCTTTCTTTATCTCCGACGGCACCGGCATCACAGCCGAAACATTGGGTCAAAGCCTGCTCGCGCAGTTCGAAAACATTACCTTCGCCAAATTCACGCGGCCGTACATCGACAGCGTGGATAAAGCGCGGGCCATGGTACAACAAATCAATCTGGCGGCTGAAAAAGACGGTTTTCGCCCGATCATTTTCGACACCATCGTCAATCAAGACATCCGTGAGATTCTCGCAACGTCGAATGGTTTCATGATCGACATTTTCTCGACGTTCCTGGCACCACTGGAGCAGGAGCTGAGTGAACATTCGTCGTATTCGGTAGGAAAGTCCCATTCCATTGGGCACAACTCCAACTATATGGAGCGTATCGAGGCGGTGAACTTCGCCCTCGACAACGACGACGGTGCCCGCACCCACTACTACGACAAGGCCGACCTGATCCTGGTGGGCGTGTCGCGCTGCGGCAAAACGCCCACCTGCTTGTACATGGCCATGCAATTCGGTATCCGTGCGGCCAACTACCCGCTGACCGAAGACGACATGGAGCACCTGACGCTCCCCGCTGCCCTGCGCGCGCATTCGCACAAGCTGTTTGGGCTGACCATTGATCCGGACCGCCTCACGGCGATCCGCAATGAGCGCAAGCCGAATAGCCGCTACTCCAGCTATGCGCAGTGTGAGTTCGAGGTGCGTGAAGTAGAAAATTTGTTCCGCCGGGAGAATATTGCGCACATCAATTCCACGCATTTTTCGGTGGAGGAGATTTCGGCGAAGATTCTGGTGGAGAAAGGGGTGGAGCGCAGGTTCAAGTGAAGCAGCTGGAAGCTTCAAGCTGCAAGCTGCAAGGAAAAGCCACTCGGCACTTGTCTTGCAGCTTGTAGCTTGTAGCTTGTAGCTTTACAGCTGAAACCTCCCTCCCCCCTGCCCCAGCGCCGTGGCCAACGCATCAAACCCCGCCCGCAACAACTGATCATCCCCCGACGTATTGCAGATGCTCGCCCGAATGAACTGAGGCACCGCCGTCTGCCCCACCGCAAACGCTTCGGCGGTGGCGATCAGGTAATTATTCTGCTTGAGCTCCGCCTCGATTTCTGACGCCCGCCACGGTTCCGGCACTTCAATCCAGAAATGCGGGCTGTTGAGGTGGGTGCGGTATTCCAGGCCGGCCAGCAAGTCGCGCACCAAGGCTTTGCGTCGGCTGATCTCGTTGATCTGCTGGCGCAGCAGGTATTCCGCCGTACCGTTTTCGATCCATTGGGTGGCAAGCTCCAGGGTGACGGGCGTGGCCATCCAGCAGGTCGAACGCAGCGCCGCCGAAATACGGCTGACCAACGCCGGTGGGGCGTGCACATAACCCACACGCAGCCCGGCCGACACGGCTTTGCTGAGACTACTGATCAAAATCGTACGTTCAGGGGCGAAATGACTGAGGGGCGGCGGTCGATCTTCGACCAACACGCCGTGGGCTTCGTCTTCAAGAATCAGCAGGTTGTGTTCACGGCACACTTTGACCAGCGCCTCGCGGCGCGCCACCGAGAGCACTGCGGTGGTCGGGTTCTGGATCGTCGGTGTGCAATACAGCGCTGAAATCCGGTGATTTCGACAGACTTCGTCCAACACGCTCGGCAGCACGCCCTCCTCATCCATTTCCAGGCCAATCAGCCGGATCCCCAGCATACGCGCAGCGGTAATGAGACCAGGGTATGTCAGCTGCTCGGTGACCACCGTGTCGCCTGCCCGCAACAGCGCCATCATCGAGCACAGCAAACCATGCTGGCCGCCATTGACACAAATGACCTGCTCGGGGATTGGGTGAAAGTCACGCTGCACCAACCATTGCGCACCCGCTTCACGGTAGCGCGGCAAGCCGGCATCCGGCGTGTAGGCGCTGATGTCCTGGAGGAATTTGGCGTTGGTCGACAGGGTTTGGAAGCTTTGGGCCAGGAACACCGTCTCCTGCCCTGGGATGTGCATGTTGCGGCTCATGTCGAAGTACTGGCGCGGCTCTTCACTGAAGTTGCGAAAGCCTTCATCGCGCTGACGCTCCATCCCACGCTTGCGCACGAAAGTACCATCACCGACTCGCGCCACAACCAGCCCCAGGCGTTCCAGTTCGCCGTAGGCCCGGCTGATGGTGCCGATGGTCACACCCAGGTTGTCGGAAAGCACCCGATGGGGCGGCAGTTTTCGTCCTGGTTCAATCAAGCCTTCAAGGATGCCCCGCTCCATGACATCGGAAAGGCGCTTGTACTTCACGCCCTGACCGCTGGACAACCCCTCACGCATAATTGACACCATGTCAATATTTGTTTTGACAGTCATCTTTCGCCCTAATAGTGTGCTTTTACGGGTTCAATCGCCGAATTTTACAACTCATTACACGCTCAATATAGAGTTCAATTCCGGCCCAGGGAAGCCATAAACGATGCCAATGTCCGCCGTACTTGAAAACACCACCAAGACAAAAACCCAAAAACAGTGGTTGGCCGGGCTGATCACCAGCGTGATGTTCCTGATCGTGTGCCTGAGTTGGGGTACCACCTGGCTGGGGATCAAGATCGCCGTGGAGAGCGTGCCGCCACTGACTTCCGCCGGCCTGCGCTTCCTGATCGCCTTCCCGCTGTTCCTGTGTTTTGCGATGGTGCGCCGCGAGCCGATCCTGTTTCCCCGTGAAAGCCGCTGGTTCTTCGTATTCGTGACCCTGTCCTACTTCAGCGTGCCCTACTACCTGCTCAACTACGGCGAGATGCATGTCTCCTCCGGCCTGACCGCGCTGCTGTTCAGCTGCATGCCGGTGTTTATCCTGATTTTCTCCGCGCTGTTCTTGCGCGAGCGCATCTACTTTTCCCAGGTGGTCGGTATCGGTATCGGTTTCGGTAGCCTCTACATGATCATCAAGAGCCAGGGCCTGCATTTGGACCACGCGGAATTCTTCGGCGTACTGGCGATCCTCACCGCCGCGATCATGCATGCCCTGTGCTATGTGATAACCAAGCAGAAAGGCAGCGCCATCAGCGTGATCACCTACAACACCCTGCCCATCGGCATTGCCGGGCTGATGCTGTTCGTCGCCGGGCTGTGGTTTGAAACGCCGACCTTCGAAACCATCACCCTGCGCTCCTGGGGCGCGCTGTTCTACCTGGGCCTGGTGGCCTCGGTGGGCGGGTTCATCGTGTACTTCATGCTGCTCAAGCGCTTGAGCCCGATCATCCTGTCGTTCGTGTTCATCATTTTCCCGGTGTTCGCGGTGATCATCGGCGCCTGGTACGAGGGCGTGTCGATTTCCCGCGACCTGATGCTGTACTCGGCCATCCTGCTGGCCGGCTTTGCGATCACCAAGTTGCCGGTTGAAAAACTCCTGGCCAAGAAAAATTGACCCTTCAGCAACGCGAGAGAAACATGGAAGTCCTCCGCCCCACCGCCCTGGAACAGATCTACGCCCATGCCAGCCGCAGCTACCCCGAAGAATGCTGTGGTTTTGTCTTCGCCGACGGCAGCGTGTACCTGGGCAGTAATATCCAGAACGAGCTGCACCGCAAGAACCCCGAGATGTACCCGCGCAGCGCGGCCAACGGCTACACGTTCTCAGTGGCCGACACCCTGCTGCTGAACAAAGCGTTTCGCAGCGACAACCCCGTGGTGGTGATCTACCACTCCCACCCGGATGTCGGTGCTTATTTCAG
Source organism: Pseudomonas sp. HN11 (assembly GCF_021390155.1). Classification (NCBI taxonomy): domain Bacteria; kingdom Pseudomonadati; phylum Pseudomonadota; class Gammaproteobacteria; order Pseudomonadales; family Pseudomonadaceae; genus Pseudomonas; species Pseudomonas sp. HN11. The sequence continues at coordinate 4,715,469 of NZ_CP089985.1, forward strand.
CGACGAAGACCAGGACAAGGCGCTGTTCATGGGCGAGCCGATCTACCCCGTCAGCTACCTGGTGGTAGACGTTCGCCAGGGCCAGACCCTGGGTTCCAAGCTGTTTGCCTGGGATGGCAAGCATTTCGCCCTTACACCTTTCAACGACCTGCACACGGAGTTGTCCATGAACGCTGTCTCCTTCCCCGACATTCTGGTTCGCGTGGCCAAGCTGCCGGAATCGACCCTTGAGGGCACCGGATCGACATTGCGCGAAGTCATTGAAAACCTCTGCAGCAGTCATCCACAGTTGCGCCCGCACCTGTTTCACGAGAAAAACAACCAGCTCAAGGAACACTTCCTGTTTACCGCTGAGGAAGCGTTGATCGACGCCGACGAACCTTTGCCGGAAAAAGCCAAAATCGAAGTGCTGCTGGCCACGTCCGGCGGCATGGATGTCGACGCGCTGAGTAATGAAGAAGTACAGCGCTACGTGCGTCACATCACCCTGCCCGGCGTGGGTCGCGAAGGTCAGTTGAACCTCAAGAAAGCCAAGGTATTGATCATCGGCACTGGAGGCCTGGGTTCGCCGATCAGCCTGTACCTCGCGGCTGCCGGGGTCGGCACCTTGGGACTGGTGGACTTCGACGTGGTCGAAAGCAGCAACCTGCAACGCCAGATCGTCCACGGCAACAGCACCCTCGGCCTGCCCAAGGTGGAATCCGCCAAGCAACGCTTGCAGGACCTCAACCGCCATATCCAGATCAACGCCCACGACACCGCGCTAAACGCCGACAACGCCCTGGAACTGGTGGGCGCCTACGACCTGGTGATCGACGGCACCGACAATTTCGATACCCGTTACCTGGTCAACGATGCCTGCGTACAATTGGGCAAGCCCTTGGTGTACGGCGCAATCTACCGCTTCGACGGGCAGATCAGCGTGCTCAACTACAAAGGCGGGCCGTGCTACCGTTGCCTGTTCCCCAGCGCGCCGCCCGCCGAACTGGCGCCCAATTGCAGCGCCGGGGGTGTGATCGGGGTGCTGCCCGGTGTGGTCGGGATGATTCAGGCGACCGAGGCGATCAAGCTTTTGATCGGCATTGGTGAACCCTTGTCCGGCCGCTTGATGCGCTTCGATGCGCTGGCGATGAAGTTCAGCGAGATCCGCTTCAAGCGCCGTGCCGACTGCCCGTGCTGCTCCGAGGCGCGTCACAACGAAACTCTCGCACCGACCGCCTGCGCGGATGCCGTGCCCAGCCAACCGTCGCTGGCCGAAGAGCGCTACATAAAGCCACGGGTACTCAAGCAGGTACTCGAACACCATAGCAGCGCCGATGTGCTGTTGGACGTGCGCGATGCCAGCGAACTGGAAGTGTGTAAATTGCCGGGCGTGGTACATATCCCCCTGGCCGAACTGGACGGCCACCTCGACAGCCTAAGCCGGGATAACACCCATTATCTGATTTGTTACGCCGGCACCCGTGCGGAGCAAGCCGCCAGTACCTTGCTGGCTGCCGGCTTTGCCAACACCAAAGTCCTGCAGGGCGGCATGAAGCATTGGGTTCGCGACGTCGAACCCGACATGCCGTTGTATTGAGGCGAGGGCTGAATGATGTTGCATAACTCCATTCTCGACGTGATCGGCCAAACGCCGATCGTGCGCCTGGCGCAGTTCTCCGAAGACCTCGGCATCGAGGTCTACGCCAAGCTTGAATCCCTCAACCCCGGCGGCAGCCACAAGGCGCGCATCGCCCTGGGCATGATTCTCGACGCCGAGCGCCGGGGCGTGCTGATCCGTGATTCCGGGCAAACCATCATCGAACCCAGCGGCGGCAATACTGGCATCGGCCTGGTCATGGCCGGCAATGTGCTGGGCTATAAAGTGGTGTTGGTGATCCCCGATAACTACAGCCCGGAAAAGCAGAAGCTGCTGCGTTTATATGGGGCCAAGGTGGTGCTGTCGGACAGCCGCCTGGGCAACAACTCCCATGGCGAAAAGTGCATGGAACTGCAGCTGGAAAACCCCAGCTACGTGATGCTCAACCAACAGCGCAACGGCGCCAATCCACAGACCCATCGCGACACCACCGCACCGGAAATTCTGCGTGACTTCGGCGAGCAACGCGCCGACTACTTTGTCTGCGGCATCGGCACCGGGGGGCATATCACCGGCATCGGCGAAACCCTGAAAGCCGCCTGGCCAGCCCTGCGCGTCATGGGTGTGGAACCGGAAGAATGCGACCTGCTGAAAAACCAACACGCGCCGCATCACATCCAGGGTCTGTCGATCGGGCTGATCCCCAGCATCCTCAACCTGGACGTGATCGACGGCATGCTCAAGGTCTCGCGCCAGGACTGCATCGATATGATGAAACGCATCATGCGCACCGACGCTATCAGCCTGGGCCTGTCGTCCGCCGCCAACATGGTGGCCATCGCCAAGCTCGCCCCCGAACTGCCGCCCGAAACGGTGGTGCTGACCATGGTCTATGACAATGCCGACAGCTACCTGCCCAGTTTCGAATAAACGGGTTTCCAGCCAACCAGAATGCGGGGGTGCCTCCATGGGCGGTTTTATCGACATGCAACAGTTGCACGATGAGTTGCTGACCCACCTCATCAAGACCCTCACGCCCGTCCAGATGAAGCAGTTGGAACCGCACCTGGCCCCGCTGATCCAGAATGCGGCCCAGGCGGTGGCTGAGGACCTGATTGCCTACGCCTACCGTGATCCGGCGTCACGTGGGCGCGGCGAGCTGATCCTGGAGTCCTACGCCTCGTTCAAGGCAGTGCTGTATTACCGCCTGGCGCACCTGGTGTGGCATTTCCCGGACCAGACCAACGGCGTGTTTTCGCGCATTGCACTCAAGCTGAGCAGCCAGGGCAAGGTGCTTTCCGGTGCCGAGATCCACCCAGCAGCCCGCATTGGCCGACGCTTCGTGCTGGATCATGGGTACGGCACGGTGATCGGCGAAACCTGCGAGATCGGCAACGACTGCTACATCCTCTGCGGCGTGACCCTGGGCGCCCGTGGCATCGCCAACAACCCAGATGGCAAGCGTCACCCGCGGCTGGGCAATAACGTCGAGGTCGGCTCCGGCGCCCGCGTGCTGGGCTATGTGCTGATTGGCGACAATGTGTTTATCAGCCCGTCCTGCGTGATCACCCAGGACGTTCCCGCCGGCACCAAGGTGAAGGTGGTGAACCAGATCCAGCTGCAAAAAAACGATGAATCGGACCACGGCAACTACCTCGGTGCCTTCGCCCTGGATGAGCGCTTGCACGTGGTGGGCGAGATCAACGCCAGCCACAAAGTGACCGTGCTGGACGCCGATTTCCATCCCTTGCCGGGGCTAATGCTGGAGCCCACGGTCAAGGAGCGGCACCACCTGCAATTTCGCCTGCATCGCGTCGAGGCAGGCAATCAGCTGCCGCGCTTGCCACTGAACCTGAAAGTCTGCGGCCCGGAATTTGAGATCACCCTGCTCTCTCCCCCTGGCTTGAGCGCCATGGTGCGCTCCCTGCTGCAAGCCCGCCCACTGATCGTCGGAGGTTGAACATGTCCGTGCACACCATGGAAACCCTGGCGCTGTTCGACAGCGCGCCCTACCAGAATGCCTTCAGCGCCCGGGTGATTGCCGTCAGCGAACACGGCATCGCCCTGGAGCACACGCTGTTTTACCCCACAGGTGGCGGGCAACCAGGCGACACCGGCCACCTCACCCTCGCGGACGGTACGCGGGTCGAAGTGACCGGCACTGCGCGCGATCCGGTGCTGCGCTCGATCATCTGGCACCAGGTGGAACACTGCCCCGCGCAATTGACTGCAGGCGCACAGGTGGATGCCGGCCTCGATTGGGACCGCCGCTACCAGCACATGAAAATGCACACCTGCCTGCACCTGCTGTGCTCGATCATCGACGCGCCGGTCACCGGATGCAGTATCAGTGCGGACAAGGGCCGACTGGATTTCGACCTGCCGGAAATGACCCTCGATAAAGACAGCATCACCCGCGACCTCAATGCGCTGATCGAACAGGCCCACCCGGTAAAAACCCTATCGATGCCGGCTTCCGAATACTCGACTCTGCTACAAATCACCCGTACACAAGCCGTGGCCCCGCCGGTAATTCAGGGGTCAGTAAGGGTGATTGAAGTCGCCGGCATTGATATCCAGCCGTGTGGGGGCACCCACGTGGCCAACACTGAAGAAATTGGTCGGGTGTTCTGCGAGAAGATCGAGAAAAAGAGCAAGCATAACCGCAGGGTGATTTTGCGGTTCGAGTGAAACGGCACGCAGGTCGCGGTCAATATGAGCGGACTTGGCCTTTCCCATACTGACCTGGCTGTCACCGGCGACGTCACGCTGCCTGGGTTTTAACCCGGGCACTCAGTTCCTCTATTTGCTGTTTCAGTTGTGAGATCACCTGCGTGAACTCGGTAATCATTTGATCTATACGGGCGCGAAGCTCCTTGTTGTCGTGCATGAGCTCATCAACTGTGCGTGACTCGGACGAAGGGGGCTCATCCGTTTGCGTGGACGGCTGGGTGTTGCTGGTAACGGTGTCTGCGCCGGCCGAAGCAGGGTCCGAGGAAGTGTCGGAGCTCGTGTGCGCGTCCGGGTTCTCTGGAGCAGTCTGAGTGGGTGGGGTACCTGGCCCGCCGATCTTTTGATTCAATTCCTGTATTTGTTGTTGAAGCTGTTTGACTATCGCGGTGAACTGGGTCTGCAAGCGCTCGACAGTTTCGCGCAGTTGGTTATTTTCGGCAGTCAAATGCTTGAGGCTTCGAGGGACCTCCTGCCCCGATACGGGGGCATTTTCTACCGGAGCGCTCGCCTGCGGCGATTCGCCACTTTTCGATCTCTCGGTAACGTCTGGGGTTGATGGCGAGTTCTCTTTTGCAGGTTCTCCGATCTTGTTGAGTTGTTGAGTAAGCTCAGCCACTTGCTGTCGCATTTGCATGATTATGGGTGTGAACTGAGCAACCAGCTGGTTCAACTTGTCACGCAGTTGATTGTTTTCCTGAGAGAGCTGCGCGAGCTGACCGGGGCTGGGTTGTGGGGTGGATGCTGGCGAGTTGACCAAACCGCGATGTGATGAAAACTGCCCACGCTGCTGGGGGTTCATCGGCTGGCGGGGGGGCGCAGAATTTGACTCGGTGCTGGGCGATGCGGGGGGTTCAGCCGTTTCGTTTGAATTGGGCACCGACTTCGGGCGCATTTCATAGTTGGCGTGATAGGGCGCGTATTGTTGATTGCTTACGCTGGTCATGGAGGGCCTCTCAGATTCAGGTGCTGTATTCACGAATATTGCTCGCCAGACGACCTGAAACGCAGGCCATCTGGCTACCTGATTGGCTGATATCTGAAAAGGGTTCCACGGACGTAGGACGTATGAATAGCAAAGTGTGTCGGGGTCAGCCGTCAAAGCACTGCTTTCAGATCATCCACGCCTCCACAAACCGATTCACCGGCGTCGCCTCAAGCCGTACGTGATCCTTACACGGCATAAAAATGCCCCTTCTTAAATTCTCCAAGCGCTTCATCCAAAGGGGATGGCCGAGGCGCGAGCAGGTCATGCGTCTCTTTTGCGAGCGTTTGCAGGGCATGCTGGTTCTGTACCTCCTGCTTCAACTCACCCAGCGCTTCATCCAGAGGGGATGGCCGAGGCGCGAGCAAGTCATGCGTCTCTTTTGCGAGCGTTTGCAGGGCATGCTGGTTCTGTACCTCCTGCTTCAACTCACCCAGCGCTTCATCCAGAGGGGATGGCCGAGGCGCGAGCAGGTCATGCGTCTCTTTTGCGAGCGTTTGCAGGGCATGCTGGTTCTGTACCTCCTGCTTCAACTCACCCAACGCTTCATCCAGAGGGGATGGTCGAGGCGCGAGCAGGTCATGCGTCTCTTTTGCGAGCGTTTGCAGGGCATGCTGGTTCTGTACCTCCTGCTTGAACTCACCCAGTGCTTTGGCCAGAGGGGATGGCGGAGGCGCGAGCAGGTCATGCGTCTCTTTTGCGAGCGTTTGCAGGGCATGCTGGTTCTGTACCTCCTGCTTCAACTCACCCAGCGCTTTGCATAGAGGGGATGGCCGAGGCGCGAGCAGGTCATGCGTCTCTTTTGCGAGCGTTTGCAGGGCATGCTGGTTCTGTACCTCCTGCTTCAACTCACCCAGCGCTTCATCCAGAGGGGATGGCCGAGGCGCGAGCAAGTCATGCGTCTCTTTTGCGAGCGTTTGCAGGGCATGCTGGTTCTGTACCTCCTGCTTCAACTCACCCAGCGCCTTATCCAGAGGGGATGGCCGAGGCGCGAGCAGGTCATGCGTCTCTTTTGCGAGCGTTTGCAGGGCATGCTGGTTCTGTACCTCCTGCTTGAACTCACCCAGCGCTTTGGCCAGAGGGGATGGCCGAGGTGTAACTAATGCCCGTGTTGAGTCGGCAAGCTGGTTTTGCAGTTGGCTATGGGCTGAAAGCCGGCCACGTTGCTGCGAGTTCATCGGCTTGTGGGACGGTGTTGAATGACCTTGGCTGTTGGTATTGGCACCCACTTCGGCACCGACTTCATAGCAAATGCGCTTCGGCTTAGGGGGCCTCTCACAGTGGGTGGGATAAGGAGCGTAATGTTGATTGTTTACACTGGTCATACAGTGCCTCTCAGGTTCATGGGATGTATTCAAAACGGCCCGTTGCGGGCCGTCTGATACCTGATTGGCAACTATCTGAAAATGGTTCCCCACGTGTAGGAACCTGAGCCTAAAAGCGTGTCAATGCCACCCATCAAAACGCGCGTTCAGATCACCCACGCTTCCACAAACCGATTCACCGGCGTCGCCTCAAGCCGTGCCTGGTCCTTGCACAACGCAAAAATCTCGGCACTGCGCTGTGCGGTAAACCGTGTGGCCAGGTTGGCCTTGAACTTGTCTTCCAGCAACGGAATGCCCTCGACCCGGCGACGGCGATGACCTATCGGGTATTCAACTACCACCTGTTCAGTGCTGGTGCCATCTTTGAAAAACACCTGCACGGCATTGGCGATGGAGCGCTTGTCCGCCTCCAGGTATTCGCGGCTGTAACGTGGGTCTTCGACGATGGCCATCTTTTCCCGCAACTGATCGATGATTGGATGGGCGGCGTGGAATTCGTCCTCGTACTGCTCGGCCACCAGCTTGCCAAACACCAACGGCACGGCTGTCATGTACTGCAGGCAATGATCGCGATCAGCGGCGTTGGCCAGTTGGCCGACCTTGGAGATGATGCGAATCGCCGACTCATGGGTAGTGACCACGATACGTTCGATTTCCTGCAGACGATCTTTCACCAATGGGTGCAAGGTCACCGCCGCCTCACAGGCCGTTTGTGCGTGGAACTCGGCAGGAAAACTGATTTTGAACAACACGTTCTCCATCACATAGGTGCCGTAGGGCTGGGACAGACTGAACGCGCGTTTGTCCTCCGGCTTGAGCGCCAGGTCCTTGTTGGTGTGGCTGAATAGCACGTCGTAGAAACCCCACTGTGGCGCGCTCAGTACGCCAGGAATGCCCATCTCGCCACGCAAGGCGATATCCGCCAGACGCACGCCTCGACTCGACGCATCCCCCGCCGCCCATGATTTGCGCGAACCGGCATTCGGCGCATGCCGGTAGGTGCGCAATGCCTGCCCATCGACAAACGCATGGGACAAGGCCGCCAGCAACTGCTCACGGTTGGCGCCCATCAGCTTGGCGGTGACCGCCGTGGAGGCGACTTTCACCAGCAACACATGGTCAAGGCCGACGCGATTGAAGGAGTTTTCCAAGGCCATCACACCCTGGATTTCGTGGGCCATGATCATCGCCTCCAGCACCGCGCGCATGGTCAGCGGCGCGTCACCATTGGCCACGCGTTTTTGCGACAGGTGATCCGCCACGGCGAGGATGCCGCCGAGGTTGTCCGAGGGGTGCCCCCATTCGGCAGCGAGCCAGGTGTCGTTGTAATCGAGCCAGCGCACGATGCAACCGATGTCCCAGGCCGCCTTCACCGGGTCGAGCCGGAAGGAAGTGCCCGGCACCCGAGCGCCAAACGGCACCACCGTACCCTCGACGATCGGCCCCAGGTGCTTGGTGCACTCGGGGAAGCGCAGGGCCAACAGACCACAGCCCAAGGTGTCCATCAGGCAGTTGCGGGCGGTGTCCAGTGCGTCCTGGGAATGGATCCGGTAAGTGAGGACATAGTCGGCGATGTCCTGCAGGACCTGGTCGTAGTCGGGGCGGTTGTTCTGGTCGACGTTGGTGCTCATGGCAGTACTCCAAAAGGTTAGGGGTTGTTCCATCCTCAGGTCAGGGTTGAAGTGTCATGGCGGGTCTGATTGCCCGTTTTTGGGGGTTAAAACGCGTCACCGGGGACGCGTACGAAGCCTTCCATCAGCACCCTGGCGCTGCGGCTCATGATGGCTTTCTTCACCACCCACTCGCCGTTCATCTGTGTGGCCTCTGCGCCGACGCGCAACGTGCCGGACGGATGCCCGAACCGCACCGCGTTGCGCTCCACACCACCGGCCGCCAGGTTGACCAAGGTTCCGGAAATCGCCGCAGCCGTACCAATCGCCACCGCCGCCGTGCCCATCATCGCGTGGTGCAATCTGCCCATCGACAGCGCACGCACCAGCAGGTCCACATCATCCGCCTTGATCGCCTTGCCACTGGACGCCACGTAGTCCGCAGGCTTGGCCACGAACGCGACTTTCGGCGTGTGCTGGCGCTGGGCGGCTTCGTCCAGGTGCTTGATCAGGCCCATGCGCAACGCGCCGTAGGCCCGTACGGTTTCAAACATCGCCAGGGCCTTGGGGTCGCTGTTGATTGCGCCTTGCAGCTCGGTGCCGGTGTAGCCGAGGTCTTCGGCGTTGATGAAGATGGTCGGGATACCGGCGTTGATCAGCGTGGCCTTGAAGGTGCCGACGCCAGGCACTTCCAGGTCGTCGATCAGGTTGCCGGTGGGGAACATCGAACCACCGCCGCCCTCTTCTTCCGCCGCCGGGTCCATGAACTCCAACTGCACTTCGGCGGCCGGGAAGGTCACACCGTCCAGTTCGAAATCACCGGTTTCCTGTACAGCGCCGTCGGTGATCGGCACATGGGCGATGATGGTCTTGCCGATATTGGCCTGCCACACCCGCACCACGGCCACGCCGTTCTGGGGGACGCGGGCCGGGTCGACCAGGCCAGCGCTGATGGCGAAGGAACCGACCGCCGCCGACAGGTTGCCGCAGTTGCCACTCCAATCCACGAACGGCTTGTCGATGGAGACCTGACCGAACAGGTAGTCCACGTCGTGCTCGGCGCGGGTACTTTTGCACAGGATTACCGTCTTGCTGGTGCTCGAGGTGGCGCCGCCCATGCCGTCGATCTGCTTGTCGTAGGGATCGGGACTGCCGATCACCCGCAACAGCAAGGCATCGCGCGCGGCACCCGGCACCTGCGCCGACTCGGGCAGGTCCTCGAGGCTGAAAAACACGCCCTTGCTGGTGCCGCCGCGCATGTAGGTGGCGGGTATCTTGATTTGCGCTACGTGTGTCATGGTGTCCTCTCAGGCCGTCGCCGCCGATTCCAGGAAGTCCTGGGCAAAACGTTGCAACACGCCGCCCGCCTCGTAGATCGACACTTCTTCGGCGGTGTCCAGGCGACAGGTCACCGGTACTTCGACACGTTCGCCATTCTTGCGGTTGATCACCAGCGTCAATTGCGCGCGCGGGGTTCGGGCACCCACCACGTCGTAAGTCTCGCTGCCGTCGATTTTCAGTGTGTTGCGGTCGGTGCCAGGCAGAAACTCCAGCGGCAATACGCCCATACCCACCAGGTTGGTGCGGTGGATACGCTCGAAACCTTCGGCGGCAATCGCTTCCACGCCTGCCAACCGCACACCCTTGGCTGCCCAATCGCGGGACGAACCCTGGCCGTAGTCGGCGCCAGCAATGATGATCAACGGCTGCTTGCGCTCCATGTAGGTCTCGATGGCTTCCCACATTCGCGTAACCTGGCCTTCCGGCTCGATCCGCGCCAGGGAACCCTGCTTGACCGTGCCGTTTTCAACCACCATCTCGTTGAACAGTTTCGGGTTGGCGAAGGTCGCGCGTTGCGCAGTCAAGTGGTCGCCACGATGCGTCGCATAGGAATTGAAGTCGACTTCCGGCAGGCCCATTTTCGCCAGGTATTCGCCGGCGGCGCTGTCGAGCATGATCGCGTTGGACGGCGACAGGTGGTCGGTGGTGATGTTGTCCGGCAGCACCGCCAGCGGGCGCATGCCCTTGAGCGGACGGGCACCGGCCAGCGCGCCTTCCCAGTACGGCGGGCGGCGGATGTAGGTGCTTTGCGGGCGCCAGTCATACAGCGGCGCGACTTTCGGGCCGGTGTCTTCGTGGATGGCAAACATCGGGATATACACCGCGCGGAACTGCTCCGGCTTGACCGAGGCCTTGACCACCGCGTCGATCTCTTCGTCGCTCGGCCAGATGTCCTGCAGGCGGATTTCCTTGCCGTTGGCGTCGAGGCCGAGCACGTCTTTTTCGATGTCGAAACGGATGGTGCCAGCAATCGCATAAGCCACTACCAACGGCGGCGACGCCAGGAAGGCCTGCTTGGCATACGGGTGAATCCGCCCATCGAAGTTGCGGTTGCCCGAGAGCACGGCGGTGGCGTACAGGTCACGGTCGATGATTTCCTGCTGGATCACTGGATCGAGCGCGCCGGACATGCCATTGCAGGTGGTACAGGCAAACGCCACCACGCCGAAGCCGAGTTTTTCCAGCTCATGGCCCAGGCCCGCTTCTTCCAGGTACATGGCCACGGTTTTCGAGCCGGGCGCCAGGGACGATTTGACCCACGGCTTGCGCGTCAGCCCTAGCTTGTTGGCATTGCGCGCCAGCAGGCCGGCGGCAATCACATTGCGTGGGTTGCTGGTGTTGGTGCAACTGGTGATGGCTGCGATGATCACCGCGCCGTCGGGCATTTGCCCTGGCACTTCGTCCCACTGGCCAGAGATGCCTTTGGACGCCAGGTCGCTGGTGGCAACGCGGGCATGCGGGTTGCTGGGACCGGCCATGTTGCGCACGACGCTGGACAGGTCGAAGGTGAGGCCACGCTCGTATCGCGCCCCCTTGAGGTCATCGGCCCACAGGCCCGTGTGGCGAGCATATTGCTCGACCAGTGTGACTTGTTCGTCTTCACGGCCGGTGAGTTTGAGGTAGGCGATGGTCTGCTGGTCGATATAGAACATCGCCGCCGTAGCGCCGTATTCCGGGGCCATGTTGGAGATGGTTGCGCGGTCGCCCAGGGTCAACGCCGAAGCACCCTCGCCGAAGAACTCCAGCCAGGCGCCGACGACTTTTTGCTTACGCAGGAACTCGGTCAGCGCCAGCACCATGTCGGTGGCAGTGATACCCGGCAGCAGCTTGCCGGTCAGCTCCACGCCGACACTTTCCGGCAGGCGCATCCACGAGGCGCGGCCGAGCATTACGCTTTCCGCTTCCAGGCCGCCGACGCCGATGGCGATGACGCCCAAGGCATCCACGTGTGGGGTGTGGCTGTCGGTGCCGACACAGGTGTCCGGGAACGCCACACCGTCACGCACCTGGATCACCGGCGACATTTTCTCCAGGTTGATCTGGTGCATGATGCCGTTGCCGGGCGGGATCACATCAACGTTCTTGAAGGCTTTCTTGGTCCACTCGATAAAGTGGAAACGGTCTTCGTTGCGGCGGTCTTCGATGGCGCGGTTTTTTTCGAACGCGTCCGGGTCGAAACCACCGGCTTCGACGGCCAGGGAGTGGTCGACGATCAGCTGGGTCGGCACCACAGGGTTGACCTGGGCCGGGTCGCCGCCTTGCTGGGCGATGGCATCGCGCAGGCCGGCGAGGTCGACGAGCGCCGTCTGGCCGAGAATGTCATGGCACACCACGCGCGCCGGGAACCACGGGAAGTCGAGGTCACGCTTGCGTTCGATCAGTTGGCTCAGGGACGCATTGAGGGTGGCCGGGTCGCAACGACGCACCAGGTTTTCGGCGAGGACGCGGGAGGTATAAGGCAAGGTGGCGTAGGCGCCGGGGCTGATTGCTTCGACAGCCGCCCGAGCGTCGAAGTAATCCAGGCGACTGCCGGGAAGCGGTTTGCGGAATTCAGTGTTCATCGTCAGGACTCGGTCACGGTGATTGCAAAAGGAGTCAACGGATCCTGGTTTCACCCCGGGATCAGCGGTTTCTCCACTCAGCGACGTTCGATTGGCACGAACTTGCGCTGCTCTACGCCGGTGTATTCGGCGCTTGGACGAATGATGCGGTTGTTGGCGCGCTGCTCGAACACATGCGCGGCCCAGCCCGTCAGGCGCGAGCACACGAAGATCGGGGTGAACAGCTTGGTCGGGATGCCCATGAAGTGGTACGCCGAGGCATGGTAGAAGTCGGCGTTGGGGAACAGCTTCTTCTGTTCCCACATGGTTTTGTCGATGGCTTCGGAAACCGGAAACAGCACCTTGTCACCCACTTCGTCAGCGAGCTTTTTCGACCAGCCCTTGATCACTTCATTGCGTGGGTCGCTGTCTTTGTAGATCGCGTGGCCAAAGCCCATGATCTTGTCCTTGCGCGCCAGCATGCCGAGGGTGCCTTCGACCGCTTCTTCAGCCGAACCGAAACGCTCGATCATTTCCATCGCCGCCTCGTTGGCACCACCATGCAACGGGCCACGCAGAGAGCCGATGGCGGCGGTGATGCAGGAATACAGGTCGGACAGGGTCGACGCACACACACGGGCGGTGAAGGTCGAGGCGTTGAATTCGTGCTCGGCGTAAAGGATCAACGACACGTTCATCACCTTGACGTGCAGCTCGCTCGGCTTCTTGCCGTGCAACAAGTGCAGGAAGTGACCACCAATGGAAGGCTCGTCGGTCACGCAATCGATGCGCTTGCCGTCGTGGCTGAAGCGGTACCAGTAGCACATGATCGCCGGGAAGGCGGCGAGCAGGCGGTCGGTGACGTCATGCTGCGCGCTGAAATCTTTCTCGGGCTCGATATTGCCCAGGAACGAGCAACCGGTGCGCATCACGTCCATCGGGTGGGCGTCGGCGGGGATGCGTTCCAGCACTTCCTTCAACGCTTGCGGCAGGTCGCGCAGCTTGCTCAGCCTGTCGCTGTAGGCGGACAGTTCGGCCTTGGTCGGCAGTTCGCCGTACAGCAGCAGATAGGCCACTTCTTCAAACTGCGCATCGGCGGCCAGTTCGCGCACGTCGTAGCCGCGATAGGTCAGGCCGGCGCCGGCCTGGCCGACGGTGGACAGTGCGGTCTGCCCGGCCACCTGGCCACGTAGGCCGGCGCCACTCAGTACTTTTGCTTCAGCCATGTTCTTTCTCCAATCTTGAATTTATTAGGGAGGCCGTTCGTTACTTCTTGGCTGCGAACAGCGCGTCGAGCTTCTGCTCGAAGGTGTGGTAGTCGATGCGATCGTAAAGCTCCATGCGGGTCTGCATGGTGTCGATCACGTTCTGTTGGGTACCGTCGCGACGGATCGCGGTGTAGACGTTTTCGGCGGCCTTGTTCATGGCGCGGAAGGCCGAGAGCGGGTACAGCACGATGGAAACATCGGCAGATTTCAACTGTTCGGTGGTGTACAGCGGGGTAGCGCCAAACTCGGTGATATTAGCCAGGATCGGCGCCTTCACACGGGAGGCGAACAGCTTGTACATCTCAAGTTCGGTGATGGCTTCCGGGAACACCATGTCGGCGCCAGCTTCGATGCAGGCGGCGGCACGTTCCAGGGCAGACTCCAAACCTTCAACGGCCAGGGCATCGGTGCGCGCCATGATCACGAAGCTGTCATCGGTGCGCGCATCCACGGCAGCCTTGATACGGTCGACCATTTCCTGCTGGGACACGATTTCCTTGTTCGGGCGATGACCGCAGCGCTTGGCGCCCACCTGGTCTTCGATGTGGATAGCAGCGGCGCCGAACTTGATCATCGACTTTACAGTGCGCGCCACGTTGAACGCCGAGGAGCCGAACCCGGTGTCGACGTCCACCAGCAGCGGCAGGTCGCAGACGTCGGTGATGCGGCGCACGTCGGTCAGTACGTCGTCCAGGCCGGTGATGCCCAGGTCCGGGACGCCGAGGGAGCCGGCGGCCACACCGCCTCCCGACAGGTAGATCGCCTTGAAACCGGCGCGCTTGGCCAGCAGCGCGTGGTTGGCATTGATCGCACCGACCACTTGCAAAGGGTGCTCGCTGGCGACCGCGTCACGGAAACGCTGGCCTGGAGTCGTCTTATTATTGGAACTCATCATTCACCTCGTGATTGGGCAGTGCCGTCCGGGAAGTGACGGGCAATGTTGCGTTTGGACGCGCCGATATGACGGCGCATCAACAGTTCGGCCAGTTCACCGTCGCGATCGGCAATCGCGTCAAGGATACGGTGGTGTTCGGCAAAGGCCTGGCGTGGACGATTGGGGGTGGCGGAGAACTGGATGCGGTACATGCGCACCAATTGGTACAGCTCGCCGCAGAGCATCTGGGTCAGGGTGCGGTTACCGGCGCCTTGAATTATCCGGTAATGAAAATCGAAGTCGCCCTCTTGCTGGTAATAACCGAGGCCGGCCTGGAAGGCTTCGTCGCGCTCATGCGTGTGCAGCACCTGGCGCAGTTCTTCGATTTCCGCGTCGGTCATGCGCTCGGCAGCCAAGCGACAGGCCATGCCTTCGAGGGATTCACGGATTTCATAGAGTTCAACCAACTCGGCGTGGCTCAATGAAACCACCCGAGCGCCGACATGAGGTACGCGAACCAGCAGGCGCTGGCCTTCCAGACGATGGATCGCTTCGCGCAACGGGCCGCGGCTGATGCCGTAGGTGCGTGCCAGTTCCGGCTCTGAGATCTTGCTGCCGGGGGCGATCTCGCCTTTGACGATGGCGGCCTGGATACGCCGGAAGACGTTCTCGGACATGGTCTGGGAATCGTCTTGCGCCACCACTGGGGATTCCAGCTGATCCAACATATTGTCGACACCTTTAAAAGCAATGTCGCAAAAACTAGCCAATCAGCCCTGGATAGTCAAAGAATAAATCCACATTGTCGACAATCGTCTAATAACTGCTATTGCACTCTAGCGGGGCATGGCCGCCTGCCAGCGCTGGCGCCAAAAAAGCATCATGTTAGAATGCACGCCACTTTTGCCTGACATCGCGAGATGAAACGGCGCACGAGGGAGCTTGCGCAGTAATGCCAGTCGCCTTGAATTGAACATCGCACTGCACCGCCTCGGGATTTATGAGACTCAAGCCCTTCCTTCCATTGATTTGCCTGTTGACCGCACCGAGCCTTGGCGTCGCCGCCGAGAAGACCGTGTATGGCCTCAACGAATACGCCCAGCTGGCCGGTATCGACCTGGAAGTCGCCGCCAAACTGGACACCGGTGCCAAGACCGCTTCCCTCAGTGCCCGTGATATCAAGCGCTTCAAGCGCAACGGCGAATCCTGGGTGCGCTTCTACTTGGCCATCGACACCGCGCATTCCCACCCCATCGAACGCCCCCTGGCCCGCGTCAGCAAGATCAAGCGCCGTGCCGGTGACTACGACCCCGATGAGGACAAGAACTACACCGCCCGTCCGGTGATTGCCCTGGATATCTGCATGGGCACTGCTTTACGCAGCATCGAAGTGAACTTGACTGACCGCAGCGCATTCCAATATCCGCTGTTGATCGGCTCCGAAGCGCTGAAACGCTTTGATGCGCTGGTCGACCCCAGTCTTAAATACGCAGCAGGCAAACCCGCCTGCGCCGCCGACGCTCATACCGCCGAGTAAACCGAATGCGCTCTCTCACCCTGCACCTGAAAATCCTGATCACCATCCTGGTGGTGCTGGGTATTTCGGTCACCGCCTATCAGATCTTCGTGTTGGGGATCCCCGTCACCGAGGACGCCACCGACGACTTGTGGAACATCGACGCCAAGGTCGAGTTCGTCGCCAACCCGAAAGACCCGGTAAAAATCCAGATGTTCGTGCCGCCTCTGAGCCGCGACTTCGTCAGCCTCAACGAGAGTTTCATCTCGAACAATTACGGCGTAAGCGTCAACCGCACCGATGGCAACCGCAAGGTGACCTGGTCGGCACGCCGCGCCAAGGGCAACCAGACCTTGTATTACCGCCTGGTCCTGACCAAGCGGTACAGCGGCGAAAAGATCAAGATCAAGGGTCCGACCTTCCGCGACAGCATTGCCGTGGAAGGCCCGGAAAAGATCGCCGCCGAAGCTTTGCTGGCGCCGATCCGCCAGCACTCGGCCGACGTCGAGACGTTTATCAGTGAAGCCATTAAGCGTACCAACAACCTCAATGACGACAATGTGAAGCTGCTGTTGGCGGGCGACCCTTCCATCCCGCACAAGGCCAAGATCGTCGAGTTGCTGCTGTCCATCGCCCATGTCCCGGTGGAAAAGGTCCATACCATTCGCCTGGTGGCCGACCAGCCGCAAACCCCGGAACTGTGGCTGCGCAGCTTCAATGGCAACGACTGGTTGTACTTCAACCCGGAAACCGGTGAACAAGGCCTGCCCACCGACCGCCTGCTGTGGTGGACCGGTGATGAAAACCTGATCACCGTCGATGGCGGCAAGAAGGCCATGGTGACTTTCAGCCTCAACAACAGCGAGATGAACGCGATTCGCCTGGCCAAGCTGACTGATGAGAACACCGACGCCAACTTCCTCGAATACTCGCTGTACGGCCTGCCGCTGCAAACCCAGCAGACCTTCATGATCATGGTGATGATCCCGATCGGCGTGCTGGTGATTTTGATCCTGCGTAACCTGATCGGCCTGCAGACCCTGGGCACCTTCACCCCGGTGCTGATCGCCCTGGCGTTTCGCGAGACGCAGTTGGGCTTCGGCATTGTGCTGTTTACGGTTATCACGGCGCTGGGGCTGTCCCTCAGGTCGTACCTGGAACACTTGAAATTGCAGATGCTGCCGAGGCTATCGGTGGTGCTGACGTTCGTGGTGGTACTGATCGCGGCTATCAGCCTGTTCAGCCATAAGCTGGGGCTGGAGCGCGGGTTGTCGGTGGCGCTGTTCCCGATGGTAATTTTGACCATGACCATCGAACGCCTGTCGATCACCTGGGAAGAACGCGGCGCCAACCATGCGCTGAAAGTGGCGATTGGTACGCTGTTCGCCGCGTCCCTGGCGCACCTGATCATGAGCGTGCCGGAGCTGGTGTACTTCGTGTTTACCTTTCCGGCGGTCCTGCTGATTCTGGTGGGTTTCATGCTAGCCATGGGGCGTTATCGCGGCTACCGTCTGACCGAGCTGGTGCGTTTCAAAGCCTTCCTGAAGGCTGATCAGTAATGTTCGGCTTCTGGAAGACCTGGAAAGCCCTGGAAGCGCGAGGGATCATGGGCATCAACCGGCGCAATGCCGACTACGTGCTCAAGTACAACAAGCGCAGCCTGTACCCCATCGTGGATGACAAGATCATCACCAAGGAGCGCGCCCTGGCCGCCGGCATTCATGTGCCGGAAATGTACGGGGTGATTTCCACCGAGAAGGAAATCGACAAGCTCGACGACATCATCGGCGGACGCAGCGATTTCGTGATCAAGCCCGCCCAGGGCGCTGGCGGCGACGGCATCCTGGTGGTGGCGGACCGTTTCGAAGGGCGCTATCGCACGGTGTCCGGCAAGATCATCAGCCACGAAGAGATCGAACATCAGATCTCCAGCATCCTCACCGGCTTGTATTCCCTCGGCGGCCACCGTGATCGCGCGCTGATCGAATACCGCGTGGTGCCTGACCAGATCTTCAAGAGCATCAGCTATGAAGGCGTGCCGGACATCCGCATCATCGTGCTGATGGGCTACCCGGTGATGGCCATGCTGCGCTTACCGACCCGGCAGTCGGGCGGCAAGGCCAACCTGCACCAGGGCGCCATCGGCGTGGGTGTGGACCTGGCCACTGGGCTGACCCTGCGCGGCACCTGGCTGAACAACATCATCACCAAACACCCCGACACCACCAACGCGGTGGATGGCGTGCAACTGCCCAACTGGGACGGGTTCATGAAGCTTGCGGCCGGTTGCTATGAGCTTTGCGGGCTGGGATATATCGGCGTGGACATGGTGCTGGATCAGGAGAAAGGCCCGCTGATCCTAGAGCTGAATGCGCGGCCGGGGCTGAATATCCAGATTGCCAATGATTGCGGTTTGACGCTGCGCACTCATGCAGTAGAGGCGCGCCTGCAAGAGCTGAAAGCCGCTGGCGTGACGGAAACGCCGGAAGAGCGGGTGAAGTTCGTGCAGGAAATGTTTGGGCACATTCCGCCTGTAGAAGGGTAGAAAACAGCTTCAAGTTGCAAGCTTTAAGCTGCAAGAATGCGCAACCGTGTTTTAACTTGCAGCTCAAAGCTTGACGCTTGCCGCTGCCGCCAAGGCCCCTCATGTCGACCTGTTCTGTATACCCACTGCCTTACCTGGCCAACCCCGCTGCGTATTTTGCAGCGATTCGCCATGCGCCTGGCGCGGTGCTGCTGGACAGCGGGCGACCGGCAGCCGAACGCGGCCGTTATGACCTGCTGAGCGCCTGGCCGCAAGCGACGTTGACGGTATCGCCCGACGAAAGCGGGAGTGATTTCCTGCAACGTTTGCGGGAAAACCTCACGCAACTGGGCGAAGCAGATCTACCGGCCGGTTTTGAGTTGCCATTTGCCGGCGGGTTGATCGGCTACCTGAGCTATGACTTTGGTCGGCACCTTGAACAAATGCCGCACCTTGCTGCAGATGATCTGCACCTGCCGGATGCGCGTTTCGGGTTGTATGCCTGGGCGTTGATCAGTGATCACCAGACCCAGACCAGCCAGCTTGTGTTTCATCCGGCACTGGCCGAAAGCGAGCAACAACGCTTGATCACCCTGTTCGGCCAGCCGGTGGCCGATAACCCGGCGTCATTCAAGCTTGACGGCCCGATGGCGCCGGACCTCACCGCCGAGAGTTACCGCCAAGCAATCATGCGTATCCAGGACTACATCCAGGCCGGCGACTGTTATCAAGTCAACTTCGCCCAACGCTTCCGAGCGTCATGCGCTGGCGATCCCTGGGTCGCTTACTGCGCCCTGCGCGAAGCCTGCCCGACGCCATTTTCCGGATTCCAGAGCCTGCCGGACAACAGCGCCGTGCTGAGCCTGTCGCCCGAGCGCTTCGTGCATATCAGCGAGCGCCGCGTCGAAACCCGCCCGATCAAAGGCACCCGCCCCCGCGGTCTGACACCTGAAGAAGACGCCGCCAACGCCGCCGAACTGTTGGGCAGCCCCAAGGACCGCGCCGAAAACCTGATGATCGTCGACCTGCTGCGCAACGACCTCGGCCGCACTTGCCGCACCGGTTCGGTGAGCGTGCCTGAGCTGTTCAGCCTGGAAAGCTACCCCAACGTGCACCACTTGGTGAGCAGCGTGACGGGTGAGTTGGCCGACGACAAAGACGCCCTCGACTTGATCGCCGGCAGCTTCCCTGGTGGCTCCATCACCGGCGCGCCGAAGATCCGCGCCATGCAGATCATCGACGAACTGGAACCGACCCGACGCGGGCTGTACTGCGGCTCGCTGGTGTACCTGGATGTGCGCGGTGAGATGGACAGCTCGATCGCCATCCGCAGCCTGCTGGTGAAGGATGGCCAGGTGTGCTGCTGGGGCGGCGGTGGGATCGTGGCGGATTCGCAGTGGGAAGCGGAGTATCAGGAGTCGCTGACCAAGGTGCGGGTGTTGTTACACACGCTGGAAAACCTGTAGCAGCCAAGCCTCTCCTGGCTCTCGTCGACAGCGCCGGCCGACAGGAAAAAACCTGAATCAGAACGTTTATGGACTGTATTCGAGCCGGACGATAGCGTCCGGCTCGGACCATCCATTAGCCGTCTGTGAGGGATCACATGAACCGACTGCTTACTCGTCAGAAATTGTTTCCAGGATTGCATTTCCATCCAACCGCACCTATATTCTCCCAAATTGGGAGGTCAGCGCGATGCGCATGATCGCTCTCTCAACCCTACGAATATTCTGGGAAAGCCATCCAGCCTATTCCGACGCCAGGACACCCCTGATCGAGCTGTACCGCCATATGGAAAGAGCGACTTACCCAACGCCGCAAGCGCTCAAAGCAGAGCTAAGAACGGCAAGCATCCTTAAAAGTGGCAGGGTTGCCTTCAACGTGGGCGGTAACAAGTACCGGATCATCATGGCGATCGATTATCAGCGCCAGCTTGGGTTCATACGTTTCGTAGGAACTCACGCGCAGTACGACCAGATCAACGCGGAGACCGTGTGATGAACATCAAACCTATACATTCCCAAGAAGACCTTACCGCGGCACTTGCGCGTGTAGAGCAGCTATGGGGAGCGGAAATTGGCTCACCTGAGGGGGACGAGCTGGAAATTCTTGCTGTCCTTATTGAAAAGTACGAGGCAGAGCATTTTCCGATGCCGCCCTCGGACCCTGTGGAAGCGATTAAATTTCGCATGGAGCAACTGGGCATGACCGCCCGTGATCTTGAGCCCTTCATCGGGACGAGCGGGCGAGTGTCCGAAGTGCTCAATCACAAGCGCAAGTTGAGCTTGTCGATGATCAAGCGCTTGCACGAAGGCTTGAGTATTCCTTATGAGCGGTTGCTGGCTGGCATCTGAGATCTTCGGCGTCAGTAAGGGACTCATCGCGGGCAAGCCGGCTCCCACAGTATTTTGACGTGTGAACCCATTCAAATGTAGGAGCTGGCCTGCCTGCGATGGGGCTATAGGCTCAGCTGCCGATTCGAGGCCTTGATGAACTCTTTCTTCAAATCCTCAAAGGTATGCACCGCCGGAAACTGCGGGAATTCACGGATCACATTTTCCGGCGCATGGAACAGAATCCCACGGTCGGCTTCGCCCAGCATGGTGGTGTCGTTGTAGGAATCGCCGGCGGCGATCACGCGGTAGTAGAGGGTCTTGAATGCCAATACCGACTGGCGCTTCGGATCTTTCTGGCGCAGCTGGTAACTCACCACACGATCGGTTTCATCGGTGATCAGGCGGTGGCACAGCAGGGTCGGGAAACCCAGTTGGCGCATCAGCGGCTGGGAGAATTCATAGAAAGTGTCGGACAGGATCACAACCTGGAAGCGCTCGCGCAGCCAGTTGACGAACTCGACAGCGCCGTCCAGCGGCTTGAGGGTGGCGATCACTGCCTGGATGTCGGCGAGCTTGAGCCCGTGCTCATCGAGGATACGCAGGCGTTGCTTCATCAGTACGTCGTAGTCGGGAATGTCCCGGGTGGTGGCCCGCAGGGATTCAATACCGGTTTTTTCGGCGAAGGCGATCCAGATTTCCGGAACCAGCACCCCTTCCAGGTCGAGACAGGCAATTTCCACAAGACACTCCCATTTGTATGTTGTTGGTTGAGCGAGCAAAAGGACTGCCGAACTCTAGCGATTCAAGCTGACCGCCGCAACGCAGAGCGGATTTTGATACCATCGCTCCCCTATAGAGCGCTCAGCGCCACTGACCTGTAGGAACCGTCCTGATGAACCAAGCCTTCGACGTCGCTGAACTCGCCGCGACTTACGCCAACAAATCCGCCCAGGATATTCTCAAGCTGGCGTTCAGCCAGTTCGGTGATGACCTGTGGATTTCCTTCAGCGGTGCCGAGGACGTGGTACTGGTGGACATGGCCTGGAAGCTGAACAAGAACGTCAGGGTATTCAGCCTCGACACCGGCCGCCTGCACCCGGAGACCTATCGGTTTATCGAGCAGGTGCGCGAGTTCTACAAAATCGACATCGAGCTGATCTCGCCGGACCAGAGCAAGCTGGAACCTTTCGTCAAAGAGAAGGGCCTGTTCAGCTTCTATAAGGACGGCCATGGCGAATGCTGCGGCGTGCGCAAGATCGAGCCGCTGCGCCGTAAACTCGCGGGCGTTAATGCCTGGGCCACCGGCCAGCGTCGCGACCAGAGCCCCGGTACCCGCAGCCAGGTGGCGGCGTTGGAAATCGACACAGCCTTCTCCACCCCGGAACGCACCCTGTACAAGTTCAACCCGCTGGCGCAGATGACCAGTGAGGAAGTCTGGGGTTACATCCGCATGCTGGAGCTGCCGTATAACAGCTTGCATGAGCGCGGCTTCATCAGCATTGGCTGCGAGCCCTGCACCCGACCGGTGTTGCCGAACCAGCATGAGCGCGAAGGCCGCTGGTGGTGGGAGGAAGCCACGCAGAAGGAATGCGGGCTGCATGCGGGGAATATCATCAGTAAGGCATGACCCTCGATCTGTACACAAGAATGTCACCATTAGTGCCATTCTTGTGTGCACTTATAAAATTACGCACCGAAAAGTTACATTCTTCCCCGCCTCAACACCCTCGCTGTTTTGCACACACTTCACCCAACAAAATAAATAGCTGTTCAAACGGTCAATTTATATCGCTTTGAATTCAGCTAGTTATTTCCTTCGCCTATAAAAACGAAATTACCCACAGTTTTCATAGATCACAAGCTGGCACGCAAGTGGCTTAAGGTGAAATGCGCTTTGTATACAATAAATACAAAACCTACATACACTTTGCCATCTGCGGCTTGGCTGCCGATGCGCTGGAGCCTGCCGGAATGCGTACAAGCCTCTCGAACAACATCGCACTGGATCTGCCCTCCTCCCTGAAGCCCGAAGCCATCGAGCCAGGCCCGCTGGTGCTCAGCCCACGCCTGCACAACAAAGACTTGGCACCCACCAAAGTCGAAGGCCGGCGCTGGGGGCGCTACAGCATCTTTGCGCTGTGGACCAATGACGTGCACAACATCGCCAACTATTCCTTCGCCATTGGCTTGTATGCCTTGGGCTTGGGTGGCTGGCAGATTCTGTTGTCACTCGGTATCGGCGCGGCGCTGGTGTACTTCTTCATGAACCTGTCGGGATACATGGGGCAGAAGACCGGCGTGCCCTTTCCGGTGATCAGCCGCATCAGCTTCGGCATTCATGGCGCGCAGATTCCGGCGTTGATCCGCGCGGTGATTGCGATTGCCTGGTTTGGTATCCAGACCTACCTGGCGTCGGTGGTTTTCCGCGTGCTGCTGACGGCAATTCATCCGGGGTTTGCCGACTACGATCACGACTCGATCCTCGGCCTGTCGTCCCTCGGCTGGGCGTGTTTTGTGGCGATCTGGCTGGTGCAGCTGGTGATCCTGGCTTATGGCATGGAGATGGTGCGCCGCTACGAAGGCTTCGCCGGGCCGGTGATTCTGCTGACGGTAGCGTCGTTGGCCGGTTGGATGTATTTCCAGACCGGCGGTAACATCGCCTGGTCGATCCGCGAACCGCTGCGCGGCGGCGAGATGTGGCGCAATATCTTTGCCGGCGGCGCGCTGTGGCTGGCGATCTACGGCACGCTGATCCTCAATTTCTGCGACTTCGCCCGCTCTTCGCCGTGCCGCAAGACCATCCTGGTCGGCAATTTCTGGGGCCTGCCGGTGAATATCCTGGTGTTTGCCGCGATCACTGTGCTGCTGTGCGGTGGTCAGTTCCAGCTCAATGGCCGCGTGATCGAAAGCCCCACCGAAATCATCGCGGCGATTCCGAGCACCTTTTTCCTGGTGCTTGGCTGCCTGGCCTTCCTGATCGTCACCGTCGCGGTGAACATCATGGCCAACTTCGTCGCACCGGCCTTTGTGTTGAGCAACCTGGCGCCCAAGTACCTGAACTTCCGCCGCGCCGGGTTGATCAGCGCCACCGTCGCGGTGCTGATCCTGCCGTGGAATCTTTACAACAGCCCGTTGGTGATCGTGTATTTCCTTTCCGGCCTGGGCGCTCTGCTGGGGCCGCTGTACGGGGTGATCATGGTCGATTACTGGCTGATCCGTAAAAGCCGGGTGGACGTATTGCAGCTGTATAGCGAAGACCCGAACGGCATTTATTACTACAGCCGTGGAATCAATTTACGCGCGGTAGCGGCCTTCATTCCCGCAGCCGTGATTGCCATTCTCCTGGCGCTGCTGCCCGGTTTCGCCAGCGTCTCGCCGTTTTCCTGGATGTTTGGCGCCGGTATTGCAGGGTTGCTGTACCTGCTGATCGCCAAGCGTCAGCCGTTCTATGCCGATGTCAGCGGCGAAAGCATTGCAGTCGATAACGTCAGTCATTAATCAAGGACACTCCATGCGTATCCTCGTAGTCAACGTCAACACCACCGAATCCATCACTGAGACCATCGCCCAACAGGCACGGGCTGTGGCCACGCCGGGCACTGAGATTGTGGGACTCACGCCCTACTTCGGCGCGGAATCGGTGGAGGGCAACTTTGAAAGCTACTTGGCGGCCATCGCGGTGATGGACCGGGTGATGGCGTACGACCAGCCGTTCGACGCAGTGATCCAGGCCGGTTATGGCGAGCATGGCCGCGAAGGCTTGCAGGAACTGCTCAACGTGCCAGTGGTGGACATCACCGAGGCGGCCGCCAGCACCGCGATGTTTCTGGGACATGCCTACTCGGTGGTGACCACGCTGGACCGTACCGTGCCGCTGATTGAAGACCGCTTGAAACTGGCCGGTTTGTACCAGCGTTGCGCCTCGGTGCGGGCCAGTGGCATGGCGGTGCTGGAGTTGGAAGAGGCCCCACTGGCAGCGATGGAGGCCATCGTGCGCCAGGCGGAACTGGCCATCAGCGAAGACAAGGCTGAAGTGATCTGCCTGGGCTGCGGCGGCATGGCCGGACTGGACGAACAGATCCGCCAGCGCACGGGGGTGCCAGTGGTGGACGGCGTGACCGCCGCAGTGACTATCGCCGAATCACTGGTGCGGCTGGGGTTGTCGACGTCGAAGATCAGGACTTATGCGACGCCTAGGCCGAAAAAAATCATCGGTTGGCCGCGTTAAAACGCTGGCTCAGCTGCCGTTCGGCAAACTGCTCAATGATGAACTCCACAAACGCACGGGTCTTGCCGGGCTGCAGTTTGTGTTCGGCGTAATAGATGGAGATGTTGCCGTCGTCGACGTACCAGTCGGGCAGCACACGTACCACCGCGCCGCTATCCAGAAACGGTACAGCCATGGGCATGCTCACCAAGGCGATGCCCAGGCCTTGGGCGCTGGCACAGCAGGCGGCTTCGGAGTCGCTCATGGTCATGCCCGCCTTGAGCACCAGAGGGCGGTGTTCACGCTCGGTGCTGGTCAATTGCCAGGAGCGTACGCGCCCGGTTTGCGGTGAGCGGATGAGAATGCCTGTGCAGTGCGCCAAGTCTTCTGGGGTTAATACCGGCGCGCGTTGCGCCAGGTAATCCGGCGCAGCCACCAATATCCGATGCGCCGGTGTGAGTTTACGCGCCACTACCCCCTGGGGCAGCTCGAAACCACCGCCGACGGCCGCATCGAAACCTTGGCCGATCAGGTCCACCTGGCGGTTATCAAAATGCCAATCCGGGCTGATGCCTGGAAAGCGCTGCATGAAAGCCCCCAGCAGCGGTACCACATAGCGATTGCCAAACACGGTGCCCATACTGACCTTCAGCGTCCCTACCGGCCGCCCTTCAGCACTCGCCAGGTTGGCCACGGCGTTCTGGATGGTGGTGAGGCTGCCGCTGACCTCTTCAAGAAACAGTTTGCCGGCTTCGGTCAGGGTCAGGCGTCGCGTACTGCGCTGGAATAAGCGTACGCCCAGGCGCGCCTCCAGCTTGGCGACACTTTTTCCCACGGCTGCCGGGGTCAGGCTCAAGTGCCGCGCCGCTTCAGCGAAACTGCCACCTTCGGCGCTGCGTACGAAGCATTCGATACTGCCAAAGCTTTCCATATCGACCCACTCTAAACTTTTGGTTTACACAGACTATAGCAATCACGGTCTACCGGGAGGGGCCGGCGAGGTCGATACTCGGTTCCAACAACAAGGCATCCCGCCTTGAACAGCTAGGAGATCGACATGACCACACAAGACCTCAGCGGCAAAGTCGCCTTGATTCAAGGCGGTTCTCGCGGCATCGGCGCCGCCATCGTCAAGCGCCTCGCGGCGCAGGGTGCAGCGGTTGCCTTTACCTACGTCAGCTCGGCCGCCAAGGCTGAAGAATTGCAGAACAGCGTAATCAGCGAAGGCGGCAAAGCCTTGGCGATCCACGCCGACAGCGCCGATGCCGGTGCGATCCGCAACGCAGTCAACGCCACGGTCAAAGCCTTCGGCCGCCTGGATATTCTGGTGAACAATGCCGGTGTGCTGGCCATCGCGCCGCTGGAAGACTTCAAGCTGGAAGATTTTGACCAGACTCTGGCGATCAACGTACGCAGTGTGTTTATCGCGACCCAGGAAGCGGCCAAGCATATGGGTGAAGGGGGTCGAGTGATCAACATTGGCAGCACCAATGCCGAGCGCATGCCGTTTGGCGGTGGTGGCCCGTATGCGATGAGCAAGGCGGCGCTGGTGGGGTTGACCAAAGGCCTGGCGCGGGATCTGGGACCTCGTGGTATCACGATCAACAACGTGCAGCCTGGGCCGGTGGATACCGATATGAACCCGGCGAACAGCGATTTTGCCGAGAGCTTGATCGGCTTGATGGCGGTGGGTCGGTATGGGCACGTGGAAGAGATCGCCAGCTTTGTGGCTTACCTCGCAGGGCCTGAGGCCGGGTATATCACCGGTGCAAGCCTGACTATCGATGGTGGCTTCAGCGCCTAAGTTTTTTGCAACACTGCAAAACTAAATGTGGGAGGGGCAAGCCCCGTCCCACATTTTTAACCACGATTAGTCAGGAAAGAGGTGGCAGGCCATAGGCCGCCAAATCAAAGTCCGCGAGCTTGCGGATGATCTGGTCGGCATGGTGGTACTTGCTGTCGGCCATGGCTTCATCCGGCACGGCGATGGCGGTCATGTGCGCCGCCTTGGCGGCAGTGACGCCAAACGGCGAGTCTTCGAACACCAGGCAATCCTCGGGCGCAACGCCCAGGCGGCGGGCGGCGGTGAGGAAGATGTCCGGCGCAGGTTTCGCGGCACCGACTTCCGGGTCGTCAGCGGTGACGATGGTGTCGAACAGGCCAAACCATTCGCGGTGCAAGGTGGTCTTGTGACCAAACGAATTGCGCGACGAACTGGTGCCCACGGCAATCGGGATATTGTGCGCCTTCAAGTGCCGCACCAAGGCTTCGGCGCCGGGCATGCCCAAGGCCTTGGGGAAGCGCTCGCTCATCAGCGGTTCGCGGATCGCCAGGAATTCGGCGGGCGTAATCGGCAGATCCAGCGCCTTCACCACATAGTCAGCCAGGTCCTGGGCACCGCGCCCGATGATGTGCTGCTTGATGCCCCAATCGTAGGTGCGGCCATAGCGTTCAGCGATGATCTGCGTGACTTCGGTGTAGATGCCTTCAGTATCCAGCAACAACCCGTCCATATCGAAAATCACAGCCTTGATCGGGACAGCAGTACGTGGTGCATTCATCACAACAGATCCTTGGGGGGAAGGACTAAAAGGATTCAGCACAATAGCGGTCACACTTGTCAGCAAGCAACCCTTTAGACTGTGAACCTCCCCTTTCAAAGTACCCACAATGCTTTACCGTCTAGCTGCCGACAGCCTTGTGCTATTTCACTTGAGCTTCATCCTCTTTGTCCTGTTCGGCGGGTTGCTTGCGCTGAAATGGCGCCCGGCGATCTGGCTGCACCTACCCGCCGCGGCATGGGGCGTGGCGGTGGAAGTGTTTCACCTGCCCTGCCCACTGACCCGCTGGGAGAACCTGTTTCGTCACCTTGCCGGGCAGGACGGCTACAGCGGCGGATTTATTGAGCACTACATCCTGCCCCTGATTTACCCCGCGGGGCTGACTCCACAGATTCAATTGGGCTTTGGCGCCCTGGTACTGGTGATCAATATCGCGGTATATGCGTGGTTGATCCGACGTTATGTACAGGCTTGAGACAGCTTCGCTGGTGAAGAATCAGATTCCCTCACTCCCTTCACAGTCGCCTCCATGTCCGAAGCCTTCGAAGTCCCAAGCCCCCACGAAAAACACATTGAACACACCACCGAACATGCCCATGGCCGCGGCGACAATTTCGCCAGTCGCATCGCCGTGATGACCGCCCTCATGGCCACCCTTGGCGCCATGCTCAGCTACCAGGCCGGCTCCACCGAAAGCGAAGCGGCGATGGACAAGAACAACGCCGCCATCTTCAAGACCGAAGCCGCCAACCAGTGGAATTACTACCAGGCTAAGTCCAGCCGGCAGAACCTCGCGGAACTGGCCACCCACATTCCCGGTGTGGATGCGGCGCATTACAAGGAGGAAATCGAGCGCTACAAAAGCCAGAAGGAAGACGTACGCAAACAAGCCGAGAAGCTTGAAGCCACGTCAAAGGGATGGGATGAAAAATCGGAGCAGGCGCTCCACCAGCATCATCGCTGGGCCCAGGCGATGACCGCGATCCAGATTGCAATTTCGTTGGCGGCGATTACCTTGTTGACGCGACGGGAGTGGTTGAAGCGGATGTCATACACCGCAGGCGGCGCAGCAGTGATACTAGGGAGCCTCGCCTGGCTGCATATCTGACCACTTCCAAGCACACAGTACCTGTGGCGAGGGAGCTTGCTCCCGCTGGACTGCGCAGCATCGAATCAGGCTCGATTCGCCGCACGGCTATGGTGGAAATACAGATACGCCAGCCCGATAGGCGCAATGAAAACCGCGATGTTCCAGCAGATCGCCATGGTGAACACCTTGACGGTCAGCATCAGAATGGCATTCACAAAGAACACGTTGTTGCTAAAAATGTAATCCATGATGTTTTCGTAAACGAAACGCGCGTAGGGATAAAGCAGGCTGTTGACCACGCAATAGAACAGCGCGCCCAGTGTGAACACACCGGTTTTCGAATGGGTCAGCGCGGTATGGATCAGCACGGGGAAAATCAGCCCGAACAGGAAGTTGCGGATGTAGTACTGAGCAGAAAGCCCGCGAATGTCTTGCGAAGTACTGGGTGCATTTAGATCCCTCTGAATGGCTTTATTGGAAAGGCGGCGACCTTAACAAAGCTTGGAAATCTTCTCCAGCGTTGATGCAAGCCCCTTGCCATTACAGCGCTGCAGAGTAAAAGAGATAGCGACAAACCCACTTCAAGCCGAGGAAAAGCTGGTGTCCGCACAACCTAAAGAAGCCGTGGCTTCGGGGTTGACGGCTTGGGTGTACGTGCGGGCCTGAAGCGCGGGCTGGTAGTCTTGCCTCCTCGAAAAGTCGCCTACAGGGAAGTACTGATGCGGATTCTGTTTTTAGCGCTGGGATGTTTATTGATCACCGCCTGCGCAAGCAACCCGACAACACTGTTTGAAGAACAAGTCAAAAACAGCACCACGCCGTTAGCACAAACTCCTTCCGAGGCCATGCACAAGACGCAGGCGGTGCCCATGCCGATCGACCCGGGATGGCGGCCGCCCCAGTGGAAAATCACTGCCGCGGAACCGCGTATCCTAATCAACGGAGTGCCGTCGAACTACCGATTGTTCAGCGTCGCCTTGATAAAGGACAAACCTTTCCATATCGACGTTAACTCTTGGTGCGTCAACTCGTGCCTGGGGTTCAGCAAATACGCCCTGAACCCTTATTTGATCTTGATGGACGCCCAAGGCAATGTGCAGGCTGAAGGCTTTGGCAAGGCGACGGGCATCGTGGGGGTTATCAGCCAAGTCTTGAAGGGCACGGTAAAGCGCAGCGGGACTTACTACCTTATAGTCGCAGCCGATAACCGCGCGCCAGGGGAAACCATTGTCATAGACAATGTACTGCTGATGGGTGCAGCAGCGAGCCCGATAACGCCATTGCGGATTGGAATGGGCAGCTATCCCTTTGGGTCGGTGGGGCTCCTGTTGAATACGGAAGAGGCGCCTTGAGGATGTGGGCCTGCTAATTGATTTGGGCCGTTTCCTACGGCCTATTCAGAAGCGCCACTCTCCCACTTCAAATTCGACCCGCCTATAGTCCAGCGGTCGCTCACATGGCGACCGGGTTTGGCGACTCGACTACAAGATGGCAGAAGCCTCCCGGCGGATTTGCGGGATGCCCCTGCACGCAATAAGCTGCTCCATGGTAGCTGTGCGTGGGAGACCTTCGGGTCTGCCGGTCTTTGTCCGTTCTTGTCCCGGTTCGCCAACCTGCGTACAGCTGCCACCTTTTGTTTGGCGACAAATGCGTGGCTCCCCCCCCCCTACGTGAACGGACTTAACGCATGAACCCATACATGGCCCTCACCAGCAACGACAGCACCACGCCTGCCCTTTTCGTCGACACAACCGTCCCGCTTGAAATCCTCCTCGACGCCGCGAACTATCGACTTCGTGCTGTGACGCAGGTGCTTGAGAACCTCGCGCTGCGTAGTGAGATAAGCAGCGATGCGGTGGTACTCAGCGACTTTGCCTTACTGTGCTCTATCCCGTTGCGGGATGGGTGTGACTTGCTGGATGTCATAGAGCGGCGAATGGATGTATCGCAGCCCTAGAAGATATTGCATGCCGCTTTAGGACTATAGCTGCCAGTTTCCCTTGGTTCGGTATACCAATCCAAGGGGTGCTGGTTTCCGAGGGCACGTGAAAAGGCCCCCACACCTGGCACAGATGTGGGGGCCATTGAACATAAGCGGCGTTATTGATAACGCGGCGGTCAAACTATCTGTCGTCAGCGACCTTAACCGACCCAAGGCGGATGCCTCGGACAGTCAGTCAGAGATTGGCAAAAACTCGAGACATATTCTAACTGCTTGGAGTGGCTGTGCGCCTCAGTTCCAAGCTGCTAACCTGTCCGTACAGGAACGCTAACCATGTGTTGAAAAGGGATCTTATGTCGATTGCAGGCTTTGAGAGTAAAACTGACTTTACGACAAAACTGAACGAGCATATTTCAGCGTCAGGCCCTGTTAAAAGCATACAACAGCTATTTGGACGCGAAAAAGAGCTATCTTTGATAGAGGAGGCTCTATATGCCAATGGGCGTCATGTCTTTATCTATGGAGACCGGGGTGTAGGAAAATCATCATTGGCAGCCGCCGCTGCCGCCCAGTACCAGTCCCCCGACAATTCACCTATACAGATAGGTTGCGGGCCTGATACCAAATTTTATGAAACAATTGAGAACCTAGTCGATAGGGTAATGAAATCGCTTGCGGGCAAGTACGAACATGTAATTAGCCAGTCTGTAAATATCAAAGTTTACTCTATTAGCTGGAAGAGCACTGCCAAAAAGGTCGAGGTACCTAAGGTGGACTCAATGTATTCAGCGGTCAACGCCACTGAAGAGATAGCAAAATATCACTCTGACAACCCTGTGGTAATTATTGACGAGTTTGATCAGATAGACTCAGAGGTTGAAAGGAAACTATTTGCTACGTTCCTCAAAGATCTTGGGGATAGAGGGGTGAATGTAAAATTTATCTTCACTGGGGTGTCTACGTCACTTGAAAAACTCTTAGGCTCACACGAATCGAGCTTCCGCCAGCTCCATACCATTGGACTTGAGCGTCTAGGATGGTCAGCGCGAGAGGATATTGTGCGAGATGCTGCTGCTGCCTTTTCTCTTTCGGTAGATGACGATGTGTGTTTCAAAATTGCGAAGATTTCTAACGGCTTCCCATACTATGCGCATCTAATTACGGAAAAACTTCTCTGGCTAGCATTTAACGAAGAATCCTCTATCAGCCATCTGGACGTCGCTATTTTTGAAAAAGCGCTGGAAGATGCGATTTTAAGTATCGGCGCCCATCTCAAGCGGCCTTATGAACAAGCAACATCTCACAGATCTCCTGATTACACGGAAATACTTTGGGCGACAAGTGATTCCGAGGATATTATCCGATATGGTGAGAGTGTCTTTTTGTCATATATCCGGATACATGAAAAGCTGCACGGAAAAAATCCATCGGCAGAAAACCTCCCATTATCTCAGTCAAGCTTTCTCACAAAGTTGCGCGACTTGAAGAAGAAGCAGTATGGCGAGATCATTGAGAATGCACTAGACAGAAAGGGGATCTACACCTATCGGGAAAATATACTTCGAGGCTTTATAGCTATGAAGGCTCTTGAAGGAGGTGTGGAACTGCAAGGGAATATACCGGATGCTCCTAAAGCTCCAACTGCAATGGCCAAAGCTAGGCGACCTACCTCTGCTGGAAAAGATAATACCCCTCGTATAAAATTCAGAGGGGAAGAAGAGTCAGATGAAGAAAGTTAAAGTTTTCGTAGGTGCGGCCAGAGATTGCAACTGACGATATGCTTTAGCTGTAGATACCATTAGAAGATTTTCGAGACGCCCGTTCCTCTTCGAAGGCAGCTACCCATTTACCAAGCCGTAAGCAGTTGGATCACATTTCCGGCTCTCATCCGCCACGCTCTATTTTTCGCGCCAGAATAGAGCGCCAGTCCCATGGCGGTCCCATGAGGGCATTTTTCGGACGCAAAAAACCACAAACCCCCGATTTTCTCTAGGAAAATCAGGGGTTTGTGTTTTCAGAATGTGGCGGTGAAGGAGAGATTCGAACTCTCGATACAATTTCTTGTATACACACTTTCCAGGCGTGCTCCTTAAGCCACTCGGACACTTCACCGTATCTCGTCAAACCAGTTCAGTCTGTCGAGGCGCGCTAATGTAGTCGAAAGCCTTTCTGATGGCAAAGGTTTTTTTCAGAATATTCATGCGGTTAGCCCGTTATGCCGTTCAACGCCCGGCAAGGGGTGGTGATTGTGCCATTCTCAGGCATCGGAGGTGCGCGTCTGGGACGGTGATTGTGCCCTGCGTCTGGCATTCCCACGCCCGGTGCAGGGGAAAACCCTGACTGGCCAGTCAGTCACAGCGCTTTACCGGGGCGGGCGTGGTGGGTAACGTCTGCTGCATACTTCTATAACAAGTCCTACAAGGAACCGCGTCATGAGTGAGTTGATTGCCTACCACCTCGAAGACGGTATCGCGACCCTGACCTTGAGCAACGGCAAGGTCAATGCCATTTCTCCGGCGGTGGTCAGTGCGTTTAACGAAGCGCTGGACCAGGCGGAGAAGGACCGGGCGGTGGTGGTCATTACCGGCACGCCGGGGATTCTGTCGGGTGGTTATGATTTGAAGGTGATGACCGCCGGACCTAAAGAGGCGATCGGCCTGGTGACGTCCGGTTCGACCTTGGCGCGCCGCCTGTTGTCGCACCCATTCCCGGTGATTGTGGCGTGCCCTGGGCATGCGGTGGCCAAGGGTGCGTTCCTGCTGTTGTCAGCGGATTATCGGATTGGCGTGGAAGGCCCGTTCAGCATTGGCCTGAACGAGGTGGCGATTGGCATGACCATGCACCACGCGGGAATCGAGCTGGCGCGGGATCGTCTGCGTAAGTCGGCGTTCCACCGTTCGGTGATCAATGCCGAGATGTTTGACCCGCAGGGCGCACTGCAAGCCGGTTTCCTCGACAAGGTGGTGGCGCCGGAAGAGTTGCATGCCGTCGCGCTGGAAGCCGCGCGTCAGTTAAAGAAGCTCAATATGAACGCTCACAAGCACACTAAATTGAAGGTGCGTAAAGAGCTGCTGGAAGCCTTGGACGACGCCATCATCCAAGACCAAGGGCATATCCTGAGTTAAGCCCTACACCTGATACACCAGAGCCCGATCGTGAGTCGGGCTTTTTCTTACAAAGAATTCTGATTCCTCCACAGCCGCTCTAGCGTGCCCATGCCGGTGGATGTTGAAACATGCTCTTAAACATCGCCTATCTCCTATCTCTACCGGGGTAATTGCCGAATACAGTGCACATCCGTACACTGCGCCACCTTTTGCCCGGATAGGCCGTGTCGATGCTTTTTCTGTTGCGTATGTTGTTGATGGGCCTGCACTTTATGCTCGCCGGAGTGCTGGGCGTGCTGGTCGGTCTCTGCCGGCCGTTCAACCCGGATAACAGCCGTCTGTGCGCACGCCTCTACGCGTTGCCGGCCATGTGGATCCTGCGGCTGAACGTAAAGGCCGATGTGGACTCACTGCGCAATAAGCCCGGCACGTGCGTAATCATTGCCAACCATCAGTCCAATTATGACCTGTTTGTGTTCGGCAACGTGGTGCCCTACCGCACGGTGTGCATCGCCAAGAAAAGCCTGAAATGGGTGCCGCTGTTCGGTCAGTTGTTCTGGCTGGCGGGCAATGTGTTGATCGACCGGGGCAACGCGCACAAGGCTCGCCGCGCGATGCTTACCACGACTCATACCTTGCAGCATGAAAACACGTCGATCTGGGTGTTCCCGGAGGGCACGCGCAATCTGGGCAAGGGTTTGCTGCCGTTCAAGAAAGGCGCGTTCCATATGGCGATTGCGGCCGGGGTGCCGATTGTGCAGGTGTGTGTCAGCAATTACGTGACGCATATACAGCTCAATCGCTGGAACAGTGGGGATGTGCTCATACGGTCATTGCCGCCGATTCCTACCGTTGGGATGACTGCGGATGACATCCCGGCGTTGATGCAGGCGTGTCATGCGCAGATGGAAGCCTGCATTGTTGAGATGGGCCGCGAATTGCAAAGTCCCGCAACAATAGAACTCCCTTCCAGCTAAGCTGCCCAACACCTGTCCTCCCAATAAGAAGCGATCAGCACCATGGGTAGAGTTGTTGCGGCCGCCGTCTACAGCGCCGGTAAGAAAGTTACGGATATCACCCTCGATGAAGGCGCAGCCTGGGCCGCCAAACCCAATCACTTTGTGTGGATCGGCCTGGAAGAACCCGACGCCCAGGAACTGGCCAACCTGCAACGCCAGTTCAACCTGCATGAATTGGCCATCGAAGACGCCCTGGAAAAACACAGCCGCCCGAAGCTTGAAACCTTCGGTGATGCACTGTTTATCGTCACCTACTCACCGGTGCGCGAGAACGGCAAGCTGGAGTTTATCGAGACGCATATCTTTGCCGGCAACGGCTACATTATCACCGCACGCAACGGTCACTCGGCGTCCTACGGCTTTGTGCGCCAGCGCTGTGAGGCGCGGCCACTGTTGCTGGAGCATGGGGAAGATTTCGTACTCTATGCGCTGCTGGATTTCGTCACCGAAAACTACCAGCCGGTGAGCGAAGCGATCCATGCCGAGATCGATGAGCTGGAGCGCAATGTGCTGTGCAGCTCGCTGAGCGAGCGGGACATTCAGAAGATTCACGGACTGCGTCGCGACGTATTACGGCTCAAGCGTTACGTGGCGCCAATGGTAGAGATCAGCCAGGAGTTGCAGAAACTCAGCTTCCCGTTCATCGACAAAAATATGCGCCCGTATTTTCGTGATGTGCAGATCCACGTGACACGGCAGATGGAAGACCTGACCACCCTGCGCGATATCGCCAGCCAGACCATCGAGATCGGTGTGCTGCTGGAGGCATCGCGCCAGAGTGTGGTGCAGCGCAAGTTTGCCGCGTGGGCGGCGATCCTGGCGTTCCCCACCGCGGTGGCGGGGATTTACGGGATGAACTTCCAGAACATGCCCGAGCTGCAATGGCACTACGGCTATTTTGCGGTGCTCGGGTTTATCGCGGTGGGTTGCACCAGCCTGTGGGCCAGTTTCAAGCGTTCGGGCTGGCTTTAAACCTGGGCCTCTGGCTTGTGCGCGACGAAGCGCATCATCCATTCCGCCACGGTTGCGCCGTGGTGGTCGCGCTCAAGGCTGGCCACGCCGTTTGTGTAGACCTTTTCGCCCAACGTCGTCTGAAGAATCTCCAGCAACTCGCGGGAATAGTCGTGGATAAATTCCGGGTGCCCCTGGAAGCACAAGACCTGATCGCCGATGTGGTACGCGGCAAACGGGCAAAACGCGCTGGAGGCGATGACCGTCGCATTCTCCGGCAGCGTGGTGACCTGGTCTTGGTGACTGATCAGTAGCGTCAGCTCTTCCACCTCAGGGCTCATCCACGGTGTCTTGGCATCCAGCTTGTAGTCGTGAATGCCCATGCCCCAGCCCTGGCCGGCGCGTTCGGTCTTGCCTCCGAGCAACAGTGCCAGCAGTTGGTGACCGAAGCAGATCCCGAGCAGCTTGTCGCCGCGCTCGTAACGATCGAGCAGGTAGGTCTTGAGGGTCTGGATCCAAGGGTCGGTGCCAAAGGAGTCGGCCTTGCTGCCGGTCACCAGGTAGGCATCGAACACTTCATCGTCCGGCGGGTATTCGCCGTTCACCACGTTGTACACGACAAACTCGGCGGGAATGGGCTGCTTGGCGAACAGGCGCTTGAACATCTGCCCGTACCCTTGGTATTGATCGATCAGGCCTGGACGCAGGATATCGGTTTCCAGGATACAGACGCGTAGCGACATAAAAAATACCTGACACGGTGATGGGAATATTGCACACCCTAGAGCCTGCCTTGAAATACCCCTTCAAGGCAAGCCCCCTTTAATCACCTGAATGTGTCACCTTGCGCCGCTTTTTCGAGCAGTAACGCCGGTGGTGTGAAGCGCTCACCATATTGCTCGGCAAGATAACGGGCGCGGGCAATGAAGTCGTTCAGCCCATATTGGTTGATGAACTGCAACGCGCCGCCGCTCCAGGCCGCAAAGCCAATACCGAAGATCGACCCCACGTTGGCGTCCGCCGTGGACATCAACACCCCCTCCTCCACACAACGCACGGTCTCGATGGCCTGGATAAACAGCAGACGGTCGCGCACATCCTGAGGCGAGATGCGTTGGTCGGGCCGTTCAAAGCGGCTTTTCAGCTCCGGCCACAGGTGTTTCTGCCCACCAGTGGGGTACTCATAGAAACCGCCCCCCGCCGCCTTGCCCACACGCTTGTATTCGTTGACCAACAGATCGATCACCGCTGTCGCCGGATGTGTCGGCACAGCCTTGCCTTCCGCCTGCAGATCCTTCGCCGTTTGCTGTCGGATATGGCTCATCAGACTGAGAGACACTTCATCCGACACCGCCAACGGCCCCACCGGCATACCGGCCTTGCGCGCTTCGGTCTCTATCATCGGCGCGGCCACGCCTTCGCCGAGCATGGCGATACCTTCGTTGGTGAAGGTGCCGAACACGCGCGAGGTAAAGAAACCACGACTGTCGTTGACCACGATCGGGGTTTTCTTGATTTGCAGTACGAAATCGAAACCACGAGCCAGGGTTTCGTCGCTGGTGCGCGCGCCCTTGATGATTTCCACCAAGGGCATCTTGTCCACCGGGCTGAAGAAGTGCAGGCCGATGAATCTGCTTTGATCCGGCACCGCCGTGGCCAGGCCGCTGATGGGCAAGGTGGAGGTGTTGGAGGCGATCACGGCCTCGGCGCCGACCACGCTTTGCGCGGCGGCTGAGACCTTGGCCTTGAGGTCGCGGTCTTCGAACACCGCTTCGATGATCAAATCACAGCCCGCCAGGTCGGCATCGGAGGCCGTAGGATGGATACGCGCCAAGGTGGTTTCCCGCTGTTCGGCGGTCAATTGCCCACGGCTGACCTTCTTGTCCAGCAGCGCCGCCGAATGCGCCTTGCCCTTCTCGGCGGCCGCCAGGTTGATGTCCTTGAGCACTACCTCGATACCGGCGCTGGCGCTGACGTAAGCGATGCCCGCGCCCATCATTCCGGCGCCAAGCACGCCGACCTTGCGCGTGACATAAGGCGCATAGCCTTGCGGCCGGGAGCTACCCGCATTGATCTCATTGAGCTGGAACCAGAACGTGCCGATCATGTTCTTCGCCACCTGCCCCGTCACCAGTTCGGTGAAATAGCGGGTTTCGATCAGGTGCGCGGTATCGAAATCCACTTGGGCGCCTTCGACGGCGGCGCAGAGGATTTTCTCCGGAGCGGGGAAACAGCCCTGAGTCTTACTGCGCAAAATCGAAGGCGCAATCGCCAGCATCTGCGCAACTTTTGGACTGGAGGGTGTACCGCCAGGGATCTGGTAAGCCTTGTTGTCCCACGGCTGTTTGGCGTCCGGATTGGCCAGAATCCACGCGCGGGACTTGGCCAGCAGCTCATCGCGATCCGCCGCCAGCTCATTCACCAGCCCGGCTTGCAGCGCCTGTTGCGGTCGCACCTTCTTGCCTTCGAGCAGATACGGCAAGGCCTTTTCCAACCCGAGCATGCGCACCATGCGCACCACTCCACCGCCGCCCGGCAGCAGGCCCAGGGTGACTTCCGGCAAGCCAAGCTGCACCGATTTATCGTCCAGCGCTACGCGGTAATGACACGCCAGGCAAATCTCCCAGCCGCCCCCCAGGGCCGCGCCATTGATCGCGGCCACCACGGGTTTGCCGAGGGTTTCCAGACGGCGCAGTTGCGCTTTGAGTACCAACACGCTGTCGTAGAAGTCCTTGGCGTGGGCCTCGTCGACCTGGATCAATTCATTGAGGTCGCCGCCAGCAAAAAATGTCTTCTTGGCCGAGGTGATCACCACACCGGCAAGGTCATCCTTTTCCGCCTCCAGGCGCTCCACCGTCGCCGCCATGGCCTCACGGTACGCGCCGTTCATGGTGTTTGCGCTCTGGCCGGGCATGTCGAGAGTCAGCACCAGGATGCCGTCCTGGCCTTTTTCGTAACGAATAGCTTGGGTCATGACCAATTCCTTGGGCTCAGAGGCGTTCGATAATGGTGGCGATGCCCATGCCACCGCCGACACACAGGGTGGCCAGGCCGTAGCGTTGCTGGCGCGCGTCCAGTTCGTCGAGCAAGGTCCCGAGGATGGCGCAACCGGTGGCGCCCAGCGGGTGACCCATGGCGATGGAGCCTCCATTCACGTTGACCCGCGCAGCGTCGATGCCCATGTCCTTGATGAACTTGAGCACCACCGAGGCAAAGGCTTCGTTGACCTCGAACAGATCGATATCTTCGACGCGCAACCCGGCTTTGGCCAGGGCCTTGCGCGTAGCGGGCGCGGGGCCGGTGAGCATGATGGTCGGGTCAGTGCTGGTAACCGCCGTGGCGACGATACGCGCACGGGGTTGCAGGCCCAGCTCGCGCCCCTTGGCCTCGGAACCGATCAACATCAACGCGGCACCATCGACGATGCCGGAGCTATTGCCCGGTGTATGCACATGGTGGATGCGCTCCACATGGCTGTAGACCCGCAACGCAGTGGCGTCGAAGCCCATCTGTCCCATCATTTCGAAACTAGGCTTGAGCTTGCCAAGGCCTTCGAGGGTGGAGTCGCCGCGAATAAATTCGTCATGGTCGAGCAGCACAATGCCGTTCTGGTCCTGCACCGCGATCAACGACTTGTTGAAGGAACCGTCCGCACGCGCCCTGGCCGCTTTCTGTTGGGAATGCAGGGCGAAAGTGTCGACGTCTTCTCGGGTGAACCCTTCCAGGGTGGCGATCAGGTCCGCGCCAATGCCCTGTGGGGTGAAGTGGCTGTGCATATTGGTCTGTGGGTCGAGTACCCAGGCGCCGCCATCACTGCCCATGGGCACGCGGGACATAGACTCGACGCCGCCAACCACCACCAGATCTTCGAAACCGGAGCGCACTTTCATCGCGCCCAAATTGACGGCTTCCAGGCCTGAGGCGCAGAAACGGTTGATCTGCACTCCTGCGACGCTGATGTCCCAGTCCGCCACCAGGGCGGCGGTCTTGGCGATGTCGGCACCCTGGTCGCCCACGGGAGTCACGCAGCCGAGCACGATATCGTCGACTTGATGGGTGTCGAGGTCGTTGCGCCGGGCCAATGCCGTCAGCAGGCCGGCCACCAGGTTTACCGGTTTTACGCTGTGCAAGGCACCATCGGCCTTGCCTTTGCCACGGGGCGTGCGTATCGCATCAAAGATCAAAGCTTGGGTCATGACGTCCTCGAACCGCTGTGCATGTGTGCCTCTACCTTAGGCCCGATTGACACGGTTTCAATGACGGATGCGCTCATTGCTTTTGACCCCCTCGCTCGGACGAACGGTAGTCTCCTAAGCTAATTGCCAGGTTAATCGTTTTTGCTGTCTAGCCAAGGCATTGGCGCCAAGATG
Source organism: Pseudomonas sp. HN11 (assembly GCF_021390155.1). Classification (NCBI taxonomy): domain Bacteria; kingdom Pseudomonadati; phylum Pseudomonadota; class Gammaproteobacteria; order Pseudomonadales; family Pseudomonadaceae; genus Pseudomonas; species Pseudomonas sp. HN11. Next base: position 4,755,344 of record NZ_CP089985.1, read on the forward strand.
GCGATATGCCTCATGCCTTTTTAAGCTGAAATGCTTATTAGCTGATATGAAATGAGTCTAAGCCAATAAGAACGAGGGCTCTAAGGTTGAATCATTAGGAAGCCGCTGCCGGGTTTTGCTGGAACGGCTGTAAGAAAAGCGACACGTCATCTCGCCATACTGAAATAAACCGGCACGCATTTGACGCTCAGGAATAACAACAAAAGGCAGTCAGCCATGTTCAAACATTCGAAAGTACGTCAGGCGGGACTCATTCTGTTCGCCACCACACTGATTCTGATCTTGCCCAACTTGACCAAGGTCATTGGGTGATCCCTCGTCGCCTACATTCCGTGCCTTCGCGGCACCGCGTTTGCAGCTTTTTGACAGCACCTGCCGGGACATTGCGCAAGCGGTCCTGCAGGGGCTGTCTTTTTGCGCGCCGATTTCCGGTATCGTGAGCGCCATCGTCACTCGACACGGGTCCTCTCTCTTGAAATCCATCCTCGCCCTTCTCGCGTTGCTGATCGGGCTTCCCGCTTCGGCGGCACAATTGACCATCGAACTCGACCACACCAGCAAGACTTGGCAGACCGCTGATCTGCTCAAGCATCCGCAGGCACAAACGGTGCAGATCGTTGATGACGTTTCCTACAAACGCACCATGACCTATCGCGCAGTACCGCTGGCTTTGCTCCTACCGGGTTTGAAACCTGAGAGCCATCTGCAAGCCGTTGCCCTCGATGGATTCGCCGCCGAACTCGCCGCCGCGCCACTGCTGGAAAAACATGGCGCTCGCGCTTGGTTGGCGGTGGAAGACCCTGCCCAGCCGTGGCCTGCATTGGTAGAAGGCAAATCGAGTGCAGGGCCGTTCTATCTGGTATGGACCGACCCGCAAGCCGGGCATATCAGCCCTGAGCAGTGGCCGTTCCAGATCTCCGGGATCAAGCAGTTGAAGACCGTGGCGGAGCGCTTTCCAGCGTTGTTGCCCGACTCGAAACTGGCGGCTGATGACCCGATCAACCAGGGATTTGCAATCTTCCAGAAGAACTGCCTGGCCTGTCATCGGCTTAATGGCGCCGGTGATGCGCAAGTGGGGCCGGATTTGAACACTCCGTATAACCCCACCGAGTATTTCAGTGGTGATTTCCTCAAGCGCTACATCCGTGACCCGCAGAGCTTGCGGCATTGGCCGCAAGCGAAAATGCCGGCGTTTGCTGCCAGTGTGTTGCCGGATGGCGAGCTGGATTTGCTGGTGGGGTATTTGAAGCATATGGCGGGGCGTAAACAGCCGCTATAGCGAGCCGGCTTGCCCCGCTCACCACAACGAGCCCAATCATTGCTGCTGGACGGAAATTACTGGCGTCGGCGCCACAAACACCTTGGCATGCATCTGCTCATGCCCCCCGCCCCGGCGCATGCCACGCACCGGGCAGGCGTCGAGGTAATCCAAACCTACCGCCAGCTTCAAATGCCGTTCCGGTCGTGCGAGCTGGTTGGTCACATCAAAGCTGTACCACGCGCCATCCAGCCAGGCTTCAGCCCAGGCGTGGCTGGCCAGGTGCGTGGTGTCTTCCGAGTACAAATACCCCGACACATACCGCGCAGGAATCCCCAAGCTGCGCGCACAAGCCAGGAACGCGTGGGTGTGGTCCTGGCAGACACCCGCGTGGCCGGCAAAGGCCTGGGCGGCACAGGTATCGACTTCGGTGGCGCCGGGTGTGTAGACCATCGTTTGGTTGAGCCCGTGCATCAGGTCGATCAACGCGGCGCGATCACGACGCTGATGGCACTGCTGCTCGGCAAAGTCGCGCAAGGCTTCGTCAGGTTCGGTCAGGCGGGTGCAGCGCAGGAACGGAAACGCCGATTGGCTCTCGTGTTCTGCCTCGCGTAATTCGTCGATGTCCACTTGGCCACGAGCAGCGATGATGATGGCGTCGTGGGGGTCATCCAGGGTCAATACATGCAGGATATTGCCGAATGGGTCCACCTGGGCGCGCACCGGACGAGGCAGATCGAGCTGCCAGCTGAGTACGTGCTGGCGCTCGGTGTCGTGGGGCGTAAGGCGCAGATACTGGATACTGGCGCGCACCTGGTCTTCATAGTGGTAGGTGGTTTCGTGGCTGATGGAGAGTCTCATGCCGCCTCCAGGTAGGAACTGTAGATGGCGTCGCCCAACTGGCGGACCAAGGGGATAAAGTCGGTCAGCCAGGCGTGCAGGCCTTCCTTGAGGATTTCATCGATGGCGGTAAAGCGCAGGCGCGCATCCATCTCGGCGGCCAGGCGCTGGGCCGGTCGGCCGTTGAGGCCGGGCAGGCTGGCGAGGATCTGGTCGATTTCTTCACTGCAGGCACGCAATGAGCGCGGCACATCGGCGCGCAGCAGTAACAGCTCGGCGACTTGCCGCGCGCCAGGGGCATCGCGATAGATCTCGGTGTAGGCCTCGAACGACGAAAGCGCGCGCAGCAAGGCACTCCATTGATAGTAGGCGTGCGCGGTGCCATCGGTGACAGCTTCGGCCTGATCACCGGCCATTTCATAACGCGCATCCAGCAGACGCAGGGTATTGTCGGCCCGTTCGATAAAAGTGCCCAGGCGGATAAACCGAAACGCATCGTTACGCATGATCGTACCGTAGGTGGCGCCCCTGAACAGATGGGAGCGCTCTTTTACCCACTCACAAAACCGACTCATGCCATAGCGGCTCAGGCCCTGCTGGGCGATGTCGCGAATATCCAGCCAGGTGGAGTTGATGTTTTCCCACATGTCAGCGGTAATTCGCCCACGCACCGCATGGGCGCTGGCCCGCGCGGCGCCGAGACAACTGTAGATGCTGGCCGGGTTGGCAGCATCCAGGGCAAAGAAGTGCAGCAGGCGTTCAGCATGCAACTCGCCGTGGCGCTCGTGGTAATCCTCCAGGGTGCCGGTGATCAACAGCGGCATCGCCAGTTCGTGAAGGCCATCGCCGCGCCCGTCCTGGGGCATCAGCGACAGTGAATAGCTGACATCGAGCATGCGCGCGAGGTTTTCCGCACGCTCCAGGTAGCGCGACATCCAGTAAAGATCCGAGGCAGTTCTACTCAACATGGCATCAGTCCTCGACCACCCAGGTGTCTTTGGTGCCGCCGCCCTGGGACGAGTTGACCACCAGCGAGCCTTCGCGCAACGCCACCCGGGTCAAGCCGCCGGGGACAACACGGGTTTCCTTGCCAGACAACACGAACGGACGCAGGTCGATATGGCGCGGCGCTATGCCGTTTTCGACAAAGGTCGGACAGGTGGATAAACACAACGTCGGCTGGGCGATATAGGCGTGGGGCTTGGCCTTGATACGTGCACGGAACGCCTCGATTTCAGCGGCGGTGGACGCCGGGCCCACCAGCATGCCGTAGCCGCCGGAGCCCTGGGTTTCCTTCACCACCAGGTCCGGCAGATTGGCCAGCACGTGGGACAGTTCGTCGGGCTTACGGCATTGGAATGTCGGAACGTTCTTTAGAATCGGTTCTTCATCCAGGTAAAAACGGATCATATCGGTGACGAAGGGGTACACCGATTTGTCATCCGCCACGCCCGTGCCGATGGCGTTGGCCAGCACCACGTTACCGGAGCGATAAGCCGCCAGCAGGCCGGGTACGCCGAGCATGGAATCAGGATTGAAGGCCAATGGGTCAAGGAACGCGTCGTCGAGGCGTCGGTAAATTACGTCCACGGCCTTGGGCCCGTCGGTGGTGCGCATGAAAACGCGGTCATCACGCACAAACAGGTCGGCGCCTTCCACCAGTTCCACGCCCATTTCTCGGGCGAGAAAGGCATGTTCGAAGAACGCGCTATTGAAGCGACCCGGGGTCAATACGACCACGCTGGGGTTATCCAGGGGGCTGGAGCTTTTGAGGGTATCGAGCAGCAGATTGGGATAGTGATCGATAGGCGCGATGCGCTGGGCGGCGAACAGTTCCGGGAACAGGCGCATCATCATCTTGCGGTCTTCGAGCATGTAGCTCACGCCGCTGGGCGTACGCAGATTGTCCTCCAGCACGTAGTACGTGCCGTCACCATCGCGTACGAGGTCAACGCCGGAAATGTGCGAATACAGGTCGCGGTGCAGGTCCAAGCCCTGCATCGCCAACTGGTATTGCTCGTTCGCCAGCACCTGCTCGGCGGGAATGATCCCGGCCGTGATGATGCGTTGTTCGTGATACAGGTCGGCGAGGAACATGTTCAGCGCCTTGACCCGCTGGATACACCCACGCTCGACAATTCGCCATTCGCTGGCCGGGATGCTGCGCGGGATGGTGTCAAAGGGAATCAGGCGCTCGGTTCCCTGCTCATCCCCATAGAGCGTGAAAGTGATCCCGGCGCGGTGAAACAGCAAATCGGCTTCGCGCCGGCGCTGGGCCAACAGATCTTCCGGGGTGTCGGCCAACCAGCGGGCGAACTCGCGGTAATGCGGCCGGACCTGGCCCGCCCCATCGTACATTTCATCATAATAAGTGCGGATCATGCCGAACTCCTTGTCACCCGGGCGCAAGAACCATCGCAAGGCCCGTGCCAGCGGCATAAACACTTAAAAATCAGTGCCTTGAATTAAAACCAGAATCCAGCCGCACCGTCCTGGTGCGCAAAATACCCGTTGCACTGCCCTGCGCTTCATCGCAATGCGGGCTTTTACTATCAACAGCATAGTCAGAGTTGATTTCACTGCCCGGCCAAGGTTGCGGATAATCGGCACCATCTGCTGAACAGGGCATGCCCTACAGTTTCAGCGAACCTCTCTTCCCTTTAAGCCACCCTACGCGGGTGGTTTTTTTTGCGCCGCAAAGTTGCAGGGATGCGGTATCTCGACGACAAAACTGCACAAACAAAATCGGCCGACCCTAAGGTCAGCCGATACGCTGTATTTCTCATACTGCTCGCCGCTACATGGGTAACCCACGCACCTCCTGCTTCACGCCCCATCCCTCGATGATTCCTCCCAAGGGCTCGACCACCGCCCCGAAGTCTTGCTCGAAGTCTCCTATGCCGTCGTAGGTTGCAGACATGATTTTGCTCAACTCCAAGTACCAGGCGCCATCGTCGCGCGCACTGACCTGGGCATTCAGGGATTCCCCACGAAACTCACCCGCCGCCCTGCGCGCACGTTCCTCATCCGGGAAAATGGCGTAGAACTCGATGGGGTGAAAACGCGAGAAGTCGAAGCCGCCCTCTTTCATGCGGCGCAGAACATTGGTGCTGATGTCTTCTTGATAGGCTGTGCTCATGAAAAGTGCTCCTCGAATTGATGGATAGACTTTCCGTGCTTCCCGAAGCCCACGCCTTACTGGCGTGGGAGCTACGGCAACAACATCACCGCTGGAAAACAAGCATGTAGCTGACAAGACCAGAACCTAGCGATTCATTCGCTGATCTCACTTGCAGAGTAGCGCGAAGCTTTCGCCGCCACCAGAGGTGCTTGAGGGGTGTACAGGGATTGTTCAGGCGGCGGGAGAAATGTCGAGGATCTGAATACTGTTCTGGTCTTTGAGGATCTTGACCGTAGGTTCGGGCTTGCGCCCCTCAAGGTCATTGAGGTCCAGTTCGGCGGCGACGGGTACCAGCTTGTTGCGAATCATGTGTGCCGCATCTTCGAGGCTGGGCTTCTGCTCGCAGGTGAACTGCTCGACGGACTTAACGCCGTGATCATCAACGAAGGTAATCTGCCACTTTTGCATCGGTGCCTCCTCGATAAAACCCATGTGTGGGCTTACCTCTATCTGGACCTTGAGGGTTCGCCAAACGTTCCACTCAAGTCAGGAGGCACCGGATCAACTGCGCTTATTTTTCAGCGTGTTCTTTCAAGGCTTTCAAGGTGTTGAACGGCGCGTCCACCACGAACTTGTTGGCCAGCCACGATGGCACGCTGCCGCCTGGCTCGGTGTGCACCTGGTAGGTGACTTCGGTCTGGTTGTCGCCTTTGGGCACCAGTTTCCAGAAGCCGTCGACCTGGGCGACGCGTACGTAGCCTTTTTCTTCAGGCTTGTAGGTCGGCACGCCCTCCAGCTTACGGGTCAGCGTGCCGTCGGCCGCTTTGGTCGTAGTGATATGCAGGTAGGAATCACGATCCGTCACAGGGAACGGGGCTTTGAATTGGGTGTAGGTCCAGCTCTCGTCGCCTTTCTTGTCGACCAGCTTCTGGGATTTGCACTCGTGGATCCAGGCACAGGCACCGGCGACGTCTTCCTGGAGGGCAACGATTTTTGCCACAGGCGCCTTGATCACGGTCACACCGCGATAGGCCTTGTACTTGGAGCCGGCAATTTCGCTCAGGGACACCTTGATACCGTCTTCATCCTTGGCGACTTGCCAATCCTCAGCCTGGGCAGTGGCAGCAAACAGCACCGTAAAACCGCACAACACAGCCATTCGTTTCAACGAACCCATTGTTGTATTCCTTATTGTTGAAGTTGCGATAGTAAAGCCCATCAAGCCGCCGTCATCTCCTCCCACCAGCCAATCAAACGGATTGCATCGGCCTGGTCGGTGCCGCAGACCTCGAGATCCGCCTTGAAATCACTGCACACCGCCGGTCGCTCCGGCTGACCGAAAATCTGACATAACAGTTCGACCGACAGGTGCACACAGCGTTCGCCTGCGGGTTTGCCGTGTGGCATTCCGGGTAATGGCGAACTGATGGAGGGGGCGATGCAGCATGCGCCACAGCCTTCACGGCAATTCATGACCAGCAGGTCCTCGACGACTCAATAGGGATGGCGGGGCTAGAGTACGCCCTAAAACAGCCGTTTTAAAATGGTCTAACAGGGTTTTTCGCAGAAAACCAACGTGACTGACCAGTCTCCGACACATGGTCGGCGGCCGACGTCACCTTTGTGGGAAAAGATTACTGCTTGAATTCGAATTCCAATGCTGCGCCTTCCACTTCACGCCGTTCTTCGTTGCGCAATTGCAGCTTCATCTCATTACTGAGTAGTCTGCCGTTGATCTGGAAGGCACTGTTGTCAGTGGGTTTTTCGCCAAACATCGGTGGCAGCAGGGGCACACTCTTGGGTTTGGGCATGGTGCCGATGGGCTGCAAGTGCCTGACCATGTCCGACGGCAGCGACAGGTCCAACTGTGCCGGTGGCAATTGCGTCTGCGTCACTTCGCGAGACGCCTTGGACTTACTGGTCGCACGTTTCTTGACCTTGGCCGCTTGCTTCTTCACGGCGGGCGGCTTCTTCGCGGGAGACTTCTGCTCGGTACTGGCGGCGGGCTTGGATTCGCTCACAGGTGCCGCCGCCAGCGCTGTGCCGACGTTGCACAGGCTTATCAGGCCAATCACTAAAACCGCGCGAAAAATCGAAGTCATATTGCCTACAGCATTAACGGCAGAGGGCCATATGCTCGCTTGTTGTGCGCGGCATGACAAGCGCGGTGATTAGCTTGCTATAGGATTTGTCCCCTTTCTGAGCGTCACAGTCCGGCGGCGGTTTCCTGGCAGAGCTGGCTCGCCAGCATCCCCAATGTCATCAGCGCCCGCTCTGCTTCGCGGTTCCACGGCGTGCCGCAGTTGAGACGAATACAGTGGTTGAACTGTTCGGTGTTACTGAAGATAAGCCCCGGCGCGATGCTGATGCCCTGTTGCAGTGCGCGCACGTGCAGTTCCTGGGTGTTGACCCGTCCGGGCAAACTGACCCACAGGATGAAACCGCCGGTCGGACGCGTCATCTGTGTGCCTTCCGGGAAATATTGCTGCACGGCCAGTTGGAAGGCGCTGAGATTCTTACGGTACTCCTGGCGGATATAACGCAGGTGTCGATCATAGCCGCCGTTTTCCAGGTACGCGGCGACGCCCATCTGGGTGACGCTGCACGCGGAATGGGTGCTGAACATCTGCAAACGCTGGATTTCCTGCTGGTACTTGCCGGCGATCATCCAGCCGATGCGCACGCCGGGAGACAGCGTCTTGGAAAAGCTTGAGCAATAGATCACTCGATCCAGGCGGTCATAGGCTTTCAGGGCCTTGGTGCGGCCCAATTCGAACATCAGCTCGCCGTAGATATCGTCCTCGACGATCTGGATATCGAAGTCCGACGCCAAGCGTAGCAACTGTTTTTGCCGTTCTTCGGGCATGGTGCCGCCCAGCGGGTTGCTCAGCCGCGTGGTCAGCACCAACGCCTTGATCGACCATTGGTTGGCCGCCAGTTGCAGGGCTTCCAGGCTCATGCCGGTGGACGGATCGCTGGGGATCTCGATGACCTTGAGGCCCAGCAGATCAGCCAATTGCAGCAAGCCGTAATAGGTCGGCGATTCAGCGGCAATCAGGTCGCCAGGCCGCGTCAGCACCCGCAGCGACATCTGCAGGGCATCGACGCAACCGTGGGTGATCACCACTTCGGAAGGGTCCACCACCACGCCCGCATCGCGCATGCGTATCGCCACCTGGCGGCGCAGCGGCTCGAAACCGGGGCTGAACATGTAACTGAATGCCCGAGGGCTCTGGAAGCGCGTGACCTTGGCCAACTGCTGGTGCAGCGCGCGTACCGGCAGGTAATCCACGCTCGGCACTGCAGCGCCCAATGGAAACACCCCTTCGCGGCGCGACTCGCCCAACACCTGCTGGATAATGCTGCTGCGGGTGACCAGCCCTGGGCGTTCGACGCGCGCGATGTCTGGCGTCGGCGCGGTGAGTGCTGGCGTCTGGTGCACGTAGTAGCCGGACTGCGGTCGCGCCCGGATCAGCCCCTGGTCTTCCAGGTTGGCGTAGGCCTGCAACACCGTGGCGTGGCTGACGTTCAACTGTGAGCTCATCTTGCGCACCGAAGGCACGCGCTCGCCCGGTTGATAGACACCGCGCCGGATATCCTCAGCCAGTTGCTGGGCGATACGTTGGTAAAGCAACAGATTGGTCATGACGCAGCACTCGATTTCACGGGTATTTTATTTTTGTGTGAAACATACCGGCACAGTTTAGAAGTGTACGGGGACAGTTGACACAATAGTCGAGCACGGGCCGCAGTGACAGCAAAAACTCTGTGGGTCTACGCCAAAAAAGTGGGAGCGGGCTCGCTCGCGAAGGCAGTGTGTCAGCTAATGAAATACTGACTGGTACACCGCCTTCGCGAGCAAGCCCGCTCCCACAGTTTGATTTGTGTCAGGCGCCTATCGAGCGGCGCCGAGCTGGCCTTTCTCGTCCGAGAACACAATTTCCACACGACGGTTCTGCGCCCTGCCCCGCTCGGAGGCATTGGCCTCTACCGGATATTGGTCGCCATAACCCTCAACCTGGATGCGTTTTTCGTCGATCCCCAGGTCTACCAATACATCCGCCACCGACTGCGCACGGTCACGGGACAGTTTGAGGTTCTCCCGTTCACCGCCGGTGTTGTCGGCATAACCCTCGATGCGCACCACGCGCTTGGGGTTGAGTTGCAGGAACTGTACGATTTTCAGCACGGTGCGATTGGCCGAGTTTTTCAGCTCTGCTTCACCGGTGTCGAACAGTACATCGCCCAGGGTCATCACCAGGCCGCGATCAGTCTGGGTGGTGGCCAGGCTGGCGATCTGTTCTTCAAGCCATTTGCCCTGTTGCTGCACACTGATGAGCTTGTTTTCACGCAGGGCCAATTGCAGGCGCTGGCGCTCCAGTTCGAGCTTGACGCGGCGCTCTTCGTTGAGCCCCTGCTCGGTGTGTTCGCGGGCGATGGCGCTGTAGCGCTGGCTCAGGTAGGCGTAATGCACCACGTCGGCGCCACTGCCCCAGTAGCTGGACAAACGGTCGGCGCGAGCCAGGGATTCACCGGCGCGGATCACGTCTTTGGGCGCAAAGCGCAACACGTTGGCATCTTCCTTGACTTGCTGGAAATCGTTACCCGCCTGTTGCAAGGCCTGCTCGCTGTCCGGATGGCTGGCACAGCCGCCCAACACGGCAGTGCCCAACAGCACCGCACAGCTAACACCGCGGATCATCGGGCTCATTGGGCTTCTCCCAACTGCAGTTGCTTGCGCAGACGGGTGATGCGGGTATTGAGCACGTTCAACTGCTCCTGGCTCTTGCGGGTCAGCACCTTGGCTTCGGCCAGGCGTGCATCCAGTTCGGCTTGCTCGAAACGCATACGTGCGTTTTTGTAGGATTGGTCGGCCATGCTCGACTTGGCCCGGGCGAACTTGGCTTCGGCCAGTTTCAACTCAGGCGATTCATCCGCGTTGGCACCCACGGCGCTGGCTTGCTCCAAGGCTTGCTGGGTAAGGCGCATTTGTTCATTCGGCGCAGGATCGGCTGCACATCCCGCCAGAGCGACAACGGCGAGGGCCGCGAAAAGAGGTCGAAGAGTCACTGAAAATCCCTACTTTGTTGGGGTGCCGACGGGTTGCTGCAATTGCGCTTTCCAGCGCGCCAGATTGCTCTGCAACGCAGCTTGCGCCACACCGGACGCGGGCAATTCTGTCATCTTTTTCGCCAGCTGTCCGCGCAGCCACGGATCATTGCAGGCCGAGTTGTGGGAAATCGCCAGGTACAGGCCCGGCTGGTCGATGGGCACATCGCGGGCGATCAAGTCATTGCTCATGCCCAAGGTCTGCGCCATGGCCATGCCGGAATAACGCCCGGCGAGCACGTAGTCGACTTCACCCAGCAGTAGCTTCTGAAACGCCGGCGTCAACGACGGCAGGTGTTGCAGGTTCAGTTGCTCACCGGCGAAAGTTTCAAAGGCAGCGCTCAAACGCGCCCGTTCCGACACCGCCCCTTTGTGGCCATGCAAGTCGTCGGCCGTGGCATAGGCCAGCGCCGAATCCCTGCGCGTCCACACCAGGTAGTCGAGCTGAACCAGGGCAGGATGGATGTAGTCGAGGGTTTCCAGTTCGCCCAGGTTCAGCGGTGCGTCGGCGAGAATGTCCATGCGCCCGCTGCGCACTTCATCCAGGGCCAGGGAACGCTTGCCGCCGTAGAGCAGGTCGATTTTCAACCCGAGATCCTTGCCCACTTGTTGCAACACATCGGCGGTGGCGCCGATCAGGTGCGTGGGGTCTTGTGGGTCGCGCCACAGCAACGGCGGTGCGTCCGGGCTACCAGTGATCACCAGGCGGTCGCATTTGCTGGCGGCCAACGACAACGTAGGCAGCAATGTGAGGCCCAGCAGTAGAGCCCAAGAGCGCAATTCCATGGCGTGTGTCTCCAAGTCAAAAAAAAGCCCGGTCACAAGGACCGGGCTCTTTATAAGTGAAGCGACTGGATTAGACCAGCTTCTCCAACTCAGGGACGGCTTCGAACAAGTCCGCCACCAGGCCGTAATCCGCCACCTGGAAGATCGGCGCTTCTTCGTCCTTGTTGATCGCAACGATCACTTTGGAGTCTTTCATACCGGCCAAGTGCTGGATCGCGCCGGAGATACCGACGGCGATGTACAGCTGTGGCGCAACGATCTTGCCGGTCTGGCCAACCTGCATGTCGTTGGGTACGAAACCTGCGTCGACGGCCGCGCGGGAAGCGCCGACCGCAGCGCCCAGCTTGTCGGCCAGGGCATACAGGTGCTTGAAGTTGTCACCGTTCTGCATGCCACGGCCGCCGGAAACGACGATCTTGGCAGCGGTCAGCTCAGGGCGATCCGACTTGGCCAGTTCTTCGCCGACAAAGCTGGAGGTGCCAGCGTCATGGGCAGCCGCAACGGCTTCAACGGCAGCCGAACCCCCTTCGGCGGCAACCGGGTCGAAACCGGTGGCACGTACGGTGATGACTTTGACCGAAGCGTTGGACTGTACGGTCGCGATGGCGTTACCCGCGTAGATCGGGCGCTTGAAGGTGTCGGCGCTTTCGACCGAGATGATCTCGGAGATCTGGTCAACATCCAGCTGCGCGGCAACGCGTGGCAGGATGTTTTTGCCGTTGGAGGTGGCGGCAGCCAGGATGTGGCTGTAGCCCTTGCCCAACTCGGCAACCAGTGGAGCGACGTTTTCCGGCAACTGATGCGCGTAGGCGGCATTGTCAGCGTTCAGGACTTTGCTCACGCCTGCGATTTTTGCAGCGGCTTCAGCCACGGCGCCAGCGCCTTGGCCTGCAACCAGTACGTGAATGTCGCCACCGATTTTAGCGGCAGCGGCCACGGTGTTCAGGGTGGCTGGGGCCAGCACCTTGTTATCGTGTTCGGCGATTACGAGGATAGTCATGATCAGATCACCTTCGCTTCGTTTTTCAGTTTCTCGACCAACTCAGCAACAGACTTGACCTTGATGCCCGCGCTGCGTGCAGCCGGTGCTTCAACCTTGACGGTCTTGTTGGTGGAGGCGGTGGAAACGCCCAAAGCGTCAGGAGTAACCGACTCAAGCGGCTTCTTCTTGGCTTTCATGATGTTTGGCAGGGACGCGTAGCGCGGCTCGTTCAAACGCAGGTCGGTGGTGACGATGGCCGGCAGTTTCAGGGAAACGGTCTGCGCGCCGCCGTCGATTTCACGGGTCACGGCCACGCTGTCGCCGCTCACTTCGACTTTGGAAGCGAAGGTGCCCTGGCCGTAACCGGTCAGCGCAGCCAGCATCTGGCCAGTCTGGTTGTTGTCGCTGTCGATGGCCTGTTTGCCGAGGATCACCAACTGAGGCTGTTCCTTGTCGACAACGGCTTTGAGCAGCTTGGCCACGGCCAGGGAGGTCAGCTCTTCAGCGGACTCGACCAGGATGGCGCGGTCGGCACCCAGTGCCAGGGCGGTACGCAGCTGCTCTTGAGCAGTGGCGGGACCGATGGAAACCACGACGATTTCAGTCGCCACGCCTTTCTCTTTCAGGCGGACGGCTTCTTCCACAGCGATTTCGCAGAAAGGGTTCATCGACATTTTGACGTTAGCAAGGTCGACGCCGGAATTGTCCGCCTTGACGCGAACTTTCACGTTGTAATCGACAACGCGTTTGACAGCTACAAGAACCTTCATGGATTCCTCGTTACTCTCCGGTGAAAAGAAAGTCGCCTAGGCGAACCTGGCGGTTGATGCTCATCGGCACACAAGGGCACCTCCAAAAACGCAGGCGGCGACCTTGCTCACGGGAAATGATGACCGTTCGTCAGTGGTGACTGAGAGGTCATTCTTTATCGCAGCGTGTAAACTGCGCGCCATTGTCTGGACGCGCGTCACCTGTCTTGCTTTTGGACGTGCTCTTGAAACCTGCAGTCTGCCTACGGTTAGCGCAAAACCGACCGTATATTGACCGGAACACCTATTCTGGTCAATACAGCAAAATAGCCAGTCATAAGCCGCGCCACTTTGATTTACCTAGCCTGCAGGCAATTCAAACAAACGTTTGTATTGGACGCTGACAGTGGTGTAGATATAATGCGCCACCTAGAGAGAAAGGTGGGTCCTGCCGTTGCCGCACGACGATACCGAACCTCCACCCATTAGAAAAAAAAGCCTGTTGAGCCTTGAGTAGGAGATAGCCTGTGGAACGCGAATACATGGAATTCGACGTGGTCATCGTCGGCGCTGGCCCGGCGGGACTGTCTGCCGCCTGCCGCCTGAAGCAGAAGGCCGCCGAAGCCGGTAAGGAAATCAGCGTCTGCGTGGTCGAGAAAGGCTCCGAAGTCGGTGCGCATATCCTCTCCGGTGCCGTGTTCGAACCACGTGCCCTGAACGAACTGTTCCCGGACTGGAAAGAACTCGGCGCCCCGCTCAACACTCCGGTGGTGCGCGATGACATTTATGTATTGCGCAGCCCTGAAGCCTCCACCAAGGTGCCTGACTTCTTCGTGCCCAAGACCATGCACAACGAAGGCAACTACATCATTTCCCTGGGCAACCTGTGCCGCTGGCTGGCCCAGCAGGCCGAGAACCTGGGCGTGGAAGTCTACCCAGGCTTCGCCGCCCAGGAGGCGCTGTTCGACGAAAACGGCGTGGTGCGCGGGATCATCACCGGCGACCTCGGCGTCGACCGCGAGGGCAATCCGAAAGAAGGCGTCTACACCCCTGGCATGGAACTGCGTGGCAAGTACACTCTGTTCGCCGAAGGGTGCCGTGGCCATATCGGCAAGCAACTGATCCAGCGCTTCAATCTGGACAGCGACGCCGACGCCCAGCACTACGGCATCGGCCTGAAGGAAATCTGGGAAATCGACCCGGCCAAGCATCAACCAGGCCTGGTGGTGCACACCGCCGGTTGGCCGCTGGACATCATGAGCGCTGAAAACACCGGCGGCTCGTTCCTCTATCACCTGGAAAACAACCAGGTGGTGGTGGGCCTGATCGTCGACCTGTCCTACAGCAACACCTTCCTGTCGCCGTTCGATGAGTTCCAGCGCCTCAAGCACCACCCGGTGCTGGCCCAGTACCTGGAAGGCGGCAAGCGCATCAGCTACGGCGCCCGCGCTATCTGCAAAGGCGGCCTGAACTCGCTGCCGAAGATGGTCTTCAAGGGCGGCGCGCTGATCGGTTGCGACCTCGGCACCCTCAACTTCGCCAAGATCAAAGGCAGCCACACCGCGATGAAGTCCGGCATGCTCGCCGCCGACGCCGTGGCCGATCGCCTGTTCGCCGAATCCGAAGGCGGTGATGAACTGACCGCTTACGTCGATAGCTTCAAGTCGAGCTGGCTCTACGAAGAACTGTTCGCCAGTCGCAACTTTGGCCCGGCGATGCACAAGTTCGGTCCGATCATCGGCGCCGGCTTCAACTGGTTCGACCAGAACATCCTGGGCGGCAAGATGCCGTTCACCCTGCACGACACCAAGCCGGACTACGCCTGCCTCAAGCTGGCCAAGGACAGCAAGAAAATCGACTACCCGAAACCCGACGGCAAGCTGAGCTTCGACAAGTTGAGCTCGGTGTTCATCTCCGGTACCAACCACGAAGAAGAGCAACCGTGCCACTTGAAGCTCAAGGACCCGAGCATCCCGATCGGCACCAACCTGCCGCTCTACGATGAACCGGCGCAGCGCTACTGCCCGGCCGGCGTGTATGAAGTGATCACCAAAGAAGACGGCGAGAAGCGCTTCCAGATCAACGCCCAGAACTGCGTGCACTGCAAGACCTGTGACATCAAGGACCCTTCGCAGAACATCACATGGGTTACGCCGGAAGGCGCGGGTGGGCCGACTTACCCGAACATGTAAGTCCGCTGTTTGAAAAACGAGGCCCTCATTGCGAGGGCCTTTTTTGTGCTCGACTCGGTCAAATGTGTGCGAGCACGCCCGCTCCCACAGTTTTGATCCCACCGTATCAGGGAAAATTTAAGCAGCGCGCTCTTCGCCGGGATTGCGCAGGAAGTAGCGCTTGTATTCCCGACTGAACTGCGACGTGCTCTGATACCCCACGCTATGCGCCGCCTGTGCCACGCCCATGCCGTCCACCAGCAACAGTTGCTGAGCCTTGAGGAGGCGCAGACGCTTCAGATACTGCACCGGCGACAACAACGTACAGCGTTTGAAGTGCTCATGAAACGTCGACGCACTCATGTGCGCATATCCCGCCAGCGTCTCGATATTCAGCGGCTCGGCGTAATGGGCATGCAGGTGATTCAACGAGGTGGCGATCCGCGAAAACTGCCCCTGCTGTTCCACCAGCGCTCGCAATACATCCGCCTGCGGACCGCGCAAAGCGGTGAACAACACTTCCCTGACCCGCGCCGGGCCCATGATCCGGCTTTCCAGCGGATCGTGCAGGCACTGCAATAGCCGCTCGACGGCACCGCGCATCGCGTCATCGAGCATCACCGAACTCATCGACTCCAGCGTCTGCGCCGTCGGCGGCGGCCCGGCCTGCATGCCCATGCCCATGACCAGTTCACCCAACACCACGCGATCAATGCCTACTGTCACGCCATACAACGGCGCATCGGACGCCATGGCAAACGTCTCGCACTCGAACGGTACCGGCATCGCCTGGATCAAGTAGTGCCCGGCGCCATACTCCAGCGTGCGCGGGCCCAGGTAGGCGACTTTGCTGCCCTGGGCGACGAACATCAGGCTCGGCTCATAGATCTGCGGCCCACGCGCCACATCACAACTGGCGCGCAACACCTGCACGCCGGGCAGGTTCGTAGGGGAAAAACCGTCGCGGGGCGCGAGCCCCTCAATCAAGGCCACCAGTGTGGCGTTGGCATCGAGATGGCGGGTCAACAACATAAAAGCAGCTCTCGCAAAAATCACGTCTTGGTGCAGGCCGGCTAATTTCAAGCCACAAGCTGCAAGAAAGAGCGCAGTTTATCGCTTGCCGCTGGAAGCTTGCCGCTTTTAGCTGCTCCTCCGGAGCTTTAGGCATGAGACTCGGAGCAATCGCCATGGCCGCAGTCAGGGGTGGCGCGGAGAATGCGCCGCCTCACCTGTCATTGCTTTTGCGAGGTTTCCCCATGTACACCGCCATCGGTTATGCCGCCCAGTCGGCCACCACTCCCCTCGCCCCCATGTCGTTCCAGCGCCGCAGCCCGCGCGCCGATGACGTGGCGATCGAGATCCTGTACTGCGGCGTCTGCCACTCCGACATCCACCAGGCGCGCAACGAATGGGGCATCGCCGTGTACCCGCTGATGCCGGGCCACGAGATCGTCGGCAAGATCACCGCCGTTGGCGCCAACGTCACCGCGCACAAAATCGGTGATCTGGTCGGCGTGGGCTGCATGGTCGACTCGTGCCGTCACTGCGATGCGTGCAAGGCAGACCTAGAGCAATACTGCCTCGAAGGCCCGACCATGACCTACGCCACCCCGGACCGCGTCGACGGCAGCAACACCATGGGCGGCTACTCGGACAGCATCGTGGTCAGCGAACACTTTGTGGTGAAAATCCCGGCCAAGCTCGACCTGGCCAGCGCCGCACCGATCCTGTGTGCCGGCATCACCACCTACTCGCCGCTCAAGCACTACGGCGTGAAGGCCGGCGATAAAGTCGGCGTGCTGGGCATGGGCGGCCTGGGCCATATGGGCATCAAGTTCGCCAAGGCCATGGACGCAGAAGTCACGCTGTTCACCCGCTCGGCGAGCAAGGCCGAAGAAGGCCGTCGCCAGGGCGCCGACCATGTGATCGTGTCCACCGATGCAGAGCAGATGCAAGCCGCCGCCGGCAGTTTCGATTTCCTGCTGGACACCATCCCGGTGCAGCACGACCTGAACCCCTACCTCGACGTATTGCGTTTTGACGGCGTGCATATCCTGGTCGGCCTGATCGAGCCGGTGGACCCACCCGTGAACGCAACCAAGCTGATCATGGGCCGTAAGGTCCTGGCCGGTTCATTAATCGGTGGCATTGCCGAAACTCAGGAAGTCCTGGATTTCTGCGCCGAACACGGCATCAGCTGCGACATCGAAATGCTCGATATTCGCCACATCAACGAAGCCTACAGCCGCATGATCGCCGGCGATGTGAAGTACCGCTTTGTCATCGATATGGCGACCTTGAAAGTCTGATCAGGCTTTAGCGCCCAACTCCGCCGACAGCCGAGCTGCGACCTGTTTGACCACGGGAATCAGCTCGGCCATTTTCTCCAGCGGCATGTAGGGCACCGTACTGGCGATGCTGATGCCGGCGACAATGCGCCGGCTGGCATCACGCACCGGTGCCGCCACGCAGCGGATCGACGGTTCGTTGTCTTCCAGGTCGAACGCATAACCGCCTACGACGTATTCACGCATGCGCTGCTCGAACTGTGCCCAGGATTGCTCCGGATGCTGCGGCCATTGCAGGTTTTTCCCACCCGCCGGCAGGCTGACTTCGTATAAGCGCTGCCACTCCTCTGCCGAGTCATCCAACAGCAATGCCTTGCCGATACCGGTACGCGCCAGCGGCATGCGATGGCCGACCCGCGAGCGCATTTCCGGGCCATTGCGGCCGGGGTTCTTGTGCAGGTAAAGCACGTCGTCGTATTCACGGATAGCCAGGTGAATGGTGTCACCGGTCAGCGCCGACAACTCATCCAGATACGGAACAGCCAAGGTCACCAGCGGCAATTCTTCCCGCGCCTGAAAACCAAGCTCAATCAACTTCGGCCCCAACAGATAACCCACTTGCGGCACCACGCGCAGGTAACGCTCTTCCACCAGGCAACTGGCCAGGCGGTGGGTGGTGCTGCGGGTGGTGCCGATGCGCTTGGCAATCTCTTTCAGATCCCTCGCACCGGCCGCCACCGCTTGCACCACGCCCAGGCCACGCAGCAGGGTCTGGGTGCCAGTGGGGGCGGCGTCTTTGACGGGGGTGTGGGCGTTTTCCTGCATATCGGGCCTATTGGGAAGTACGAAAGCGGCGCCATTATGGCAAATCACGGACCTCAGTACAGTGGAGATCCAAATGTGGGAGCGGGTTCTTCCTAGCGCTGCTTCATGCGGTCGATGATGACGGCCAGCAACAGGATCGAACCCCTGATCACATACTGGTAAAAGGTGTCGATGTTCTTCAGGTTCATCGCATTCTCGATGATCGCCAAAATCAGCACCCCGGCAATCACATGGCGGATCATGCCGATGCCGCCACTCAACGACACCCCACCCAATACGCACGCCGAGATCACGGTCAGCTCAAAGCCCTGACCAATCATCGGCTGGCCCGAGGTCATGCGCGAGGCGAGGATCACCCCGGCCAGCGCACCGATCAAGCCGTGCACGGCAAAGATGATGATCTTGGTGCGATCAACATTCACCCCGGCCAGCAACGCCGCTTCCTGGTTACCGCCGATGGCCATGGTGTTGCGCCCATAGGTGGTGTAGTTGAGCAACCAGCCAAAAAACACAAAGCACAGCACGGTGATGATGATCGGCACCGGCACGCCCATCAGTTGGCCGTTGCCGAACACGAAGAAACCTTCGTCCATCACCCCGACGGCCTTGCCGTTGGAGAAGATGTAGGCCAGGCCGCGCACGATCTGCATGGTCGCCAAGGTCGCGATCAATGCATTGATGCGCAGCTTGGCGATGACAATGCCGTTGATCAGCCCCACCACCAGGCCCATGGCCAACGCGGCGGACACACCGAGGATCACGCTGTCGGTGTCGCGGATCACGATGCCCGCGACCACGCCGGCACAGGCAATCACCGAGCCCACCGACAAGTCGAAATGCCCCGACGCCAGACAGAACAGCATGGTGCACGCCGCAATGCCCACGGTGGAAATCGCCAGACCCAGCCCGCGCATGTTCAGCGGCGAAAGGAAATTATCGATAAACAACGCACTGAGCACGAAAATGCTCAATGCGGCGAGCAGCATCGCCCAGTCATCGAGGAACTTGCGCTGGTTGAAACCCGGCCAAAAGCCCTTTGCAGTTTTTACCTCAGACATCATTCACCTCGAATTCTTCAAGCCCGCGAACGCGGGAGAGCCAGTTGCAACAGTCGGGCTTCGTCCGCCTGGTCGCGGGTGAGTTCGCCGGTCAGGGCGCCTTCGCTCATCACCAGGATGCGGTCGCTGATGCCCATCACTTCCATCAGGTCGCTGGACACCACGATCACCGCAATACCGCGGGCGGCCAGGTTGTGGATGATCTGGTAGATCTCCGACTTGGCGCCGATATCGATGCCACGGGTCGGCTCATCCAACAGCAGCACCTTCATCGGCATCGACAGCCAACGGCCGAGAATGGCCTTCTGCTGATTACCGCCGGAGAGGTACATGATTTTCTGATCGGCGTTCGGCGTCTTGACCTTCATGGCTTTGATTTGATGGTCGGCGTTGTGCTTTTCCCAGCCATCGCGCAGCAGCCAGCCAAACGTGGAATGGGCACCACGTGCGCTGATATTGATGTTCTCGGCCACGCTGGACAGCGGGATGATGCCCTCCTTCTTGCGGTCTTCCGGGCACAGCAGCACGCCGGCAGCAATCGCATCGCGCGTTGAACGCAACTGCAGTGTTTGCCCGCAGAGTTCCAGGCTGCCGGCGGTGCTGCGGGTCAAACCGCTCAGCAGCCGAAACAGCTCCGTACGCCCTGCCCCGACCAATCCGAACAGGCCAAGAATCTCGCCCTTGTGCACCTGCAGGCTGACCGGCTCACGCAGTCCCGGCCCGAGCAATCCCTCGACCTTCAGCGCCACGTCGCCCTGTTCCCGTGGCCGGTAATCGTAGATGTCCTGGATATCGCGACCGACCATGCACGTCACCAACTGGTCGTGGGTCAGCGCGTTCATATCGTCGAAAGTGCGCACATAACGGCCGTCCTTGAACACCGTCACCGCGTTGCAGATGCGGAATACTTCTTCCATGCGGTGCGACACATAGAGCACCACTTTGCCCTCGTCGCGCAGGCGCGTGATGATCGCCATCAAGCGGTCGATCTCCCGCGCCGACAAGCTGCTGGTGGGTTCGTCGAAGGCAATCACATGGGCGCCACGGGACAACGCCTTGGCGATTTCCACCAGTTGGCGTTGGCCGAGAGACAGGCGGCCGAGCTTTTCGTCGGGGTCGATTTCATCGGCCAGGCCTTTGAGGCAGGCCAACGCTTGCTTGCGCAACTGGCTGCGGTTGACCACCCCGAAGCGCGTCGGCAGATGCCCAAGGAACAGGTTTTCGGCGACGGTCATTTCCGGTACCAGATGCAGCTCCTGGTGAATCACCGCCACGCCACTGGCGATGCTGTCGGCGGCCGACTTGAAGTCCATGGTCTGCTCGCCGATCTGCAACGTGCCGCTGCTGGGCAGGTAGGCACCGCCGAGGATCTTCAGCAGCGTCGACTTACCCGCGCCGTTCTCGCCCATCAACGCATGCACCTCGCGCGGCCGCGCTTCAAAGCTGATCTGCGCCAGGGCTTTCACACCGGGAAACTCCTTGCCGATGCCGTTGAAACGCAGGGCCGCGCCGGTCATTTCCACAGCCCGATTTTGGTCAGTTCAGCCTGGAAGTTGTCACGGGTGATCAGGGTCACTTCGTCCATGGCGGTGTACTTGGCGGGCTCTTTACCGGTGGTGACCCACTCGTACATCGCCAGCGCCGTGTTGTAGCCTTCGATATGCGGGCTGGGCAGCATCGAACCAAAGAAGCCACTGTCAGCTTTCTTCAATTCGCCAATGGCGTCAGTGCCATTGATGCCAATACCAATCACGTTGGCTGCTTTGAAACCGGCGCTTTCGGTGGCGCGCACGCCGCCCAGCACGGTGTTGTCGTTCATGCCGCCGATGATCAGGTTTTTCGCGCCGCTGGGCAGTTTGACCAGGGCTGAGTTGGTAGCGTCCATGCTGCCGGGAACATCAAGGGTCTTGAGTGCGGCGGTCAGGATATGGTCCTTTGGAATACCGGCCTCTTCCAGGGATTTGATCGAACCGTCGGTACGTTTCTTGCCGGTATCGAGTTCGTTGTAGGTGTTGATCACGGCGTAGGTTTCTTTCCAGTCCCAGCCGCGTTTTTTTGCTTCGCCAGCCATGGCGGCACCTTGCTTCTGCCCGACTTCGAAAGCAGCCATGCCCAGGTACGGCACGTCTTCCATGAAGTTGCCTTTGGCATCGACAAAGCGATCGTCCACCGCCATCACCTTCAAGCCGTTGACTTTGGCCTTAGCGACAATAGCCGGACCGAGGGACACATCCGGCGGGCAGATCACAAAGCCCTTGGCGCCATTGGCGGCCAAGCTGTCGATGGCCGAGAGGGTTTTCTCACCATCCGGCACAGCGATCTTGATCACGGTAAAACCGTGCTCCTTGCCGGCTTTTTCAGCGAAGGCCCATTCGGTCTGGAACCAGGGCTCTTCGGCCTGTTTGACCAGGAAGCCGATCTTCACTTCTTCAGCCGATACGAAGCCGCTGAATGCCATCGCCAGTGCCAGGGTGCCTAGCGTCTTCTTGAACATGGACCACCTCCTTCTTGTTATAGAAAAACGATTTAGTCGTGGTACATCACAGAACGCCCGCCATCGATCATCAGGCAGGTTGCATTGATAAAGGGTGCCTCGTCGGTCGCCAGGAACAGTGCCGTCATCGCCACTTCAATCGGCTGGCCGATGCGCTTGGGTGGGTGCAGGTCGAACGCGCGCTGGCGCTCGGCGTGGGGGTCGGGGAAACCGTTCCAGTAGTCGACGTTGAGCTGGGTTTCGATATAACCCGGCGCGATAGCATTCACGCGAATGCCCTTGGGTGCGTATTCGATGCCGAGGGCGCGGGTCAGGCCGAGCAAGCCATGCTTGGCCACGGGATAGGGAAAGCAGCCGGGTATGATGTGGCTGGAATGGGTGGAAGCAATGTTGATGATGTTGCCGATGCCCTGCTCGATCATGTGCGGCAACACCGCGCGGCAGCCGAACCAGGCACCGTCGAGATCGATGGCGAAGCAGCGCCGCCAATCTTCGTCGGTCATTTCCAGTGGGTCGCGGAACACATTGACCCCGGCGCAATTGACCAGCACATCCACGCGGCCGAAGCGTTCCATAGCCAGACTGACCAGGGCCTGCCATTGATCGTTTGACGTGATGTCGACTGATTGCGCGTAGATCTCGGCGCCGCGTTCACGCCAGCGGGCGGCGACCTGCTCGACCTTTTCGCCTTGGATATCCGCGATGATCAAGCGCGCCTGCTGAGCCTGGAAACACGCGACGATCGCCTCGCCAATGCCCTGGGCGCCGCCGGTGATGATCACCACTTTGCCTTTGAGCCGTTCGCCATAGGTTGGCTCGGGCACGGCAGGGAGTGACAACGGTTGTGCCTGCATCGCTTCACCTGTTTTATTTTTGGTAGTGAGTGCTGATGCAGCCGACTATAAACCCATCATTTGAAATATCTCAATATATAAATTCTAATCCCATATATTGAGCGTAACTCAAAAAAATGTGGGAGCGAGCAAGCCCGCTTCCACATTTTTAGATCTTCAGCGTTTACTCAAGCGTGCTAGCCGAGGGCGAAGTCGCGCAGCGCATCGCCTTCCATGCGATAACGCACCCACTCTTCCTGCGGCTGGGCGCCGATGGATTTGTAGAAGGCAATCGCCGGTTCGTTCCAGTCCAGCACGCTCCATTCAAAGCGCCCGCAACCGTTGTCGAACGCGATCTTCGCCAAGTGGCGCAGCAGTTTCTTGCCCGCCCCGCCGCCGCGTTGTTCCGGGTTGATGTAGAGGTCTTCCAGGTACAGGCAGTTGCTGCCGAGCCAGGTGGAGTAGCTGAAGAAGAACACCGCAAAACCAATCGGCAGGCCATCGCGCAAACAGATCAGGCCGTGGGCAGTGGCGCCCTCGCTGAACAGGCTGCGCTCGATATCCACCACACTGGCGATCACTTCATGCCGGGCTTTTTCGTACTCGGCAAGCTCGGTGATGAAGGTCAGGATCTGCGCAGCATCGCTGGGCACGGCGGGGCGAATCTCGATGGTCATGGGCAAGCCTTGGCAATTTCAAAGCAGACATACTAAGGCGCTTTGATGACTGAATGCAGCGCAATTTCACGGCGCGCTCTTACGCCGTCCATAGCTAACGCTGGCGCCACTCAGCATTTCGGTGATCAACGGGCTGGTTAAGCTGGCGACGGACCTCGGCACACAAAATCTTACAGGTAAGCCAAGACCGTTCGTCGCCATCAAGGCACGAACGCCAGGGCCGGGCTGACCAATAAAGGGTAAGGACATTAATCATATGGAGACACCCTCATGAAAAATTCCAAGTTCGCTGCCCTCGCTCTCACCGGCCTGTTGTCTGCTGCGTCGCTGAGCGTCTTTGCCGCCAGCTCGACCACCGGGCCGACCGACCCAACACCGGACGCCACCACCGAATCCCAGAAATCCATGGGCACCGGCATGGACACCAATGGTGGTGCGGTCATCGATAATAGCGCCGATCCGCGCACCAAAGGCAACGACACCCAACGCCAGGCTCCGGCTGCCGTGGGCAACGGTAAAATGGGCCCAGCGATCAATCAGCCCAATATCAACAAGGGCGATGACTCCAACGTCCCAGGTGCCCCAAAACAGCCGGCGCCTTGATTCATCGAACGCGAGACGAACACCCGATCATTTCCCAGTGAAGAGGTACGCATGAACGTCGATAGAAACCTTGAAAAAGAAGTCCTCACCCGCCTGCTGCACGCTCATCCGCAAGGGTTGGGCAAGGAGGTGCTGGATAACTACCGCAGCGAGAAAGAGGTCGCCAGTGTCTTGGCGTTCCTGCAGGACCGGGGGTTGATCAAGGATGGGCATGTGACCACCGACGACGCCGGTGAATATTCGTTGAACTTGCCGATCAAGCTGACCGCATCCGGTGTGGATGAGGCACGCAAGCTCGACGGTGCTGGCCCGCAGTAATTCATTTTTGTCTGGTCTGGCCCCGCTGCCGGGGCCAGTAGGAGTATCGCAATGCCTCTTGGAAGCAAAGCCAAATACACCGCCGCACAGAAGCGCAAAGCCGCTCGTATAGAAGAGAGTTATGAGCACAAAGGCGTACCCAAGGATGAAGCTGAAGCCCGTGCCTGGGCCACCGTGAACAAGCAGTCTGGCGGGGGCGAAAAGGCCGGCGGTTCGGGTCAGCGCAAAGCGCCGGCCAGGAAAGCCGCGGACCGGCACGCATCCGCCAAGCGTGCCGCGGCCACGCGTGAGGGCCAACCACGCAGCAGCCGCGCTTCGCTGGCGACCCAGACCAAGGAAAGCCTGCTGAAAGAAGCGCGGGCCAAGGATATACCGGGCCGATCAAGCATGCGTAAGGATCAATTGATCGAAGCACTGCGCAAAGCCGGCTGAACACCCACTGTAGGCGCCGGCTTGTCGGCGCCTACAGTTTTTGACGTGTTTATTCAGTGAGGAGTACGTCGACTTCGGCAGTGCCTGGGGAAGTTGCAGGTCCCCAACGTGTCACCGCCAAGGCTGCGGCGGCATTCGCCCGACGTGCCGCTCCAGCAGGTTTTAAACCCTTCGCAAGGCCAGCAATAAACACTCCCGCATGGGCATCCCCGGCACCGTTGCTGTCCACTGCCTGCACTTTGAAACCGGGCACATGCTCAACCGCCCCCGTTTGCCCTACCCAGCAGCCATTGGGCCCATCACGAACCACCAGCAGCGTATCGGCGCGCAGGTGTCGGCTCAGCTCGGGCAGCGCGGCAGCGATATCCAAAGTACCGGTAAACGCCAGGGCTTCCGGGCCATTGCTGGTCCAGATGTCGATGCGCGGCAATAACGCACGCATTAAGGCCGAGTCCGGCGTCTTCACCAGCGGACCTGGATCGAACACCACCACGGTCTCGCGTGGCAACCCCAGCAACCAGTCGATCAGCGGCTGCGCCTTGCCCTCCAGCAGCAAGCTGTAGCCGCTGACGTACACATAATCGTCAGCCCGCGGCGCAACCTTGGTCAGGTCCTCGGCACTCAATTCACCCTCGGCGCCGATGTGGGAGATAAAGGTGCGTTCGGTGGTGGCTTCGGTCAGGGACACGCACAAACCGGTGTCCTTGCCATCGCTGGCGGCCAGGGCCATTTCAATGCCCTCAGCCTGCATCGCTGCACGGGCCAGATCGCCAAAGCGCCCGTTACCGTGACGCCCAAGATAGACCACCGGCAGCCCATTACGCCGCGCAGCGGCCATCACATTGAAGCCACCCCCGGCCTCAAAGCTCGCCGATTGCGCCAGCACGTCGCCGCCAGTGGCGGGCAGGGTGTCGAGGGCCATGACCAGGTCAACGATGACCTGGCCGGTGTGCAGCAATCTAGACATCAGGACGCTCTACCCAAGCCGGGCGACGGTCAGCCGCGCCACCCAGCACTGCATAAATCCCGCCGGCCACCAGGAAAGTGACGATCCAGCCAAGGCCGTTGTGGCCCAGCCAGGAATCGGACAAAGGCCCGGCGAACCAGATGTTTTCGGCAGTAGTGCCGATGGTGGTGAAGCTGAAACCCAGCACGATCGCCACGGCCCAGGCGCCGAACGCACGCCATTCCACACCGCCGCGATACCAATAGGCGCTGCTCGGGCTAACGTCCAGCAGGTCCTTGGGGCTGTAGTAGTGACGATGGATCAGG
Organism: Pseudomonas sp. HN11; assembly: GCF_021390155.1. Classification (NCBI taxonomy): domain Bacteria; kingdom Pseudomonadati; phylum Pseudomonadota; class Gammaproteobacteria; order Pseudomonadales; family Pseudomonadaceae; genus Pseudomonas; species Pseudomonas sp. HN11. The sequence continues at coordinate 4,781,160 of NZ_CP089985.1, forward strand.
TCGACCACGAAGATGCCGACCCACGCCGTGATCGGCACCGCCAGCAACGAGATAAAGGTGATGAACGGGCCGTAGAAACTGTCGGCAATCAGCATGAAGTAAATCGAACCGGCAAAGATCGCCAGGATGTCGACGATCACCGCGTGCACGCGCTTGACCTTCAAGCCCAGGGTCAAGGTGGTGAGGCCCGCCGAATACACCGACAGGTTGTTGGACAGCAGCAGCCCACCAAACGCGGTGATCAGGTACGGCACCGCCATCCAGGTCGGCAGCATGTCGCGGATCGCGATGATCGGGTCGGTGGCCGAGGCCAGATCGTTGTTGCCCACCGACAGCAAGCCGCCGAGGGTGATCAGCAACACCAGCGGAATGCCCGCACCAAAAGCAGCAGACGCCACCAGACGCACGGCCTTGACGCTGCGGTGCTGGTAGCGCGACATATCAGCACCTGCGTTAGCCCAGCCGATACCGGTGCCGGCAGCCATGGTGCCAACGCCGATGATCATCGCGCTGAGCGGTGCCGGGGTGGCATTGAACACCGCGCTCCAATCGATGGTGGCGCAGAGGAAGCCGCCGACCAGAATATTCAAGGCGCCGAACACATAGGTGGCCCACTTCTGGATCACCAGCAAGGTGGCGTGGCCCAGCCCGGAAACCGACAGGGTCAACAGCACGAAGATCGCGATAAAGATCAGGGTCAGCACCGGCGCGCTTTTCGCCTCGACCGGCGACCCGAACAGGATAGAGCACAACGACAGCAGTACAAACGCAGCGGTGGTGGTGTTGACCGTCTCCCAGCCCAGGCGCGACATCAGCGACACCAACGTCGGCCCGATATTGCCGCGCACGCCGAAGATCGCGCGGGACAGGGTCAGGCTCGGCGCGCGACCGCGACGGCCAGCGATTGAGATGATGCCCACCACCGCGAAAGAACCGGCAGCGCCGAGGATCGCCACGATGATTGCCTGCCAGATCGCCAGGCCGCGAAACGCCACCAATGTAGCGCCGAGCGGCAAGCCGAGGATGCTGATATTGGCGGCGAACCACACCCAGAACAGTTGCAGCGGGTGCCCGTTGCATTCGCCTTCAGGCACCGGTTCGATACCGCGAGTTTCCAATTGCCCGACACTTTGGCCGGAAGAGGTGCTGCTCATGAGGGGATGCTCCTGGTGCCTGTATTGTTGTGGTTGTGGCAGGTGTACAAAGCGAATCGTGTTTCCGGTCGTCCTGACTCAGCGCATGTTCAACAGCTCTTGAACCAGTGGCTGCAAATCCAGGCCATTGACCTGCTTGACCTGTTCGATCATCGCCTCGGGCCAGCACTGCATCCCCAGGCACGCACCGAGCATGGCGCCGAGAATGGCGGCAATGGTGTCGGTGTCACCGCCAAGGCTGGCGGCCAGGCACAACGCCTCCAAAGCACTCATTTCCCCCACCGCCACTTGCTGGGCCAGGGCGAACGACACCACCACCGACTCCTGGGACGCCACGGAAGTACCAATCAATTCGTAGAGCAGGTCGGCGAACAGGGCTTTGTCGCCGCTGCCGACGCTCAAGGTGCGCGCCCAACTGATGCGCGTGGAAACACGCCCCCCGGCAATCCAGTGACCGTGGCCCTCCGCTTGCTGGGCAATCTGGGTGCCGATGTTCAGCGCCTCCCCCAGGTCCACCCCGTTGATGCCAGCCGATACCACCGCCGCCACTGCCGCCGCGCTGGAAATTCCCAGGGTGGTGTTATGGGTGACCTGGCAGGCCTGGATCACTGCCTGGATAAACTGCGCCGGGTCGCTGACGTCGGCGGCAATCCCCACAGGGGTGATGCGCATCGCAGCGCCGTTGGTGGTGCCGTAGCGGCCGGATTCTTCCGGCGTGTGGCCGGCGAGGATCATATCGATCGCGCGCTTGGTGGAGGGGCCGAGCAAATCCTGCGAACCCTTGGCGCGCATCACCGCTTCCCAGTCGATCAGGCGTTGCGCGAGCACCGTCGGTTCGATGACGCCCTGTCCTTCCACCAGCAACTCGCCCACCAGGATTGCCTGCTCAGTGTCATCGGTGATGGAACCGGCGGGCATGTTCGGCGCGATGGGCTGGTCGGCGTCGGCATCTTCAAGGCCAGTGATGGCGCCGAAACGCGCCCGGACCTGCTCGCGGCTCAAGGACTGGGTAGGCATGCCCAAGGCATCGCCCAGCGCCAGGCCGTAGAAAGCGCCGAGGGCGCGAGTATGCGGGCTCATTTCGGGTTTCCAAACTGGAGGTGCAGGCGAAAGTGCAGAGGGTCGAGCAAGCTTTCGACGTGCTCCATGAGACGCTCGCGTCGGTCGTAGGTAGTCCGTGAAGCCTTGAGAAACACTGTGCCCGCAGGACGGCCAAGCAACTCGGCATCTTCGTCGCTGAGGGGCTCGGCGCCGATCCACTGGTCACCTTCAGCGCCGACGTATCCGTACGCGGCCAGGGTGATGGTCAGGGAGTTATCGATCAGGCCGACTCTCGGCAGGCTTTCCAGGCCGCCGGACGCGGGCATCAATGAACGTTCCAGGGATACCGCCGTGCCGTCAGTAGTGCGGCGGCGGCGGTCGAGGGCGATGAACTGGTCACTGCCGAAACGGCTGAGCAGGTCGGGACGGGTCACCGCTTCAAGGCGCAGGATATCGGTGTTCACCCGCGCCCCTGTGTCGGCCAGGGCCTGGGCCCAACCGCTGCGTTGGTCGAGCACCATACCGTCAAAGGTGACGATGGAACCGACGCCGCTCTGGGTCGCGATGTAGTTGCGCCGCTTCAGCTCGGCGAGGGCTTCGCGCAGGGTGCCACGGCTGACCGCAAACTCCTCGGCCAATTGATGCTCGCCCGGCAACAGGAAACCGTCAGCCATCACCCCACCCTCGATACGGCGGATGAGCTCGTCGACGACGCGTTTTTTCTTATCAAATCGAACATGTCTAATCATGTACAAATTGATAACCGAAAGTGCACGTTGGCAGCAAGCGAATTATTACAGGGAGATGAAAAAACTGGCCTCAGGGTTCCAGGCCGATACGGAAAAACTCCCCGCCGCTCCACACGCCGAGCCAGTTCTGACCGTTGATCGCACGGCTCACCGCCAACTCCACCAATTGGTAGAACACGTTGCGATGCACCAGGGCTTCGAGGTTGGTGCGAACCCGCAGATAGGGCGCGGGTTCCTGGGTAACCGGGTCGATCACCACCCGCAGTGGGTGTTCAAGGCCTGCTTCAATTTGATCGTCCACGTTGGTGGTAAAGCGCAATACCTGACTTTCGCCCTGCCCTTGGACGTCCAGAGTCACAGCAACGAACGGCGCATCGTCGACGCTGATGCCGACCTTTTCCACGGGAGTGACCAGGAAGTAATCATCGCCATCGCGGCGGATGATGTTTGAGAACAGCTTGACCATCGGCTTACGCCCGATCGGTGTGCCCTGATAGAACCAGGTGCCATCGCGTGCGATGCGCATATCGATGTGGCCGCAGAAGTCCGGGTTCCACAGATGTACCGGCGCCGGTCCCTTGCCCTTGGGCAGTTGGGCCAACAGATCGTTAGCCTTGGCGGAATCGGTCATAGGGTTCTCCTGGTACTTATTGATCACTCATGCCCAGCAGGCTGCGGGCGTACTGCCTCAGCGGGCGGGCAATCAGATCTTCTGGCTTGTTGTCGTGGAACGTCAGTAAACCGCCACGACTGCGAATACGTGCAGTATCGATCAAATACTGGGTGCTGGTCTCGATCAACATGATCTGGATGACCCCGCTGTCCAACCCGACGCGGTCGAGGGCTTCCTGGTCGGCCCACTCATCGGCATTGCCAATACGGTCATCCGCCTTGGCGAAACGGCAGTACAGCAGGTAGTGAGCGCCGGCCGCACGGGCTTCGGACATTGCCTGCTCCAGACCTTCCGGCTGACGGGCGCGACGCACCATGGGGAAATATTCGATGAAACCGTTGAAGGCTTCCTCGGCCACCACGTTTGGACGCGGATAAGCGCTGCCCGGCGGCACAAAGGCACCTTGGGCGATAAACACGAAAGAGTCCGGCTGTATGCGAACCGAGGCGGTGCGACGGGTATCGCTGTGGTCCAGCAAACCGGCATCGCTCATCTGATAGCGGGTGCCTTCGGCCATATCGCTGACGGTCATGCAACCACTCAGCGTCAACGACGCCAGCAGCAAAACCAGACTACGCATCCTAATCCTCCAGAAGCCGGTGACGGAAAACCGGCGAATGGGCGTGAGATGCAGGTTCTGGGCCAGGGGAGCAGTTACAAGCTTCAAGCTTCAAGCTTAGAACTCCGCGTCAGCCGCCGATGATTTTCATGATGGTGGCGCCGCCAGAGAAGGCCACTTCCTGCTTGTCACCCAACGCCTTCATCAACAGGCCCTGCAGCGCCGGCAGCGCCTGATGGCGGGGTTTGTCCAGAAGGTCGCCGACATAGTGGCGGTTGCTCGACGACAGGCAGCCATGCAGCCAGCCGGTGGACGACAACCGCAACCGCGAACAGGTCCGGCAGAACGGCACGCTTTCGTTGGCGATTACTCCGAAATAGCCCTTGCCGGGTATTTCATAACGTACTGCGGTCGCGTCAATGGGCGCATTGGCTTGCAGGTATTCATGCTGTTCGCCGATCAGGCCCAGTAGCTGTTGCAGGCTGACAAATTGCTGCAGAAACGCGTTGGAGTCCTTGGCCAGATGGCCCATGCGCATCAGTTCGATAAAGCGCAGTTCATAACCACGCTCCAAGCAGTACTCGAGCAGCGGCATCACCTGGTCGAGGTTCTGGCCGCGCAACGGCACCATGTTGACCTTGATCTTGATTCCGGCGGCGCGGGCCTGGTCCATGCCGTCGAGTACGGTGGCCAGGTCGCCGCCACGGGCGATGCTGCGGAAGGCGTCCGCATCCAGGGTATCGAGGGAGACATTGATGCGCTTGATCCCGGCCTCGACCAGCAGCGGCAGTTTACGCGCCAGCAGTTGGCCGTTGGTGGTCAGGCTGATGTCACTGAGCCCCATCTGCCCGACCGCGCCCATGAAGGCTTCCAGCTTGGGGCTGACCAACGGCTCGCCGCCAGTGATACGCAGGCGGTCGATGCCCGCCGCTTCGATCAGGTATTCCACACCACGGGCCATGGCCTCGGCCGAGAGTTCGTCCTGGGCAGCCACTAGCCGCTTGCCGTTAGGCACGCAGTAGGTACACGCGTAATTGCAGGCTGAGGTCAGGCTGATCCGCAAATTGCGAAAACGCCTGCCTTGACGATCAACGATCATGGATCACTCCGACAGAGGATGATTCGGGCGCGCTAAAAGCTGACTGATAAATCAGCTTTTAGCAAGAGTCCTTGCCTGAGTATATTCCTGGGGTACTACGCGTGGCAGCAAATCATTACGTGGAAGGCGATTCCAGCGGCGGTTGCTCGCTACTGTGCTTGCGCTTGTTGCCCATGCGCACGCCGATGTCCATCAGGAACTGGAAGAACCCTTCCTGATCTTCCAGCACATTGCTCCAGAACGGCGAGTGGTACAGCGCCACGGCGCCGTGCACCAAAGCCCAGGCGGCGCAGTAGTGGAAATACGGGGGCACGTCTTCGAGCTTGCCTTCGCTGATGCGGCCCTTGATCAACAAGGTCAGGCGTTCGAAGTTCGAAGCACGGATCTTGTGCAGTTCCTCGACCATCTCCGGCACCTGATGGCCCTTGACCACCTTTTCTTCCAGGCGGTCGAACAGGCGGTAGCGCTGCGGGTCACGCATACGGAACTCGAAGTAGGCACGGGACAGGGCTTCCTTGTCCTTGTCCACATCCGCCGAATGCAGCAGCTCGTTCAAGTCGCGCTCGTAGTCGAGCATCAGGCGCAGGTAGATCTCGGCCTTGGACTTGAAGTGCTTGTAGATCGTGCCTTTGCCGATACCCACGGCATCCGCGATCATCTCGACGGTGACGCTGTCTTCACCCTGTTCGAGGAACAGTTTGAGTGCGGTGTCGAGAATTTCCTGCTCACGGCGGCGAAACTCACGGACCTTACGGGGTTCTTTGTGCATGAGGAAAAGGTCTGCAAAGGTCGAAATAGGGAGGGTTGCGCAGGGCCACGGATACGCGGCGATACGATTTACCCGGTATGAGGGATTATCCCGACTGAACGGTCGCTGGGCAATGCCTATGTGAACCCGAAACGCCTTTTACTTTCAGTGCGCCAACGTTTTCATGGATATCAGTCAGAAATAATACGCAACAACTGCCGCCGTGCTCCTGCCTAATGAGAACTCAAGCGAAGCGCGCGTATTCCAAATCTGTTTAAAAAACGACCAGTCGCGACTGGACTGAATCCGATACTGATCAATACTTGAACTGTCGGCGTGACATCTCCCCCAAGTGACGCGCCGACCTGGGTACCAACGGACCGCGTACCCTTGTTTTACTCCTAATGGTCTTAACCCGGATTCCCCCCCCAGAACCCGGGTTTTTTTTGCTTGGGATTTGGCAACGTCAGCCGGCTACGTGGGCCAACGGGAACAGGCGCTTGAAGTTCTCGGTAGTCTGCTCGGCAAAGCGCTCGTAGGACTCGCCGCGCAGCATCGCCAGGTAATCCGCCACATCGCGTACGTATTCCGGCAGGTTCGGCTTGCCGCGATGAGGAATGGGCGCCAGGTACGGCGAATCGGTTTCCACCAGCAGACGGTCGGCCGGCACTTGGCGCGCGACGTCGCGCAGGGCATCAGCGTTGCGGAAGGTGACGATGCCCGACAGGGAAATGTAGAACCCCAGGTCCAGTGCCGCCTTGGCCATGTCCCAGTCTTCGGTAAAGCAATGCAGCACCCCGGCCTGGGGTAGCGCGGCTTCGCGAAGCAGCGTCAGCGTGTCGGCACGCGCGCCACGGGTGTGGATGATCACAGGTTTGCCGGTCTGCTGAGCAGCTTGCAGATGCAGGCGGAAGGAGGACTGCTGCAACTCGGCGGCTTCGGGCTCGTAGTGGTAATCCAGGCCGGTTTCGCCGATGGCCACCACCCGTGGGTGATTGAGCTCAGTCAGCAGCCAATCAAGCGCTGGAGCTTCGCCAGGCTTGAGGTCCAGCGGGTGGATGCCCACCGAGCAATCCACATCGGCATAGCGATCAGCCAAGGCTTTGACGTCGGCCGCGTTTTCCGCGCTGACGCCGATGCACAGGAAGTGCCCTACCCCGCGCTGGCGTGCAGCTTCGAGGGCAGCATCAAGGGAGCCGCCATGTTGGGTCAGGTCGAGACGGTCAAGGTGGCAATGGGAATCTACGAGCATAGGGATCTGCAACTTAAGTCACTAAAAGTATCTGGCCGACGATACCCTCATCGGCCACGGAAATTAACGGCGCCCGAGCAACCCAACCCACTGCACCAGCAGTGCTTCGAGCAACAACACGCGGTTGAGGTTGGCCTTGCCGAGCACTTTCTGGCGCTGGGCGAGGATCCAGTCCTGGATCGTCAGCACCTTGTCCTGGGCACTTTTCTGCGCCAGGTATTGCACCACTTTGCGCATATCCGGCAGGCCCAGGCCGTTTTCATCCTGGGTCAGCTGGTAGCGCAGGATCAGGCTCGACCAATCGCAGAACCAATCGAACAGCAACAGCAGGGGAATATCCTTCCAGGCGGTTTCTGCCAGTTGGGTGGCGGACACTTCCTGCTTGATGAGTTTCTTTACGCCATCGACCACCAACGCGCGCTGTTCACGCACGCCCTGGGCTTGCAGCTTCACCGCCGCCAAGGGCGATCCGGCAGCCAGGGTCAGCAGCTCGACCCGTTCGTCGTGGCTGCATTCCGGCAATGCCTGCGCCAGCCACTCAAGGCTCATGGCCTCGCTCGGCAACGGGCACGCCTGCTGCACGCAGCGACTGCGGATGGTCGGCAACAAACGGCTGGACTGGTGGCTGACCAGCAGCAACACGGTATCGCCGGACGGCTCTTCCAAACTCTTGAGCAAGGCGTTGGCGGCGTTGATATTCATCGCCTCCACCGGCTCGATCAACACGACTTTGCGCCCGCCCATTTGCGCGGTTTGCACCACGAAGCTGACGAGATCGCGCACCTGGTCGACCTTAATCGCCTTATCGGCTTCCTCGGGCTCCAGCAGGTAGTTATCCGGATGGCTACCGGCCTTGAGCAGCAGGCAGGATTTGCACTCACCGCAGGCTTCCAGGTTGACCGGGCGCTGGCACAGCAGGCTGGCCATGAGGCGCTCGGCCAGATCACGCTTGCCGATCCCTGCCGGACCATGCAACAGGTAGGCATGGGCGTGCTGAGCACGACCGGCCAATTGTTGCCACAGGCTGTCCTGCCACGGGTAGGCTTCAGCCACGGGCGCGCACCAGCAATTCAGGCAACAGGCCGTCGATGGCGTGCTGCACTTGAATCAACGGTTGGGCCGCATCCAGCAAGTAGTAACGCGCAGGATCGGCGGCGGCACGTTTGAGGAACGCGGTGCGTACGGCGTCAAAGAAGGCCTGGCCTTCCAGCTCGAAACGGTCCAGGCGACCACGGGCGCTGGCGCGGGCCAGGCCGACTTCCACCGGCAGGTCGAAGACCAGAGTCAGGTCAGGGCGCAGATCGCCTTGAACGAAGGTTTCGAGAGTGGCGATGCGCGCCAGGGACAGGCCTCGACCACCGCCCTGGTAGGCATAGGTGGAATCGGTGAATCGGTCGCAGATCACCACGGCACCTCGCGCCAGGGCCGGGCGAATCACCTCGGCCAAGTGCTGGGCACGGGCGGCGAACACCAGCAGCAGCTCGGTATCCGGATTCATCTGCTCTTCACCCGGCGCCAGCAGCACCTCGCGGATACGCTCGGCCAGCGGAGTGCCGCCGGGCTCGCGGGTCAGCACCACCTCGATACCTTCGGCGCGCAAGCGCTCGGCCAGGTAATCGCGGTTGGTGCTTTTGCCGGCGCCTTCGGGGCCTTCCAGGGTAATAAACAAGCCAGTCACAGGCAGTCCTTAGTCAGAATTATTGCGGGCTTTGCGGCGCAACAGTGTCCGGCGCAGGCTCGGCCGGATTTTCCACGGGCCCATCGGCCGATGGCGTTGCGTCTTGCGCAGGCTTCACCACCGGTGCCGGGCTGGAGCGATAGTCGGCGCGGCGCTTGAGCTGGAACTCCCGCACGGCGGCATTATGCGCATCCAGGTTATCGGAAAAAATATGGCTGCCGTCACCCCGCGCAACAAAATACAGGCTGCTGCCCGGAACCGGGTTCAGCGCGGCATGAATCGCCTCGCGACCGACCATGGCGATAGGCGTCGGCGGCAGGCCGGCGACCATGTAGGTGTTATAGGGATTGGCTTCCTTGAGATGGGCGCGGGTCAACTTGCCGTTGTAGCGCTCGCCCAGGCCGTAGATCACGGTCGGGTCAGTCTGCAACAACATGCCGACCTTCAGGCGACGCACAAATACGCCGGCGATCTGACCACGTTCTTCAGGCACTCCCGTTTCTTTCTCCACCAGGGAGGCCATGATCAGCGCTTGATAAGGGTCGGTGTACGGCGCATCGGCCGCGCGCTTGCTCCACTCCTGGGCGAGTACATCGTCCAGGCGGTTGTAGGCTTTTTTCAGGAATTCGACGTCGGTCATGCCACGCACGAAGCGGTAGGTATCAGGAAAGAACCGACCTTCCGGGAACACGCCAGGGTGGCCTAGCTTATCCATGACGTCCGCATCGCTCAGGCCTGCGAGGGTCTGCACGATCTTTTCATGCTTGGCCAGGGCCGAACGCACTTGACGGAAGTTCCAGCCCTCTACCAGCGTCAGGCTGTATTGCACCACCTCGCCACGCTGCCACAGGCTGATCAGGCTTTGCGCCGTCATGCCGGGGGTCATGCGGTATTCACCGCTGTGCAGAGGCTGGCCGTCAAGGTTGAAGCGCCAGTACAAGCGCAACCAGAAGGCGCCGTCGAGCACGCCATCGGCTTCCAGGCGATTGAAGGTGCCAGTGGGGGTCGCCCCTGCCGGTACGTCGAGCAATTGCTCCTGGGACAGGTTCAAGGGCTGCTTCAGGGCAGCGTCGTATTTCCAGGCGCCATAGCCCAACAGCAAGGCCGCCGAGAACAGACCGATCAGCAGCAGTACAATCAGTTTTCGTATCAACTCAAATTTCCAATAGCGCGCGAACAATGCCCTGCAGTTTACGGGTGAGCGGCCCAACCGGCCAGCTCATCGCAGCGTAACCGCGCACCGGCCAAATGCCATAAACGCTGTTGCACACGAAGACTTCTTCGGCCTGCTGCATCTGCTCAAGATCGATGTCGGCCACGGCCACCGGGAGGCCCAGGCTTTGTGCCTGGGCGAGAATCTCGGCGCGCATTACGCCGGCAACGCCGCAACGCGTCAGATCAGCGGTTAGTAACAAGCCGTTGCACACCAGGAACAGGTTGCTGAATACGCCTTCGATGACACGGCCGGACATATCCAGCATCAAGCCTTCGGCGTACTCGGCGTCTTGCCACTCGGCGCGGGCGATCACCTGCTCCAGGCGATTGAGGTGCTTGAGACCGGCCAGCAACGGCTGCTCGGCCAAGCGCGTCGCACATGCAAACAGACGGATGCCGTCGGCTGCATGGGCGTGGGGATAGGTCGCGGGCGGACTGCCCTGCAAGATACGGCGCACCGGAGCGCCGGGGTTGATGCCATAACCGCGCAAACTGTCGCCACGGGTGAGGATCAACTTGAGGACACCATCGCCGAGGGCAGCGGCATAGGCCAGCACTTCGCTGCGAATCAACTCATGATCCGCAACCAAGGCGAGACGCCTGCCCCCCTCATCGAGGCGTTGCAGGTGACGGTCGAGCAGCACCGGCTGCCCGGCCTTGACGGCGATGGTCTCGAACAGCCCATCGCCATACGCCAGGCCGCGATCTTTCAGGGGCACGCTGTCCGCTGGCTGACCGTCGACCCAGCTGTGCATCACTCGGCGAACCGACGGAACACCAGGGAACCGTTGGTGCCGCCAAAACCAAACGAGTTGGAGATCACCACGTCGATCGGCATCGGCTGTGCTTCGTGAGGCACGAAGTTCAGGTCGCAGCCTTCATCCGGCTCATCCAGGTTGATGGTCGGCGGAGCGACCTGGTCCTTGATGGCCATGACGCTGAAGATCGCCTCGACCGCGCCCGCCGCACCCAACAAGTGGCCGGTCATGGACTTGGTGGAGCTGACCGCCAGCTTATAGGCGTGCTCGCCGAACACCGACTTGATGGCTTCGGCTTCCGCCAAGTCGCCGGTCGGAGTCGAAGTGCCGTGGGCGTTGATGTACTGCACCTGGTCCGCATTGACCTTCGCATCACGCAGGGCGTTGGTGATGCAACGCGCAGCGCCGGCACCGTCGGACGGTGGCGAAGTCATATGATAGGCGTCGCCGCTCATGCCAAAGCCGATCAGCTCGGCGTAAATGGTGGCACCCCGCGCCTTGGCGTGTTCCAACTCTTCCAGCACCAGGGCACCGGCACCGTCGGACAATACGAAACCGTCACGGCCTTTGTCCCATGGACGGCTGGCGCGGGTCGGTTCGTCATTGCGCGTCGACAATGCACGGGACGCGCCGAAGCCGCCCATGCCCAAACCACAGGCGGCCATTTCAGCGCCGCCGGCGATCATCACGTCGGCTTCGTCATAAGCAATGTTACGCGCCGCCATGCCGATACAGTGCGTGCCGGTAGTGCACGCCGTGGCGATGGCGTAGTTAGGCCCCTGTGCGCCCAGGTGGATGGACAGGAAACCGGAAATCATATTGATGATCGAGCCCGGGACGAAGAACGGTGAAATTCGACGGGGGCCGGAATCGTGCAACGTGCGGCTGGTTTCTTCGATATTGGTCAAACCGCCAATACCCGACCCCATGGCCACGCCGATGCGGTCACGGTTGGCGTCGGTGACTTCCAGGCCAGCGTTACGCACCGCCTGAAAACCGGCTGCCAAGCCGTATTGAATGAACAGGTCGAGTTTGCGGGACTCCTTGACCGAGAGGTATTCCTCGACGTTGAAACCCTTTACCGAGCCGCCAAAACGGGTGGAATAGGCAGAAAGGTCCGTGTGTTCGATCAGACCAATACCACTGTGGCCAGCCAGAATGCCCTGCCAACTGCTCGGCACATCCGTGCCCAGTGGCGACAACATACCCATACCGGTGACTACGACGCGTCTACGCGACACAGCACTCTCCTTTTTCTAATGACGACACTTTTGCTTCAACGCTTACTTTTCATCAGGGCTAAAGAAAAAACCGCACGCCGTTACAGCAGTGCGGTTTTTCCCTGACAGCAAGCGACGACTACAAACTGTTACGCCTGGTGGCTGGTAACGTAGTCGATAGCAGCTTGAACAGTAGTGATTTTTTCAGCTTCTTCGTCCGGGATTTCGGTCTCGAATTCCTCTTCCAGAGCCATCACCAGCTCAACGGTGTCAAGGGAATCGGCACCCAGGTCTTCTACGAAGGAAGCAGTGTTGACCACTTCTTCTTCTTTAACGCCCAGTTGCTCGGCGACGATTTTCTTGACGCGCTCTTCGATGGTGCTCATACCTTGTTTAACTCCTAATGGACAAATTCAGGCAGCTGGCCAGTGGGTAAGTGTATAGAAAGCCTTTTCAGCTTTTCAACTGAAAGCTTCACCCTGTACCCGGTCGGCCACCTGCCTATAAATTAAGTTGCAGCTTTATAACGGATTTTAGACAGCTCGTATGACATTTTTTTGAAGCGATCCGTCACAATTTAACTCATGTACATCCCGCCGTTCACCGGGATTGTAGCCCCAGTCACGTAGGCCGCACCGTCGGATGCCAGGAAAGTGACCACATTCGCGATCTCTTGAGCCTGGCCCAGACGGCCCAGCGGAATCTGCGTCAGCAACACTTCACGCTGTGCTTCCGGCAGTTCGCGGGTCATATCGGTGTCGATGAACCCTGGGGCCACCGAGTTGACCGTAATCGACCGCGAGCCGACTTCACGTGCCAATGCACGGCTGAAACCTTCCAGACCGGCCTTGGCGGAGGCGTAGTTTACTTGGCCTGCGTTGCCCATGGCACCCACTACGGAGCCAATATTGATAATTCGGCCCCAACGCGCCTTGGTCATGCCACGCAAAACGCCCTTGGACAGGCGAAACAGACTGTTCAAGTTGGTGTCGACCACGTCGTACCACTCGTCGTCTTTCATGCGCATCATCAGGTTATCGCGGGTGATACCGGCGTTATTCACCAGAATCGCCGGCGCGCCGAACTGTGCAGTGATCTCGGCCAGTACGCCAGCCACGGACTCATCGCTGGTCACGTTCAGCTCAAGGCCGGTGCCTTGCACGCCGTTTTCCTTCAAGGTCGCGGCGATACGCTCGGCGCCCGATGCCGATGTGGCGGTGCCGATCACGACGGCGCCCTGACGGCCCAGCTCCAGGGCGATCGCCTGGCCAATGCCACGGCTGGCGCCGGTAACCAGTGCAACTTTACCTTGCAGACTCATGCAGGCTTCTCCTTAGTTCGGGGGATCAGGCCAGTGCCGCGCGAGCGGCAGCGAAGGCATCCGGGGTATTGAGGTTGGCGGTCGACACACCGTCGGCGCAACGTTTGTTGAGGCCGGCCAGGACTTTGCCCGGGCCGCACTCGACCAGCTCGGTGGCGCCATTGGCCGCCAGGGTCTGGACCGACTCAACCCAGCGTACGGGCTTGTAGAGCTGCTCCAGCAGGTCGCACTTGAGGGTGTCGAGGTCGGCGGCCACAGCTGCGCTGACGTTCTGCACCAGCGGGATCTGCGGCGCCTGCCAGTTGATGGCGGCGATGGACTCGGCAAAGCGCTCGGCAGCCGGACGCATCAGCTCGCAGTGCGATGGCACGCTCACCGGCAACGGCAAGGCGCGCTTGGCGCCACGGGCCTTGCAGCCTTCGATCGCACGCTCAACGGCAGCCTTGGCACCCGCAATCACCACCTGGCCAGGGGAGTTGAAGTTCACGGCGCTGACCACTTCGCCCTGGGCCGCTTCGGCGCAGGCTTCGATCACCACGGCATCGTCCAGGCCCAGGATAGCGGCCATGCCGCCCTGCCCGGCCGGAACGGCCTCTTGCATCAACTGGCCACGGCGCTCGACCAGCTTGACCGCTTCACCGAGGGTCAGGCTGCCCGCCGCCACCAAGGCGCTGTACTCGCCCAGGCTATGCCCGGCGACAAATGCCGGACGCGCACCGCCTTCCGCCAGCCACAAGCGCCACAGGGCGATCGAAGCGGTCAGAATGGCCGGCTGGGTTTTGTCGGTTTGATTGAGTTGCTCTTCCGGCCCCTGCTGGGTCAGTGCCCACAGGTCGTAACCCAGGGCGTCGGAAGCTTCCTTAAAGGTGTCCAGGATCAGCGGGTGCTGCGCGCCCAGCTCGGCCAACATGCCGAGGGACTGCGAGCCCTGCCCTGGAAAGACGAATGCGAGGGATGTAGACATGTAACAAGCCCCTAATGATCTGGTCGTCAAAAATGCGCACGCCTACGGTGGGGGCGCACGAAACTGACAGATTGGATGGTCAATTGAACTGGCCGGTCACATTTAAACACTCTCGGGCCGATTAGCCTAAGGCAACAGGTCCTCAAGACGGCCGCGCAAGCGTTGCGGCAGGTTTTCCTGGATCTCGATCAGGGCCCGCGCAATCGCGCTTTGAAAGCCCTCTACACCTGCCGAGCCATGGCTTTTCACCACAATGCCCTGCAAACCCAGGAAACTCGCACCATTATGCCGCGCCGGCGCCAGGTCAGCCTGCAGGCGGCGCATCAACGGTAGCGCCAAGGCGCCGACCAGGCGCGACGCCAGGTTCTGCTTGAACAACGCCTCGATGCGGGTGGCAATCATGGTCGCCAGGCCTTCGCTGGATTTGAGCAGGATATTGCCGACAAACCCATCGCACACCACCACGTCCGCCTCACCGCGATACAAGCCGTCACCCTCGACAAAGCCGATGTAGTTCACGCCCCGCGCGCCTTGCAGCAAGGCGGCGGCGAGCTTGACCTGCTGATTGCCCTTGATGTCTTCAGTGCCGATGTTCAGCAAGGCCACCCGTGGCCGGGCAACGCCCAGCGCTTCAGCGGCCACCGAGCCCATCACGGCAAACTGGAACAAGTGCTCGGCACTACAGTCGACGTTCGCGCCCAGATCCAGCAGCTGGCAATAGCCTTTTTGTGTCGGAATCGCCGCCACCATCGCTGGCCGGTCAATCCCGGGCAACGTCTTGAGCACAAATCGCGACAACGCCATCAGAGCCCCGGTATTGCCGGCACTGACACAGGCATGCACCTTGCCATCACGCAGCAGCTCAAGCGCCACCCGCATGGACGAATCAGGCTTGCCACGCAGGGCCGCCGCCGGCTTCTCATCCATGGTGATGGTTTCGTGGGCCGGCGTGATTGTCAGGCGCGCGCGATCCACCGCCGGATGGCTGGCAATCAGTTCTTCAAGTAAGGAGGGTTGACCGACAAGGGTCAGGTGCAGCGAGGGTGTGGCAGACAGGCTGGCAACGCAGGCCTGAACAATGCTGCGGGGACCGAAGTCCCCGCCCATTGCGTCTATCGCGATGACTAGAGCAGACAAGTGATTACTCGTCAGCGCCCTTGTCGATCACTTTACGGCCACGGTATACGCCTTCTGGCGATACGTGGTGACGCAGGTGAACTTCACCGGTGGTCTTTTCCACGGACAGGGTGCTTGCCTCGAGAGCGTCGTGCGAACGGCGCATGTCACGGGCGGAGCGGGATTTTTTGTTCTGCTGAACAGCCATAATTGATTAACTCCTAAACGTTTGGGTCACGCTTTAACTGCGCCAATACACTGAACGGGTTGGACCGCGTTACCTCGTCCTCGCTCGGTTCGGGCTCGTCATCGAGGCCCGCCGGCTGCTGGCATTCTTCCGGATGATGAGCAGGCACAATGGGCAAGGCGAGCAGAAGCTCCTCCTCGATCAGTGCATGCAGATCCAATGGATCTTCGCCCAGTTCCAGCACGTCATAACCTTTCGGCAACGACTGGGTATTCGCACCCTCCTTCACCACAGCATAACTGCACTCACTGTGGATCGGCAGGGTGACCAGCTCAAGACAACGCTGGCAAACCATTTTGACTTCGGTGTCGATAAAACTGTGGATTACCACAGACTTACGTTCATCTCGTTCAAAAACGAATTTGGCCTGCACCGTACCGACAGTGTCGGAAAGCGGGTCGCAGAGTCTCTCCAAATCGGCCAGCAGCAATTCACCTTGAAGGGAAGTGCCACGATCAGCCAATTTGCGCGGGTCAACGTGAGGTGGAATCGGGTCATTCAACATAGGCGCAGCATTATAGGGATGCCCCCAGCCATGTCAAAGGAAATTCAGCCCTGTGCGTCAGCCGGTCACCCCGCTAGAATCCCCGGCTGCCCTGAGGAGACGCCCATGCTGCCTTTATTACTTGCATCCAGCTCGGTTTATCGCCGGGAATTGCTCAGCCGCCTGCACCTGCCGTTCATCTGCAGCTCGCCGGATATTGACGAAAGCCACCGCGCAAATGAATCCGCCGTGGAACTGGTCAAGCGCCTGGCTGAACAAAAAGCCCGCGCCCTCGCCGCCAGCTATCCAGGGCATTTGATTATAGGCTCCGACCAGGTCGCGGCGCTCGACGGCCGGATCATCGGCAAGCCTCATACCTTCGAAAACGCCCGCGAACAATTGCTGGCCGCCAGTGGCAAGCGCATCAGCTTCCTGACCGGCCTGGCGCTGCTCAACAGCAAAACCGGCCAGTGCCAGGTCGATTACGTGCCCTTTACGGTACATATGCGTGAGCTGGACGCTGAACGCATCGAGCGTTACCTGCGCATTGAGCAGCCGTATGACTGCGCGGGCAGTTTCAAGGCAGAAGGGTTAGGCGTGAGTCTGTTTCAGAGCACCGAAGGACCGGACGCCACCAGCCTTGTAGGTTTACCGCTGATTCGCCTGGTGGATATGCTGCTGGCCGAAGGCGTACCGATCCCCTAAGTCGCACCACAAAACCAATATGGGAGCGGGCTTGCTCGTGAATGCGGCGTGTCAGACCCGAATGAGTTGGCTGATACACCGCGTTCGCGAGCAAGCCCGCTCCCACATTTTGAGCTATGCCAGCCTCAGGATCTCAGCGCAAGGTCGGACCCTGGAAGCCCATATACAACGCCAGCTTCTCCGCCACGCTGGCGCCCAACCGCTTGGAGAACCGGTCGAACGGTGACTCCTCGACGGTAAAGTCCACCAACTCTTTCTCACCCACCACATCCCGCGCCACCGAACTGGCACTGCCCAGGCCGTCGATCAGGCCCAGCGGCAACGCCTGCTCGCCCGACCACACCAGGCCGGAAAACAGTTCTGGATGGTCTTTGTCCTTCAGGCGGTCACCGCGCCCCTGCTTCACACTGGCAATGAACTGGCGATGAGTGGTGTCCAGCACGCCCTGCCAGAACTGGGTCTCGTCCGCCTTTTGCGGCTGGAACGGATCAAGGAACGACTTGTGCTCACCCGACGTATAAGTACGACGCTCCACACCGAGCTTCTCCATGGTGCCGACAAAGCCGTAGCCAGCCGCCGTCACACCAATGGAGCCCACCAGGCTGGCCTTGTCGGCGTAGATCTGGTCAGCGGCACTGGCGATGTAATAGGCACCCGAAGCCCCCAAGTCGGAGATCACCGCATACAGCTTGGTATCAGGGTGCAGGCCACGCAGGCGGCGGATCTCGTCATATACATAGCCTGACTGGACCGGACTGCCACCTGGGCTGTTGATGCGCAGGATCACGCCCTTGACCTTGGGGTCCTCGAACGCGGCACGCAGGCTGCTGACGATATTGTCGGCGCTGGCGGGCTCCTTGTCGGCGATCACCCCGCGCACTTCGATCAGCGCGGTGTAGCTGGCGCCACGGGTCGCGCTTTTTTCCATGTCCATCAGCGGGCTGAACAACGCGAGCATGCCAATAAGCCAGACGAACGTCAGCAGCTTGAAGAAAATCCCCCAACGCCGTGCACGGCGCTGTTCCTGGACGCTGGCCAGGAGGGTTTTCTCCAGCAGCTTCCAGCTCTTGTCATCACTGTTCTCAGCCTTTTCGGGCGCTTTCCACTCGTCACTCATGCCATCAACCCCAGCAAAGACTTATTGGGCCCGGCTGAGCCAGGCCTGCAATTCGGAAAAATGATCGATCGTCAGACGCGGCTCGTATTGCTGCAACGCCTCGGCAGCCTGGGCGCCATAGCTGACCGCCACGCTGTCCATGCCCGCATTGCGCGCCATCATCAGGTCGAAGGAAGCGTCACCCACCATCAACGCCTGGCGTGGCGACACGCCGCAGTGAGCCAGAATCTGCTCCAGCATCAGAGGGTGGGGCTTGCTGGCAGTTTCATCGGCGGCACGGGTGATATCGAAATAATCTTCCCAACCGTGAGCCTTGAGCACTCGGTCCAGCCCGCGCCGAGCCTTGCCGGTGGCGACCGCCAGGTGATAACCCTCTGCGCGGAACGCCTCCAGGGTCTGCACCACACCATCAAACAAAGGCGAAGGCGTGGCCTCCAGTGCGATGTAGTGATCGGCGTAGTGATCACGGAAGGTGACCAGCTCAGCGTCACCGATCTCGGGATACAAGGTACGAATCGCCTCAGGCAAACCCAGGCCGATGATGCCCTTGACCGCGTGATCAGTGCACAGCGCATAGCCCGAGCGGGTCGACGCCGCATGCATTGACTCGACAATCCGGCCAATGGAGTTGGCCAGGGTGCCATCCCAATCGAAAATCAGCAGTTTGTAATCACGGTGCGACACTCAAACGCTCCACGGTCTTGGCCCACATCTCATCGACCGGCGCTTGCAATTTCAACTCGCCACCATCCGGCAGCGGCACGGTCAGCATGTAGGCGTGCAGAAACAAGCGTTTACCGCCCAGGTCGCGGATCTCCTTGGAGAAATCCTCGTCGCCGTACTTGGTATCACCGGCGATGCAGTGGCCCGCATGCAGGGTGTGCACGCGAATCTGGTGGGTACGCCCGGTCACCGGCTTGGCCTCGACCAGGGTGGCGAAGTCACCGAAGCGGCGCAGCACCTTGAACAGGGTCAGGGCTTCCTTGCCCTCCTCGTCCACTTCGACCATGCGCTCGCCGGAACGCAGATTGCTCTTCTGCAATGGCGCGCGGACGCTCTTGATCGAGCTGGCCCAGTTGCCGCGCACCAGCGCCATGTAGCGTTTGTCCACGCCATCGCCACGCAGGGCGGTGTGCAGGTGGCGCAACATGCTGCGTTTCTTGGCAATCATCAGCAGGCCGGAGGTGTCGCGGTCCAGGCGATGAACCAGCTCCAGCTCCTTGGCGTCCGGGCGCAACTGACGAAAGGCTTCGATCACGCCGAAATTCAGGCCACTGCCGCCGTGTACCGCAATACCGCAGGGCTTGTTGATCACGATCAGCTTGTTGTCTTCGAAGACAATCGACGCTTCCAGGCGCTGCAACAAGCCCTGGGCCAGCGGCACGGGCTCATCGCGCTCAGGCACGCGCACGGGCGGCACACGGACGATATCGCCCGCCTGCAACTTGTATTCAGGCTTGATCCGACCTTTGTTCACGCGCACTTCGCCTTTGCGCAAGATGCGGTAAATCAAGGTCTTGGGCACGCCTTTAAGCCTGGCCAGGAGAAAATTGTCGATGCGTTGGCCGGCATATTCCGGCGAGACCTCAAGCAGCTGGACGCTGGGGGTCTGGGGGGCGGTAGTCGTCATGGCGGCGATGATAACAATTTTTTATGGAATTGAAGCACTTAATCATTGCTGCTATAGTCGCGAACGCCGCCAAAAGCGGCCTGGACAGAGGACATGCGGCAAACTGCCGGCCCTGACCATCGCAATTCATCAGGACGCGAGGCCGTCCTACGGGGCTTTCGCCACCCTGGAAGGCTCAAGATTGTAACAAGCGCAGGTGACATGAGGCCTGAAGCGAGTGCAGAAAGCAGAGTGAATACTCGCGTTCTGCGCCGATATTTACGGCCAGTTCACAAAGTGCAGTCAGTCTTGGACCAGACCACGGCGAATACTTCGGAAACAACGCCTGTTAAGAGCTGAGTGAGAGCGCAACCGCCCACACCTAGTCTTGTTTAGCCATGAGCGTGGACTCCCCATTGGAGAACACGGTAAATGCCAACCCGCTGCGGATTCTGCGCGCGGCAGCACCCGAATTATCAGGGATACGTGTAGGGTGGAGATGCACAACCGTCGGACTGTGTAGCACTAGGCTTATATTTAGACGCTTCATCTCGTCCACAGTCGCCGGTTGATTCCTCCTCCTGACCTTAGCTTTTGTTGAAGTGGTGCCTTTGTCACCACCGCTAACAAGCAGGACGCGTCCGTCGCGATACCGGCCCAATTGGCTGGTTTTTGCTGGACACTGGAGTGGCCAACCACTCTTGACGCACCTGACACCGACCGTGAGAAGTCGTGTGTGCCGAACGCCGTTTCCGGCAGCCCGGAAACCGACGGTACAACATGAAAAGAATGCTGATTAACGCAACCCAACCCGAAGAGTTGCGTGTTGCACTGGTAGATGGCCAACGCCTCTACGACCTGGACATTGAATCCGGTGCACGCGAGCAAAAAAAGGCCAACATCTACAAAGGCCGTATTACTCGCATCGAACCCAGCCTTGAGGCTGCCTTTGTCGATTTCGGCTCCGAGCGCCACGGCTTCCTGCCCCTCAAAGAAATCTCCCGCGAATACTTCAAGAAAGCCCCCGAAGGCCGCGTGAATATCAAGGACGTCCTGAGCGAAGGCCAGGAAGTCATCGTCCAGGTCGAGAAAGAAGAACGTGGCAACAAGGGCGCAGCCCTGACCACCTTCATCAGCCTGGCCGGCCGTTACCTGGTGCTGATGCCGAACAACCCACGCGCCGGCGGCATTTCCCGCCGCATCGAAGGCGAAGAGCGCAACGAACTGCGCGAAGCGCTGAATGGCCTGGTCGCACCGGCCGACATGGGCCTGATCGTTCGCACTGCAGGCTTAGGCCGCAGCAGCGAAGAAATGCAGTGGGACCTCGACTACCTGCTGCAACTGTGGACCGCTATCAAAGAAGCGTCCCTGGATCGTTCCGCGCCGTTCCTGATCTACCAGGAAAGCAACGTGATCATCCGCGCCATCCGCGATTACCTGCGCCAGGACATCGGCGAAGTGCTGATCGACAGCGTTGAAGCCCAGGACGAAGCCCTGACCTTCATCCGCCAGGTGATGCCGCAATACGCCAGCAAGATCAAGCTGTACGAAGACAGCGTTCCGCTGTTCAACCGTTTCCAGATCGAAAGCCAGATCGAGACCGCCTTCCAGCGTGTGGTCGAACTGCCTTCCGGTGGCTCCATCGTGATCGACCCGACCGAAGCCCTGGTGTCCATCGACATCAACTCGGCCCGTGCGACCAAAGGCAGCGACATCGAAGAAACCGCCCTGCAGACCAACCTGGAAGCGGCTGAAGAAATCGCCCGCCAGCTGCGCCTGCGTGACATCGGCGGCCTGATCGTGATCGACTTCATCGACATGACCCCCGCCAAGAACCAGCGCGCCGTGGAAGAGAAAGTCCGCGAATGCCTGGAAGCGGACCGTGCCCGCGTGCAAGTCGGCCGCATCTCGCGCTTCGGCCTGCTGGAAATGTCCCGTCAGCGCCTGCGTCCTTCCCTGGGCGAGAGCAGCGGCATCGTTTGCCCGCGTTGCAACGGCACCGGCATCATCCGTGACGTTGAGTCGCTGTCCCTGGCGATCCTGCGCCTGATCGAAGAAGAAGCCCTGAAAGACCGCACCGCCGAAGTCCGCGCGCAAGTGCCGATTCCGGTTGCAGCTTTCCTGCTCAACGAAAAACGCAACTCGATCACCAAGATCGAACTGCGCACCCGTGCTCGCATCGTCATCCTGCCGAACGATCACCTCGAAACCCCGCACTTCGAAGTGCAGCGCCTGCGCGATGACAGCCCGGAAGCCCACAGCGGCCAGTCCAGCTACGAAATCGCCGCCGCTGCTGCTGAAGTGGAAGAAGTCCAGCCAGCCGCCGCGACTCGCACCCTGGTTCGCCAGGAAGCCGCCGTCAAGACCGCTCCAGCACGCGCCAATGCACCGGTACCGACTGAAGTCGCCGCGCCAGTTGCCGCACCGGCCGTCATGCCTGAGCCAAGCCTGTTCAAAGGCCTGGTGAAATCGCTGGTCAGCCTGTTCGCTACTAAAGAAGAGCCAGCCGCTCCGGTTGTGGTTGAAAAACCGGCCGCCGAGCGCCCAGCTCGCAATGAAGAGCGTCGCAACGGTCGTCAGCAGAGCCGTAACCGTAACGGTCGCCGTGACGAAGAACGCAAGCCTCGCGAAGAACGTGCGCCGCGTGAAGAACGCGCTCCACGTGAAGAGCGTGCACCTCGCGAAGCTCGTGAAGAAACACCAACCGTAGAACGTGCACCGCGCGAAGAGCGCGCACCGCGTACTCCACGCGCCCCACGTGAAGACCGCAAGCCACGTGGCGAGCGTGAAGAACGTGTGCGTGAACTGCGCGAGCCGCTGGATGCAGCGCCTGCCGTTGCCGGCGCCGCTGTCGCTGAAGAGCGCCCAGCTCGCCAACCGCGCGAAGAGCGTGCGCCACGTGAAGAGCGTCAACCACGCGCTCCCCGTGAAGAACGCCAACCACGTGCCGAGCAAGCCGCTGCCGCCAGCGAAGAAGAAGTGCTGACTGGCGAAGAGCAGTTGCAGGAAGACGGTCAGGAAGGCGCCGAAGGCGATCGTCCACGCCGCCGCTCCCGTGGTCAGCGTCGTCGCAGCAACCGTCGTGAGCGTCAACGCGATGCCAACGGCAACGTGATCGAAGGCTCGGAAGAGACCGGCGAGAACGCAGAAGCCGCTACCAGCGAACCGACTGGCGCCGAACTGGCTGCCGGCCTGGCCGTTACCGCTGCGGTTGCCAGCTCGGTCATCAGCGCACCGGCTGAAGCCCAGGCTCACGAGCAGGCTGAACGCGCTACTGCTGCCGTTGAAGAAACCGTAGCGATTGAAGCACCTGCTGCCGAAACCCCAGTGGTTGAAGCGCCGGTTGTTGAAGCGCCAGTCGTAGAGGCACCAGCTGTCGAAGCCACTACCCCAATCGAAGCACCGGTTGTTCCGGAAGTGGAAGTTGCCCAGGCGCCTGAAGCCCAACCAGAAGTTGAAGTGGTGGTCGCTGAGCCGGCACCTGTGGTTGAGCCCGAGCCAGTGGTCGAAGCCGTTGTTGAAGCACCGGTTGTCCAAGCAACTCCAGAAGTGCGAGAAGTTCGTGAAGAACAAACCGCCTTCCAATGGACTGCCGAGCCAGCGGCTCCGGTTGAAGCGCCAACCCCTGCCCCCGTAGCAGAAGAAGCGCCAGCACCGGTTGCCGAAGTCGTGATTTCCGAGCCAGCCCCAGTAGTTGAGCCTGCTCCGGTCGCAGAAACCGCACCTGCAGTTGAAGCGCCGGTGGTTGCCGAAGTGGCAGCGCCAGTGGTTGAAGCCGCACCGGTCAGCGCCCTGACCGAAAACGGCCGTGCACCGAACGACCCACGTGAAGTGCGTCGCCGTCGCAAGGAAGCTGAAGCCGCCGCAGCAGCAGCTGCTGCTGCTGCACAGGAAGCAGAGCACGAGAGCAAACCTCTCGTCTGATTCCAGCAGCCACAAAAAAGCCCCGCCTGAGTGATCAGGTGGGGCTTTTTTGTGGGCCCTGTCCCGTCCTGAATAAGGTTTACACCTTCTGACCTATCTTCAGGAGGAGCCAATGGATGCGGGCAAAAGGCGAAGCCAGCGTGACTACACGCTAGCCTTTAAATTATCGGTCGTAGACCAGGTCGAAAAGGGCGAGTTGAGTTATAAAGAGGCTCAACGGCGCTACGGCATTCAGGGCCGGTCCACGGTACTGGTCTGGCTGCGCAAGCACGGCCGGCAGGACTGGAGTCAGGGCGCCTCAATTCGAGAACCGAGGAGCAGGTCCATGACTGAGCCACCCCTCCCGCTAACACCCGAGCAGCGGATCAAAGAGCTCGAAGAGCAGTTGGCGCTAAGCAACCAGAAAGCGCAGTTCTTCGAAGCCGTCGTGAATGTTCTGAAGAATGACTACGGTGTTTCTGTCGTAAAAAAGCGACCCGGCAAGTCCTCTCGCAAGGGCAAATCCAAGACCTGAGCATCACCAGGGCTTGCCTGTTCATGGGCATTTCGCGCCAAGCATATTACCAACGAAATCGGGCTTTCGACGCGAGGGCTCGCCAAGATCAAGAGGTGATGGACTTTGTTCTTGAAAAGCGCCGACGCCAGCCACGGATCGGCACGCGCAAGCTGCATTACCTGATGAGCGTCGAATTTGGCGCATCAGTGCAGGTCGGCAGAGACCGCCTGTTCAGCATCCTGCGCAACGCTCGAGAACTGGTTGTGCGCAAACGGGCTTACCACAAAACGACGGACAGCCATCACCGCTTTCGCCGCCATCCTAACCTGCTCAAAGCGGGCCAGAAGCAGATCGTACCCAACAGACCAGAGCAGGTGTGGGTTGCAGACATAACCTACCTGCCGACACAGGAAAGCGTGGCTTATGTGAGCCTGGTGACAGACGCTTACTCGCGCAAGATCGTAGGCCATCATGTGCATGCGAGTTTGCATACCGAGTCGGTGATCAAAGCGATGGAAAAGGCAGTTGGTGAACGCCAAACCACGCTTCCACTAATCCATCATTCAGACCGCGGAGCCCAATACTGCTCTGAGCTTTATCAGCGCTTGCACGCCAGTCATGGCATCAGATGCTCGATGACCGACGGCTATGACTGCTACCAGAATGCTCTGGCGGAACGGATAAACGGCATTTTGAAGACCGAGTTTCTGCTGTATCGCCCTAAAAATCTGGCGGATGCAGTGAAGATGGTGGGTGAGTCGGTGCTGATCTACAACGGGGAAAGGCCACACATGTCCCTGAAATACAAAACGCCCGATGCGGTGCATCGAGCGTTTTGAGACTGAAACAGGTGTAAACCTATTTCAGGACTAGACACCCGCTCCCACAGTTAGTTGTGAATAAAATTCAGAAAATGCGGCAGATCGACGTCCCAGAGTACACCAGGATCCTTTACCAATACTTCATGCACGGTCGCCCGAGCAAACAACGGCTTGGCCCCACGATCGCCGGTCAAGGTCATCAGCCCAGGCCCAAATGTCTGGCTAAACGCCACAGGATGCCCATAGTGCCCATCCTGCACCGGCACACTGATGCCGCCCTCCTCCAGCCCATCGATCACCCGCTCAATGCTCGACGACCGAATAAACGGCATATCCCCCAGCACCACCAGCCAGCCGTCCGCCGTACCACTGGCCGCGACCGCCGCTGCGATGCTGTCGCCCATGCCGGCCGAACACAGCCGCAGGACTTCACAGCCATAAGCTTCGGCCAACCGGACAACGTCCATGCGATCAGGTGACGTCACCACCCAGCGCTTCACGACACACTCAGGCAGATTTACCAGCACCTGCTCGATCACCGGCCGCACCACGCCGTCCAGGCCGACGCAATCTGCCAACAACTTATCCTGGTCCGCCCCGGCTTCGGCACGAAAACGACTGCCCTGCCCCGCTGCCAGCACAATGGCCGTGACGTTCACTCGGCCACCACCGGCAAGGGTTTCTTCTGCATCGGCGCCACACCGTTCTTGATCGCGACAATTTCCGCCAACAACGACAACGCAATTTCCGCCGGTGTATGACTGCCGATATGCAAACCGATAGGCCCGTGCAGCCGCGCAATCGCTTCCGACGACAGCCCCAGCGCCGCCAGGTTTTCCCGACGTTTCTGGCTGTTGACTCGCGAGCCCAGGGCGCCAATGTAGAACGCCGAAGAATTCAGTGCCGTGAGCAAGGCCATATCATCCAGACGTGGGTCATGGGTGAGGCAGACGATGGCTGTTCGCTCGTCGGTCTGGATATTCAGCACCGCTTCGTCGGGCATGCCCGGTACAAAGCGGCCGTGCTGCTCTTCCCAGCCGTAGACGAACTCATCACGCGGGTCGCAGATCAGCACTTCGAAATCCAGCAAGCGCGCCATTTCCGCCACATAACGTGACAGTTGGCCCGCGCCGATCAACAGCAAGCGCCAACGCGGACCATAGATGGCGCGCAAGCGTTCGCCATCGAAGGTCACCACATCGGTCTTGCTCGCGCTACTCAAGGTGACCTTGCCGGTAGCCATATCAAGTTCACGAGCGACGATCTGGTGATCCTCACACCGCGCCAGCAGCTCAGACACCCACTCCCACTCGTCAACACGCTCCTCGGTCAGGCGCAAGGTGCCACCGCATGGCAGGCCAAATCGCGCCGCCTCATCACGAGTAACGCCGTAGGTCACCAACTGCACCGGCGGCCCGTCTTCTGGCAAGCGACCATCCTGCAGGCGTGCAATCAAGTCATCCTCGATGCAACCGCCAGACACCGAGCCGATCACCACACCATCGCCGCGCAACGCCAGCATCGCCCCCGGTGGACGCGGGGCGCTGCCCCAGGTCTGGACCACGCTGTACAGCACCACTCGCTGCCCGGCGCGACGCCATTCGAGCACGCTGCGCAGGACATTCAAATCAACACTGTCCACATAACCTCCTGCAGGCGTAACAACCGAATGACTTACTGTAAAACAAAAGCTGCCAAAGTAATGCGCCAGAAACGCAAACGCCCCGAACCAGTCGGGGCGTTTGTGGATGGCTGTGGCGTCAGGTCACGCCAGCAGCGGCTTACTTGACCACAGGGGCAGGGCCTTCGGCCACGCCCAGGTCATCCAGTTCGCGGGTTTCCGAGATACCGGTACCGCCGGACGCCAGCTCGCTTTGCAGCTTGTCGGTGTCCAGCTCCTTGACCCACTTGGCCACGACGATGGTGGCAACGGCGTTACCCACAAGGTTGGTCAGCGCGCGGGCTTCGGACATGAAGCGGTCGATACCCAGGATCAGCGCCAGGCCGGCAACCGGCAGGTGGCCTACGGCCGACAGGGTGGCAGCCAGTACGATAAAGCCCGAACCGGTCACGCCTGCAGCGCCTTTGGAGGACAGCAGCAGCACCAGCAACAGGGTGATCTGGTGGGTGATGTCCATGTGGGTGTCAGTCGCCTGGGCGATGAACACGGCGGCCATGGTCAGGTAGATCGAAGTACCGTCGAGGTTGAACGAGTAGCCCGTTGGAATGACCAGGCCTACTACGGACTTCTTCGCGCCCAGACGCTCCATCTTGATCAGCATGCGTGGCAGTGCGGATTCGGAGGAGGACGTACCCAGCACGATCAACAGCTCTTCACGGATGTAGCGGATCAGTTTGATCACGCTGAAGCCGTGGGCGCGGCAGATACCGCCCAGTACGACCAGCACAAACAGGATGCAGGTGATGTAGAAGCAAATCATCAACTGGCCCAGCTGCACCAGGGAACCTACGCCGTAGGCACCGATGGTGAACGCCATGGCGCCCAGGGCACCGATTGGCGCGAGCTTCATGATCATGTTGATGATGTTGAACATCACGTGGGCGAAGCGATCGATGAAGTCCAGTACCGGCTTGCCGTAGGCACCCAGGCGGTGCAGGGCGAAACCGAAGATCACCGAGAACATCAGCACTTGCAGGATGTCGCCGTTGGCGAAGGCGCCGACAATGGTGTTAGGAATCACATTGAGGATAAAGCCGACGATGCTCTGGTCTTTACCGGCAGTCACATAGGCCGCGACTTTGGAGGCGTCCAGGGTCGCTACGTCGATGTGCATGCCGGCGCCCGGTTGCACAACGTTGACCACGATCAGGCCGATCAGCAGCGCGATGGTAGAAACGATTTCGAAGTACAGCAGCGCGTAGCCGCCGGTCTTGCCGACCGATTTCATGCTTTGCATGCCAGCGATGCCGCTGACAACGGTGCAGAAGATGATTGGGGCGATGACCATTTTGATCAGTTTGATGAACCCGTCACCCAGTGGCTTGAGGGCCACACCGGTCTGCGGGTAGAAGTGACCGAGCAAAATACCGATAACGATTGCAACGATCACCTGGAAGTACAGGGATTTGTAGATTGGCTGACGAGTCGTCATTGCAAAGTTCCTCAATCGTCCCGTGTGGCAAATATCCGCCATTGCCCACGACACTTGAATTGCGAACCCTCCTGCACTGGAGGGATTTGTTGTTTGCGAGCCCTGTAGGAACAAGCCTGCGCTGTAATCCTTATCGCAAACGCCGTGCCACTTTGCTGAAAAGCCCTGAAGGCCTTTAGACATCAGGGCTTGGGGTATTCAGCCGCTCTCTCAAGCAGCGAAACAGGTGGCGGATTTCCGCCCATGCACCCAATCCCGTCCTACAATTTGGCGGATATCCGCCTTGTGAGCGTATCCGGGGCTGGCTACCATCCGCCACTCCATGGACGAGGCCTTCGCATGCGTGAACGTACCATCGCCAGTCATTACGCCCGGGCAGCCCTCGGCGGGGCGCGCCGGGCCGGCTATGATTACTCGGGCCTGCTGCAACGGGTGGGCATCACCCCGGAACTGCTGACCGAACCTCGCGCCCGTATCGCGCCGGAGCAGTTCACTCGCTTGCTGCAAATGCTCTGGCTGGCGCTGGACGATGAATACCTTGGCTTTGCCGACGGCCCAAGTAAACGCGGCACCTTCGCGATGATGTGCCACGCATTGATCCACTGCCGCACCCTGGAGAAGGCTCTGGAACGCGGCTTATTATTTTATAGCCTATTCCCACAAGGCCCACGCTTGCAGCTGACACGTGAAGGCGATATGGCCCGCTTGAGCCTGGACGACTCGCAGCTATGGGACCCGGATCACTTCCTCAGCGAATGCCTGCTGGTGATCTGGCATCGTTTGGGCAGTTGGCTGATCGGCCAACGTATCCGGCTGCATCAAGCCACCTTCAGTTACCCGATGCCAGCCCACGCCAGCGAGTACGACCTGCTGTTTCCCTGTGCCCAGCTATTCGGTGCACCGAACAGCAGCCTGGTGTTTCCCACGCGCTACCTGAACCTGCCGTTGCTGCAGGACGAGCGCACACTCAAGCACTTTTTGGAGCGATCCCCCGCCGACTTGCTTTCTCGACCGGATGAGGGCGACAGCTTGAGCAGCCAGCTACGCCGCTTGCTCAGTCGCGACCGCACACCCTGGCCGGACCTTGACGCCGTTGCCCAGCACCTGCATATCAGCCCACAGACGCTGCGCAGGCATTTGCGCGAAGAAGGCACCAGCTTTCAGGCGCTCAAGGATGAGCTGCGGCGGGACATCGCCATCTACCATCTGGGCCGAGCGGACTTGTCGTTGCAGGCGATTGCCGAGCAGCTCGGGTTTTCTGAGCCGTCGGCATTTCATAGGGCGTTCAAGAAGTGGACGGGGTTGACGCCGGGGGCGTATCGGGCGCAGGAAAGCTAGAGGGGCGTTGTCTGGACTGGCCTCTTCGCGAGCAAGCCCGCTCCCACACTTTGATCGGGTTCACACATTTTGATTTATGCACCCAATCCACCGTGGGAGCTGGCTTGCCTGCGAAGAGGCCGGCACTGCCAATGGAGATCACAAGGCCGGAAAGTGAATCTTGAACGCCGCGCCACCCAACGGCGAATCACCCAAGGTCAGCCGCGCCCCGTAGCTTTCAATAATGTCCTTGACCACCGCCAAGCCGATCCCCTGCCCCGGATGCTGGCGGTCCAACCGCTCGCCACGTTGCAGAATCCTTGCACGCTGATCCGGTGGCACGCCTGGGCCATCATCTTCAATACACAACTCGGTACCTTCCAGGCTTTCCACCAGGCTGATGCGCACTTCGCTCAAACACAGACGGTAGGCGTTTTCCAGCAGGTTGCCGAGCAATTCCAGCAGGGCGCCCTTCTCGATCGGCACGTCGCATTCTTCCGGTAGTTCAAAGGACACGGTGACGCGCTTGTCGCGGTAGACCTTACCCAGCGTGTCGCACAGGCTTTGCAGCACCGGCTCCAGCCGCACCTGGTGGCGCACCAGGCCGCTTTTGCGCAGGCTGGCGCGTTGCAGCTGGTAGCTGATCTGCTGGCTCATGCGCTCGATCTGCGATTGCAGCACACGGGCCTGGTCAAGATCTTCCGGGCGCTGGGCCATGTCCTCGCTCACGCCTTGCAGTACAGCAAGTGGGGTTTTCAGGCTGTGGGCCAAGTCGTCGAGTGAATCGCGGTAGCGCGCCCGTTGCTCACGCTCGCTGTGCAACAAGCGGTTGAGGGAGCCGGTGAGGCGCAACAGTTCGCGGGGATGTTGTTCGGACAGGCTCTCGCGGGTGCCGCCTTCGATCTGGTCAAGTTCCTGGCTCAGCCGCCGCAGTGCCTGCAGGCCCCACGTCAGGCCCAGCCACAGCAAGGTCAGCAGCACCAACAACGCTGCGCCGAAGCCCAGGTAGAGGTTTTCGCGCAGGCCTTCGAGGGTCAGCTGGTATTCGCGCACCGGTTGCAGGGCGACGATACTGAACGCCGCACTCTTGCCACCCAGCAGCCTGACCTCGACGTCATAGACGAAGAATTCCTGGCCGTTGGCCTCGCGGATCCGCGCAAATTCGTTACCGCGCCCGTCGTAGCGCGGCTTGTAGTTGATATTTTCTTCCTTGGTCGCCCGCGAACGCCATACCAAGTGGCCTTCGCGGTCGTAGATATAGCCGAGCAGGCGGCTGTCGGTGAGGTTGAAGCGCTCGTCCGGCAACTGCGCCGGCATCAGCAGGCGGTTGTTTTCGACCCGCGCGGCAGAGATCAGCGTCGTGACGTCCGACGCCAGGCGCTGCTCGATGGAATCCTGCAACGCCAGGCTGAACGCCCCCTGCATCGCCGGCAATAAACCCAGCATGAACAACACGGCCAGGGTGGCGGCCGCCAGCATCAAGCGTACGCGAAGCGAGCGAATCAACGGCAGCGCTCATTGAACAGGTAACCCAGGCCACGCACGGTGTCGATCGGCTTGAACCCACCCGGGCCTTCCAACTTGCGACGCAGACGGCCGACCAGCACTTCAATCACGTTCGGATCACGTTCGTCGTCATCCGGGTAGAGTTGCTCCATCAAGCGATCCTTGGCGACCACCTGCTGGTGATGGCGCATCAGGTACTCGAGGATGCGATATTCGTAGGCCGTCAGCGCCAGCGGCTGTTCGTCGAGGGATGCCTGCTTGCGGTTGAGGTCCAGCAGCAGCGGCCCGGCAACGATGGTCGACTGGGTAAAACCACTGGAGCGACGCAGCAACGCGTTCATCCGCGCCTCCAGTTCTTCGAACTGGAACGGCTTGACCACGTAATCGTCGGCGCCGGCAGCCAGGCCCTCGACCTTGTCCTGCCAGTTGCCGCGGGCGGTGAGGATCAGAATCGGGAAGGTCTTGGCCTGGGTACGCAGTTGGCGGATCAGGTCCAGGCCGCCCATGCCGGGCAGGCCCAGGTCGATGATCGCCAAGTCATGGTTGAACTGGCCGGTCTGGTACAGGGCCTCTTCGGCATTGGCCACGGCCTCGACCACATGCCCGCTGTCGGTCAGGCGGGTCAACAGGTGATGACGCAGCAGCGCCTCATCTTCCACCACCAGCAATTTCATAAGGCTCTCCAAAGCAAATCAACTGTCCGACAGAGGGATATCATAGCGGCCCTGCAGGTCTTGCGGGCGCAGTTTAATGCCATTGAACTGGCCGGTCAGGTGTTCATAACCGGCGCGGTAGGCCGGCTGCGGGGTTGCAAGGCCCAGGGACCGGCCCCAAGGCGTGGGCTGGCTGCCAACTTCTTCTAAGCTGACCCGCTGGATCACAGTGCTGGACTTCTTGGTTTTCTCACCGCGAAATGCGGCGAATGCACCGTCGCCAGCCTGGACCCCGGCGGTGGCACTTAGCATGGTTAACGCCAACATCAGCTGTTTGATCGCGGTCATGGTGTCACCTCTACGCGTTTGGCTGTTGCCCTTGTGTGAGTTCCAGACTACGCAGGCGCCCCTGAACTCCCCCTGAACAGGCTCTGAACCTCACCTGAACCGCCGTGGGCTAGCCTGTTGCCCCTCAACTCGGCAAAATACCGCCCATGAATCTTCTGCCCGCTTGCTGCACCCCACTCGACGCCCATTGGCCGCTGCCCGAACCCTTGCCGGACACGGTATTTCTCAGCACGCGCTTCGATCCGGCCCTGTTAAGGGCCGACGATTTCCAGCGCAGCGCCGTGCCGCCTCCGGCCAGCATCCAGCGCTCGGTGGCCAAGCGTCAGGCTGAGTTTCTGGCTGGCCGGCTGTGCGCCCGCGCGGCGCTGCAACAGCTCGACCACCTCAACTGCATCCCCGCGATCGGTGAAGACCGCGCGCCGGTGTGGCCTGCGCATATCAGTGGTTCGATCACCCACAGCACCGGGCATGCCGCCGCGATTGTCGCGCACAAGGCACAATGGCGCGGGCTGGGGATGGATCTGGAGAATGTGCTGACACTGGAACGGGCGGAACGGTTGGCCGGGGAAATCCTGACGGCCGATGAACTGCAGCGCATGGCTGATATACCGCGCGAGCAGATCGCGCAGTTGGTGACGCTGACGTTTTCGGCCAAGGAGAGTCTGTTCAAGGCGCTCTATCCGATCGTGCAGAAGCGCTTCTATTTTGAGCATGCGGAGTTGCTGGAGTGGTCCGAGTCGGGCCAGTTGCGGCTCAGGTTGCTGACGGATCTTTCCAGTGAGTGGTGCCATGGCAAGGAGTTGGTCGGGCAGTTTGCGGTAATCGATGGGCAGTTGTTGAGCCTGGTGGCTATCGGCGCCTGATCAATCGCTTGCTCGCGAAGGCGGTATCAGGGTTTCTCCTGATCCCTCGGCCAACTCAAACTGAAGCATGCCCCACCCAAGTTATTGCTCTTGCTGATCAACGCCCGCCCGCCGTGCCAATAGATGATCCGTCGCACGATCGACAACCCCAACCCATGCCCGCCGGAGGCGCGGGTGCGGCTGTCGTCCAGGCGCAGAAACGGCGTAAAGATGCGCTCCCAGGCGCTCTCGGGCACGCCGGGGCCATCATCTTCGACATCGATGCGACAACGTACCTGACCGACCTGATAACTAATCAACACTTGGCCCTGGGCATGACGCATGGCATTGCTCACCAGATTCTGCAGCGCACGGTGCAGATAACGCGGCTCGGCGTGGACCCAGGCATCATCCCAATGTGCCGAAGACAGGCAAATGCCCCTGCTTACGTTGACCTGCGGACGCAGTGGCGATAATTCGCCTATCACCTGATCGAGCAGCACATCGAGGTCGACCCGCTGGAAATTCAACTCCGGCGAGCCTTGCTCCAGCCGCGCATAAGTGAGCATTTCATCGACCAGGCCATCGAGGTCCTGGATATCGCTGTCCATGCCCTCCAGGTATTTGCGCCGCGCTTGAGCGGTGCTGGCACCGCCGACCATCTCCAAGCCGAAACGTAGACGCGCCACCGGCGTGCGCAGTTCGTGGGACACCGCGCGCACCAGCTCGCGCTGGATTGCCAGCAACTGCTGCAAGTGCTCGGCCATGCCATTGAACGCTGCGGCCAGGCGCCCCACCGAGTCAGCACCACGGGCCGGTACGCGGACTTCCAGGTTGCCTTTGGCGATTCGCGTGGCGGCGGCTTCAAGGCCCTTCAAGCGGCGCTCAAGCTGACGCACCAATAGGTAGACGATCAAACCGATCAGGGTCAGCCCGATCATGGCAATCAGGATCAGCCATTGCGGCGGGTAAGGGTTCATCTGATACAGCGGCCCGAGTTCCAGCACCCACGGCGTACCGACCATACCCGCAAACACGCGGATCGAATCGCCGCCCTTGCCCAAGGCCATTACCGTATCGCCTTCCGACACGCGGCGGCGCTGGTCTTCGTCCATATCCGCCTGGTCGAGGGTCATCAGGTGCATGTCGAAACCAAATCCCTTGGCTTCTTTAATATCTGCCAGACGTTGTGGTTGCTCAGCCACCGGGAAGCGCACCAGCTCGTCGGCGAGCAGGTAAATAGTCGCCCGCGCCAGTTGTTCGCTGATCTGCTGCACTTCCCCCATGAGCACCAGTTGCGACTGATCACTGACCAAGCGCAACACGCGCGCAGCGTGAGGCCCGGTCTGCTGCACCAACACCTGGCCGCGTTGCAGGCTGTTACGCTGGCTCGAGTCCAGCTGCGCATCGGCCAGAGGACGCAGTTCCAGGGGAATCCCCAGCAGACGCTCCCACACCGCGAGGGCGCGCTGGCGCTCGATGGGGCTCATGGGTTGCAGGTTGTCACCCATCAACGCAAAGGTGCCGTGAGCCAGGCGCTCGCGGTATTGGTCGCTGCGAACCTCGTTGAGCAGGTGCAGGGCCAGTACGCCGAGCAAAGCCACCAGGATCAGCGCCGCGCACATGCCGCCGTAGATGCGCAGGAAGATCGAGTTCACAGCGGCGTGTCGGCAGCGGCTTCAGGGACGAACAGGTAGCCTTTGCTGCGGATCGTCTTGATCAGGCGCGGGTGAATCGGATCGTCACCTATCTTGGGGCGTATGCGCGAGATACGCACGTCGATGGAGCGGTCTTGGCCGTCGTAGCCGATGCCGCGCAGGGCAATGAAAATTTCTTCGCGGGACAAAATGCGTCCGGCATTCGCCACCAGCAGCCACAGCAAGTCGAATTCGGCGCTGGTCAGTTCGATACCGTCGTTATTCAGCCAGGCCTCGCGCAGGGCGTTGTCTACGACCAAGGGGCCGAATCGCAGACGACGCTGGCTCTCCACGGCAGCCGTTTCCGCCGGCTCGCTGCGCCGCAGCAGGGCCTGGATGCGCGCCAGCAACAGGCGCGGGCGCACCGGTTTGCACACGTAGTCGTCGGCGCCCATGTCCAGGCCCAGCACCTGGTCCATGTCGTCGGTGCGCGCGGTGAGCATCAGGATCGCACCGTCATAGCGCTCGCGCACCTTGCGGCAGATGCTCAGGCCGTCTTCACCGGGCAGCATCAGGTCAAGGATCACCAGGTCCGGCTGCTCGTCGATGATGCGTGCCGCTGCCAGGGCGCCGTCGCCTTCCACGGACACCTGCAGGCCGTTGCTCTCCAGATACTCACGGGTCAATTCGGCCAATCGCTGGTCGTCTTCGACTATCAATACCTGCCAGGCTTCTTGATCCACGGGTGACCTCAATGTCTGTCATAAAAGGCGGGCATGATCTGGGAAATTGCGTAGCCCTATGCGACCGATTGTAGCCATGGGCCAGCCCTCAAACACAAGCCGGGAAATCCATTCGGTGATCGCATTTTTTTGTGATAGGGTTCGCGCCCTTCGAAAATGGGCAGGTAGTTTTGAGCCCGAAACATTTAATGACAAACGGCGTAATCCAGCAGCAATGCGGCCTACACCCCCATTCAACCTTTCTTACACATTTTACCCACAGCGTTATCCACAGGTTACTGCGTTGCTAACCCCTCGAAAACGCATTATCTTGTACCTCGACACTGGAGAAGACCCTACATGTGGGGTTTTTGACGAAAGCGTCCAACCACACAAGTGGCCAGATATTCAAGCGTTTTATTGCTAGCGCAGCATGGAACCAACCGATTTTCAGTAGACCAAACCGCTCACGCGGATGGCAGCTGTTTCCCATTCCCGATATGGAAAACGGTACGGGTGTTGCAGGAAGAGCCTGGCACTCGCAATCAAATATAGAACGTGGAGACAACCCCCCATGCAAACCGACACAACTCGCGAGAACCCGCAGGGCTCCGTGCCGCAGGCCGCTGATTCGAACCTGGATCTGTCCGCCACCGCACCCGGCCAATTGCGTGTGATCAAGCGTAACGGCACTGTCGTTCCTTACACCGATGACAAAATCACCGTCGCCATCACCAAAGCGTTTCTTGCAGTTGAAGGCGGCACCGCTGCCGCTTCGTCGCGCATCCACGACACCGTTGCCCGCCTGACCGAACAAGTGACTGCGACCTTCAAGCGTCGCATGCCTTCGGGCGGCACCATCCATATCGAAGAAATCCAGGACCAGGTCGAACTGGCCCTGATGCGTGCCGGCGAGCAGAAAGTTGCCCGCGACTACGTGATCTACCGTGATTCGCGCGCCAAGGAACGTGCCGTGCGCTCCCCGGCCGAAGAAGCCGCCGTCCAGGCTCACCCGTCGATCCGTATCACCCTGGCTGACGGCAGCTTTGCACCGCTGGACCTGGGCCGCCTGAACACCATCATTACCGAGGCCTGCGAAGGCCTGGAAGAAGTCGACGGTGACCTGATCCAGCGCGAAACCCTGAAGAACCTGTACGACGGTGTAGCCCTGACCGACGTCAACACCGCCCTGGTGATGACTGCCCGTACCCTGGTTGAACGCGAGCCGAACTACTCGTTCGTGACCGCGCGCCTGCTGATGGACACCCTGCGCGCCGAAGGCCTGGGCTTCCTGAAGGTTGCCGACAGCGCCACCCACCACGAGATGGCTGACCTGTACGCCAAGGCCCTGCCGGCCTACATCGCCAAGGGTATCGAATTCGAATTGCTGAACCCGGTCCTGGCTACCTTCGACCTGGAAAAACTCGGCAAGGCGATCAACCACGAGCGCGATCAGCAGTTCACCTACCTGGGCCTGCAAACCCTGTACGACCGTTACTTCATCCACAAGGACGGTATCCGCTTCGAACTGCCGCAAGTGTTCTTCATGCGCGTGGCCATGGGCCTGGCGATCGAAGAGAAGCACAAAGAAGATCGTGCCATCGAGTTCTACAACCTGCTGTCGTCCTTCGACTACATGTCGTCGACCCCGACCCTGTTCAACGCCGGCACCCTGCGTCCACAGTTGTCGAGCTGCTACCTGACGACCGTGCCGGATGACCTGTCGGGCATCTACCACGCGATCCACGACAACGCCATGTTGTCCAAATTCGCCGGAGGCCTGGGCAACGACTGGACGCCGGTACGTGCACTGGGTTCGTACATCAAGGGCACCAACGGCAAGTCGCAAGGCGTTGTTCCGTTCCTGAAAGTGGTGAACGACACCGCCGTTGCCGTGAACCAGGGCGGCAAGCGCAAAGGCGCTGTGTGTGCCTACCTGGAAACCTGGCACATGGACATCGAAGAGTTCATCGAGCTGCGCAAAAACACCGGTGATGACCGTCGTCGTACCCACGACATGAACACCGCCAACTGGATCCCTGACCTGTTCATGAAGCGCGTCTTCGATGACGGCAAGTGGACCCTGTTCTCGCCCTCCGAAGTGCCGGACCTGCACGACCTGACCGGTAAAGCCTTCGAAGAGCGCTACGAGTACTACGAAGCCCTTACCGAGTACCCAGGCAAGGTCAAGCTGTTCAAGACCATCCAGGCCAAAGACCTGTGGCGCAAAATGCTGTCCATGCTGTTCGAAACCGGCCACCCATGGTTGACCTTCAAGGACCCGTGCAACCTGCGTAGCCCGCAGCAGCACGTGGGTGTGGTCCACAGCTCGAACCTGTGCACCGAGATCACCTTGAACACCAACAAGGACGAGATTGCCGTTTGCAACCTCGGCTCGATCAACCTGCCGAACCACATCGTCAATGGCAAGCTGGACACCGCCAAGCTGGAGCGCACCGTCAACACCGCCGTTCGCATGCTCGATAACGTGATCGACATCAACTACTACTCGGTGCCACAGGCGCAGAACTCCAACTTCAAGCACCGTCCGGTTGGCTTGGGCATCATGGGCTTCCAGGACGCTCTGTACCTGCAGCACATTCCTTACGGTTCGGATGCTGCGGTCGAGTTCGCCGACAAATCCATGGAAGCGGTCAGCTACTATGCGATCCAGGCTTCCTGCGACCTGGCCGACGAGCGCGGCGCCTACGAGACGTTCCACGGTTCGCTGTGGTCCAAAGGCATCCTGCCGCTGGATTCGCAACAGATCCTGATCGAAGCCCGTGGCCAGAAGTACATCGACGTTGACCTGAACGAAACCCTGGACTGGGCGCCGGTGCGTGCCCGTGTGCAGAAAGGCATTCGTAACTCCAACATCATGGCCATCGCACCGACCGCCACCATCGCCAACATCACGGGCGTATCGCAGTCGATCGAACCGACCTACCAGAACCTGTATGTGAAATCGAACCTGTCGGGCGAATTCACCGTGATCAACCCGTACCTGGTTCGCGACCTGAAAGCCCGTGGCCTGTGGGACTCGGTCATGATCAACGACCTGAAGTACTACGACGGTTCCGTGCAGCAGATCGAGCGTATCCCGCAAGAACTCAAAGAGCTCTATGCGACCGCGTTCGAAGTGGACACCAAGTGGATCGTTGACGCCGCCAGCCGTCGTCAGAAGTGGATCGACCAGGCCCAGTCCCTGAACCTCTACATCGCCGGCGCTTCGGGCAAGAAGCTGGACGTGACCTACCGCATGGCGTGGTACCGTGGCCTGAAAACCACTTACTACCTCCGTGCCCTGGCCGCGACCAGCACCGAGAAGTCGACCATCAACACCGGTAAGCTGAACGCGGTTTCCAGTGGTAACCATGGCGATGACTCAGTGCTTGCAGCGCCAGCCGGCCCGGCGCCAGTGCCAAAAGCCTGCGCGATCGATGAGCCGGATTGCGAAGCCTGCCAGTAAGCTGAGACCACCTTGGGTTTAACCCAAGGTTGAAAGCCCCCGATAGACCTATGGTGTATCGGGGGCTTTCTTTTGCCGGGAAACAACCCGCATTCAACCTAAAACAACACCGTCGCTATACCCGATCGAGGCACGCCGCCGCGCCGGCCCCACAATTCAATTCGGCCGTTGATCACCGCCATCGAATGGCCGCCATACTCCACCGTACCCACCTTGCTTCTTCTCAAATCAGCATCTGTCGCCGGCCTGTAATGCCCCCTCAAGCCCAAACGGTCCAGCCCTTCACGCGCGAACTCACCATTATTGAGGCTGTTCATTGCCGCCTGAAAACTACGTCCGGCGGTACCGTCGTTGTTTTCCATCTGCGCCCGCTTGGCGCTCGCGGCATACATGAAATTGGCGTACGTCATCATCGTGGGGTCATCCCCCCTGAAGCGCGCGTGAGTGGCGGCCTGCCTCAGCTCATCCTTGGTCAAGGAAAGCTTGAATCCGTCTCGCATCGTCACTTCATAGCCGTTGCTCGTTTCCTTAACCTCCTTGAACACATCGGTAGGTTTCTGGCCGAAATGCATCATTGCGGCTTTTATCGCCGAAACGGTAATACAGTTTCCGTCGGGGCCCTGGCTGAAGCCGCTCCAGATATTGTCCGGTTTTTGACCTGGGTTACTATTGTCAGGTTTGTAATTGAAATAGTGGGCCCCCTCGGTAATGGGCTTGTTGCTCATGGCGTCGGAGGGACCAAAGTCTTGCGGATTGACTCTTGCTCCGCCCCCTCCTCCGCCCCCACCTGGAGAGGGTGCAGGAGAGGGAGGCGCCGGAGAGGGCTCATCAGAAAACAAGTCCGGAAACAGTGCCTTCAACCACGCCCACCAGGCGTCAGCCCTTTCTTTCTTCAGCTCCTCGAGGATCGTCTTGAATTCCTCGTCGCCGAGCTCCTCTCGTATGTTATTGAGCTTGTCACGCAGATCCCGAACGGTCTGGCTCTTCGACGTTTTCTGGGCATCCTCCAGCTCTTTCAAAAGTTGCGTAACAACTTGCGTGCTGGAAACAGCATCGCCCTGGCGCGCCTCCTTGCGCGTAACTATTCCGAAATTCTGATCCGCGTTGTAAGGCCTCCATCTCGTCTCGGGGCTGCCCCACCACGATGTATCTGCCATAGCATTTTCTCCACCGAGTTCCTGATGAACACCCGCTTTTGCAAGGGGGTGAACACTCAGAAACGTGCTTTTATCTGGATGACATCTCGGTGTTGAGGTGGTGAAAAAGAGGGCAGCCGTTCCAAGAACAGAGGGGGAATCGCGTTACTGTCTTTGCCAATCACAAAGGCCAGCACCGAAACAACAGGCAATAAAAAACCCCTCGAAAGAGGGGTTTCGGGTGAAGCGAGCTACGCAGTAAGCATCAAGTCATCTGAATGATGGTCTGCATGATGGTGCTCTGGGTAGAAATGGTCTTGGCGTTTGCCTGGTAGTTGCTCTGGGCCTTGATCAGGTCGACCAGCTCGTTGGTCAGGTTGACGTTGGAGTTCTCCAGGGAGTTGGCCACGATCGATCCCAGGGTGCCGGCTTGTGGAGTGTCATAACCTGGCTGGCCCGAGGCGAAGGTTTCTCTCCAGGTGGTACCACCAGAAGGCTGTAGGCCTTGTTCGTTGTTGAAGCTGGCCAGGGAGATCTGGCCGATGGCCTTGCTCTGCTGGTTGCTGAACGTGGCGAACAGTACGCCGCTGCCATCGATTTTCAGGCCGGTGATCTGGCCGGTGGCGTAGCCATCGGTGACCGGTGGGTTACGATACGTGGCCGAGTTGTACTGGGTGATGTTGGCCATGTTGACAGCGATACCGGTAGGGTTCGCATCAGCACCGTTTTTCTTCCACACACCATCGGTCACGGTACCCGGTACCCAACCGGTAATGGTCAGCGTCTTATTGGACTCAGTACCGGTCACGACACTGGTGAGCTTGCCGGCACCATCAAAGGTCAAGGTTGATGGCACTGGGGCCTTCACATCTGCACCTGTACCGAAAGGTGGCGAACCGTCCGGGTTGCGACCGTCAATCAGCGTGTAGGCATTCCACTTGTTGCCGTCGGTCTTCACCAGGTACTGCACCATCGGGTGCGCATTGCCCTGGGAGTCATACAAGGTGGTGCTGTACTGGGTGGTGAAGGTGCTGGTATCGCCCGGGTTGAACGGCTTCGCCACCTGGTCGATCACCGGCTCCGAGGAGTTCAGGTTACTGGTGGAGTCCACTTTGGTGGACGCCTTGGGCGGCAGGTTCGACAGGTTCAGTTGCAGGTCGGTCAGGCCGCCCTTGATGATCTTGCCGTCAGCATCCGCCGCGTAGCCTTGCAAACGCGAGGTTCCGGTGTTGTTGGTGATATAGCCGTCTTTGTCGGCACGGAAGGCACCGCTACGGGTGTACTCCAGCGACCCATCGCTGCCCTTCTGCACGAAGAAACCACCGCCCTGGATCGCCATGTCCAGAATGCCGCCGCTGCCGTTCACGTCACCTTGGGTGAACTGCTGGGACACAGCCGCCAGGTTCACGCCATTGCCGATGCTATTCTGGCCGGTGCCCAACTTGGAGGCGGCATAGATGTCCGCGAATTCCGCACGGGACGACTTGAAGCCCGTGGTTGCGACGTTGGCGATGTTGTTGCCGGTCACGTCCAGTTGTTTGTTGGCCGCATAGAGACCGCTAAGGCCGATATTAAAAGACATATTTCTCTCCCTCTGCCGTATTTAGCCGGCTCTATGTACCGATAGTCTGAATTTGTGACAGCTTGACGCTGCCCATGCCGCCCGCCAGGTTCAGCAGCATTTCGCCGCCGGTCTTGCTCAAGGTCACGCTCGTGACCGTGGCCGGCAGCGAAGTGGCCAGGGCAACGGCGTCGCCTTTGTCATTCTTGGTGGTGGCATTGAAGGTGTAGGTGCCCGCAGGAGCGACCTCGCCCTTGTCGTTCTTGCCATCCCAGATAAAGCTCTGGCTGCCAGCACTCTGGGCGCCCATTTCGATGGTGCGGACCAGGTTGCCATCTTTGTCGGTGACCTTGACGGTAACGTTGCCTGTGGCCGCTGTGACATCCACCGAACCGGTCATGCTCTTGCTGGTATCAACCATGGCCTTGTCGGTCTGGATGATGATCGAGCGCCCTACCAACGACGACGCCTGCAGCGCTTGCGACGAGCTGAAGTTGCTGGAGATCGCATTCACCGAGTCGTTCAGGGTGTTGATGCCTTCCAGACTGCTGAACTGCGCCAGCTGGGCCACGAACGCGCCGTTGTCTTGCGGCGACAGCGGGTTCTGGTTTTTCAGCTGGGTGACCAGCAGTTGCAGGAACGCATCCTTGCCCAGCGCTTGTTTGCCGGTCGCGGCCTTGGACGCGTCGCCCAGGCTGCTGGCGTTGTCTGTCGCGGTCTTGACCTTGGAATTGAAAAGGTCCTGGACTGGCGTGTTGTTACTCGTATCAACAATGGCCATTAGTTGGCGCCCCTTATCACTGACCCAGGGTCAGGACCTTCTGCATCATGGCTTTGGCGGTGTTCATCATTTCCGCGTTGGTCTGGAACGAGCGGCTGGCGGAAATCATGTCGGCCATTTCCTCGACCACGTTGACGTTGGGGTAGTAGACATAACCCTTTTCGTTCGCGGCGGGATGGTTGGGCTCGTAGCGGGCTTCGAGGTTGCTCTGGTCTTCGACCACACCGAGCACCTGCACGCCGGAGCCAGCGGCGCCCTGGTCCTGGAACAACGAATCGCTGCCGCCCGCCTGGCCGCCCTGGAACATGGTGGCGAACACCGGATGACGGGCGCGGTAGGTCTGGTCAATGCTCGAAGACACGGTCTCGGCGTTGGCGATGTTACTGGCGACGGTGTTCAAACGCGTGGTCTGCGCGCTCATGCCACTGCCGGCAATATTGAAAACACTGGACAGGGACATGGCTTACTCTCCACGCAGGGCTGACATCAGCCCTTTGAATTTGCTGTTAAGCAGGGTGAAGCTGGCTTGAAAGTTCACCGAGTTCTCGGCGTAGGCCGATTGCTCCAGCTGCGCGTCGACGGTGTTCTGATCGATCGACGGCTGCATTGGCGTGCGATACAACAGCGACTCGTCACCACTGCTCAGGCCTTGCGCTTCGATATGACGGCTGTTGGTCATGTTCAAGGCGAAGGTGCCGTTCTTGGTCTTGTCTTGCTGTGCGGCGAGCACGGCGGAGAAGTCCAGGTCCCGAGCCTTGTAGTTCGGGGTGTCGGCGTTGGCAATGTTGTTGGCCAGGACTTCGGCACGCTGGGCGCGGAAGCCCAGGGCTTGTTCGTGGATACCGAGCGCTTTATCGAAGCTGATGCTCATGGTGGAAACCTTCAAGGGCTGACCTGCTTTTCGTTAACTGGGTTATAGCAAGGTGTGTGCCAGTTTGCGCTGAGCCCGTATTTAAAGGGCCTGAGGGGAGATTGCCGGGTGGCAATGCCAGAAAAGCGGCAAGCGGTTTCCGCGTGACGCCAGTAAAGCGGCAATAGACGTTGCCGCTTTCGAAAGGATTGCCGCAAAACAAATGTGGGAGCGGGCTTGCTCGCGAATGCGGTGGGTCAGTCACCTTATCAGTGACTGACATTGCGCTTTCGCGAGCAAGCCCACTCCCACATTTTTGACTGCGTACGGCTTATTTGGCCTGGTAGATGATCCCCGGGCTGCACTGCACCATCTGGAAATGGTCCGGCAGACCGTTGAGCGCTTCAGAGGCGCCGAGGAACAGATAACCACCGCGCTTGAGCGTGCCATGAATGCGCAGCAGGATGTCTTTCTTCACTTCGGCCGAGAAGTAGATCAGCACGTTGCGGCAGAACACCATGTCGAACTTGCCCAGGCTGGCGTAGCTATCGAGCAGATTGAACGAGCGGAATTCCACGCGGTTCTTGATCGGCGCCTTGACCGCCCAGCGTCCCGCCCCTTTCGGGTCGAAGTAACGCTGCAGGCGTTCCTGGGACAAACCACGGCCCAGGGCCAGGCTGTCGTACTCGCCAGTCTTGCAGTTGGTGAGCATGGTGCCGGACAGGTCGGTGGCCACGATTTGCGCGCCGGCCTTCAACTGGCCCATGTTGGTCCGCTCGAACTCATCAATGGACATCGAGATCGAGTAGGGTTCCTGCCCCGAAGAGCAGGCGGCCGACCAAATGCGCAGGCGCTGGCCCGGGCTGGCCTTGATGGCCTCCGGCAGCACTTTGTTTTTGAGTACTTCAAAGGGGTAGGTGTCACGAAACCACAGGGTTTCGTTGGTGGTCATGGCATCGACCACCATCTCCTTGAGCCCGCTGCGCGGCTGCCCCTGGATGCGCTGGACCAGCTCACCCAACGACTTGATGCCCTGCTGTTCCATCAGTTTGTTGAGACGGCTGGATACCAGGTACTGCTTGTTTTCACCGAGCAATATGCCACAGGCTTTTTCCAGGAAGACCCGGAACTGTTCGAAATCCAAATTACCCGTAGACACTGATACCGCCTCTAAAATCGTATGACCGCCAAGGAAAACACCTTAGCCGTGATCTGCTGCCTTGATCCGGTCGACAACCCGGGATGCCAGGTCATCAGGACGGAATTTCGCCAAAAAGTCATCCGCACCGACCTTCTTGACCATCGCCTGGTTGAATACACCCGACAACGAAGTATGCAGGATGATATGCAATTTTTGCATGCGTGGATCGTTGCGTATCTCAGCCGTGAGGGTGTAGCCGTCCATTTCCGGCATCTCGATGTCAGAGATCATCATCAAGAATTCTTCTTCCGGCTTTTTGCCGTCGTCCACCAGCTTGCGCAGGTAATCCAGCGCCTGGCGACCGTCATTGAGGGCTACCACTTCCACACCAACGGTTTGCAGACAGCGGGTCACCTGTTTACGCGCCACCGAGGAGTCGTCCACCGTCAGCACGCGCAGGGACACGGCCTTGTGCGCGGTTTCGGCGTCCACCACACCCACGGAAATCGATTCCGAGGTCGGCGCCACTTCGGCGAGGATTTTCTCCACGTCGATGATCTCCACCAACTGGTTATCCACGCGCGTCACCGCCGTGAGGTAGTGATCGCGACCGGTGCCCTTGGGCGGCGGATGGATCTCCTCCCAGTTCATGTTGACGATGCGTTCCACCGAGCGCACCAGGAAACCCTGGGTCTTGGTGTTGTACTCGGTAATGATGACGAACGGGCTCTGGCGGTCCTGCAAACCCGCCGAACCGGTGGCCAAGGCCAGGTCAAGAATCGGGATCGTCGCGCCACGGATGTTGGCAACGCCACACACCACCGGGCTGGACTTGGGCATGATCGTCAGCTTGGGACATTGCAGCACTTCCCGCACCTTGAACACGTTGATGCCATACAGCTGCTTGCCATCCAGGCGAAAAAG
Source organism: Pseudomonas sp. HN11 (assembly GCF_021390155.1). NCBI lineage: Bacteria > Pseudomonadati > Pseudomonadota > Gammaproteobacteria > Pseudomonadales > Pseudomonadaceae > Pseudomonas > Pseudomonas sp. HN11. The sequence continues at coordinate 4,826,110 of NZ_CP089985.1, forward strand.
CAACAACTCCAGGCGATTCTGCCCTACCAGCTGTGTACGCTGGTTTACTGAATCCATTACTCCTGCCATGCCCAGACTCCTACGCTTAAACCTTTGAGGGTGCGACGCGCACCCGACACTAAACGGCACGGCCTTTGCTATTTATTGGTCATGGATATTAAAACGACAGTTTCCCGACGCCCCATCCTGACCCGGTATTGCAGATTGCTCTGCGCTCCGTTGGCGTTGCTTGCCTTGGGCCTGGGCGCCACGGCCCGCGCAGACAACGTCACCTTGCCTGATCTACTTATCGGCGTCACCCAGGGCTTTCTTGAGTTCACTGTAGAAGATTATCTGGCGACCACCCAGACACCGGGGCGTTATGAAATCCAGGTCAACCAGTTGGACCCACGTCTGCGCATGCCAATGTGCGACAAGGAATTGACAGCCAGCCTGGAAAGCCCAGCCCAGCCCATCGGCCGCGTGACGGTCAAGGTGCGCTGCGACGGCGCCTCGCCCTGGACCGTGTTTGTGCCGGCCCAGGTCAAACTGTTCCGTGATGTGGTGGTGGTGGCTCGCCCACTCAAACGCACCGGGGTCATCGGTTTCGAGGATGTGGTGTTGCGCGAACGCGACATCAGCATGATCAGCCAGGGCTACCTGACATCCCTGGACCAGGCCATCGGGCAAAAACTGACCCGACCAGTGGTCACTGACCAAGTCATCACCCTAGTGCATCTGGAGCAAGCCGAGGTGATTCGCAAGGGCGACCAAGTGGTGATTTCCGCCAGCAGCGGTGCGCTGCAGGTAAAGATGCCAGGGGAAGCCCTGTCCAACGGCGGCATGAGCGAGCAGATACGCGTGAAGAATCTCAACTCCAACCGGGTGATCAAGGCGCGGGTCACCGCACCCGGTCAAGTGGAGGTGGCGTTATAGATCACTGGTATCGGGCGCGCGCTTTTCCTACACTGTCGGTTGAATGCTGGCCTGTAGGTTTTATTGTCAATCGAGCCTAAAGTTTGTCCGGGTATGGCCGAAAACATGGCAAGCGTCCAAATACCCAGAGGTTTTTTGATCATGGTCATCGATTTCAGTCGTTTAAATAACACCCCGGCCACGTCGGCCCCTACGCGCGCTACTGGCACCAAAGACAGCGTAGAAGCCAAGGCCCAGCCACTGCCTGCCAAGGCAGAACAGGCCAGCGCCAGCCAGAGCGGGGAATCCGTACACCTGAGCAATGAGGCTCAACAGTTGCAGAAGGTCACTGACTCGCTGCGCGATCAACCGGTGGTCAATAAAGCCCGCGTGGCCGAATTGAAACAGGCAATCGCCGATGGCAGCTATAAAGTCGACAGCAACCGTGTAGCCAGCAAGCTGCTTAATTTCGAAGCCGAGCGCTAGGCACAGGCCTGCGCCGGGCTTTTGGACGCTTAAACCCCAAGGCCAGCCATGCATCACGACGAAAATCTGCTTCAACTGATCATTGATGATCTAGCGCCGACGCAACAGTTGCTCGAGCTGCTCAGGGAAGAAAACCTGGCCCTTTACGGCCGCGACATGCCTCTGCTGGAAGAAATTCTGGCACGCAAGCAGTCGCTGATCGTCCTGCTGGAACAGCACGGCAAAAAACGCAGCCAGATCCTCACCAGCCTGGGCCTGCCGGCCGACCATGATGGGCTCGCGCAGCTGGCCAGCCACTCCTCGGTCGGCGATCAACTACTGGCCCAGAGCAAAGAACTCAACCAATTGCTCACCCAGTGCCAGGAAGCCAACCAGCTCAACGGTCAGTCGATCCAGCTTCAGCAAGCCACGACCGCCAACCAGTTGCGCATACTTCACGGCGGAGAGCCTCCGGCGCTTTACAACGCTCAGGGCTCCACCTCGCGCCTGGTCAAGCCAAGCACCCGCAGCCAAGCCTGACGCCGGTTTACAGCGCGGCCTATCCAAGGCGCGCCACATACTGGCAGAATGCCTGCTCTTGCGTGTAGTCGTATTTTGTCTGGAGATGGAAGAACCGTGTTCAACGCCCTTAATGCGGAAGATGCCCCGCAGCCACCCAAGGTCCTCACCACGCCTCTGGAAATCGCCAGCACCTTGCGGATGCTGCAAGACAGCCATGACCCGCTGATCATCACCTTCCATGAACGTAGCCAGCGCTTCCAGAGCTATCTGGTGGATGTCAATCGCGACAGCGGCACGCTGGCCCTGGATGAAATGATCCCCCGTGACGGCGAGCGCCACCTGGAAAACGGTGAGCCTTTCCGCATCGAAGGCTTCCACGACGGCGTGCGTGTTGCGTGGGAAAGCAATGGCGGCATGAGCATCAGCGAAAAAGACGGCCACCGCATCTACACCGGCAGCCTGCCTGGCGAAGTGGTCTACCACCAGCGCCGCAACGCCTTCCGCGCCGCCCTGAAGCTGGCTCAATTGGTCAATATCGAACTGGGTGGCGAGAAGCTCAAGGCGCCGGCCAGCGGTAAGCTGCTGGATATTTCCGCTACAGGCTGCAAATTGCGCTTTGAAGGGGACATCTCCGAGCGCCTGCAACTGGGCCAGGTTTACGATCGCTTTATTGCCGCCCTGCCTTTTGGCAGCATGACCACCTCGGTCGAACTGCGTTACCTGCACTTCGAAGAGAAGATCAATACCACCTTCGCCGGCGTGCGCTTCCACAATATGAGTGGTTTGGTGCAGCGCCAGGTCGAGCGCTTTGTGTACCAACTGCAACGAGAAGCACGGCGCTTCGATAAAGACGACGATTTTTAAACTTTAAACGTCGCTATAAAAAACGGGCAGATCCTGATGGGATCTGCCCGTTTTTACATTCAGGGACGCGCCCTGCTCAAATCGTGAGGGTGCTCATCCGGTCCCACAGGTTCAGGTGGCCCCTCAAAGAGCGGCTCGTCTTCCTCTGGGCCCGGCTCAACTTCCGGCTCCGGCTCTGGGGCGGTTTGCATTTGCTCCTGCACCACCGCCTCGTCCACCCGCGGATCAAGCGCCGCTACCAACGGCGAGCTGGACATGCTGTCGGGCATCGCCACGTGGTGCAGAGGCGCATCGTCCACTTGATGCAGATTGGTCACCGCTTTCGGCCGGATGCGCCACACCAGGATCAACGCGCACAGGCTGAAAAACGCATACAGCATCTGGCTGCCGAACAGCTTCATCACCACACCGGCGAGCAACGGTCCGACACTGGCGCCGACGCCGTATGTCACCAGCAGCATGGCGGTGAGCGACACACGGCGGTCACCTTCCACATGGTCGTTGGAGAACGCCACCGCCAGCGGATAAAGACAGAACTGCACCAGGGAACACAAGAACCCCGCCACGAACAACACTTCCAGCGGCACCTTGGTCAGTATCGCCAACGGCAACGCCGCCACTGCCAAACACAGCGCAAAGCAACGAATCAACAGCGCACGATCGTAGCGGTCTGACAACCACCCCAATGGCCACTGCACCACCAATCCCGCAAAAATACAGCTACCCATGAACAGACCCACCTGCTCGGTGGTCAGCCCCTGCTGAGAGGCATACAGCGGCGCCAGACCGTAGAACGAGCCCACGATCAACCCCGCCCCCAGCACGGTACTCAGCGACTGCGGCACGCGCTTGATAAAAAAGCGCGGCTCCATCGGTGCGGGATGCAACGGCGCCGGGTGAATTCGCCGCGTCATGGCCACCGGCACCAGGCACAGGGCAAAACACAGCGCGACCAGCATGAGCAACTCAAGACCCAATTGAGGATGCATGACCAGAATCAGTTGACCGAGCACCAGGCCCAGGTAGGACGCGATCATGTAGCCACTGAACACCACGCCACGCTGCCTGGCGTCGGCCTGCTCATTAAGCCAGCTTTCGATGACCATGTACTGGCACATCATGCCCAGGCCCACGATCACCCGGAGAACGATCCAGGCCGGTAGCCAATCGATCAGGCCGTGGCCCAACACCGCCGCGCCAACGATCCCGGCGCAGGTCGCATAGGCACGGATATGCCCGACCCGGGCAATCAGGCGGTGCCCGATCTTGCCACCCAGCACCAGACCAAAATAGTTGGCTGCCATCAACGCACCCACCCACAGGCTGTCGACATGGTCAGCCGCCAGGCGCAGAGCCAGGTAAGTACTGAGCAGGCCGGAGCCGATCAGCATCATCAAGGAGGCGAAATAAAGGGCTCGAAAAGATTTCCAGATCTGGCGCATCGGCGTTCCGAGCGGCTCCTTGCGGTAAGAGACAGGGCTATCGGCATGATAGTCCGGGGTGGCCGGGTCCGGACAGGCGGTATGCGCTGTTTCCGGGGATTATTTTGCTTACGGACTCAGACGCTGTCCGGTGGCTTGCGGGATACACGGATTGCGATAAATACCCTCTGCAGGGGGTGTGAACCCAGAACCCCGGCAAGGTTCGACCCATCTTCGGAAAACGCCCACAAAAAAGCCCCGCCAGACGGATCTGTGCGGGGCTTTGAATCTGGTGTCCCAGGGCCGGTTCGAACGGCCAACCTTCCCCTTAGGAGGGGGATGCTCTATCCAATTGAGCTACTGGGACAAATGACAGCCGCTGCGCTGATGGCGTGGCGACGGACGGCGTGCATGTTAACGGCCAAGGTGGATTTTGTCATGTCGTCCGTGGGCTTTTTGAGTGTAGGCCGATACCTACCCTATTAATTGTGCTTTCACCCCCGCAAACACAGGCCCGCAGGGCCATCGTGCAAAATGCACCCTCCCAAAACGCCATCATTGCAAATTGCAACCTTTAAGCCGTTCAAAGTAGCCACAACCCATTGATTTTATTGAACTAATAGGTTGGCACGACACCTGCAATACTTCTCCTACAAACCCAATAAGCCACGGCGTTAAGCGGAGAACATGACCATGAACAGTGCCCTTCTGTTAGCCCTCAACACCGTAGCCCTGGCTGCATTTCTGATGTTTCACTTTCAATCGACTGGCAGCAACGATCCCGCACAGATCAGCCAGGCCGTGCCCCATCACTTGCAACAACGCCCGCAACTGGCAGTGATGACACCCAACGCTCAAGCCCCTATACGCCTGACCCAAGACACTCAGTCCGCACCGGCTTCTGAACACTGGGTTTTCTGAGGAACCTCTGATGAACAAATTTGCCTGGCTGTTTTTATGCCTGACCGCAATAACAGGCATTCTGGGCCTGGGCGCCGAATCTCACGATGGCCAGACCAGCGCATTTATCGCCAGCGGCGTGTTCGCCAGCCTGTTGCTGCTCACCCTGATCATGGGTCGACGCATCAAGTTCGATCCGGTCCTGCGCTAACCTCCTCCCCTACCTTATGTCGCCTCACCCTCGCTAATCGGCAAATTGCCACTAGTCTTAAAATTAAGGGCAAAAGGCCACTTTGCTATAGCATGAGCGGCTGTAAACCCTGTGGTGACCTGGACTTACAGGAAGTTCCCTCGCAGCTTCACGCGTGGAAAAGTTTTCCAACCAGTCCGCAAAAATGCAAATCAGTGCTGGCATAAAGCCTTTAGGCAGTTCAATATTTGTCACAGAATTGACGCCAAGGAAATGTCAAATCTGAGGCATGATGCGGCCTCTTTGCAATTCAGGTTGAACTTTGGTCGTGAGCCTTGTCTTAACACTCATCTTGCGGCCAATTCCAAAAACCGCTCCCCTGAACTAACCGGTTAAATATATGCGCCCATTGAAACAGGCAATTTATTCCAGCCGTACGGCTGACAAGTTCGTCGTACGTCTGCCAGACGGAATGCGGGAACGCATTGCCGAGGTGGCTCGCAATCATCACCGCAGCATGAACTCCGAAATCATCGCGCGCCTGGAACAAAGCCTCATTCAGGAAGGTGCGTTGGGCGACGAGTTGAGCATGCGCCTGGACAGCCCCGAGCTGTCGCTGCATGAACGCGAACTGCTGCAGCGTTTTCGTCAGCTCTCCCACCGCCAGCAAAATGCTCTCGTCTCGCTTATCGCGCACGACGTTGAGGCGGCCGCAGAAGCCAATTGAGTTACAACTGAAAGCCGAAGCCAGCCCTGTGCTGGCTTTTTTTTGCATGAAATTCGGGAAGAAGATTTGAGACGGGGACAGATTTGCCCCCGCAGAATGGAATTAGAGCAGGAAGATTGTGGCCAGCCCCAGGAAGATGAAAAAGCCACCACTGTCGGTCATGGCCGTGATCATCACGCTGGCGCCCATCGCAGGGTCGCGCCCAAGCCGCGCCAGGGTCATCGGAATCAATACCCCCATCAGCGCCGCGAGTAGCAGGTTGAGGGTCATGGCGGCAGTCATCACTACGCCAAGCGACCAACTGCCATACAGCAAGTAGGCCACCACGCCGATCACTCCACCCCACACCAGACCGTTAATCAGGCCCACCGCCAGCTCTTTACGCAGCAGGCGCGACGAGTTCGCCGTGCTCACCTGGTCCAGCGCCATGGCACGCACAATCATGGTAATCGTCTGGTTACCCGAGTTACCGCCGATCCCGGCGACAATCGGCATCAGTGCCGCGAGTGCCACCAGCTTCTCGATCGACCCCTCAAACAATCCAATAACGCGCGACGCGATAAAAGCGGTGATCAAGTTTACCGCCAGCCACGCCCAACGGTTATGCAGTGAACGCCACACCGAGGCAAAAATGTCTTCCTCTTCACGCAAACCTGCCATGTTGAGGACTTCGGTCTCACTCTCTTCACGAATCAAGTCGACCATTTCATCAATGGTCAAGCGACCAATCAACTTGCCGTTCTTGTCCACAACCGGCGCCGAGATCAAATCGTAACGCTCAAACGCCTGAGCAGCTTCGTACGCGTCTTCATCCGGATGGAAACTCACTGTGTCGCTGGCCATCAGGTCCGCAACTTTCTTGTCCGGATCATTAACCAGCAGCCGCTTGATCGGCAGCACACCCTTGAGAATGCCTTCGTAATCGACCACAAACAGCTTGTCGGTATGACCCGGCAACTCTTTGAGGCGGCGCAGGTAGCGCAACACCACTTCCAGGCTGACATCTTCGCGGATGGTGACCATCTCGAAGTCCATCAGCGCGCCGACCTGATCCTCGTCGTAGGAAAGCGCAGAGCGCACACGCTCACGCTGCTGAGTATCCAGCGCCTCCATCAGCTCATGGACAACATCACGAGGGAGCTCAGGAGCCAGGTCAGCCAGCTCGTCGGCGTCCATCTCTTTGGCCGCAGCCAGGAGCTCATGATCGTCCATGTCGGCAATCAGAGTTTCACGGACCGAGTCGGACACTTCGAGCAGGATGTCACCGTCGCGGTCGGCCTTGACCAACTGCCAGAGAGTCAGTCGATCATCCAGCGGCAAGGCTTCAAGAATGTAGGCGACGTCGGCGGAGTGCAGGTCGTCGAGCTTGCGTTGCAACTCAACGAGGTTTTGCCGATGAACCAGGTTTTCGACCAGGTTATTGTTCGGGCCATCCTGGCGATGCGTAAGGTCTTCGACCACACGCTGGCGCTGCAGCAGCTCGATGACTTGAGCCAGACGATCCTGCAGGCTTTCTTGTGTTTTCTTTACTTCTACTTCGGTCATAGGCGAACTCCACTCCCAGCAGCGGGGCACGCCGGAAGGATCAATCAGTCAATTCATGATTGGTAAAACGGGGTACTGAGTTACTACTGGGTAAGTCCATGGAGGTATTCCACAAGCCCCGGCGGGGCTGACGGGCGCAATGATACACCGCCCGGCCACTTTAAACGTCAAAAAACTGGAAAGAACAAGTGCTTGCGAGCCAAAGCTGAGTATTGGCCGCATCTATGAACTGCGACGACGCAGTGGAGGAGGAAAACACATGGAGGCCAGAGAAAAAGAAAAAATCCTACACAAATTCCAGACGGCAAAAAGCCCGCACTAGGCGGGCTTTTTGTTTGTATGGTGCACTCGACAGGATTCGAACCTGTGACCGCTCGGTTCGTAGCCGAGTACTCTATCCAGCTGAGCTACGAGTGCAGGTTGTGTTTTTAGACCAGATCACAACTGGTTGTAACCGAATCACCTGCATTGCTGCAACTGACTCTTAAATGGTGCACTCGACAGGATTCGAACCTGTGACCGCTCGGTTCGTAGCCGAGTACTCTATCCAGCTGAGCTACGAGTGCATTTGTTGCCGCGCATTATAGGCCGTTCAATCTCTATGTAAAGCTATTTTTTCGTTAACTTTCAACAAGTTAGCGAGAAAACCAGATTGCAACGTACTAAGCAAATAATGGCGGAGAACGGGGGATTCGAACCCCCGACACCCTTTTGAGGTGTACTCCCTTAGCAGGGGAGCGCCTTCGGCCACTCGGCCAGCTCTCCGCAACACGGGGCGTATATTAACCACGTTCATCCCCGTTTGCAAACATAAAAAACGATAAAAATTAAAGGCTTGGTTCTTCGTCGCTTTCTTCGTGCTGCTGTTGGCGCCCCTGCTGATCTTTCTCTTTCTCTTTCTCCTTTTCTTTGCTGATCCGCTGGAAGATCTCCTCACGATGGACCGCTACCTCTTTCGGAGCGTTAACCCCGATACGTACTTGATTGCCTTTGACGCCGAGCACGGTCACGGTGATTTCGCCATCACCAATAATCAGGCTTTCTGCGCAACGACGAGTCAGAATCAGCATACCTTTCTCCTCACGCATTTCAGTTCAGGAACAACAGTCTGCAAAAAAGGCCCTCGACCTATAACCCAGAGGCCATAGCCCTACCCGCCTAAGTATTGTCGAGCGCGCGCAAAAGAACATGCGCTCTACAAAAAAGGAAAGGCGCGGTAACCCGCGCCTTCCTGGCACTGCATCACTCGCCCTGTCGGGCCGGAGCGTCCAGCTCAAAAGCGGTATGCAAAGCGCGTACAGCCAGTTCCAGGTACTTCTCTTCGATCACCACCGAGACTTTGATTTCCGAGGTGGAGATCATCTGGATGTTGATGCTTTCCTTGGCCAGGGCCTCGAACATGCGGCTGGCAACGCCGGCATGGGAACGCATGCCCACACCCACGATCGACACCTTGGCAATTTTGGTATCGCCGACCACTTCACGGGCGCCGATTTCCTTCGCAGTGTTCTGCAGGATCCGCTCCGCCGCATCGTACTCATTGCGATGCACAGTGAAGGTGAAATCGGTGGTGTTATCGTGCGAAACGTTCTGCACGATCATGTCGACTTCAATGTTCGCACCGCTGATCGGTCCCAGGATCTTGAACGCCACGCCCGGGGTGTCTGGCACGCCACGGATAGTCAGCTTGGCTTCATCACGGTTGAAAGCGATACCGGAAATGATCGGCTGTTCCATGGATTCCTCTTCATCAATAGTAATGAGGGTGCCCGGACCCTCTTTGAAGCTGTGCAATACGCGCAGCGGAACGTTGTACTTGCCGGCGAATTCCACCGCGCGGATCTGCAACACCTTGGAACCGAGGCTGGCCATTTCCAGCATCTCTTCAAAGGTGATCTTGTCCAGGCGCTGGGCCACGGACACCACACGCGGGTCAGTGGTATAGACACCATCCACATCGGTGTAGATCTGGCATTCATCGGCCTTGAGCGCCGCTGCCAGCGCCACGCCGGTGGTGTCCGAACCACCACGCCCGAGGGTGGTGATGTTGCCCTGCTCGTCCACACCCTGGAAGCCTGCTACAACTACCACGCGGCCGGCCTTCAGATCCGTACGAATTTTCTGATCATCGATCTGCAGGATGCGCGCCTTGGTATGCGCACTATCCGTGAGGATGCGCACCTGACTGCCAGTGTAGGACACCGCCGGCACACCGCGCTTGTTCAGGGCCATGGCCAGCAAGGCGATGGTCACCTGCTCGCCCGTGGACACGATCACATCCAGCTCGCGCGGCAGCGGCTGTTGATCACCACTGATTGCCTTGGCCAGATCGATCAGGCGATTGGTCTCGCCGCTCATGGCCGACAACACCACCACCAAGTCGTCGCCGGCGTCGCGGAATTTCTTAACCTTGTCGGCGACCTGCTCGATTCTTTCGACAGAGCCGACCGAGGTGCCTCCAAATTTCTGTACGATCAAAGCCATTTCTAAGCCGCCTCAGCCCGTAAAGGGGCGCCTAATATCCAATCAACTAGCACTGAACAAGCCCGCGACTAGACCACGGGCCGATTAACAGTGCCTTAAATACCTGCCTCGACAAACGGCACGGTCAGGGCCAGGGCTGCGTCCAGGGCACCGGCGTCTACACCACCACCTTGCGCCATGTCCGGACGACCACCGCCCTTCCCGCCCACTGCCGCGGCGGCTTGCTTCATCAAATCACCGGCCTTGAGTTGGCCAGTCAGGTCCTTGGTTACACCGGCAACCAGAACGACCTTATCCTCATGGACACCGCCGAGCAGGATCACTGCGCGGCCGAGCTTGTTCTTCAACTGATCGACCAAGGCCAACAGCGCCTTGCCGTCCTGACCGTCCAGGCGTGCAGCCAGGACCTTCACATCCTTGACGTCCACTGCAGAAGCCGACAGATCGTCGCCCGCCGCACTGGCCGCCTTGGCTTGCAATTGCTCCAACTGCTTCTCCAGCGCGCGATTGCGCTCCAGCACAGCGGACAGTTTGTCGATCAGGTTATCGCGGCTGCCCTTGACCAGGCTGGCCGCTTCCTTGAGTTGTTCTTCAGCCGCATTCAGGTAGGCCAGGGCCGCAGCGCCGGTTACTGCCTCGATACGACGCACACCGGACGCCACGCCGCCTTCACTGATGATCTTCAGCAGGGCGATGTCACCGGTACGGTTGGCGTGGATACCGCCACACAGTTCCACCGAGAAGTCGCCGCCCATGCTCAGTACGCGCACGCTGTCGCCGTACTTCTCGCCGAACAGTGCCATGGCACCCTTGGCTTTGGCGGTCTCGATATCGGTTTCTTCGGTTTCGACTGCGGTGTTCTTGCGAATCTCGGCGTTGACGATGTCTTCCAGGGCTTTGATCTGCTCCGGCTTGATCGCTTCAAAGTGGCTGAAGTCGAAGCGCAGGCGCTGGCTGTCGACCAACGAGCCCTTCTGCTGAACGTGATCACCCAGTACTTGGCGCAGGGCAGCGTGCAGCAAGTGCGTGGCTGAGTGGTTCAGCGAAGTGGCGTGGCGCACATCGGCATCCACTTGTGCATCGACCGGCGAACCGACGGTGAGGCTGCCCGACGCCAACACACCGTGGTGCAGGAACGCGCCGCCGGTCTTGGTGGTGTCACGCACATCAAAACGACCGGAAGCCGCCTTGAGGTAACCGCAGTCGCCGATCTGGCCACCGGATTCGGCATAGAACGGGGTTTGGTCCAGGACCACCACACCGTCATCACCTTCATTCAATACATCAACCGATTGGCCTTCCTTATAGAGGGCAACCACTTTGGCGGAACCACTGGTGGCCTTGTAGCCGGTGAACTCGGTGGCCACGTCAACCTTGACCAGGCTGTTGTAGTCCATGCCGAACGAGCTGGCCGAACGAGCGCGCACGCGCTGGGCTTCCATCTCGCGCTCGAAACCTTCCTCGTCGAGGGTCAGGTTGCGCTCACGGGCGATGTCGCCGGTCAGGTCCATCGGGAAACCGTAGGTGTCGTAAAGCTTGAACACCACGTCGCCCGGCACGACGGAGCCTTGCAGGTTGGCAAGGTCCTGCTCGAGGATCTTCAGGCCCTGCTCCAGGGTCTTGGCGAACTGCTCTTCTTCGGCCTTGAGTACGCGCTCGATATGCGCCTGGTTCTGCTTGAGTTCCGGGAAGGCTTCACCCATCTCGGCGACCAGGGCCGCGACGATCTGGTAGAAGAAGCTGCCGTTGGCACCCAGCTTGTTACCGTGGCGGCAAGCACGACGAATGATGCGACGCAGCACGTAGCCACGGCCTTCGTTGGACGGCAGCACGCCGTCGGCAATCAGGAAGCCGCAGGAACGGATGTGGTCAGCCACGACTTTCAGCGATGCCTGGTCTTCATTGGTGCAACCAATGGCCTTGGCCGCCGCGGCCAGCAGGCTCTGGAACAGGTCGATTTCGTAGTTGGAATGCACGTGCTGCATCACCGCACTGATCCGCTCCAGGCCCATGCCGGTGTCCACCGACGGCGCTGGCAACGGATGCAACACGCCATCGGCGGTGCGGTTGAACTGCATGAACACGTTGTTCCAGATTTCGATGTAACGGTCGCCGTCTTCCTCTGGCGAACCCGGCGGGCCGCCCCAGATGTCGGCGCCGTGGTCGTAGAAGATCTCGGTGCAAGGGCCGCACGGGCCGGTATCGCCCATGGTCCAGAAGTTGTCGGAGGCGTAAGGTGCACCTTTGTTGTCGCCGATGCGCACCATGCGCTCAGCCGGCACGCCGACTTCTTTGGTCCAGATGTCGTACGCCTCGTCATCGCTGGCGTAGACGGTGACCCAGAGTTTTTCCTTCGGCAGCTTCAGCACGCCAGTCAGGAAGGTCCAGGCGAAATTGATCGCGTCTTGCTTGAAATAATCGCCAAAGCTGAAGTTGCCGAGCATTTCGAAAAAGGTGTGGTGACGGGCGGTGTAGCCGACGTTTTCCAGGTCGTTGTGCTTGCCACCGGCGCGGACGCATTTCTGGCTGCTGACGGCGCGGGTGTACGCGCGCTTTTCCTGGCCCAGGAAGCAGTCCTTGAACTGGTTCATCCCCGCGTTGGTGAACAGCAGGGTTGGGTCATTGCCTGGGATCAAGGAGCTGGAGGCGACACGGGTGTGACCTTGCTCTTCGAAGAAGCGAAGGAAGGCTTCACGGATTTCTGCGCTTTTCATTAGGTTCTTCCACGGAGGCTGCGGCCAAAGGCCAGTGCGCAACATCATCAGACGGAGCGACGGCAAAGGGCCGCATTATATCGGCCCTTTGCCGGTGGTACAGCGTGTTTATACGATTGAAACGTTCAATTAGACGGTCTGCACTGTCATTTCCGCGAAAATTCGACGAATGTCTGCACAACCTGCTCGATCTGCGCCCGGCTGACATCCATATGCGTGACCATGCGCAGGCGTGGCGCAACGCTCAGCTTGATCCCACGTTCGGCGGCAAACGTCTTCAAGGCTTGAGCCCGGTCACCGATCTGCACGTAGACCATGTTGGTCTGCACTGGCTCCACCTTGTAACCGGCCTGGCGCAGGGCATCGCCCAGCCATTGGGCATTGGCATGGTCGTCAGCCAGGCGCTGTACCTGATGATCCAAGGCATACAGCCCCGCAGCGGCCAGGGAACCGGCCTGGCGCATACCGCCGCCGACCATCTTGCGCAGGCGCCGGGCCTTGACGATCAGCGCTGTGGAACCGCACAACACCGAGCCAATCGGCGCGCCGAGGCCTTTGGACAGGCACACCGACACCGAATCGAAATGCTGAGCGATCTCGCGTGCATCCACACCGAGCTTGACCGCCGCGTTGTAGAGCCGTGCGCCGTCTAAATGCAGGGCTAGGCCATGTTCACGGGTGAACGCTCGCGCCTTGGCCAGGTAGCCCAGTGGCAATACCTTGCCTTGCATGGTGTTTTCCAGCGCCAGCAAGCGGGTGCGGGCGAAGTGGAAGTCATCGGGCTTGATCGCCGCCAGCACCTGATCCAGGTCCAGGGAACCATCCGCCTGCACGTCCAGCGGTTGTGGCTGAATCGAGCCCAACACCGCTGCGCCGCCACCTTCGTATTTGTAGGTGTGGGCCTGATGGCCGACGATGTATTCCTCGCCGCGCTCACAGTGGGCCATCAACGCCAGCAGGTTGCTCATTGTGCCGGTCGGCACGAACAACGCAGCGGCAAAGCCCAGGCGCTTGGCCAGTTCGGCTTCCAGGCGATTGACGCTGGGGTCCTCGCCATACACGTCGTCGCCGCTGACAGCAGTGGCCATCGCATCGAGCATGCCAGGGGTGGGTTGGGTCACGGTGTCGCTGCGCAGGTCAATCACGGACATGAATCAAGCCTCTGACGATTTGAGTAAGTGCCTCATAGGGATGATTACTGCGGGCTAAGCCACGGAATATCAAGCCCCCGGTGCATTCAATCGAATACCAACCAAACAAACCGATATAGCTTATCGACACGGCGCTCGTGCAGTTTTCGAAAAACCGTGTTAAAAACTCTCCGCCGCCAGGGTTCTGGCGGCAACGTTCTCAGGGCGGGGTGCAATTCCCCACCGGCGGTAATTACACGCAATGTGTATAGCCCGCGAGCGCTTGGCGCCTCGAACTGCTCACGCAGGACGGCGACAAGGTCAGCAGACCCGGTGTGATCCCGGGGCCGACGGTCATAGTCCGGATGAAGAGAGAACGGGATTGGCACCTAAGGGCCGCGCACGAATTGTGTCTGCGTACCCTTAAAATCCCATTCGATTCATAACGCCCTGTTTTTTTCTTAAACAGGAGTCAGAACATGCAACCCACCGCAATCGACAGCAAAAGCAAAAACCATCACGGCGAGCGCGTCGCGTTTATCCAGGCCTGCTGGCACAAGGAGATTGTCGACCAATCGCGTAAAGGCTTCCTCGCCGAAATGATCGCCCAGGGCTACCAGGAGTCGGACATCGACTTCTTCGAAGTCGGCGGCGCCTTTGAAATGCCTCTGCATGCCAAGCTGCTGGCCAAGACCGGCCGCTACGCCGGTATCGTCGCTGCCGCACTGGTGGTGGACGGTGGTATCTACCGCCACGAATTCGTCGCTCAATCGGTGGTCAGCGGCCTGATGCAGGTTCAGCTGGAAACTGAAGTGCCGGTGTTCTCGGTATCGTTGACCCCGCACCACTTCCACGCGGGCAGCGAGCACCAGACCTTCTTCTACGAGCACTTCGTGCACAAGGGCCAGGAAGCGGCGCGTACCTGCGCCGACACCCTGCACAAGGTTCGCGCGATCCGTCGCAGTGAGCCACGAGCTGTAGCGGTCTAAGTAACTGCAAAACCAATGTGGGAGCTTGCTCGCTCCCACGTTGGATAGCGTCAAGCCTTGAGATCTACGCCAGGCCAGCGTCCGTGGTCGGCACAATCAATATTCCCGCTCGCAAACCATTCTTCACCTTGGGGTTGGGGAAAATGATGCGTGCGCCCTCCTCCTCGATCACCCAGCGGGTCTTGGCCACGTCTTCGGCGAGCAGATAGCCCTGAGCCAGCGGCGAGAAGTTTTCCACGTCTGCCGGCAGGTGCATCAGGAACGCATCGCTGTGCTTGATGACTTCACGGGACACCGCGAACAATTGCAGGCCGGCCAGGCTCTCGGTCGGCGGCTCGTTACCCTCAATGATCTGCTTCAGGCGGGTTTCCAGGCGCGACACATCCACGCCCTGGTTCTGTCCGAACGGTCGCGCCTTGCCCAGTTCCAGAGTGAAGGCTTCGGCCTCCAACTGCTCGTAGGTAAAGGCGGTGAAGGTGATTGAAGTCTTGTTCTGCAACAGTACCGCCTGCATCCCGGCAGCATTCAGGCGCGCCAATTGGTGACGTGAATGCTGGCGACCTTCCTTCCACGGGTAGAGGGCGAACTGCTCGATCTTCGAGCCACGAATGGCAGTGTGCAGATCGTAATGCAGGCGTGAACGGCCAGGCAGGCTGAAGAAACTGCGGGCCAGTTGCTCAAGCTCGGCGGCGCGCATGGCTTCGGGGCCGATGTTTTTTTCGTGACGGCCGTTGAACAGCCGATTGACGTCCAGTTCGAGGTAACGCTCGCCGCGGCGCATGGCCTCGGGGTTGCCGAACAGGAACAGAATACGATTGCGAGGTTTGATCTCCCCACGAGCGATGCCATGCAACAGGCGGTCGAGCAGTTCGATTGGCGCCGTTTCGTTGCCATGGATGCCGCACGACAGCAGCAAGTCGCTGCCATTGTCCTGAGCCTGCGGCGGGCGCACTTCAAGGGCGCCCTCGCTGAGCCAGCGCATCTGCACGCCGTCGACAGTCAGTTGAATTTTTTGCGCCGGTTCACGACCGGCGAGGGTCAGTTCAAGCAGTTTGCCGAGGGCGAGCATACGCAGCTTCCTTAGTGGTTGCAGCCTGGGCCGTGGACGTGATCGTCGTCATCACCTTCAATGTCGGCCGGCTCCATTTCCAGTTGCAGGCTCATCAGGTTGGTGGCCAGTGGACGCATCAGCAGGTTGGCGTACTCGGCGTCGCCTTCTTCCACGTCCACACCGATCAGCAGTTGGCCACGGCCATCGTGCTGGATCCAGATCTCCTTGCCCTGCCACACCACGGCGACGCGGGTGCAAGAGGTTTCCAGCTGGGTGCCGTCGGTGTCTTCAAGAATCAGCTTCAGGGTATCGGTGGTCATAAAGTAGCTCTCAGCATAGGGCGTAAAAGAAGGTGGCGTTAATTGATCTGGAAAGGATAAACCGAGCCCAGTTTAAGGATTTGCGTCAGTTCATCCAGTGCCGTCCGGCATTCAAGCAGCAACTGCGGGTCAGCCAGGTCGCTTTCGCGCAAGCTGTCGCGGTAGTGCTTGCCTACCCACTGGGTCAGCGTTTCGTACAACGGCGCGGTCATGATAACGCCCGGATTCACCGCCGCCAGCTCCGTTTCGTTCAACGCCACACGTAAACGCAGGCACGCCGGACCACCGCCGTTTTGCATGCTTTGCTTGAGGTCGAACACCTTCACTTCGCGGATCAGGCCACCGGCAGCGGTCAGGGCTTGCAGGTACTGCCAGACGCGCTCGTTGGCACGGCACTCTTCCGGCACAATCAACAGCATCGAGCCGTCGGCGCGGCTCAGCAACTGGCTGTTGAACAGGTAGGAACGTACCGCGTCTTCGACACTGACTTGGGCGCGGGGCACGCAGACGGACTGGAAGTTACCGCCCAACTTGCCCAGTTTTCCTTGCAGTTCGGCGAGCATCTGTTCGGTATTGAGGAAGGCATCTTCGTGATAGAACAACACTTCGCCATTGCCCACCGCGATCACGTCGTTGTGGAACACGCCGGCATCAATCACCACCGGGTTCTGCTGGGCGTACACCACGCCGTCATCCTTCAAGCCGTGCAAACGTGCGACCGCCTGAGAGGCCTCAAGGGTCTGGCGCGCCGGATATTTCTGCGGCGCTGGGTAACGGGGGTCGAACGCGCTGCGACCAAACACGAAAAACTCGACGCCCGCCTCGCCATATTCACGGCAGAAGCGCGTGTGGTTGGCCGCGCCTTCATCACCGAACTGCGCCACGGCCGGCAAGGCAGCGTGGTGGGCGAAGTGTTTATCATCGGCAAACATCGCGCCCAACACACGGCTGGTGGTCGGGTGTTCGATACTGCGGTGGTACTTGCAATTGAGGTTGGCGGCGGTGAAATGCACGCGGCCGTCGAAGGTGTCGGCGCTCGGGCTGACGGTGGCGGCGTTGGCCACCCACATGCTTGACGCGGAGCAACTCGCCACCAGCAAAGGCATAGCGTCTTTGGCTGCTTGCTGGATCACCTGTGCGTCAGTGCCGCCGAAACCCAGGTTGCGCAACGCGGCCACATCAGGACGTTCCTGAGGCGCCAGCACGCCTTGCACAAACCCCATGTCCATCAGGGCTTTCATTTTTTGCAGGCCCTGCAACGCCGCTTCCTTGGGGTTGGAATGCTGCTGGCTGTTGCTCTGGGACGCGACGTTGCCGAAGGACAAACCCCCGTAATTATGGGTCGGCCCCACTAGACCGTCAAAATTGACTTCATAGGATTTCATCGGCGAGGCTCCACGAACATCTGTTTTTATAGGCAATCTTCAGCACACCACAGATCCAATGTGGGCGCGGGCTTGCTCGCGAAAGCGGTGCACCAGTCACCTCATACATCAACTGACAGACCGCATTCGCGAGCAAGCCCGCTCCCACATTTTTAGACCAGTGTTATGCCCGGGGTCAGCGTGGCTGGTAATACCAGGCTCGGGGTCTCAAGCGAGGCCACCGGATACGCGCAATAGTCCGCCGCGTAATAGGCACTGGCGCGATGGTTGCCCGACGCCCCTACCCCGCCGAACGGCGCGGTACTGGCGGCGCCGGTCAGTTGTTTGTTCCAGTTGACGATACCGGCGCGGCTTTCCAGCCAGAACTGCTGGTAGCGCGCTTCGGAGTCCGACAGCAAACCAGCTGCCAGGCCGTACTGAGTGTTGTTGGCCTCGGCAATCGCCGCTTCGAAATCAGCGTAGCGGATCACCTGCAACAGTGGGCCGAACAGTTCTTCATCCTCGCGCTCGGTCACGCCCGTCACATCGATGATGCCAGGGGTCAGCAAGGCGGCCTGGTCCTGGGGCTGGGTCATTTCCAGCAATGCCACCGCGCCATTGGCCAACATCAACTCCTGGGCGTCCATCAAGGCTTTGGCCGCGGCAAGGGAAATCACCGAGCCCATGAATGGAGCGGGTTGCTGGTCGAACGCGCCGACTGCAATCGTCGCGCTGACCGCCACCAGACGCGCCAACAATGCATCGCCCCACGCGCCTTCCGGCACCAGCAGACGACGGGCACAGGTGCAACGCTGACCGGCGGAGATAAACGCCGACTGGATAATGGTGTAGACCGCCGCATCCACATCAGCCACTTCGTCGACCACCAGCGGGTTGTTGCCGCCCATTTCCAGCGCGAGGATCTTGTCCGGACGCCCGGAGAACTGCTGATGCAGATGATTGCCCGTGCGGCTGGAGCCGGTGAAGAACAACCCGTCGATGCCTGGATTGGCCGCTACGGCGATGCCGGTTTCGCGCGCGCCTTGCAGCAGGTTCAACACACCCGCAGGCAACCCGGCTTCGATCCAGCACTGGACGGTCAGCTCGGCGACTTTCGGGGTCAGTTCGCTCGGTTTGAACAGCACGGTATTGCCCGCGAGCAAGGCCGGGACGATATGCCCATTCGGCAAGTGGCCAGGAAAGTTGTACGGACCGAACACCGCCACCACACCGTGCGGTCTGTGGCGCAGCACAGCGGTGGCGTCGCCCAGCGGGCCGCTCTTCTCACCGGTACGCTCGCGGTAACTTTGTACCGAGATCGCGATCTTGTTGGCCATGCTGGTAACTTCGGTGGCCGATTCCCACAGCGGTTTGCCGGTTTCCTCACCGATGCAACGGGCGATTTCGTCGGCGCGGCTTTTCAGGGTGGCGGCGAAAGTTTCGAGCACACCGATGCGCTCTTCCAGCGAGCGCTTGGCCCAAGCTGGAAACGCCTGGCGCGCAGCCTGCACGGCGGACTCGACCTGCTCGGCCGTGGCGCCATTGCCGGCCCACAGCACTTGCTGGGTCACCGGGTTGCGCGATTCAAACAGTTCACCCTGGCCGGCCAGCCAGCTACCTGCGATATACAGCGAATTCATTATTTCGACTCCCGAGCAGCAGACAACGCAACAGCACGCACTTGATCACCCACCACCAGTTGCAGGCGCTTGGCGGTTTGCGGATCGACCACCAGCGTGCCAGCCGCCAGGCGGGCCGGAGCGGCGGTAATGCGGCACTCTTCGCGCTTGCGGTTATGGATCAGGAACGGCGTGGCATCGTCTCCCGGCGTGCCGATGGCCAGTACCAGCGACTGGCTGTCGCGCACGGCGCGGATCTTGGTGGTTTCACACTCCACCGCCGGGCCCGCGTCGAAGATGTCGACGTAGCCCTGGTAGCTGAAGCCTTCGCTCTTGAGCATGCTCAGCGCCGGCTCGGTGTCCGGGTGGACCTTGCCGATCACGTTGCGCGCGTCTTCGGACAGGAAGCAGCTGTACAGCGGAAATTTCGGCATCAGCTCGGCGATAAACGCCTTGTTGCCCACGCCGGTGAGGTAGTCGGCCTGGCTGAATTCCATCTTGAAGAAGTGGCGGCCCAGGCTTTCCCAGAATGGCGAACGCCCAGCGTCGTTGGACACCCCGCGCATCTCGGCGATGATCTTGTTGCCGAACAACTGCGGGAACTCGGCGATAAACAGCAACCGCGCCTTGGCCAGCATGCGGCCATTCAGACCGGCGCGGTAATCGGCGTGCAGGAACAACGAGCACAGCTCGGAATTGCCGGTGAGGTCATTGGCCAAAAACAGCGTCGGAATCTCGCGGTAGATATTCAACTCCTGGGAGGCGCTGACGGTGAGGCCCACCCGGAAGTTGTACCAAGGCTCACGCAAGCCGACCGCGCCGGCGATGGCGGAAATACCCACCACGCGGCCTTCGTCGTTTTCCAGCACGAACAGATAGTCGGCATCGCCACGCCCGGCGTCGCCGCGAAAGGTTTTTTCCGCCCAGCCCACGCGGTGGGTCAAGCGCTCTTCATTGGCCGGCAAGGTGGTGAGGCCGGTGCCGGTGCTGCGCGCCAGATCAATCAGGGCCGGTAAATCGCTGCTGCGTACGGGACGAACGATCATGCTATCTCCTCGAACGGGCCGCTGTTGTCAGCCGCCCGCGAAACTCTCTTTTTAAACCGCTACCAGGCGTACACTCGCGCCTTCGCCAACACCCAGGGCTTCGGCCGCTGCGAGGTCCAACGTCACCGGTTTACCCGGCGCGTAATCCAGCTCCAGCATCACGGCGCGGTAGTCCTGCAACTGCGCGTTGCTCACCAAGTACTGGCGGCCAGCACCTTTGACCATTTCGCCGATCTTCACCGGCACTACCCGACTCTGGGCAATCGAACGAATGCCTGAAACCCGCGCATGCAGCGTCGGGCCACCGTCGAAGATGTCGATGTAATGGTCGGTCTCGAAGCCTTCGCGCATCAGGATGTCGAAGGTGATCTGCGCACGCGGGTGCACCTGGCCCATCGCCTCTTGGGCTTCGTCCGGCAGCAAGGGCACGTAGATCGGGTAGTGCGGCATCAGCTCAGCGAGGAAGGTGCGGCTTTTCAACCCGCACAGGCGCTCGGCGGCGGCGTAGTTGAGGTCGAAGAAGTTGCGACCGATGGCATCCCAGAACGGCGAGTCGCCGTTTTCGTCGCTGTAGCCGACGATCTCGGTCACCACCGAGTCGGCAAAGCGCTCAGGGTGGCTGGCGACAAACAACAGGCGGCCACGGGAATTGAGTTCCGACCAGGGCGATCCGACCAACTCGGGCACCACGTAGAAACTGGTGAGCAAGCTATTGCCGGTGAGGTCATGGCACTGGGAAAGCACGTGGATCTTGTTGTGGATCTTCAGCTCGCGAGAGGCATGCACGAAGGTCTCGTTACGAAAACTGTAGAAGGGTTCCGAGTAACCGGCCGAAGCGACGATGGCCGAGCAGCCGGCGAGCTTGCCGGTCTCGGTGTCTTCGAGCACGAAGAAATAGCTCTCTTCACCGTTGAAACTGACCTCGGCCGCGAAGGACGCTTCGCTGGCGGCGATCTTGTCGCTCAGGCGTTCCACATCGTCCGGCAAGGAGGTGACACCAATCGGGCTGTCCGCAGCCAGACGCTGTACCTCGCCCAGATCAGCCATTTGCGCGGGGCGCATCACCAGCATGGTGTCACTCCTTAACTCGAAAAACTCACAGAGGGAAAAATGCCGGACACGCTGAAACCAGTGAGGCCAAGTGTGGGAGCGGGCTTGCTCGCGAAAGCGGCCTGCCATTCAATACTTCAGGTGACTGAACCACTGCATTCGCGAGCAAGCCCGCTCCCACATTTGATCTTCACAGCTCCAACCAGGGAGTCCGGCATGCAAATTTGTGTTTGGCACCCGAATCGCCGGGCACCAAACGGTCTATCAAGCTTGCGTCAACGTTTTCACAGCACGCTCAAAACGGTCCAGACCTTCCTGGATGTCCGCCTCTTCCACCACCAGGCTCGGGGCGAATCGCACCACGTCGGGGCCGGCTTGCAGGATCATCAGGTTTTCTTTTTCGGCCGCGTTGAACACGTCCTTGGCCTTGCCCTTGAACGCGTCGCTCAGCACGCAACCGAGCAACAGGCCCATGCCGCGCACTTCGGTGAAGATGCCATATTGCTTGCCGATCTGCTCCAGGCGCGCCTTGAACAGATCGTGCTTGGCATTCACGCCGGCCAACACCTCAGGGGTGTTGATCACATCGATCACCGCCTCTGCCACCGCGCACGCCAGCGGGTTACCGCCGTAGGTGGTGCCGTGGGTGCCGACTACCAAATGCTTGGCCAGCGCTTCGGTGGTGAGCATTGCCGCGATCGGGAAACCGCCGCCCAGGCTCTTGGCGCTGGTGAGAATGTCTGGCACCACGCCGTAATGCTGGTAGGCGAACAGGTGGCCGCTGCGGCCCATGCCGGTTTGCACTTCGTCGAACACCAGCAATGCGTTGTTCGCGTCACACAGGTCGCGGGCACCTTGCAGGTAAGCCAGCTCGGCCGGCAGTACCCCGCCTTCACCCTGGATCGGCTCCAATACAACGGCGCAGGTCTTGTCCGAAACCGCTGCTTTCAGCGCTTGCAGGTCGTTATAAGGAACGTGGGTAATGCCGGTGATTTTAGGACCGAAACCATCGGAATACTTGGACTGGCCACCGACGTTGACGGTGAACAGGGTACGGCCGTGGAAGCTGTTCAGCGCGGCGATGATCTCGTATTTCTCGCTGCCGAAACGGTCGAACGCGACGCGACGGGCCAGCTTGAACGCGGCCTCGTTGGCTTCGGCACCGGAGTTGCAGAAGAACACGCGCTCGGCAAAGGTAGCATCGATCAGCTTATGGGCCAGGCGCAGGGCCGGCTCATTGGTGAAGACGTTGGAGACGTGCCACAGCTTGTTGGCCTGTTCGGTCAGCGCACCGACCAGCGCCGGGTGCGCATGGCCCAATACGTTGACCGCGATGCCGCCGGCAAAGTCGATCAGCTCGCGACCGGCCTGGTCCCACACGCGCGAACCTTCGCCACGCACAGGAATGAACGCGGCAGGTGCGTAGTTGGGAACCATGACCTGGTCGAAATCGGCACGTTGCACCGGGGCTTGCTCAACGGACATCGGAGTCTCCTGAAGAGGAACGCCTGCCTGGACATGGCGGGCGATGCAGGGATTGTAAGGACAGTTTTCAGTGCGGCCTTGTCGCCAAGCGACAACTTCTTATAGCGCCAACCCGCGATTCTGGCGGGTTTACGCCAATGCGACAAATAGCGTCGCAAAGGCGCAGTTTAAACTGCCGCGCAGGTTTGCGGCAGGATGAATGCGGGCGCCGCGCCCTAACTATCTAAGCTCATGCGCCGCCGTGCGGCTGATCTACTGGCAGTTTTCATAGCTCCAGAGATCAACCCTATGACCACCACCTTCATCTCGCCCCCGTTGGCCGAAGACACGCGGCACCCAGACAACCACTACGCCCCGCTGCAAAACAGCTTCCCGGACTGGCTGGGCCAGGCCTCCACCCGCAGTCGGGCCGCCCTGAAAAGCGCCAATCCCAGGCACGCCAAGGCCATGGCCACCGCCCCCGCCGCGCACAAGAGCCGGTTGCAGCAGTTGACGACCGAGCACTGGAAAGCCCGCTCCCGCGTCGAGCAGACACTGGAGAAGCTTCAGGATGCAAAAGCATTCGCCAAGCCGATCCTCGAAGACGCCCTGCTCTCCCGTTACGGCCTGGACCTCAACACCGACACGCTGTTCCTGCGTCTCTACATTCCTCAGCACCTGCCGTGGTTCCCCGCCGTCGGCTCCGGTGGTGCACGCGCCTTGACCGTATCGCTGCTGGACGCGGCGCTGCACAATTTTGATCTCAAGGAGACCCGCCCCGACGCCTACGAGGCGCAGTCGAGCTATATCACCCGCCCCTCCGGCAGTGGCCAGTTCGACACCTTGCCGGCGGTCAAGCAGGTGCTGTCGATTCCGGCCTTCATTGGCCTGTGTCGCGAGTTGGACATCGGTGCCCGCTACGCTCGCCATTTACGCGCCGAATTGGGCATGGATGAACCGCTCGCCAGTGCCGTGCTGCAACACAAGGTTGTCGCCAGCCAGAAGGCCGCCCTGCGCGCATCACTGCAACTGGCGCGCCTGCAAGGCGATATCCAGGCGGACTACGCCCTGGCGATCGACAACCTGCTTGCAGATCACCCCGGCGTGACCTTCAACCGCCTGCCGCTGCGCTGTCACGCCCTGAGCATGATGGACGTGCCGCTCACCGGCATTCTGCTGTTCGCGCCGGACCTGGAGCAAACCCGTACTGTGCAGCGCCTGGTGACCTACATCCCCGACGACCCAAGGCACCCGATCAAGGAGTACGCCTCGGCACGGGCCTTCCAGCGAGCGCTGACACAACAGTTGCGCGAGGAAACCTACCAGCGATTCTTCAGCCGCTTCATACCCCATGACCAGCTCGGGGTCTTTTTCGCCAGCCTCAACCAGCGCCTGGCCAAAATCACCTGGCATCCGTACCAGCCCGGCAGCGGCCTGGCGTCCTGGCGCGAAGAACCCAGTGCGGCGCCCAAGCTGCAATTTGCCGCATCGGCGATCGGTGGCGACCTGTGGCAGCACCAGTACCAACAGAGACTCAACAAATTGCTGAATGACGCACGTACGCGTGCGGTGCCCACCGCCGATGCAGACCGCAATGCCCGCTGGGCGAGATGGGATGCGCTGGTCAACGTCGCGTCTTCGATTCTCAACGCCGTATTGCTGGTGGCGGCGCCATTCATCCCCGGCCTAGGCGAACTGATGCTGGGCTACATGGCGTACCAACTGCTGGATGACGCCTTCGAAGGCATCGTCGACTGGGCTGAAGGCCTACGCACCGAGGCGTTCGGCCACCTGATGAGCGTGCTCGAAACCCTGGTGCAAGCCGGTGCCTTCGCCGCCGGCAGCACCATTGGCGTCACCGAACTGCGCAAGCTATTGCCTGAGGAC
Source organism: Pseudomonas sp. HN11 (assembly GCF_021390155.1). NCBI lineage: Bacteria > Pseudomonadati > Pseudomonadota > Gammaproteobacteria > Pseudomonadales > Pseudomonadaceae > Pseudomonas > Pseudomonas sp. HN11. The sequence goes on from NZ_CP089985.1 coordinate 4,850,756, forward strand.
GTGCGCGCATTCATCGACCGCTTCAAGCCCGTGACCCTGGCCGATAGCAAGACCCGCTACTGGAAACCGGACCTTGGGCCTTACCAGCAAACCCTCAACGTGCCGGCCCGCCTCGGCCATGACCGGCTGGGACTGCTGCGCATACGCGACGAAAACATCCTGGCGCTGGCAGGCAAGCACTATGCCGTGGAGAAAGTCACCGACACCGAACAGTACGTCATCAAACATCCCACCCGAACGGACGCCTACCGCCCCGTCCTGACTCACAACGGTGCCGGCGCCTGGCACACGGAACTTGAAAATCCCCTGCACTGGGACCAGCCGACCCTTCTGCAGCGCCTGGGCCACCCCGTGCGCCAACTCAGTAATAGCGACCGCGCCCTGGCCCTGCAATTGAGCGGTGTGGAAGAGGCCGCCTTACGCAGGATGCACCTTAACGGCGACCCACTGCCGCCGCTGCTTGCCGACACCCTGACACGGCTGCGCATCGACCGCGCCATCGGTCGGCTGATCGAACAACTGCGCAGCGACGATCCAGCGGTCTATCACGCCATCGACCCGCAGGATCAACTGCAACTGCTCACCAGCTACGGCTATTGGCCCGCCTCCAAGGCCCTGCGTTTTCTCGATGCCCAGGGCAACATTGTGTGGCGCTTCGGTGAGAACCACCGCCCCGTGGTGCAGGTGCATGAGGCTCAGTTGAGCAACGGCGATTTGCTCAAGACCGTCCTCGAGGCCCTCACACCCGACGAAATCCGCGCCTCGTTCGGCGAGCGCGCCAGCGACCCGCAATTGAGCCTGGAAACCCGCGCCAAACACTTGCGCCGTCGGCTGGCGGACATCGCCGAACGCCAACGCGCGCAATTGTTCGACTCACGCTACAGGCCCCTGCAACACACCTCGGATCCTGGGACGCAACGCTTGATAGACGCGGCGCCGAGCCTGCCGACCGAGGTGGCCGAGCATTTGCTCAGCCATGCCACTGGCGCAGAACTGCAGGCTCTCGACCAGCAACGCACCCCGCCGCGCCTGGCCGAACTCGCACGTGCGGCGTGGCGGGAGGTACGCCTCAACCGCGCCTATGAGGGCCAGCATCTGGTGGTGGCGGACAGCCTGGACACCGACCGACTGGCCATGAACTCACTGAAACTGCTACCCGGCTGGTCTGCGCGCATACGCCTGGTGGCGCGGCATTACTCGCTGCAGGGCGAGGTATGGAACAGCGTCGGGCCTGAGGATGCCCGTATCGTCCGGACACTGGTACGCACCCTCGACGGTCGCTACGTCCCCTACAACGGTAGTGGCCCGTTGTTCGGTGAGACCGACCTGTACAGCGCCATCCTCAAGGCCTTGCCCGACGCCCAGCGTAATGCGTTGAATATCCAGGTCACCGACAGCGTCGAACTCAAGCGTCGCCTGCGCCAGCAGCCCCTGCCCCGCGATGCGCTGCGGGTAGTGCTCGATGAGGGCGTGCCAACGCCACCTACGCGGGAAACGTTGCGCCTGCTCGGCAACAACGACGGTTACGTCGCATTACCGGCGCCTCGCCAGCAACAGCCGACCTTGTTGGAACGTGCCGGGCGGCTGTACCCACGCCTGGATAGCGCACGAATCCGCGCCCTCGTCGAGCACCTGGACCGCCAGCCGGGTGGAGCGGCCAATCGCCTGTCAGCTCTGGCCGAGGAATATCGGCAACTGCAACTCGACCTCGCCGAGTGGCGCGGCGCCACGCCGAACCAGCACCCAGTGACCGGCCTGGCCTTGTCGGCGGTCGAGCGCCGCTACGACCAGCGCAATCGCCAGCATCTGGCGCAACGCATCGAGCAGGCCTGGCGCCGGGAGAGCGAAATCGACAGCTACTTCGATGACCCGACACGTGATGGTTATTCCCTGCGACTCAACCTGCCGATCATCGGCCCACTGCCCAGCCTGACGGCCAGCTTTGAGCATGTGTCATTGCTGTCCCTGGTCGGCGCACGTGCCAGCCAAGGTGCGCAGGCGTTTCTTTCCAGGTTTCGTCAGGTGCGCCATTTGGATGTCCGCAACGTCTCCCTCGGCAACCTGCCTTTGCAGGTGCATACCTGGCCCAACCTGAACACGCTCAGTCTGAGCGATTGCAACATTGTGTTGACCGCGGCCAATCAGGCTGAACTGGCCTCGATGAGCCGCCTGCATACCCTCGCACTCGACCACAACCCTTTGGGCCAGGTGCCCAGCGTGGAAGCCATGCGCGACTTGATCGCCCTGGACCTGACACACACCGGCATCGATCAGCTGCCGCCCGGCATACTCAGCCGCACCGACCTGGAGGCCGCCATACTGAGCGAAAACCAGATAAGAGAACTGCCAGATGCACTGTTCGAACAACCTGTGAGAATCAGCCAAAAATTCGACTTATCGAAAAATCCACTGTCGACACCCACCCTGCAACGCATAAAAGCCTATTTCCAGACCCATGGCGCCCATTGGGAGGCCGATGCCCACCCTGCGGACATCCGTGAAGCACAACAGCTGTATCCCTCGCTCGATGGCAACGCGATCAACCGGTTCATTTTCTCCCTGCCCGGCGATATCGAAGCCGGACGCATTGAATTGGCACGCCTGGCTGCAGAACTGGACACCCTGCAGCAGGAACTCAGCACCTGGGCCGAAGTGCCCAGACTTCCCCACCTGGAACAGGCTCGGCGCCGAGCGTTGCAGCAGTTGCTGGAACAAAGCTGGCGCAGAGAACCACCGCAGGAAACACACCTGGCCCGCTCGCTGGCGATCCCCCCACCGCTGTCCGGCGACCTGCCCACCCTCGGCACCCGCTTCAGACACGTGCGCTCTCTGGTCATCCAGGGCAACGGCCGCGCTTTGCGGCCTGAGGGGTTTCTCGAGAGCTTCCCCGATCTCGACATCCTCAATATCGAAGACGCGAGGCTTGGGCAGATTCCCTCTTCGATACTGGCCCGCCAGAACCTGACGTTCCTCAGCCTGCAACGCTGCGCCCTTATGTTGTCGCCAGCGGACGCGCAGGCCCTGCAGGGCATGCAGGGCCTGGAATACCTGGACCTGAGCAACAACCCCCTGGGCCTGATACCGGATTTTCATCAATTGCCTAATCTGGCCAGCGTATTGCTGAGTAACACCGGCTTGCAGGAGGTGCCCAACAGCCTGATCAGCCATGTGCCGCGCAACAGGGTGGACCTGAGCCACAACCTCATCGAACACCTGCCGGCGCCGTTGTTCGATCTGCCGGCATCGGTGAGCCGGGCTTTCGACCTGTCCGGCAACCTACTGTCCACTACGGCGCTGGAGCAGATCAAGCGCTACAGCCAGGCACGGCAGGAGCATTTCAACGCCCAGGCACCCGAGGCCGACCGCCAGCGCCTGCTAAGGCTCTACCCGACCTTGACGCCGGGCGAGGCCGATCGGTTCGTGTTTCAATTGCCCGGCACGATGCAGTCGGTAGCAGGCGCCCTGGCCAGCCTTGAAGCCGAGTACGCCCAACTCAGCACCGACCTGCACCAGTGGATGCTGGACGTGCCCGAGCGCCATCCGATACTGGATATTCCACTGGATGAAGCGGAACGCGCGCGCCAGCAACTGTTACGCAACGACTTCAAGACCCTGCTGGAACAGACCTGGCGGCGCGAGGGCGAAGAAGATGAAGAAAGCCTGGATGAGACGCTGACCCACGCCTTGATCATGGACACGCCGATCATGGGCAACCTGCCGCAGCTCAGCGCGCGATTCGAGCATGTTTCCTTGTTTCAATACATCGGCGACGGCGGCACCACCGCAGTCGATGGCACCTTGCAATGCTTCCCCATGCTGCAGTCGTTGAGCCTCACTCAATGTCACCTGGGCGCAATTCCCACCTCGGTGTTCAACATGTCGCGATTGTCCAGCCTCGACTTGTCCAACTGTGCAATCACCCTCACGCCGACTACCAGTCGCACCCTGGGTGACCTGACGGAGATAGATTTCCTCGACCTGAGCGACAATCCTTTGACCCTGGCACCGGATGTCAGCCAATTGAGCCAAATCACTTCGTTGCATTTGCGTAACGCCCGGCTCAACCAGTTGCCCCAAGGTGTATTTTCACTGCCTAGCCTGCACACCCTGGACCTGAGTCAGAACCAGATCAGCGAGCTCACCAGCGATTTGCTGGAGATGATGTCCACTTTCAACGAAGACTCGGACTTGAGCGAGAACCCGTTGTCCGCGCAGAGCATCGGCTACCTGCGCACTTACTACGAACGCACCGGTATTGATTTCCAGGTGGCAGAGGCGACTGTCGATGAGCAAGGTAATGCGTTGACGCCGCCATTGGACCAGCCCACCCCGAGCCCACAGGAGGAGTGAATGTCCACCTCAACCGCGCTCGGCAGGCACCGACGACAGCTCGAACGGGCTGCTGCTGCGCCGTTGGTTACGGTCTTCACGAGGGGTCGCGCCAAAGAAGTTGCGGTAGGCGCTGGAGAAATGCGGCCCCGAGGAGAAGCCGCACGACAGGCCGATCTGGATGATCGACTTGCTGGTCTGCATGAGCATTTGGCGCGCTTTGTTAAGGCGCAATTCCAGGTAGTACTGACTGGGGACACGGTTGAGGTATTGCTTGAAGATGCGTTCGAGTTGTCGTCGTGACACACACACGTGCTGGGCGATTTCGTCGGTGGTCAGCGGTTCTTCGATATTCGCTTCCATCAACAGAACAGCCTGGGTCAACTTCGGATGGCTGGAGCCCAGGCGGTTTTGCAGTGGAATGCGCTGACGCTCGCCGCCTTCGCGGATGCGCTCCACCACCAGTTCTTCTGAGACGGCGCCGGCCAGTTCGGCACCATGATCACGGGCCAACACCGCCAACAGCAGGTCGAGTACCGACATGCCACCGCAGGCGGTGAGACGGTCGCGGTCCCAGTCGAACAGGTGGCTGGTGGCGATAACCTTGGGGAAACGCTCGGCGAAATCGTCCTGCCAGCGCCAGTGCACGGCGGCGCGGTAGCCGTCGAGCAGACCGAGTTGGGCCAGCGGGTAGACACCCGCCGACAAACCGCCGATCACACACCCGGCGCGGACCAGTTGCTTGAGCGCGGTGCTCAGTGGCGAGGCGATGACGGTGGGCGGCTCATCGGCCAGCAGGAAGAGCTTCTGGAACCCTTCGAGCTTGCCGGTCCACGGCTCGCCCGGTAGTTGCCAGGCGCCTTCGGTAGCAGGCTCGGCTTGCAGGAATGACAACTCGTAGACCACGTCCGGATGCACCCGCTGGGCAACGCGCAAGGCCTCCTCAGCCAGCGCAAGCGTCAGTGCTTTTGTGCTGGGCCAAATCAGGAAACCAATTTTATGGGCGGTCATGGAGTGCTATCCGAAGCGAAGAACGGTAATGAAGGGGTGGGCTAATGCTAGCCCGTAAACCCACACAAATCTGTAAAGCTGATGACTTTCCAAATGCGGGAGGTCGACCTCAAGACTGTGGAGCATGCACTAACTCAGTGCACAAAAGCAGTCTTGATTATTTCAAACTACCGGACAGGAACTGCTGCAAACGCTCGGACTGCGGGTTCACCAGCACTTCGCGCGGGTTGCCACGCTCTTCAACGATACCTTTGTGCAAAAACACCAGTTGGTTCGACACTTCACGGGCAAAGCCCATTTCGTGGGTCACCACCACCATGGTGCGGCCTTCCTGGGCCAGGTCCTGCATCACCTTGAGCACTTCGCCGACCAGTTCCGGGTCCAGCGCCGAGGTGGGCTCATCGAACAGCATCACCTCCGGCTCCATCGCCAGGGCACGGGCGATGGCCACGCGCTGCTGCTCACCGCCGGACATGTGGCCGGGGAACGCATCTTTACGATGGCCCACGCCGACCTTGGCCAGGTAGTGCTCGGCCTTTTCACGGGCTTCTTTCTTCGACACGCCCAGCACGTGCACCGGGGCTTCCATCACGTTTTCAATCGCGGTCATGTGCGACCACAGGTTGAAATGCTGGAACACCATGGACAGGCGCGAACGCATGCGTTGCAGTTGCTTAGGGTCGGCGGCCTTCATGGCACCGTTCTTGTTGGCCACCAGTTTCAGCTCTTCGTTGTTGAGCAGAATCTTGCCAGCGTGAGGTTGCTCCAGCAGGTTGATGCAGCGCAAAAAGGTACTTTTGCCCGAACCGCTGGAACCGATGATGCTGATAACATCACCGGCCGCGGCGGCCAGGGACACGCCTTTGAGCACTTCATGACTGCCATAGCGTTTATGCAGGTCTTGGACTTCAAGTTTGTACATGCGGTCGGTTCTCACAAAAACAGGTGGTCAGTCGTTGAGCAAGCGCCCGCGACGCAGCGCTTCGCGCCCCGCCACCTTGGCCAGCCAGAAACCCGCTTGGGCATAACGTAGCCGTTCAACGGCAAACAACACCCCCGAAGTGCCTGCGCAAATTGTGCTTACGCGGTCTTCCAGGGGGTCAATCACTTCAAAAATCGGCTCGCCTTTTTCGATCCGCTCACCGGCTTTACGCAGGTAGCTGATCACCCCGGCGTGGGGCGCGAACAGCAATTCGGTACCTTCGAAGGGCACGCCTTCACAGGGTTCGAATTGTGGCGCAGGCCACTCACCGTTGATCAGGCCCTGTTCGGCGAGAAACGCGAGAATGCCTTCGCCGTGGAAGATCGCCTCGTCGCGGCCGGTATCGGCTTGACCGCCCAACTCCAGCGTAGTCGCCAGGCAGGCCAGCGGAATCTGCGCCTCAGGGAATGCCCGGGACAAACGCAGCCACGGCAGCGAGCAGGCCTCATCGAACGAACTGCCGCCAGAGTCCTCCGCCAGCAGGCCGACTTTCACATTCAGATGCGCCGACAATGAGCGCCACTGCGGCCAGTGCTGCGGCAGCGCGTACATGTGCAGCGCGGCTTCAGCGTCGCAATGCAGGTCCAGCACCACATCGGCGGTGCAGGCGTGGCTCAGCAAGATGCGCTGCATGCCTTGCAGCTGACTGCTGGGTTCGGGCAACGCATTGAGCGCGTCGGTCATTGCCTGACGGATCATGCGCACGTTGGCGTGAGGATCATCGCCCAACTTGCCGCCGAGCAACTCAGCAACCGGCTCGCTCAACTCAACGAAATCACGGTTGAAGTTCTTGCCGCTGCCCACCTCGAATCGCCCCTGGTGACTGCCTTGCAGCAGCTGGCCCAGGCCCATCGGGTTGGCAACCGGCACCAGCTCGATCACGCCATTGAGCGCGCCCTGCTGCTCCAGTTCGGTGAGACGTTTTTTCAACTCCCAGGCGGCACGCATGCCGGGCAATTCATCGGCGTGCAAGCTGGCCTGGATATACGCCTTGCGCTCGCCCTGGCCGAAACGGAACACACTCAGTTGGCGCTCGCAGCCCAGGTGCCCCCACGGCAACAGATGATCGATACGTTCCATATCAGTGCTTCCGTGGAGCCAGGTAACTCAGCCAGCGGCGCTCGGCCAACTTGAACAGGCGCACCAGGATGAAGGTCAGGCACAGGTAGAACACGCCGGCGGTGATGTAGGCTTCGAACGGCAGGTAGAACTGGGCGTTCACCGTGCGCGCGGCACCGGTGATGTCGATCAGCGTGACGATGGACGCAAGACTGGTGGTCTGCAACATCATGATCACTTCGTTGCTGTACTGCGGCAGCGCGCGGCGCAGGGCCGACGGCAGCAAGATGCGCCGATACAGCTTATAGCGCGACATGCCCATGGCCTTGGCCGCTTCGATCTCGCCATTAGGGGTGGCCTTGAGACTGCCGGCGATGATCTCGGCGGTGTAGGCGCTGGTGTTGATCGCAAACGCCAGGCACGCGCAGAACGTGGCGCTGGACAGCAGCGGCCACAGAAAACTCTCGCGCACCGCTTCGAACTGGGCCAGGCCGTAGTAGATCAAAAACAGCTGCACCAGCATCGGCGTGCCACGGATCACATAGGTGTAGAGCCAGGCCGCACCGTTGACGATCGGCTGCTTGGACACGCGCATCAGGCCCAAAGGCAAGGCGGCGAGCAGGCCGAAGAACAGCGAGATGGCGAGCAGTTTCAGGGTGGTCAGCAGGCCGCCAAGGTACAGCGGCATGGCCTCCCAGATGACGTTGTAGTCGAAGATCATAGATCAGCCGCCCTTACGCCTACCGAGTAGCGCTTCTCAAGATGACGCAAGGCCAGCAACGACACGCTGGTGATCACCAGGTACATCGCCGCCACTGCGAGGAAGAAGGTAAAAGGTTCGCGGGTGGCGTCTGCCGCCTGCTTGGCCTTGAACATCATGTCTTGCAGGCCCACCACCGAAATCAGCGCAGTGGCCTTGGTGAGGACCAGCCAGTTGTTGGTGAAACCGGGGATCGCCAGCCGGATCATCTGCGGCACCATCACCCGGAAAAACACCTGGAAACTGCTCATGCCATACGCAAGGCCGGCCTCGGCCTGGCCCTTGGGAATGGCCATGAAGGCGCCGCGGAAGGTCTCTGACAGGTAGGCGCCAAAGATGAAACCCAGGGTGCCGATACCGGCGGCCAAGGGGTTCAAGTCGATATAGTCGTCGTAGCCCAGCATCGGCGCGACGCGGTTGAGCAGGTCCTGACCGCCGTAGAAAATCAGCAGGATCAGCACCAGGTCGGGGATCCCGCGGATCACCGTGGAGTACAAGTCACCCAGCCAGGCCAACCAGCGCACCGGCGACAGGCGTAAAGCGACCCCGATCAGACCCAGAACAATGGCCAAGGCCATGGACGACAAGGCGAGCTGAAGCGTCAACCATGCGCCATCGAGGATGACGGCCCCGTAGCCTTTCAACATGATTCAGGTCCTCGAAAAGGGGGATGAAAAAATGGCGCAAACCTCAGGAATTCTGTTGCTTGCGCCATTTCGGACAGACAGCTAAGACGATTTACTTGGCTTCAGGGCCGTAAATGTCGAAGTTGAAGTACTTGTCCTGGATAGTTTTGTACTTGCCGCTGGCACGGATCGCCGCGATAGCCGCGTTGATGCGGTCCAGGTTTTCCTTGTCGCCCTTGCGTACTGCGATGCCGATACCGTCGCCGAAGTATTTGGCATCGGTGAAGGCTGGGCCGGTGAACGCGTAGCCCTTGCCAGCCGGGGTGTCGAGGAAACCTTCCTGCAGCAGGGTAGCGTCAGCGACGGTACCGTCGAGGCGACCGGCCTCCACGTCCAGGTAGATTTCGTTTTGCGAGCTGTAAGGCACAATGGTGGCGCCTTTAGGGGCCAGAACTTCCTTGGCGAAACGATCGTGGATCGAACCACGCTGTACACCGATCTTCTTGCCCTTCAGTTCGTCCAGGCTGTCGCTGACCGCGGTGCCTTCCTTCAAGACCAGGCGTGCTGGGGTAAGGTAGTAGCGGTTGGTGAAGTCCACGGACTTCTTGCGGTCTTCCGTGATGGACATGGACGACAGGATCGCGTCGATCTTGCGCACTTTCAGCGCCGGGATCAGGCCGTCGAACTCTTGCTCGACCCAGGTGCACTTGACCTTCATCTCTTCGCACAGGGCATTGCCGATGTCGTAGTCAAAGCCGACGATGCTGCCATCGGGGGCTTTGGAGGCAAACGGAGGGTAAGCCGCTTCGATACCAATTTTCAGAGGCTTGCCTTCAGCGAAAGCCTGCATGGACAGCACGGACAGCGCCAGGGCGCCCAACAGCACGAGTTTCTTCATCTTGGGACTCCATCGGTATAGGGCAAAACAGCAGTATGAGCCATGGCCCACGATGCGACTTAAGGGAAACCGAATTGCGGTGCTGCGTCCCACACCAGCTACACACTGGAGACGACGAGCGAGTGATCGGCATTCTAACGACAGGCCGGAAGCCGATATTTCCTCAATGCGACAACAATTTACAGAAGCACTGAGAAAGCGGTTTCAGCTCATTGACAGCCTCTGGATTTTATGCAGAGACAAAAGACATTAAACCTGTAGACGCTGCAAATTGCGGGCCTATTATTCGCAAACCCTTCTAGCACAGCAAGTCTGGCGTTTAATCTTATTTTCCAGGGTGTCTAAAACGCGGTTTTTCGGGCATCGGCGTAGCACTTTGCCTCATGTTTGGGCGGTGGGTTACACATTTACGCTCGACGGTAACATCCAGAAACCTCCTACGAGAGAAACCGATATTTATTGGCTTGATAGTCATGCACGCCTGTCGTACCACCACCAATGCTCGCCATGGAATGCACTCCAACAGGTGATCTCCGCCGTTTGCAGGGTGTCTAGTCCTGAAATAGGTTTACACCTGTTTCAGTCTCAAAACGCTCGATGCACCGCATCGGGCGTTTTGTATTTCAGGGACATGTGTGGCCTTTCCCCGTTGTAGATCAGCACCGACTCACCCACCATCTTCACTGCATCCGCCAGATTTTTAGGGCGATACAGCAGAAACTCGGTCTTCAAAATGCCGTTTATCCGTTCCGCCAGAGCATTCTGGTAGCAGTCATAGCCGTCGGTCATCGAGCATCTGATGCCATGACTGGCGTGCAAGCGCTGATAAAGCTCAGAGCAGTATTGGGCTCCGCGGTCTGAATGATGGATTAGTGGAAGCGTGGTTTGGCGTTCACCAACTGCCTTTTCCATCGCTTTGATCACCGACTCGGTATGCAAACTCGCATGCACATGATGGCCTACGATCTTGCGCGAGTAAGCGTCTGTCACCAGGCTCACATAAGCCACGCTTTCCTGTGTCGGCAGGTAGGTTATGTCTGCAACCCACACCTGCTCTGGCCTGTTGGGTACGATCTGCTTCTGGCCCGCTTTGAGCAGGTTAGGATGGCGGCGAAAGCGGTGATGGCTGTCCGTCGTTTTGTGGTAAGCCCGTTTGCGCACAACCAGTTCTCGAGCGTTGCGCAGGATGCTGAACAGGCGGTCTCTGCCGACCTGCACTGATGCGCCAAATTCGACGCTCATCAGGTAATGCAGCTTGCGCGTGCCGATCCGTGGCTGGCGTCGGCGCTTTTCAAGAACAAAGTCCATCACCTCTTGATCTTGGCGAGCCCTCGCGTCGAAAGCCCGATTTCGTTGGTAATATGCTTGGCGCGAAATGCCCATGAACAGGCAAGCCCTGGTGATGCTCAGGTCTTGGATTTGCCCTTGCGAGAGGACTTGCCGGGTCGCTTTTTTACGACAGAAACACCGTAGTCATTCTTCAGAACATTCACGACGGCTTCGAAGAACTGCGCTTTCTGGTTGCTTAGCGCCAACTGCTCTTCGAGCTCTTTGATCCGCTGCTCGGGTGTTAGCGGGAGGGGTGGCTCAGTCATGGACCTGCTCCTCGGTTCTCGAATTGAGGCGCCCTGACTCCAGTCCTGCCGGCCGTGCTTGCGCAGCCAGACCAGTACCGTGGACCGGCCCTGAATGCCGTAGCGCCGTTGAGCCTCTTTATAACTCAACTCGCCCTTTTCGACCTGGTCTACGACCGATAATTTAAAGGCTAGCGTGTAGTCACGCTGGCTTCGCCTTTTGCCCGCATCCATTGGCTCCTCCTGAAGATAGGTCAGAAGGTGTAAACCTTATTCAGGACGGGACAGGGCTCACAAAAAAGCCCCACACGACTTACGCCAAGTGGGGCTTTATCTGACTATCCCGCCTTATGCGACATTCATGGTCTTGTGCGTCTCAATCAAATGCGCGACCACACCCGGGTCCGCCAAGGTGGAAATGTCACCCAAGCCGTCGTACTCGGCCGTGGCAATCTTGCGCAGAATACGGCGCATGATTTTCCCCGAGCGCGTTTTCGGCAAGCCCGGCGCCCACTGAATCACGTCTGGCGAAGCAATCGGTCCGATTTCCTTGCGCACCCAGTTTTTCAACTCCAGGCGCAGGGCTTCGTTGGGCTCTTCGCCATTCTTGAGGGTGACATACACATAAATGCCCTGCCCCTTGATGTCGTGCGGCACACCGACGACGGCCGCCTCGGCGACTTTCGGATGGGCAACCATGGCACTTTCGATCTCGGCGGTGCCCATGCGGTGGCCGGACACGTTCAACACGTCGTCCACGCGACCGGTGATCCAGTAGTAACCGTCTTCGTCACGACGCGCACCGTCACCGGTGAAGTACATGCCACGGAAGGTCTTGAAGTAGGTGTCGACGAAGCGGTCATGGTCGCCGTACAACGTACGCGCCTGGCCTGGCCACGAATCGAGGATCACCAGGTTGCCCTCGGCAGCGCCCTCGATCAGGTTGCCCAGGTTATCCACCAGCGCCGGCACCACGCCGAAGAACGGACGTGCCGCCGAACCCGGCTTGAGCGCATGGGCGCCCGGCAGCGGGCTCATCATGTTGCCGCCGGTTTCGGTCTGCCACCAGGTGTCGACAATCGGGCAACGGGATTGGCCGACATTCTTGTAGTACCAGTCCCACGCCTCAGGGTTGATCGGCTCACCCACCGAACCGAGCAGGCGCAGACTGCTGCCGTCGGCGCCTTCGCACGCAGCGGTGCCGGACGCCATCATGGCGCGGATTGCAGTCGGCGCGGTGTAGAGGATATTGACCTTGTGCTTGTCGACGATCTTCGCCACCCGCGTGATATCCGGGTAGTTCGGTACACCTTCGAACAGCAGCGTGGTCGCGCCATTGGCCAGCGGGCCGTAGACGATATAGGTGTGTCCGGTGACCCAACCGACGTCGGCAGTGCACCAGTAGATTTCGCCCGGACGATAGTCGAACACGCGCTCATGGGTCAGGGACGCATACAGCAGGTAGCCGCCAGTGGTGTGCTGCACGCCCTTAGGCTTGCCGGTGGAACCGGAGGTGTAGAGGATGAACAGCGCTTCTTCGGCGCCCATCTCTTTTGGCGCGCAGACGGTGCCCGCCACTTTCATCAGGTCTTCGTACCAGATGTCGCGATGCTGGTTCCACTTGATGTTGCCATTGGTGCGTTTGCACACAATGACCTTCTGGATGCTGCTGGTTTCCGGGTTGGTCAGGGCGTCGTCGACATTGGCCTTCAGCGGAATCTTCTTACCGGCGCGGATGCCTTCGTCCGCAGTGATCACTACCTTCGACTTACAGTCAATGATGCGACCGGCCAGGGCTTCCGGCGAGAAACCGCCAAACACCACGGAATGAATCGCACCGATGCGGGTACAGGCCAGCATGGCGACCACGGCTTCGGGGATCATCGGCATATAGATAGTCACCACGTCGCCACGGTGCACATCCTGGCCGCGCAGGGCGTTGGCGAACTTGCAGACTTCTTCATGCAGCTCGCGGTAGGTGATGGTGCGGCTCTCGGCAGGGTCGTCGCCCTCCCAGATGATCGCCGCCTGGTCGCCGCGCTCGGCAAGGTGACGGTCCAGGCAGTTGTAGGAAACGTTCAGGGTGCCATCGGCGAACCACTTGATGTCGACATGGTGATCGTCGAACGAGGTCTGCTTCACCGTGGTGAAAGGCTTGATCCAGTCAAGGCGCTTGGCTTGCTCGCGCCAGAAGCCATCGGGGTTGACCACCGACTGCTGGTACATGGCCTTGTAGGTCGCCTCGTCGGTCAGCGTGTTGGCTGCTACTTCGGGGCGAACGGGGTACAGGGAAGCCGCACTCATCTTTCTTACCTCGGTGACATAGTTGTTGTTGTATGCCCCTGTTGTAGCCGGGGCCGCCCCATAGAACCATTCGACGATGGTAGTAACAAGCCCCTACAAATTGCCCTGATATGCCCCTGCACGGCTCTAGCCCGCGGACCGTGGTGCTTTGCGCCTTTGTGAAAAAAGCTTTACCACAGGATTGTTACAAAAACCGCCAATAGTGTTTATCAAAAGTACGGGTATATGAATATAACATGGCAGCCTAAAATCACTTCCGTCAACACGACACAGTGATTAACAACGCAACAGCCCCCACGAAGGCAACGTTAATCCGAACTTCCCAACTCTTAAGTTACACACGCGGCCTCACAAGGGCCCCGTGACCCCCACTCGCCCTGAATAAGGTAAATAGAGAAATGAAAGCTTTAGTAGTTATGGCCCTCAGCAGCCTGTGCGCCACCGCCGCCCTGGCCGACGAAGCCCCGACTGACGTAGCGGGCCGCAACACCCCGATCGTTGAGAATTACACCTACAGCACCCACTTGGATGTTGCCAAAGTAGTGTCCATGAGCAATATTCCGGAAGTGTGCGAAGTTGTACCGGTGAAGATGGAATATGAAGACTCACAAGGTCAGCGTCATATTCTTAATTACCACGTGATGGGCAATGGTTGTTCTAACGGGTAATAACTTGGTTAGTTTGAAGTTATTCGCCGCAAGAAATCGCTCTTGCGGCAAAGAACCGACCCCAAGCACGACCCCGCCCCAATGTGGGAGGGGGCTTGCCCCCCGATAGCGATAGATGCCACACCCGCCGTGTAAAGACCTACCCAGCTAGTGAACCCAGTCTTCATAAGACAGACCTGTCACGCGACTGAACTCGCGGACATTGTTGGTCACCAAAATGCATCCCGCCGCAATCGCATGCCCTGCAATAGCAGTGTCATTCTGACCAATAACCAACCCCATCTCAGTAAGACTGAGCTTCACATTGACGGTCGCATCCACTGCTGCCAGCCCCCACGGCAGCACCTCATCAAGCCGCTTGACGAAGTCATCCACAAGCACCTTATGTTTGGGCGAAGCCTTTTTACCAATTTGCCCGTAACGCATTTCCGAATACGTAATGGCCGAAATCACGATTCGGTTATTCCGCGCTACCTCCGCCGACAACCGATTCAACACACACTCAGGCCGCTCACGCATGATGAATGAGCAAATGCAGGTATCCAGCATGTAGGTCGTCATAGATTGAACCGGTCCTCATCGCCTATAACGTCGGGGCGCTCTTGGAGGAAATCCTCATCCGCCTTAGGTAACTCAGCAAACGACGTCCAACTCGGGCGCACGGGGCGTAAGGTGATCGTGTCGCCGTTGCGAGTAATTTCGAGTTCACCAACGCCTTCATAAGCCATATCGTTTGGGAGCCGAATGGCCTGGTTTCTTCCGTTCTTGAAAATTGAGACTGTGCGCATGACTGAAACCCCCTGCATATGCTTGACATATGCAATGTAGAGGCACAGTTAACCCTATGCAAGGCATATGGCTTTTTTGCCGACGGTCGGAGGCTACCCACATTCGCGAAAAAAATCCTGACGCAGCAAACCCTTGCAAACCAATACTCTGGCCGTAAGCACTCGCATTTTGGCCGACCACTGTGGCTATCCGCCTCAACACAAAGCGGTTTTTTTCCCCTACAATGCGCGGGTAAATCGGGCCTGCAATATCCCTTTACACTGGGATGAAGAGCCAGACCTGAGGCCTCCCGCAGGAGCAAGCAAACACCGCTCCGCACCTCAAGCCTCACGCAGACCACCCGTAACCCTATTCCGTTTAATGCGTGCGCTAGCTGCAACAAACGATTCCTTAAAATCCACCGCGGCCTCAGGGCCGTGTGAACACCCAACCATCCGGTTTCACACGGGTACCTTTGAGCCCTCACGCAGGAGACGACACGTCATGCTGAGCTGGGACGAATTCGACAAAGAAGAAGACGGCGAAGTAGCCACCAAAGGCGCCAACGCCGGCCACGCCACCGAAGCCAACATGGACCGCCTCGACGGCGACGGCGCCAAAGCCGCCCTCGAAGCCCGCGCCGTCACCGCCAGTGACTCCGCCGCCATCGTGCGCGCCAAGGCCGCCCTGGACAAACTCGACGTCGCCGAAGGCCTCGCCGAACTCGAAGGCGCCTCCGCCCGTGTCGCCGTTGACGAAAAGCGCATGATCAACTGCCGCGCCGACCTCAACCAACTTGTACCCTTCAAGTACGACTGGGCCTGGCAAAAGTACCTCGACGGCTGCGCCAACCACTGGATGCCGCAAGAGGTCAACATGACCGCCGACATCGCGCTGTGGAAAAACCCCGAAGGCCTGACCGACGACGAACGCCGTATCGTCATGCGCAACCTGGGCTTCTTCTCCACCGCCGACTCCCTGGTCGCCAACAACCTGGTGCTGGCCGTGTACCGCCTGATCACCAACCCGGAGTGCCGCCAGTACATCCTGCGCCAGGCCTTCGAAGAAGCGATCCACACCCACGCCTACCAGTACTGCATCGAATCGCTGGCCATGGATGAAGGCGAGATCTTCAACATGTACCACGAGATTCCATCGGTGGCTAAAAAAGCCGCCTGGGGCCTGAAATACACCCGCTCGATCTCCGATCCGAAGTTCGAAACCGGCACCGTCGAGACCGACAAAGAGCTGCTGCGCAACCTGGTCGCCTACTACTGCGTGCTGGAAGGCATCTTCTTTTATTGCGGCTTCACCCAAATCCTGTCCATG
The DNA here is from genome assembly GCF_021390155.1 of Pseudomonas sp. HN11. NCBI lineage: Bacteria > Pseudomonadati > Pseudomonadota > Gammaproteobacteria > Pseudomonadales > Pseudomonadaceae > Pseudomonas > Pseudomonas sp. HN11. The sequence goes on from NZ_CP089985.1 coordinate 4,867,064, forward strand.
GGCCGTCGCAACAAAATGACCGGCGTGGCCGAGCAGTTCCAATACATCCTGCGCGACGAGTCGATGCACCTGAACTTCGGTATCGACGTGATCAACCAGATCAAAATCGAAAACCCGCATTTGTGGGATGCCGAGATGAAGGAAGAAGCGACCCAGATGATCCTGCAAGGGACTCAGCTGGAGATCGAATACGCTCGCGATACCATGCCGCGTGGGGTGTTGGGGATGAATGCGGCGATGATGGAGGACTACCTCAAGTTCATCGCCAACCGTCGCCTGTCGCAGATTGGCCTTAAAGAAGAGTACCCAGGCACTACCAACCCGTTCCCGTGGATGAGCGAGATTATGGACTTGAAGAAAGAGAAAAACTTCTTCGAAACCCGTGTGATCGAGTACCAGACTGGCGGCGCGCTGAGCTGGGATTGATTCCTAAGCCGAACAACCCCATGAAGCCCTGACGTGTTCAGGGCTTTTTTGTGCCCAGCGAATTGCCACTTTTTGAAGCACATCAGGCTGAACACCTCGCCCAGAAGGGTTCGGATCGCATCACCAATGCTGTAGCCTTGTGCCCCAATTGCCATCAGCGTTGTCACCGGTCGAGTGACCGGGATGCCTTCACCGAAGGGCTTTACGCCAAAGTCGGAAGATTGGCACGGGAGTAAACTCCCGCTGTCACACCTGATGCACACTCAAAAAATACTAGATAGGACCGAGGCCAACCCGTGAACCCAGACATGCTCGAAGCCGGCCCCGCTGACGCCAAAGTACTCTCCGTCTTTGACTTCGACGGCACCCTCACCCACCACGACAGTTTCGTGCCCTTCCTCAAGTTTGCCTTTGGCCCCGGTGAGTTCTATGGCCGGATGGTCAAGCTGGCGGTGCCGGGGCTGCGCTTTCTGGTGCGGCAGATCAGCCGGGATGAGTTGAAGGCGCAGTTGATCCGCACCTTTATGACTGGGGTGCAGAAGACGTGGGTGCAGCAGAAGGCCGAGGAGTATTGCCAGCGCAACTGGGCGCGGTTGATGCGCCCGGCGGGGGTGCTTTCGGTGGAGCAGGAGTTGGGCTCCGGTGCGGAGGTCACACTGTGTTCGGCGTCGCCGGCGTTGGTGTTGCAGCCGTTTGCGAATCGGCTCGGGATCAAGTTGATTGGGACTGAGCTGGAGGTGGTCGACGGGGTGTTGACCGGTAAGCTCACCGGGAACAACTGCCGCTGTGAGAACAAGGTGCTGCGACTTGAAGCGGTGTATGGGGATTTGGGCGAGTACCGGCTGCGGGCCTGGGGCGATACGCGTGGGGATCGGGAGTTGTTGGCGGCGGCGCAGGATGCGCATTTTCGGCATTTTCATGCGAAGAAGAAGCGGGCTCGTTTGCAGCGGTGATGCGGGTGGGGTTGGCCAGATACTCGCTAGGCGCCTATCCAGTTTTCCACAATCAAGCCATTTACGCGCTTGAACTCACCCTCATTGTTAGTCACCAACACCAAGCCTGAGCTTCTAGCGTGCCCGGCAATGTGTAGGTCATTGACGCCAATAGGCGTGCCCTTTTTCTCCAGGTCTGAACGGATCGAGCCGTAGTGAAAAGCCGCCTTGTCGTCGTAGCTAAGGACATCGAGCCGGGAAGAGAAGTCTTCCACGGCGCGCGTGTTTTTTTCTACAAGCTGACTCTTTTCTGCGCCATGCATCAGCTCTGCGAGGGTGATTGAAGAGATCACCATGCGCCCTACGTTGGCGTTGAATTTCTCCAGTATCTCAATCGGCCGACGCTTGATGATGTAGATCACGATGTTGGTATCAAGCATGTACTTAATCATCAAAGGACTCTCGTTCTTGCTGGGTTTGATCAGCGCGCTCCTCCATAAAATCCTCAGATACCGATTCACTGGCAAGAAAAAAGCTGTCCCAAGTGTTTTCCACAGGCGAAATGATCAGCTCTCTCCCTACAGCACGGACCTCGACAGTTTTCACTCCCGCAGGAAAACGCATGTCGGCAGGGATGCGGATATTTTGCGTCCGATTGTTAGTAAAGATGGTTCCAGAAGACATAGAGAACACCTCTCTGGGTAGGGAAAGACCAAGAAGAATGATAGATCGAGGATGCTCTATTGCATAGCTCTATGGCAGCTGTCCGACGAATGTCTTTTCGTAGCGCACTAGCATGGGGGACTAGGGGTCAATCATCCAATTCACCCTCCTGATAGCTGCTTGTTGCTTCCTACTATCAGGAAAATGCTAATGCACTCTGAAATTCGCTAACAAATCGGCTATCCGCGTTGAAAACGATAACGGTCCGTAGAGATGCGATATGAGGTCGTGGGCTCGACAGGGAAACCGAGTCGATCCCTTCGCAGCCTCTCTGAAGCTCGACAGCTCCCACATTTGATCTTCGCCAAGCCCAGATCCGTGTTTGGCAGAAGGTCTATGCAGTGGTTTTGAGGTCTATGCCCAGGGCTGTGGCGAAGGCTTTTACCATCGGGCTGCGCGGGGCGTTGTGGCGCAGGATGAGGTTGAAGGCTGTGCTCAGGTGAACTTGCTGCGGGCACAGTGCGCGCAGGCGCCCCTCTCTAACCAAGGGCATGGCGTAGTGTTCGGGCAAGAAGCCGAGGAAACTGCCAGTAAGGATCAGGATCGCGACGGCTTCGACTTGTGAGGCCGAGGCGGACTGGCTGTCATAGTTGACGAAGTTGGCCTTGTCGCGGTGGATCGCATACCGATGGTTCACCACTTCGTATTGGCGCAAGACCTCGGGCGTGATGTCGTTTGCGTCGAAGAGTGGGTGTCCTACGGCACAGTAGGCGTGGGCCTTTTCTTCATACAGCGGGAAATAATCGAATTCTTCGCGGCGCTGGTACACCGGCACGATGCCGACGATCAGCCGCCCTTCGACCACGCCACGCTCAACTTCGTCCAATTGTGAGGCGTGTAGCCGTAATCTGATTTTCGGCGACTCGCTATGTAACTTCCCCAACGCGGCAATCAGCGGGGAATTAACATCGGAGACGGTGTTATCAATAACGCCCACACTAAGGTCGCCAATAAGCTCGTTTTGCGCCGAACTAAGCTTGTCGCGAAAACTGTCCACTGAGGTAAATAACTCGATGGACGCCTGATACACCAACTTGCCTTCTTCGGTCAGCCCGAACCCTTCCCGGCCCCGCGTACACAGGCGCATGCCGATGCGAATCTCGAGGTCGGAGATTTGTTTGCTGATGGCCGCGAGCCCCACGTTCAGCTCGTTTTGCGCGGCACTGAAGCCGCCCGCTTCGACCACGGCCATAAACACGCGCAGCAATTTGAAGTCCAGCCCGCTCAACTGCAGGGGCGGTCTTGTGCCGGGTTTTGGCGCCAGGTTTCCAGAAGTGGAAAGTGGAGTTTCCATAATACGCGTTGACCTCAAGTGCCATATTCAACAGGCTTCAACCCAATCCTTGAACATAGCCAGGCGGCGATAATGAACATAAACATCCGCCCTTGGCAACCTTGAATACAGCGCGTCAGACGCTGGTTCAGTCTCGTTGAAACCTTATTTTTACTGCCTCCGACTCTTCTAAAAACAAGCGTGAGGAATACCCATGTCCCAGCCCACCGACCGCCTTTGGGGCGCTCGTTTCAAGACCGGTCCGTCTGCTGCATTGGCCGCGTTGTCCCGTTGCCCTGAGCGCTATTTCCGCTTGACGCCTTACGACCTGGCCGGCTCCCGTGCCCATGCCCGTGAGTTGCAGCGCGCCGGGTTGCTGGACGAGCCGGAGACCTTGCGCACCCTCGAAGCCCTGGACCAGATCGGCCATGACTTCGTCGCCGGCCGCTTGCACCCGACCCTGGATGACGAGGACGTACACACCTTTATCGAACGCGTATTGACCGAGCGCCTGGGCGCCTTGGGCGGCAAGTTGCGTGCTGGGCGTTCGCGTAATGACCAGACCGCCAATGACCTCCGCCTTTTCCTACGGGATCATGCGCGCATCATCACCACCGAAGTGCTGGGTTTGCAGCAGGCGCTGGTGGACCAAGCTGAGCAGCATGTGGAAAGTATTTGCCCCGGCTTCACCCACTTGCAGCAGGCGCAACCGATTGTGTTCGCTCACCACTTGCTGGCTCACGCGCAGTCGATGTTGAGGGATGTGCAACGTCTGGTGGATTGGGATGCGCGCACGGCCTTGTCGCCTTTGGGCGCTGCCGCGATGGCGGGTTCTGCGATTGCCCGTCAGCCTGAGCATTCGGCCAAGGAAATGGGCTACACCGGGCCGTGCGAAAACTCTATCGATGCCGTCGCCAGCCGTGACCATGTGGCGGAGTTTCTGTTTGTGGCGGGCATGCTCGGGGTGAATATTTCGCGCCTGTCCGAAGAGTTGTGCCTATGGTCGTCACGGCAGTTTCGTTGGGTGGTGTTGGACGATGCCTACGCCACTGGCAGTTCGATCATGCCGCAGAAAAAGAACCCGGACATTGCCGAACTGGCACGGGGCAAGGCTGGACGGTTGATCGGCAACCTGACGGGGCTGATGTCGACGCTCAAGTCGTTGCCGCTGTCGTACAACCGTGATTTGAGTGAAGACAAACACAGCGTGTTGGATAGCGTGGATACGTTGCTGCTGGTGTTGCCGGCGATGGCTGGAATGGTTGCGACCATGAAGGTACAGGTGGAAGAGCTGCGGCGTCAGGCGCCGATGGGCTTCACCTTGGCAACTGAGGTAGCGGACTGGTTGGCCACGCGTGGTGTGCCGTTTAAAGAGGCGCATGAGATTACCGGCGCCCTGGTGCAGGCCTGTGAGAAGCATGAGATTGAATTGTGGGAAGCCTCGCCGGCGATGTTGGCGGAGGTGGATGCTCGGTTGACGCCTGAGGTGCGGGACTGCTTGACCCTGGAGGCGGCGATTGCGGCGCGCAGTGGGTGGGGTGGGACGGCGCCGGAGCGTGTGCGGGAGCAGATTGGGCGGTTGAAGATTGCATTGGCTGCACAGCAGCAGTGGGCTGAGAGCTATCAGGGCTTTCGGATTTAAGCCTGTCAGAGGTGTGGTGCTGGGGCTGACGCTTTCGCGAGCAAGCCCGCTCCCACATTTGGACCGAGTACATCAGTAGTAGCGTCATCAGTTTTTGGAGAATCACCATGAACCCAACCCCGGCCGAGCGCTTGGAAATAGAGCGCAAGTTGTCCGAGAACCAGTTCGATATCACGCAGTACGAGCACGTGCCGCGTCGCTATTACGGGCGGATGTTTTTTGCCACGCTGATCGTGATCGTGCTGGCCGCGCTGTTGCGTGCGTTTGCCAACGGTCAGATCGAATGGTCCTACATCGGTCAGTTCCTCACGTCTGAGGCCATCCTCTGGGGTCTGGTCAACACCATCGTCATGTCGATCCTGGCCATGGCGCTGGGCGTGGTGATCGGGGTGATCACGGCGATCATGCGCATGTCGGCCAATCCGATCCTGCGCTACGTGGCCATTACCTACACTTGGCTGTTCCGCGGCACGCCGCTGATTCTGCAGCTGCTGCTGTGGTTCAACCTGGCGCTGATCTTCCCGGTGATCGCGATTCCCGGCCTCTTCAGCATCGACACCGTCGACCTGATGACGCCCTTTGTGGCCGCCCTGCTCGGTTTGAGCATCAACCAGGGCGCGTACACCGCCGAGGTAGTGCGCGCCGGTTTGCTCTCGGTCGACACCGGCCAATACGAAGCCGCCAAGTCCATTGGCATGCCGAGCCTGCAGGCGTTGCGTAGGATCATTCTGCCGCAGGCGATGCGCGTGATCATTCCGCCCGTAGGCAACGAATTCATCAGCATGGTGAAAATGACCAGCCTGGCCAGCGTGATCCAGTACTCGGAGCTGCTGCACAACGCGCAAAACATCTACTACGCCAACGCGCGGGTCATGGAGCTGCTGATTGTGGCCGGCATTTGGTACCTGGCGGTGGTGACTGTTCTTTCATTTGGTCAAAGCCGCCTCGAGCGCCGTTTTGCCCGCGGCGCCGGCAAGCGTTCGTAAGTCTGGGTTGAGGAGATTTGCCCCATGAGAAGCATCGTCAAGGCCGTCAACCTGAACAAGTATTACGACCAGTATCACGCGCTGCGCGACATCAATATCGAGGTCGAGCAAGGCGAAGTGATGTGCATCATCGGCCCGTCGGGTTCTGGTAAAAGCACCCTGCTGCGCTGCGTCAACCAGTTGGAAAAGATCGACAAGGGCGGCCTGTGGGTCGACGGCGAACTGGTGGGTTACCGCGTCGTCGGCAACAAACTGCATGAAATGAATGAATCGCAGATCGCCCGCCAGCGCCTGGCCACCGGCATGGTGTTCCAGCGCTTCAATTTGTTCCCACACATGACCGTGTTGCAGAACATCATCGAAGGCCCCTGCCAGGTGCTCAAGCGCTCGCCCAAGGAAGCCATCGAAGATGCGTTGGAACTGCTGGCCCGCGTCGGCCTGGCGGACAAGCGCAATGCTTATCCGGTGGAGTTGTCCGGCGGCCAGCAACAACGTGTGGCGATTGCCCGTGCATTGGCGATGCGACCCAAGTTGATGTTGTTTGACGAGCCCACGTCAGCCCTCGACCCGGAGCTGGTAGGCGAAGTGCTGTCGGTGATGCGCGATTTGGCCACCACCGGCATGACCATGATCGTGGTCACCCATGAATTGGGCTTCGCCCGCGAAGTCTCCAACCGCATGGTGTTTATGGATGCCGGCCAGATTGTGGAAGCCGGCAGCCCCGAAGAAATTCTAATAAGCCCACAAAACCCGCGCACCCAAAGCTTTATTTCTGCCGTTCGCACTTAACTAAAAAACAAACGAGAACGCCCCCATGAAAAAATTGTTTATCCCAACGTTGCTCGCAGGCCTGATGGCCTCCTCCGCTGTTTTCGCGGCATTGCCGGCGGCAATCAAGGACAAGGGCGAGATCAGCGCGGCCATCGTGCCGAACTATCCGCCGATGGATTTCAAGGACCCGGCCACCAACAAGATCACCGGCCTGGACTTTGACCTGGGCAACGCCCTGGCCGAGCGCCTGGGCGTGAAGATCAAATGGCAGGAGACCGGCTTCGAGCAGATGCTCAGCGGCCTGACCACCAAACGCGTGGACATCGTGTTGTCGGGCATGACCGACACCGCCGAACGCCAGAAGGCCGTGACCTTCATCGACTACTTCACCAGCGGTCCACAGCTCTACACCCTGGCCAAGCATGAAGACCTCAAGGAATTGACTGACCTGTGCGGTAAAAAAGTCGGCACCAGCCGTCGTACCACCTGGCCGTCTGAAATTGCCGCGTGGAGCAAGGAAAACTGCGAAGCGGCGGGTAAGCCGGCCATCGTGGTGATCGGCACCGAAGGCTCGGCGGACGCACGGGCACAGTTGCAGCAGAACCGGCTGGATGCGGCGATGCAGGGCAGCGAGACGATTCCTTATTTGATGTCGTTGGATAAAGGCAAATACAAGCCGGTGGGTTTGGCGATTTCCAAGCAGTTCACCGGGCTGGGAGTCGAGAAAAGCAACACCGAGTTGGTCACCGCGATCAGTGAGGCGTTGCAGGGCATGATTGATGATGGGACGTACGGCGAGATCCTCAAGAAGTGGGATCTGGAGCAAGGTGCGGTCGAAAAAATCACCATCAACTCCGGCCAGTAACTCGAGCTAAATGTGGGAGCTGGCTTGCCAGCTCCCACATTTGATCGGTGTTCACATTTGATGTGTGTTGCGTTGGAAAATAATAAGGATACTCGCCCCACCGTGGCCACCTACTCTCTGGTAATCCGCCGACTGATGATTTGCTCGCTGACCATCGTCATCAGCCGGGCCATGACCAGTCCCTTGATGACCTTGCTGCTCAGCCGGCGCCTGGGCCTCGACCAGCAAGATATCGGCTTGCTGATGGGCATCGCGGTGTTTACCGCCACCTTGATGGGCCTGTATGGCGGCTACGTCATCGACCGCATGGAAAAGCGCAAGCTGCTGATCCTGGCAATGCTCTCCAGCTCCATCGGTTTTCTGTTACTGACCTTTGCCACGAACCTTTACCTCACCACGTTGACGCTGGTGATCACCGAGTCGGCATCGGCGCTGTTCCTGATCGGCTCCAAGGCGATCATCAGCGAGAACCTGCCAGTGGAGCAGCGCGCCAAGGTGTTTTCCCTGCGCTACACCCTCACCAATATCGGCTATGCCACAGGCCCCATGGTGGGCGTGGTGATTGCCGGGCAGATGCCATTGTTGCCGTTCATGCTGTCCAGCGCCATCGCGTTTATCAGCGTATTCCTGATGATCGGCATTGCGCCTACCCAGCGTGATCAAAGCAGCAAACCCTTGAGTTTTCTCACCACCCTCAAAACCCTGCGCAACGACCGCAGCCTGGTGCTGTTCACCGGTGGCAGCCTGTTGAGCACCATCGTGCATGGCCGCTACACCTTGTATCTGTCGCAGTTCCTGTTGGTGATTCACAAACCGGATGATGCGCTGAAGATTCTGTCCGCCGTGCTGGCCTGTAACGCGATTACGGTGATGTTGCTGCAATACCAGATCGGTCGCTTCCTCAAGCGTGAGCAATTGCGGTACTGGATCCTGTTGGGTACGGCATTGTTCATCGGTGGCCTGATCGGTTTCAGCCAGGCCGACAGCCTGCTGTCGTGGTGTGTGGCGATGTTCGTGTTCACGTTGGGCGAGATGATTATCTTCCCGTCCGAATTCCTGTTTATCGATACCCTCGCCCCCGAATCACTACGGGGCAGTTACTACGGCGCGCAGAACCTGGCGGCCTTTGGTGGCGCGTTGAGCCCGGTGATTTGTGGCTATCTGTTGATCAACTCACCGCCCACCACAATGTTTTATGCGCTGGCCGGATTGACGGCGGTAGGCGGTACGCTGTGTTTCTTGAGCGGGCGACGGGTGGCAGGTTCTTGCTGATATTTACGCAGGTTCCCGCTATTAATAGCGAAACCTCTCACGGACCCGAGCCCCATGAAATTCGACACGGCCTACAGCCTGAGTCTCGATGACAAGCTGTCGATCTACGACGTACGGGAGCTGAATTTCGACGAAACCGCCGATTTCGACTCCGACAAAGACTATTTCCTATGCCCCAACGATGAATGTCGTGCAGCGTTTGATACCGGCAACGCGCTGAGCACCTTCAACGCCAAGAACGTCAATTACCTGCGCACGCCGCATTTCAAGAACAAGACCAGTACCCGGCATATCGACGGTTGTCGTTACGCCAGCACGCACAAGACCGCGGCAGGTGAAAGTGACGACGAACGTGAGGACAACTTTCCATCAGAGTTTGTGCTGACGCGTCGTCAGTACGAGCGCAAAACGCCGCTTACAGGTACGCGAGCAAATGCCCCACAAGCCCCAGCGAAATCATCTTCAACCTCTGGTTCTGAATCCCACAGCACCAACGACAATATGCCAGGTAAAACCAGTGTCTTCGCCCACCCGGTGGAATGCTACGTGTCCAACATCGACGATAAGGACAAACTCAAGTCCATACCGTTGAAAATCGGCGACCACACCGCAACCTACTGGGCATTCTTCAAAAAGATCGAATACCTGCAGGACAACAAAGGCTTGATCTACTGGGGCAAGATCAAGGAGATCAAGAACTACACCAGCAGTTTGCGCATCGATTTCGAAAAGAAGGTGTGGCTCGATAAAAAACCTTATTCCGTGAATGTCTACCTGAGCAAAAAACTCATCGAGAACTACCGCAAACGCACGGCGTTCCTGGAGCAGATCAAGGCGGCAGTAGACAGTGAGCGGGCGTTGTATTGCTTCTTCTATGGGGTAACGCCAGAGCTGAAACAGGTACCAAGCAAGAAAAACCCCGCGCAGACGTTTGGGGTGTTCAGTGCGAATATCGAGAACCTGGACCACCTGATTATTCGCGAGGCTACGGGGTTGGAATAGTAGGTCAGTAAAATCCAGTTGATGAGCGGTCAAAACAACTGTACAAAAAAACAGTATAGTTTGCCTTCCCGTCGAATCCTGGAGAAACCCCATGTCCTCTCTGGCAATGAGCTCTTTCGTAGAACAGCAGATCGTCCTGCATCAATTCACCGCCAAGCACAGCGTGCAGGCCCGCGCGATGCTGGGCTGGAGTCGGGAAGACCTGGCCCGCCAGGCGGGTGTTGACGTGGAAGCGGTTAAACAGTTTGAAAGCCAACATGACGTTGGCGATGAAACCCGCTTGGCATTGGCGTTTCGGCTGGAAGCTGAAGGGCTGGTGTTTTTCCCGGGGTTTGCGCCGGGATGGGGGATGAGTGTGCGCAGGTGTGATACCGCTGCATCCGGGCCCGGAGCACAAAACATCATCGCTCGCCTGATTGGCACAACACCGGCATCCTTTGATTCAACAACGCCTCAACCGAATGGTGCCTAGAGTCCAGCCGTATCGCTGGGCGGATCAGCCTCTTCGGCCATGCATCATGCTGCGCTAGGGTAACCCCGCATGCCTCAAGCCTGCAGTTGCAGCGCCCGGCGCATCATTTGCGGCGATTGGCCGAAAGCACGTAGGAAGGCGCGGCGCATACGCTCCGGGTCGCCGAAGCCGGTTTCGCAGGCGATGATGTCGATGGTTGGCGAAAGCTGCCGCGACAGTTTTGTCACCCAAGGTCGTGGAACACTGATAAACATCGGGTCGATCGTAGCGGTCGCGCCAAAAGTGCTGAATGGCGTGTGCGGCGGCACCAAGGCTTTTGTGCAGGCATTCAGCGAGTCGCTTGAACATGAAATGAGCGACAAGGGGGTCACGGTGCAAGTGGTGCTGCCGGGAGCCACTGCCACCGAGTTCTGGGATGTCGCTGGGCTACCGGTGGGCAAACTGCCAGACACCATGGTCATGAGCGCGGAAAACCTGGTGGATGCCGCACTGGCAGGGCTGGCCCTGGGTGAGAAAGTCGCTATCCCGTCGTTGCCCGATAGCCTGGACCGGGACGCGTACGACACAGCGCGCTTGGCATTGGGTCCCAACCTTTCACATCGCAACCCTGCCCCACGCTACGGTCTCAAAGCTTCGGCTTGATAGTTATCCGAGCGGCCTGTTCATACCCATGGGCCACCGCCAACAAGGTCGGTTCTGCCCAGCGGGTACCAAAAAAATAGGCACTGGTCGGTAGGCCGTCCTCATCCGTTCCGGAAGGCACGGCTATCCCCGGATAGCCGGCCGCTGCGACACCGAAGTAACTGTAGGTCTCGAAATCCGACACCATGGCGTCAAGGTTATGTTCTCTGATAGGGTCATCCACGGTACTGCGAAAATCCTCGATCAGCGCATCCCAAAGTACCTTGCGCTGCTCCGGCGTCAGGGTTGAGGCACTGATATCCCTGAGCACTGGCTGATGGTCCGAGGCGCTGCCATCGCGCTGATCGTTGAACCTGATCAGTTCAGTCAGAGACTTGACTGGCAACCCTGAGCGCTTGGCCAGGTAAGCATTCAACTCCTCTTTCACGTCTGCAAGCAGCAACTCTTCCCAGCGTGATGCATCAGCCAGGCGCATGTTGACCGGCACCAACACCGCGCCTTGTTCACGAAGCACCTCGAGTGCACGGGTGAATTGCACAGTGTTCACCACGGGGCTGGATTCGCCATTGTTAGAAAACGTCGCGGGATAACCGATACGCTTGCCTTTCAACGCGCCGGGTACCAGCAATTCAGTGTAATCAATACCTTGGGGGGCACCCACGCTCGCCGGGTCCTGGGGATCGCTGCCTGACATAGCGTTAAGCATCAGCGCGGCATCAAACACTGAGCGAGCCATCGGGCCCGGTGAATCTTGACGCTGGCTCGCGGGAACAATGCCGTTGCGGTCCAGCAGACCCACGCTGGGCTTGAGCCCGACAACACCATTGCGCGCTGCCGGCACAATGATCGAACCATTGGTTTCCGCCCCCACCGCCAGGGGTGCCAAGCCTGCCGCGACAGCGGCGGCGGATCCTGAACTGGAGCCACCGACATCGGCATCCGGATGATGCGGGTTACGGGTCTGCCCGCCCCGGCTGCTCCAGCCATCGGGACCACCACGAAATCCAGCCAATTCGCTCATATTGGTTTTACCAAGGATCACCGCGCCCTGTTTGATCAGGTGCTCAACCAACGGGGCGTTCTTGCCGGCCGCGGCGCCCACCAATCCGAATGCACCGGCGCTGGTTTGCATACCTGCGGTTTCGATGGTGTCTTTGAGCAAAACAGGAATGCCATGCAGTGGCCCGCGTACCTTGCCGCAGGCTCGCTCACGATCCAACTTGCGCGCGTTCTCAAGTGCCTCAGGGTTGAGCTCGATGACGGAACTCAGCTTCGGATCCAGTTTGCGAATCCGCTCCTGCAGGTAAGTGACCAAGTTGGCCGATGTCAGGCCGCCACACGTGGACATTTGCGCGCCAAGTTCACTCACACTGAGGTACTCGCTACCCGGGGAGACCGATTTTGGAGCAGCCGACAAATAATCCCCAGCGACGGACTGTACGAGTTGTCGGATGATGGAACCCATGCCATGTGCAATAGAGAACATAAGACCTCTTCGGGAAGCAGGAAACGACGAAGGACCAGCATTGATCCGTGCCCCAGTCTAAAAACCTCTCTCCTCCCCGACAGCGCGACGCACGTCGTTCACACAGTAGGATTGTTCAGCGCTCCAGGTAGCCAGCCTTACACTTCCTGCAAGCGGCGGACGCTGCGGTATCCCTGTACCAGGGCGGGCAGCAAATCCTTCGACCAGCGCGCACCATAGAACCATAACGTTGCCTCCCCGAGTGGCTCACCAAGCGCCGGGTAACCACTCCAGCAAGCCTCATGAAACGCCGCGCTGTGGCTGTCGGATACCAGCGCATCCAATTGGAACCGCGTGATCAGCCCATCGATTTCGTTACCCGTGTGCAGGCCGAGCGCCAGGCTGTCATTCGCGCGCTGTGCAGGCACCGGCACCAATTGCGCCCCGGCCAGACGCAGAACATCCAGCGCCCTCAAAAAGAGCGGGCTGTGCTCAATGGGTTCGTGATCAACGCCTCGCTCGTAGCATTCAGCAAACCCCACACGCCACTCATTCTGCACGCGGTCTGCCGTAAAGGCGCTGTTGTTCTGTACCAGCGGCACCTCCACCATGATCGGCCCTGAGGGATCGATGCCACTCAAGCCAATCAGCGATAAAGACGGATCACGCACGGGTTTTAAAGGGAGGGCAGGCGCGTCATAGCCTGGGATAGGCACCCTGGCTGTCACGTGCGAATCAGTGCTGGCAGCCATGTCGAAAACAACACCACGACCGCGCGCGTTCGCTGGGTCGATGCAGGCGACAGCTGACGTTGTTGTCGAGCCGAAACTTTCTGGCGGTACAGTTGACGCTAGCCCCAATCGACAAAGCGCAGCCAACTGCGAATTTTTCTTACACTTGATGTCCATCTGAACAGCCCCCCGAAAAATGACTTTCCGAAGGATCATCGCACTCTCATCCGAGGTCTGGAACCGCTCGGAAACACCCGGAAAACTCCTTTTTTCCGACGTGCCTGCCTTCAGCCAGCGAGATGCTCTCGAGCGCCTGGGGTTTCTACCTCCAACCACCACGCGACCCCACGTTCAGGTTGGTTCAAACTGAACGCTTGGCCCATCTGTGGCGTGGTAATCGACACGTTGCGCTCCCAGGCCAGGGCCATGATGCGGTCGAAGGGCTCGTGCCAGGCATGGAACGCCAAGTCGAAAGTGCCATTGTGAATCGGCAGCAACCAGCGGCCCTTAAGGTCGATGTGGGCTTGCAGGGTTTGTTCCGGTTGCATATGCACATGAGGCCAATCGACGTTGTAAGCGCCTGTTTCCATCAGTGTCAGATCAAACGGGCCGTACTGCTCACCGATACGTTTAAAGCCGTTGAAGTAACCGGTATCACCGCTGAAAAAGATCCGCCGCGCACCGTCGATCATCACCCAGGAACACCACAGCGTCTGGTTGGCATCAAACAGACCACGCCCGGAAAAATGCTGCGCAGGCGTGGCGACAAACCGAATGCCATCCACCTCGGTGCCCTGCCACCAATCAAGCTGGCGCACCTTGCTGGCCTCCACCCCCCACTTCACCAGGATGTCACCCACGCCCAGCGGCGCAAGGAAATAGCCGGTTTTTTCGGCCAGTTGGACGACAGCCTTGCGGTCAAGATGGTCGTAGTGATTGTGGGAAAGAATCACCGCTTCCAACGGTGGTAACGCTTCAAGGCTGATAGGGGGCTGATGGAAGCGCTTGGGACCGGCCCAACTGAACGGTGAAGCGCGCTCGGCGAACACCGGGTCGGTGACCCAGAACTTGCCGCGCATTTTCAGCAATACGGTGGAATGCCCGAGGCGGAACACACTGTGATCCGGGGCCGCAAGCAACTGCTCGTGGGTCAGTGATTGCACCGGGATCTGCCCCTCGGGCCGGGTGCTGCGCGGTTTGTTGAACAGCATATTCCAGAAAATACGCAAGGTCTTGCCGAAGCCCCCCTGCTGCACGGGAGCGTCGTTACTGAAGTGCCCCTGATCATGCTTGGGCGCTGTCGGCGAAGAATCGACACGGGACGAGATCGTGGCCATTACAAGGTGACTCCTACAGACCGCTCATAATTACACTGCACAGTGTAGTTTCAAGATTGCAACAAAATCCGGAGCAAGTAAACTACTGAGTGTAATTTCCCTTGAAGAGCCGACCACTACCCATGACTGCCCCTCAACGCCTCACCGACCGTAAACGCGAAGCCATCGTAGGCGCGGCCATTGCAGAGTTTCGTGAGAACGGTTACGAGGTCACCAGCATGGACAGGATCGCCGCCACCGCCGGTGTTTCCAAGCGTACGGTGTACAACCACTTCCCCAGCAAGGAGGAGTTGTTTGCCGAAATTCTCCATCAACTCTGGGCCAGCAGCGTTGCGCAACTCGACGTCAGCTACGCCAGTGACCGCCCTTTGCGCGAACAGTTGCGCGGCTTGCTGGAGGCGAAGATGAAGATGATGGCGGACGCCAATTTTCTCGACCTGGCCAGGGTTGCCATCGCTGCCACCATCCATTCCCCGGAGCGGGCCCAAGACATGGTCACCCGCCTGAGCAAACGCGAAGAAGGTTTTACCCAATGGGTACGCGCGGCCCAGGAAGATGGGCGACTCAATTGCAGTGACCCGGCTTTCGCCGCGCACCAGATTCAGAGCCTGCTCAAGGCGTTTGCGTTTTGGCCGCAGATCACCTTGGGCCAACCGGTGCTGGACGCCGCCAATCAGGCCAGTGTCATCGAGTCGGCCATTGACCTGTTCCTGGCCGGCTACGAAATAACGCCGTCCCGCCAGCCATAAAAACCTGTTGTGTGAACGACACTCCGGGTCGTTTTTGACGCATTCGCCCTCCGTTTTGCGCAAATGGCCTGGAAGGACACTGATTATTCCCACGTGAATAACTGACAATAATCACAGGTAGTACCCGATCAATGGTTAACCCTGCGAACGCGTGTCGTCGTATCTGCAAAAAGAGCTGAACCAGGAATTTATGGAAAACAGACAAGGCAAGGGGCTTTCCTTTGCCAGGCGTATCTACAAGCCAAGGATCATTGGCACGGCGATGTGCTGCGTCAGCGTGATAGCGGCTCTGTATCCATTGGGTAAGCCAGGCTGGTTATGGGCCCTGTTGCTGATCAACGGTTTTGTCTGGCCACACCTGGCGTATCAGCTGGCAACCCGCTCCAAATTCCCCTACGACGCCGAACAACGCAACCTGGTGTATGACGCAGTGTTCAGCGGGTTCTGGGCCGCCACGTTGCACTTCACCCCGCTGACCACCGTGACCCTCCTGTCGATGGTCGCCATGAATAATGTCGCTGCCGGTGGCAAACGCCTGCTGATACGTGGCGCAGTGGCCCAAGTGCTGGGCGCCGCCATGGGTGCAGTGGTGTTCGGTTTGCAGTTCAACCCTTCGGTCAGCCTGGTTCAGGTCTACGCCTGCTTGCCGATGTTGACGCTCTACCCCATGGCCATCGGTATGGTCTGCTATCAACTGGCAATCAAACTGTCTGAACACAAACGCGCGCTCAGCGCCTTGAGCCGCATCGACAGTCTCACCGGCCTGCTCAATCACGGCTCGTGGAAAGACCTGCTGCACCTCAAGTTCCACAAGTGCCAGCAACAGCAAAGCCACGCCACGATCGCCCTGATCGACATCGACCACTTCAAGCAAATCAATGATACCCACGGCCATATTGTCGGTGACGCGGTCCTGCGGCAACTGAGCCTGGAGCTGCGGCGCAACCTGCGGGAAAACGACTTGGCCGGGCGGTATGGGGGCGATGAGTTCTGTGTGATTCTTCCGCAGATGCCCTTGGAACAGGCTGCCCAGGTCATGGAAGGCATGCGCGAGACTTTCAGCAATTACCGCAACCCGCAGATCCCGGAATTGCGCGTGAGCCTGAGCATCGGCCTGGCCGATTTCCAACCCTTTTTCACCGACGCCGCCACATGGCTGAATGCGGCGGATCGGGCGCTGTATGCTGCCAAGGACACCGGACGTAATCGGGTCAATATCAGCGAAGAAGTAATCGCTCATTCCGCCTGAGGTTGTCCTACGACTCCTCGTCTGAATCTTCGTGCCTGCATGCGAGGAGAAAGCATAATGCCACCACTTATCGGCAACCCAAAAAAGGTCCTGCCCCTGAGGCGAACTTCTTGCCAGGCTGATCACTCTGAACCCGTTGTTCCACCCCCCGCTGTCGGCACAAGGAAGCTGACAATGAGCACGTCAACCGTATAGCGAATGCCTTACGGGGGCAGGCGAATATCCAAGGAAACCCAGAAGCTTGCTTGCCCGAGCACCCGAACATGCTATTCAACGCGCATAAAAAAACCGTCAGTACCCTGCAACACACCGTCGCCCAACAGGCCAGCCTGCTGGGTGCCATCGAGCGCTCCATGGCGGTGATCGAATTCGACCTGTCCGGCACGGTGTTGCGGGCCAATGCCAACTTCCTCCAGACCATGGGCTACTGCGCCGAGCAGGTCGAGGGCCAGTCCCACCGTATGTTCTGCACCCCGGTGTTCGCCCGCAGCCCAGAGTACAACCAGTTGTGGTCGAATCTGCGCAATGGCCAGTTCCAGTCCGGCACCTTTGAACGGGTGGCGGGCGATGGCCAGTCAGTGTGGCTGGAGGCCAGCTACAACCCGGTACGTGATGACACGGGCCAGGTCATCAAAGTGGTGAAGTACGCCATGGACGTCACGCCGCGCCTGCAGGCTGAAAGCGAAGCCAATGCCAAGTTGGCGGCCATTGGCCGTGCGATGGCGGTGATCGAATTCAATCTTGACGGCACCATCCTCACGGCCAACGCCAACTTCCTGCAGCGCATGGGCTACACACTGGCGCAGATCCAGGGCCAACACCACCGCCTGTTCTGCACCGCAGAGTTGGCCAATAGCACGACCTACAGCGACTTCTGGAAGCGCTTGAACCAGGGTGAAATGTTCAGCGGCCAGTTTGAACGGGTGGATAAAAACGGCCAGACAGTGTGGCTCGAAGCCAACTACAACCCGGTTTACGACGCCAGCGGGCGCTTGTGCAAAGTGGTGAAGTTCGCCTCGGACGTGACCGCCATGGTGCAGCAACACACCGCCGATGCCGCCAGTGCGGCCCAGGCATATCACATCTCCCTGAACACCCGGGACATCGCCGAAAAAGGCGCCGAGGTGATCCAGCAAACCGCCAGCGGCATGCGCGATATTGCCGCCGATATCGATGGTTCCTCACAGCTGATCGCCAAGCTGGGCGAGCGTTCGCAGCAGATCACAGCGATCGTCAATACCATCCGGGGCATCGCCGACCAGACCAACTTACTGGCACTCAACGCCGCGATCGAGGCGGCGCGTGCCGGCGAGCAAGGTCGCGGGTTTGCCGTGGTGGCCGATGAAGTCCGGCAACTGGCGGCGCGCACCAGCGGTTCAACGGCGGAAATTTCCAGCATGATCGCGATGATCCAGGACGAAACCCGCCAGGCCATCCACAGCATGGATGGCACCCGCGACCGCGCCGCCCTGGGCGTGGAGTTGGCGAACCAGGCCGGTACGGTCATCGTGCAGATCCGCGAAGGCACCAGCGAGGCCGTGCAAGCGGTGAGCGCATTCGCCAATGAGCGCGGCGGCAACTGACCCGATCTTCATACGGGACGCTGGGGGCTCGGTCTATAGTGCTTGCTTGTCTTCAAGCAAACGATCCGAGCCCGCCATGACCCCAGAAAAAACCGAAACCGCCCCCGTCGACCACCTGCGCTTCCATCGTCCCCATGCCCACTTGGCTCCGACCTTCGGCAATGACACGTTTGCCCTCAAGGCCGAAGCGTTCGCCCGTTTCTTCGGCACGCCCACCTTCCTCGGCGCACAAACCGCAATCGTGGTGTTGTGGGTGGTGCTGAACATGACCGGCATCACGCACTTCGATGTGTACCCGTTCATCCTGCTCAACCTGGCCTTCAGCCTGCAATCGGCCTATGCCGCGCCGCTGATCCTGCTGGCCCAGACGCGCCAGGCTGCCCGCGACAAGGCCCAGTCAGACGCCGACGCCCAGCACCGCGAAGCCCTGGCCATTGCCAATACAGAGCGCCAGGCCCAGGCGGCGCAGACCACCAAACAGTTACTGGAACTGCTCGAACAAAACACCCGGCTGACGGAAATGACCAAGCAGCTGACAGAACATATCGAAAGCCTGACCAGCGAAATGCATAAACACTTTGTGCGAAAAACCTAAGGCAACCGCAGGTGTCGCCCCAGCTCATCAAACAACGTCACAACCGATCGCAGCGCCCGACAATCAGGGCGCGTGAGCAACCACAACGCTGTGTCATGCCCCGCCAATGCGGGGCCCAACGGTTGCAGACCTTCACACAATAGAAAGTCGGGCAATGCCGCCACACCCAAACCCGCACGCACCAATTCGGTGACCGATAACATGCTGTTGCAGCGGTAGCTGGGACGCACGCCAGGCAAGTGCTCGCGGCGCCAGGCGACCGTGGGGTGGTCGGGCAGGAAGTCATCGGGGGCGATCCATGGCAGGTCTGCCAGTTCGTGTCCCATGTGTTGTAGGGCGAAACCCGCACTGGCGCACACCTGATACGCCACATTGCCCAGACGTCGCCCCACCAAATGCTCCGGCGGCGTGCGGGTCAGGCGCAAGGCGATATCGGCGTCGCGGCGGCTGAGGTTGGCGAAGTCATTCGACGTGCTCAGCTCCAGGGTCAGCGCCGGGTACTGCGGCATGAACTGCGCCAGCGCCGGCAACAGCAAGCCTTGCAGCACCGAGTCAGTACAGGTCAGGCGCACCGTGCCGCTGATCACTTCACCGCCTTGCTCCACACCAATACGCGCGGCCTCTAGTGCTTGTTCGGCACGTTCCGCCTGTTGCGCCAGGTTGCTCGCCAGGCTGGTGGGCAGGTAGCCGGCGCGGCTTTTTTCGAACAGCGTCTGGCCCAGCGCCGCCTCCAGGCGTCGCACCGCACGGAACACCGTGGACACGTCCACCCGCAGCAGTGCTGCCGCCCGTGCGAGCGTGCCGCCGCGTACCAGCGCGAGGATCAACGATAAGTCCGGGTAGTCGATTGAATAGTGCGTTGCTGCATTGAGCATGTGTTAAAACGCCAATATTGATTGCGTGAGCGCCAATTTATAGTGCGCGCCAGGACACCACAAGCCATGGGATGTACACGATGAAAGCCACGCCTCTGCACCTCGCCCTGATCGGCGACTACAACCCCGATGTCATCGCTCACCAGGCCATACCCGTGGCGCTGCAACAGGCAGCCGAGACCTTGGGCCTGAGCGTTCATGTGCAGTGGCTCGACACCGACACCCTGCCTGAGTCACTACATGGCTTCGACGGTTTCTGGTGCGTTCCCGCCAGCCCCTACCGCGACGCCGAGGGTGCAATGCGCGCGATCCGCTTTGCCCGCGAGCAACGCCGTCCCTTCCTCGGCACCTGCGGTGGTTTTCAGCATGCGGTGCTGGAATACGCGCGCAATGTACTGGGCTGGAAGGATGCCGAGCATGGCGAACTCGCGCCGCAGTCCAAGCGCGCAGTGATCGCGCCACTGAGCTGCGCCTTGGTGGAAGCCACCGACACCGTGCGCCTGTCGCCCTACACCCGGATCGCCGAAGCCTACGGCACCCTGGATGTGCAGGAGGGTTATCGCTGCCGTTATGGCGTGAACCCCGAATTTCTGGAAGCCTTGTTCGAAGGCGACCTCATCCCCAGCGGCCATGACTCGGCAGGCGATCTGCGGGCGGTGGAATTGCTCGACCACCCGTTTTTCGTCGCCACCCTGTTCCAGCCCGAACGTACGGCGCTGGAAGGTATTACCCCGCCCTTGGCGATGGCCCTGCTCAAGGCTTGCCAGGCGGTGGCCGCATGATCGCCCACACACCCAGCCCGCCCTACTACACGGTAATTTTCAGCTCATTGCGCACCGAAGGCGATCAAGGCTACGCGCAGGCGGCCGGCCGAATGCTGGAACTGGCACGCGAACAATCGGGTTTTCTCGGCGTGGAGTCCGCACGGGAAGACGGCCTGGGCATCACCGTGTCGTACTGGGAGAGTGAAGCAGCCATCCTGGCCTGGAAGCAGCAGGCCGAGCACCGGACGGTGCGTGAACAAGGGCGCGCCACCTGGTACTCGGCCTTCCAGACCCGAGTGTGCAAAGTCGAACGGGACTACAGTTTTTAGGCGAGCTAGCTCACCAGACTGCGCAACGCACTGATCTGCGCAATCTCCACCCGACGCATGTACACCCGCAGCGGCTCGGTGATGTTGATGCGGTCGTCGATGTTCTGGTCCAGCAGCAATTGGAGGCGGTCGCGGGACAGGGTCATGGTCTGCTCCGGGGCCGGCAGCCAGACGAACTCAGCGGTGGGAATGATGCCGTCATCGGCCACGTCCATGCCAAAGGCATCTTCGCTGAAACGCACGATGTACTGGCCCGTCTTGCGGTTGAGGCCAACAAAACCGTGGAGTTGGTCGGCGGCCTGGCAGATAAGCTCGGAAGTGATGCGCATGGTAAACCTCACTGAAAAGTCCCACCGGGACTGGAAAGATGGCTTACACGCATGGCGGAAAGTACCGCCCTCTGAAGGGGCAGCTTCGGGCAAGAATACTGCAATGCTCGCGAAAAAATCCGAGAAAATTCAAGCCTGCGCACGTTAATGTCGGTTTGGTGATAGCGCCTTTCGCAATCAATTGTTAAAAAGGAGGCCTTCTCAAAGTTCCCTCCACGAAAGGACTTCGCATATGCCTGTCACGTTTACCAAGAGCGCCCTGCTGCTCGCCCTGATGCTCGGCCTGGGCCAGGCACATGCGCAAGACCCTATCAGCCCGGCTGAATTGGCGACCAACGAAGGCATTCCCTATCCTGCCGTGATCGCCCACCGTGGTGCCTCCTTCGATGCACCGGAATCCACCGCTGCCGCCTACAAGATCGCCCGCGACCTGGGTGCCGACTACTTGGAAATGGACCTGCAGCGCAGCAAGGACGGCGTACTGTTCGCTTTGCACGACAACAACCTGCAGCGCACTACCGACGTCGCCACAAAGTTCCCCGACCGCAAGGACGCCCCGGCCAACGAGTTCACCTGGAAAGAACTGCAAACTCTCGACGCCGGCAGCTGGTTCAACGCAGCCTACCCGGACCGTGCGCGTCCCGGTTTCGTCGGCCTGAAAATCCAGAGCCTGGACGACATCATCAAGATCGCCGAGGGCAACCCACAGCACAAACCCGGGCTGTACATCGAAACCAAGGAGCCCAAGCAATTCCCGGGCATCGAAGCCGACCTGAAAAACAAGCTGCTCGACAAAGGCTGGCTGAGCTCCGCGGGCTCCAAGCTGGGCAAGAGCAACACCGGCGTCGGCCAGGGCAAGGGCCGCGTGGTGCTGCAAACCTTCGAAGTGGCGAGCCTGAAAGAGCTGCAGAAAGAAATGCCCAATACCCCGAAAATCCTGCTGTTGTGGGTGGGTGAAGGCAGCATCGAGCCGAAGAACAAGCAGACGTTCGCTGAATCCGGCGAAACCACCAAGGCCGCCTACTACGCCAAGCAAGAGCCGAAAGACGCTGCCGAGTTCGAAAAATGGATCGACGAAGCCAAGAGCCTCGGCGCCATCGGCACCGGCCCATCGGCTGAGCTGACAAACCACGGCGACCAGAGCTATTCGGACCTGGTCAAACCGGAAATGAACAAGCTGACCCACGACAAAGGCCTGTTGGTACACGTCTACACCGTGGACGAGCCGGTGGACTTCGACAAGGTAATGAAGGCCGGCGTCGATGGCATCTTCACCAACCGCGCCGCCGAACTGCTGAAGTTCTACAAACGCTGGCCGTCTTCGAGCGTGCAGGATCTGCTGAACGACTATAAGTACTGAGTGAAGGCCGAATAATCAGGCCGCCTGTGGTTGGGGCGTGACCAGGGCCTGATCCTCGGCGAGCTGGGGCGCACCGCGTCCCATGCGCACTACGCCCATCAGTTGATGCTCTGCGCCCGACCAATCACCGTCAGCCTGGATGGTCAGGTCACCAGGGCCCACCACCTGTTTATACCTTCAGGCTTTCGTTGACCAGCGCGTGCAAGGTGTCGCGCCGACGATCGCCCAGGCTGCGATTCCACTGCGGCTCATAGGGCAGCCACTGCTCCGCTAGAAACGCCACCCCCACTGCCGCCGCAAACACCAGCAACAGCCACTGCGGCATCCAGATTGCCCAGGCGATAAACCCCGCCAGGAATGCCGGGGCGTAGATACAAGCCACTAACCGTTTCATCTGAGCCTCCCTTTAAGTGAGCCCCCAGCATGAAATTCCCTGCGCCTGGCGGATTGAACAAACTGCGCAACTGCTTGAAATAATTAAGGGTGAATTAAGTTGCGCTGGTTAACCTGATCCCACTTAAACAGCTCACCAGAAAAGGACACACACCATGAAAACCCTGACCGCTTTGTTCGCCGCTACCGCCCTGACCCTGACTGCCGGCCTGGCCCAGGCTGATGTTCGCCCGGACCAGATCGAAGGCCTGCTCAAGTCCGGTGCCGTGATGCCTTTCGAGAAACTCAACACTGCCGCCCTGGCCAAACACGCAGGCGCCACCATCAACGACACCGAACTGGACCACAACAACAGCGGCGTACTGGTCTACGAAGTGGACCTGACCGACACTGCCGGCAAGAAGTTTGAAGTGAAACTCGACGCCAAGACCGGTGCTGTGCTGGAAGACAAACTGGACACTTGATTCGAACCGAAAATAACAAACGCCACCCTCGGGTGGCGTTTTTATGCCCGGTCAGGCGCCCAGACGCGCCGTCACTTCATTCAACTCAGTCGACAACCCGCGCAGGTTGTGGCTCGCCGCTTCAGTACGCTGCACATTGTCGAGGTTGGCCGTGGCCACCGTGGTGATCTGCGTAATGTTGCGCGAGATGTCCTCGGCTACCGATGTCTGCTCCTCGGCCGCCGTGGCGATCTGGCGGTTCATATCGCGAATCGCCTCCACCGCTTGGGTGATATGCGTGAGCATGGCGCCGGCCTGCGTGACCTTCTCCACGCTCTCATCACTGCACGACTGGCCACTCACAATGGCTTCGGCCGCATCCACCGCGCCAGTCTGCACCGCTTCGATAATCCCGTTGATCTCGATGATCGACGCCGCCGTGCGTTGCGCCAGGCTGCGTACTTCATCGGCCACCACCGCAAAACCCCGGCCGGCTTCACCCGCACGCGCAGCTTCAATGGCGGCGTTGAGCGCCAGCAGGTTCGTCTGTTCGGCGATGCCGCGAATCACCTCGAGCACCTTGCCGATGCGCACGCTGTCGGTTTCCAGGCGGCGGATGATGGTGCCGGTGTTAAGGATCTCGTTGCGCATCTGGCCGATAGTGGCAATGGTGACTTTCATCACTTCACCACCTTCACGGGCCGAGTGATCCGCCTCATCGGCAGCGCGAGAGGCACTGGCGGCGTGGCGTGCAACTTCCTGGGCGGTGGCCGACATTTCGGTCATCGCCGTGGCCACCTGATCGGTGCGGTTGAATTGATCGCTGGTGCCCGTCGCCATCTGCCCGGCAATGGCATTCAACTCGCCGCTGGCGCTGACCAGGTCGGTGGCGCTGCGTTGCAAGCGGCTGAAGGTTTCGGCCAGGAAGTCACGCAAGGTATTCGCGGCAGCCGCCAAGTGGCCCAGTTCATCCTGGCGCAGGCTGGCCACGCGCTCGGCGAAACGACCATGGCTCAGTTGGGTCACGTAATCGATCAAGCCACGGATCGGCAGGATCAGGTTGCGGTTGATCAGCCACAGGCTGAACAGTCCGATCAACACACCGGACAACAACATGATCGCCAGCCCTACCAGCACAGTGCGCTCGGCATAGGCGCTGATGGCTTTGGATTGCTGGCTACCTTGTTCGCGCAGGTCGCTGACCAGCGCACTCATCTGCTCACTGGCGGCGCGGTCCACACCTTTCACCGCCGTGTCGCCGGCCGTTGCATCGCCACCGGCGGCTACGTAGGCATCGCGGCCTTTCTGGTAAGCCACGCCGAGTTGCTGGTGTTCCTCGCGCAAGGTTTCGATGCGGCGGCTCAGGCTCGGATCGCTGCGGGTATGGGTGACCAATCGAGTGAGGATGCCTTGTACGTCGCGTTGGCGGTCCTGGAACTGGCCCCAGTATTTCTCCATGTCCTGGGGCTGCTTGCCACGCAGCAGGACGTTTTTCCATTCCTGCACCTGCACCTTGAATTGCAGGTTGGCCTCGTCGATCAGTTGAGAAGTCAGCAACGGCCCCTCAATCAAACTGCGATAACTCTGCACCCCATTGGACAAGAAATTGAAACAGGCCAGGGCGATCAACAGCATCGCCAACAGGCTGCCACCGAGCAGCGACAGGATTTGTGCTCTCAAGGAGGTTCGCAAAACATTCATCGGGGAAAAGCCTCGATACAAGGAATTGGTGCATGCACGCCTAACGTCCTTGTCATCAAAAGGTACCGCCCATCCACCGCGGTTCCTGATGCCTTGAATCGGCCGAGTTAGAGCCTTCTTGAACGGCCCCTGACAAACGGTCAAATAAATGTCACCACAACGAAATAAATTCAGAACCGTCACAAAACTGTCAAATCCCCTTGCAATGATTCGCGCATGCGGACCTGTGAAATCTCCTACAGGCGCTTTTTCTGCGAGCCCTCATGAACCACAGCATCGATCACAGCCACCAGGATTCCGACCTGTTTGGCTTGCTCTACGGTTTTCGTTTTCGCCCCGGAGAAAAGGGGGAGCAGATAGATTCGGCCGCGGCGCTCCAGGCACTGCGCCAACCGGGCGACCCGGAAGAATTCTTGTGGCTGCACCTGAACCTCGCCCACGCCGCGTGCGAGCGCTGGATGCAGGCGCACCTGGACCTGCCGGAAGAGTTCTTCGAAGCCCTGCATGAGGGCTCGCGTTCCACGCGCATCGAACACGTCGACTCGGCTTTGCTGGCGGTGGTCAACGACGTGGTGTTCAACTTCAGCAGCATGGTTTCGTCGGATATTTCCACACTGTGGGTCTGCGCCCGCAGCCGCCTATTGATCAGCGCACGCCTGCAACCACTGCACTCAGTGGACAAATTGCGCTCATCAGTGAAAGCCGGTGAAAGCTTTCGCTCGCCGCTGGCCTTGCTGGTGCACCTGTTGCGCGACCAGGGTGAAGTACTGACGCAGATCGTGCGCAAGACCAGCATCAGCGTTGACCATATCGAAGACCAGTTGCTGTCCTCGCGCTTGTCTACCAACCGCGCCGAACTGGGCGCCGCACGCCGGGTGCTGGTGCGCTTGCAACGCCTGCTGGCGCTGGAGCCGGGCTCGCTGCTGCGCCTGCTCAACCGCCCGCCGCAGTGGCTGCAAAAGGAAGACGTGAAGGAACTGCGTAAATCCACCGAGGAGTTTGCGCTGATCATCAACGACCTGATGGCCCTGGGGGAGCGCATCAAGTTGTTGCAGGAAGAAATCGCCGCCAACCTCAACGAGCAAAGCAACCGTACGTTGTTCACCCTTACCGTGGTCACGGTGCTGGCGTTGCCGATCAATATCATCGCCGGTTTTTTCGGCATGAACGTAGGCGGCGTGCCGCTTTCCCAGGATCCGGAAGGCTTCTGGATATTGGTGGCGCTGGTCGCGACCTTCACCTTGATCGCCGGGCGCTGGGCATTCAGGAAGCGCAAGGATTACTGACCAGCGGCCGGCTCAATTACTCAAATACTGATGTATGGCAGCATCTCTGTAACATTTTGCAATGACTATGAACGACATCCTCCCCACACTGGATGCTCCGGCATGGCCACCCCTTCCCTGACTGCCTCCACACACGCCTCACCTACAGATCCCAAACCCAGGCTGGACAAGAAGCCCAGCCTGGTGACAGTGATCATCTTCTTCGCCGTGCTCGCCATGGGCCTGTTGTTCACCGCCTACAGCCTGATGCACGACATGCACGAAATGGGCGCCCAACTCACCACTTGGACACCGTTTTTGCTGCTGGGCGTGGCGCTGCTGATCGCCTTGGGTTTCGAGTTCGTCAACGGCTTCCACGACACCGCCAATGCCGTGGCGACGGTGATCTACACCAACTCGCTACCGCCACATTTTGCGGTGGTGTGGTCGGGCTTTTTCAACTTCCTCGGGGTGCTGCTTTCAAGTGGTGCAGTCGCGTTCGGCATCATCGCGTTGCTGCCGGTCGAGCTGATTTTGCAGGTAGGTTCATCGGCCGGTTTCGCGATGATCTTCGCTCTGTTGATCGCCGCCATCCTGTGGAACCTCGGCACTTGGTGGCTGGGTTTGCCGGCGTCGTCGTCCCATACGCTGATCGGTTCGATCATCGGCGTTGGCGTGGCGAATGCCTTGATGCACGGGCGTGACGGCACCAGCGGTGTGGACTGGAGCCAAGCGATCAAGATTGGTTACGCGCTGCTGCTGTCGCCGCTGATCGGCTTCGCGTTTGCGGCGATGCTGTTGCTGGCCCTGCGCGCCTTCGTCAAGAACCGCGCACTGTACAAAGCGCCAAAAGGCGACACCCCGCCACCGTGGTGGATCCGCGGCATGCTGATCGCCACCTGCACCGGCGTGTCTTTTGCCCACGGCTCCAACGATGGGCAGAAAGGCATGGGCCTGATCATGCTGATCCTGGTCGGCACACTGCCGATGGCCTACGCGCTGAACCGCACTATGCCGGCCGAGCAGTCGTTGCAGTTCGCCGCGGTGGCTGAAGTGACCCAAGTGGCGCTGGTGAAAAGCGCGCCGCAAGCGCTGACCGGCGACCCGCGACCGATCCTGTCGACCTACGTGCGCACCAAGGAAGCCACGCCGGAACTGGTGCCCGCCCTCGCCGCCCTGGCCGGGCAGATCGGTGATGAAGTCAAAGGCTACGGTTCCCTGGCCAAAGTGCCCGCCGAAGCCGTCGGCAACGTGCGTAACGACATGTACCTGACCAGCGAAACTATTCGCCTGATGGACAAAGGCAAGGTCGGTAATTTCGACGCGGATACCCAGGGCAAGCTGCAACTGTTCAAGCAACAGATCGACAGTTCCACGCGCTTCATCCCGCTGTGGGTGAAGATTGCCGTGGCCATCGCCCTGGGCCTGGGCACCATGGTGGGTTGGAAGCGCATCGTGGTGACCGTCGGCGAGAAGATCGGCAAGACGCACCTGACCTATGCCCAGGGCGCCTCGGCGGAAATGGTGGCGATGCTGACTATCGGTGCGGCGGATATGTATGGCTTGCCGGTGTCGACCACCCATGTGTTGTCGTCCGGTGTGGCGGGGACCATGGTCGCGAATGGCGGTGGGTTGCAGATGCGCACGATCCGTAATCTGGCGATGGCGTGGGTGCTCACATTGCCAGCGGCTATTCTGCTGTCAGGCAGCCTCTACTGGCTGTTCACCAAGCTTTTCTGACACAACACAGAACAAAATGTGGGAGCGGCGGTTCGACGCTTCCACATTTGGATTCGTATTTCTTCAGTGATTGAAGAGTCCAGTCATAGCGTTAAGCCGCTTCTTGCACACCCGCCGCGCCTCCAACGCTTCCTCCAGCGTCACCGCCACAAACCCCGCCCGCTGGTTCGGCTGCATCTGCCCGATCAGGTCCAGGTCCGCACTGATCACCGTGCCAATCATCGCGTAGCCACCGCCCGACACCGCATCCCGGTGCAACACAATCGGCTCCAATCCCGCCGGCACCTGGATCGAACCGATCGGGTAGCAACTGTCGACGATATTCGACGGATCAGAGCCCGCGCCAAACGGTTGCTCCCGTGGCTCAAAGCTCAAGGCACTGCCGCCTTTGAAGCGATAGCCGATGCGGTCGGCTTCGGAACCCACGGTCCAAGGCTCGGCAAAAAAGCTGCTTTTCGCCGCGTTCGTGAGGCGCTCGTAATACAGGCCCGGCACCACACGCAGGGTCACGTCACCGCCCACTGATCGGCGCAGTGCCATCGGCAGACTGTTGCCCGCCCGACCCGTGCCGCTGGCGTCACCGATGGGCAATTCATCGCCTTCCTGCAAGCGCCGCCCATGGAACCCGCCGAGTGCGCCGAGGGTGTAAGTCGAACGGCTGCCAAGCACCAACGGCACGTCAATGCCACCGGCTACTGCGAGATAAGTCCTCGCGCCCGCCTTGGGGAATTCAAAGCGCAATACCTGTCCAGCACGTACTTGAAACGCGGTGTCCTGGTGCACCACTTCACCGTCCAGGCGCGGCGACATCAGGGCGCCGCTGAGTGCTACCAGCGCGTCTTCCTGAAACTCAAGCGCGGGGCCGATCAAGGTGCACTCCAAGCCCGCCGCGCCCACGGGGTTGCCCACCAGATGGTTGGCCGCACTCAACGCGTATTGATCCAATGCACCCGACGGCGGGATGCCCAGGTGGTAATAACCTTCGCGGCCAAGGTCCTGCACCGAGGTGGCGAGGCCGGGTTTGAGGACCTTGATCATGCCAACGCCTCCTGCAGGGATTTCGGATAACCGATGGGATCGGCGAGAAAGGCATCGAGGGAAAATTCCACCGGGCGGATGCGCAGGTCAAAACGTCCTGCGTCGACTTCGGCAACGGCCAGGTCGTAGGCCTCACGGTCCATGGGTTTGAACTGCACGATATCGCCGGGGCGGAAGAACACCATGTGCTCCTTGAGGTACGCCAGTTGCTGCGCCGGGTCGTAAATCGGTGCGGGGGTCACGCCGAACATCTGGTAGCCACCGGCACCGCGCACCGAGTAGATACAACCAAAACAGCCGCCATGGCCAAGGGTGAGTTTCGGCGTGTCGGTGCGCGGGCGCAGGTACTTGGGCACCTGCAATTGCCGCTCGCGCTCGACCATCTGGAACATGAACGGCAAGCCCGCGACAAAGCCGACCATCGACACAAACCACGGCGCACCACTGTGGGCGGCAATGAACGCCTCCACATCAGCCAGCCCGTTGATGCGCGCGGCGTACTCCAAATCGGTACCGTTGGGGTCTTGATGGCGGTCGCGAAAGCGCATCAACGTCTCATGCGTCCACGGGTCGTTGTAGAGCACCGGGATTTCAATGATGCGCGTATGCAAGGTGCGCTCGGCCACGGCCTGGGCTTCGGCGGTCTGCACCGCATAGAGCAATGCATGGGGCGCGATGCGGTCGGGATCAAAGCGGATCTGGAACGACGCATTGGCCAGGCATACATCCAGCACGCCTTCTAACGCCAGGCGCTCCACGGCACGGGTCACCGCCATGCCTTTGAAAAAGGCCTCCAGGGACATGCTGTCGCTGACCTCGGCAAACAGGTGTTCATCACCGCCGAAGCTGTAGCGAATGGGGGATGTTTCAGCCATGTCTGTTCCTCTTGGAATCATTGTAGAAAGGCAGGCGAAAAAATTGAGGGATCGTTTTTATTGTGGTGTTTTGACGGTGATGCCCGCTCGGTCCAACGCTTCGCGGGTCGCCTCTACCAGCTCCAGCGCACCCGGCGTGTCGCTGTGCAGGCAGATGGAATCGAATTCAATAAACAGGTCTTCGCCTTCAACGGTTCGCACCAGCCCGGTCTGACAAGCCCGCAGGACGCGCGCCGCCACCGTCGCCAGATCCAGCGCCCGCACGTTGCGGGTAAACACGATGGAGCCGGTCAGATCGTACTCACGGTCGGCATAAAACTCCCGTACCACCGGCTGCCCCAGCTCCTTGGCCACGCGCCAGATCACCGAGTTGGGCATGCAATACAACAACAATGTCGGCTCGATGATTTGCAGGTTCTGCACCAGCAGCCGCGCGGCTTCTTCATCACGGGCCAAATGCATGTACAGCGCGCCATGGGGCTTGATGTGTTGCAGGGTCACGCCTTGGGCGCGGGCGATTTCACGCAGGGCGCCGAGCTGGTAGAGCATGTCGTCCACCAACTCCTGAGCCGGAGCATTGATGTGGCGACGGCCAAAGCCGACCAGGTCCCGAAAGCCCGGATGCGCGCCGATGGCCACCCCCAATTGCTTCGCGCGCCCGACCGTGCGGCGCATGGTGCCGGAGTCGCCGGCGTGGAAGCCGGTGGCGATATTGGCCGAGCTGATGTAGGCCATCAGCTCGGCGTCGACGCCATCACCGATGGTCCAGGGGCCGAAGCCTTCGCCCATGTCCGAATTGAAATCCACTGCCTGCATCAGAGTCGCTCCGCCTAAGTGATGAAGGAAAAGTAGGCTGCCGCTTGACCCCTTGGGAAGATCTATTATCAGATGACCCATCTTCTGAAAAAAAGATATCGCTATGTCCCTGACCTTGCGCCAAATTCGATATTTCGTCGCCACTGCCGAAATCGGCCAGATTTCCCAGGCGGCTATCCACCTGAACATCTCGCAATCGGCAGTGACCACCGCGATCAAGGAACTGGAGGCCATGCTCGGCGTGCAGTTGTTCGTGCGCTCGGCCCAGGGCATGAACCTGACCGACGCCGGCCGGCATTTTCTCAACCGTGCCTACGTGATCCTTCGCAGTGTCGATGATGCCTTGAACAGCCCACTGCCCGACTACCGCGCCAGCGGCGTGCTGCGCCTGGCCGCCAGTTACACGGTGCTC
This sequence comes from Pseudomonas sp. HN11, assembly GCF_021390155.1. Lineage (NCBI taxonomy): Bacteria > Pseudomonadati > Pseudomonadota > Gammaproteobacteria > Pseudomonadales > Pseudomonadaceae > Pseudomonas > Pseudomonas sp. HN11. The sequence continues at coordinate 4,898,119 of NZ_CP089985.1, forward strand.
GGTTACTTCCTGCCCCACCACTTGCAGCGCATGGAGCACTGGCATCCGGACGTGACCATCGAGGTGTTCGAACAGGAGCGCCAAGCCATCGAACAGGGGCTCCTCGACGGTCAGTTCGACATGGCCGTGGTGCTCACTGCCAACCTCACTCACCCGGCTATCGTCTCGGAAATTCTGTTCAATTCGGAGCGCCGTTTATGGCTGCCCAGCCATCATGCTTTGTGCGAGCGCGGCGCCGTGAGCCTGGCGGACGTGGCCCAGGAACCCTACATCCTGCTTACCGTCGACGAGGCCGAACACAGCGCCATGCGCTATTGGGAACAGGCCGGACAAACGCCCAAGGTGCGCTTGCGCACCAGTTCGGTGGAGGCGGTGCGCAGCATGGTCGCCAATGGCAGCGGCGTGGCGATTCTGTCAGACCTGGTGCACCGCCCCTGGTCGCTGGAGGGCAAGCGCATCGAAACCCTGACCGTCACCGACCCCGTCACGCCGATGAGCGTGGGCCTGGCCTGGCACCGTGAGCGTGCGTTTACCCCGGCAATGCAAGCAGTGCGCGATTATTTCCACGACGCGTTCCTGGCGCCGCAACAGTTGTCGGCGCGGCGTTAGAGCTGGGCGTGCAGTGTCACTGCCAGCCACTCCATGAACACCCGAACACGTTGCGGCAAATGACGTTGGCCGGCGTACAACATCGACACGTCCAGCGCCGGCGCCGGGTACTCCGGCAACACGCTCACCAGTTCGCCACGGGCCAATAGTTCGCGGATACCGAGTAACGGCACCTGGGTAATGCCGAAACCGCCCAGGCAGGCCGCTTGGTAGGCATCGGTGCTGTTGACCGTAACCCGCCCGGCCATCGGCACACGGTGCACCTTGTTGCCCTGTTGGTATTCGAACCCCGCCGAGCGTGACCCCAACGGCCTTACGTAATGCACCAGCTGATGCTGCGCCAGGTCCGCCAGGGTCATCGGCGTGCCATAGCGTTGCAGGTAGGCCGGACTCACGCAGTTGACCATCGGCATGCTGCAGACCTTGCGCGCGACCACGGTTTGATCAGGCTGGGCGCCGACGCGCAGCACGCAGTCAAACCCTTCGGCAATCAGATCCACCTGTCGGTCGGAACTGCTGATCTCCAGTTCGATCAACGGGTGCGCGTCCATGAACGCCGGCAGACGTGGCAGGATCAATTCCCGCGCCATGACGTTGGGCATATCGACCCGAATGCGTCCGGTCAGTTGGGCTTCATCCTGACGAAAAAGGCCTTCCAGTTCTTCCATGTGCGACAGCAGATCCTTGCTGCGCTCATACAACACACGACCATCCTGGGTTGCCTGTACCGTGCGCGTGGTGCGTTGTAACAAACGCGCGCCGAGAAGTTCTTCCAACGCCTGCACATGCTCGGACACAGTGGAGCGCGGCAGACCCAGGCTCTCGCCGGCCTGGGTAAAACTCGACAGTTCGGTGACGCGCACGAAGGTGCGCAGCAGCTCAAGCTTGTTCATGGGATTGTTCGCTTTATCCGGCCAGTGATTCCGATATAGCGCTGTTTATCACGTTATGGGCGACTAAATACACTTCTTCTCACTGATCACCTGAGAGGACAACACCATGACCCGCAAAATCGCACTCATCACCGGCGCCAGCCGTGGCCTGGGCAAAAGCGCCGCGTTGCACCTGGCGGCACAGGGTGTCGACATCATCGGCACCTACCACAGCGCGGCGCAGGAAGCCCAAGCGGTGGTCGAACAGGTTCAAGCCCTGGGCGGCCGTGCCGCCATGCTGCAACTGGATGTGAGCAAGAGCGACACCTTCAAGGATTTTGTCGGCGAAGTCGGCACCTTGCTCAGGGATGGTTTTGCACAGAATCACTTCAATTTTCTGATCAACAATGCCGGGATCGGCGTCCATGCCAGCTTTGCCGAAACCACCGAAGCCCAGTTCGATCAATTGGTGGCGATCCACTTCAAGGCTCCGTTTTTCCTCACGCAAAAACTGCTGCCGCTGATCAGCGATGGTGGGCGCATCATTAATATTTCCAGCGGCCTGGCACGGTTCACCCTGCCGGGGTATGCAGCCTACGCGTCGATGAAAGGTGCAATGGAGGTGCTCACCCGCTACCAGGCCAAAGAATTAGGGGGACGGGGAATTACCGTGAATATCCTGGCTCCCGGTGCCATCGAAACCGACTTCGGCGGCGGCGCAGTTCGCGACAATGCCGGACTCAACAGCATGGTCGCCAACAACACGGCCTTGGGGCGCGCCGGCTTACCGGACGACATTGGCGGGGCGATTTCTACCCTGCTGGCCGAGGGCGGCAACTGGATCACCGGGCAGCGCATCGAAGCTTCGGGGGGCATGTTTCTTTAAACGTTCTGCGCTAGCATCAGTGCCTTCAGATCACTGACAGGCAATCACCGATGAGTTTTGATCCAGGCTTGGCCGGCGGTATGGGTGTATTGGCGGCCGTGGTCGACAGCGGCAGTTTCGCCCGCGCCGCCGACAGCCTGGCCATGACCCCATCGGGGGTCAGCCGCGCGATTTCACGCCTGGAAAAACGCCTGGGCATCCGCCTGTTCGACCGCACCACCCGCTCGGTGCAGTTGACCGATGAGGGGCGACGTTTCTACCAGGAAATCGCCCCGCTGCTGGCCGGTCTCGAAGAGGCTGCCAACGCCGCTGCCGACAGTGCAGTGAACGTGCGCGGACGCCTGCGGGTGAATATCGACCCGTACTTCTCGCGTCTGGTCCTGGGCCCGGTACTGGGCGACTTCATGCGCCTTTATCCGCAACTGCAACTGGACTTGCACACCCGCGATCAACTCGGCGACCTGGTGGCCGACGGCTTTGATCTGGCGATTCGCTTCGGTATCCCACAGTCCTCTTCGTTGATCGCCCGCAAGCTGATGGAAGTGCGAGTGCTCACCCTGGCCTCCCCCGCTTATCTTGAGCAGTACGGCCGCCCCACCACCCCGCAAGACCTGGAAACCGGGCACATGTGCCTGGACTTTCGCGATTCGCAAACCGGTCGCCCGTTTGCCTGGGAATTCCACCGCCCCGGCGAACGAGTAATCGTGCGCACCAATGGCCGCCTGGTGGTCAACGATGCCAGCACCCTGTACAGCGTGTGCGAACACGGGCATGCGGTGGCGCAAATGCTCGACCTGGGCCTGGCGCCGGCACTCAAGGCAGGCGGGTTGGTAGAGCTGTTTCCGGATTGGCCGGATGAGCGTTTTCCGTTGTACGCCTACTACCCGTCGCGGCATTTGCCCGCCGCCAAGGTGCGGGCGTTCCTGGATTTTGTCGCCGGGCTCAAGCTTGGCTAGGCAGCCGCTGCTGTACGATTTTTTCCCGAATCACGTCATACCCCCAGTGATACACATAGGTGTACGGCAGGAAGAACAGCAGCACGCCGATGTCGAGCATGAACGCTTGCATCAGGCTGATGTTCAGCCACGCCGCAATCAAAGGCACCGCGACGATAATCAACCCGCCTTCGAACATCAGCGCGTGCAGTACCCGCGTCCAGCCCCCACCCGAAAGTTGCAGGCGTACTTTGAGGCGGTCGAACAGGCTGTTGAAAATGATGTTCCAGGTCAGCGCCAGCAGGCTCAGGCCCAAGGTCACCGCGCCCATTTCCAGCGCCGGCCGGCTGGTGATCCAGACCAGCAGCGGTGTACAGATCAACAACGCCAGGCCTTCGAAACCCAGGGCTTGGCAAACACGTTCAGTAATCGACTTGGTAGGGCTCATAACCTGCGCTCCGTGAGTAACGATGGTTGCCATGATTACCCTTTGACTCGATACTTCATAACTAATAACCATCGATCAAGGCGATATTCATGGCGTCCCACGAAGTGCTTCAGGCGTTTGTCCAGGCGGCCACCCAGGGCTCCTTTTCAGCGGCGGCGCGCAAGCTGGGCAAGAGCCAGTCCACCGTCAGCGCGGCGGTGGCGAGCCTGGAGATTGACCTGGATGTAGTGCTCTTCGACCGCAGCAGCCGCAAGCCGGCGCTGACGCCGGCCGGGTATGTGTTGCTGCAACGTGCCGAGCAGGTGCTGGAGGCCAGCAGCCGCCTTGAATTGGCGGCGAGTCAGTTGTCCCAAGGGTTGGAACCAAAGCTGACGATTGCGATGTCGGACACCTATCAATCGCAGCGTTTTGAAGACGCCGTCATCGCGTTCGCCGAGCGTTATCCGGACCTGGAACTGGAGTGGCTGATCGCCGAATGCGACGACCTGATAGACCTGGTGCAAAGCGGCCGGGCGCAGATTGCGTTTATCGAACAGCAAGACGTTTACCCACCCGACTTGACCAGTTCGCCGGTACAGGAACGCACGGAAACGGCGTTGTTCGTGTCGGCGCAACATGCGTTGGCCAGCCTGGAGACCATCGACCAGCAGACCTTGAAACAGCACCGCGAATTGCGCCTGGCGAGCATCGTCAAACCCTATGACAACCGGGCGGCAGGCCGGGTCTGGTCCGCCGCCAGCTACCTGATGTTGATGGAAATGGCTCAATTGGGGTTCGGCTGGGCGCCTTTGCCGCGCTGGCTGGTGGAACGCTTTGGCAATGCCGGGATGGTTGAACTCAAGGTCCGTGGTTGGCCACGCTCGGTGACGGTGGATGCGTTGTGGTCGCGCCAGCATCCGCCAGGGCCGGCGGGGAGTTGGTTGTTGAACGCGATGCTGGAGTGATCACATCCAGACGATGGAGATCAATGTGGGGGCTGGTATCTACACATCTTTTAAGGGATCACTACAATATTGTGTAGATACCTATGCGTATCGCAGGCAAGCCAGCTCCCACATTTTGATCTCTATTGTCTGGGGAGTTTGAGTTCGGCGAGGCGTCGTTCCAGGAAGCGTTTTTCCGGGGTTTGTTGTGTCAGTGACAAGGCTTTTTCATAAGCAGTGCGGGCCTCTTCGGTACGTCCCAACTGCCGACAAAACTCACCCCTCGCCGAATGCGCCAGGTGGTAATCCAGCAACTCGCCACGTGCCAGAATCTCCTCTATTTGCTGCAAACCTGTCAGAGGACCATCACGCATGGCCACCGCAACGGCCCGGTTCAACTCGATCACCGGTGACGGCATTGCCCTAAGCAACACGTCATAGAGCCCGATGATCTGCGGCCAGTCCGTCTCTTCTGCACGCGTGGCTTCGGCGTGCACCGCCGCAATCGCCGCCTGCAGGCAGTACGGCCCAAAGCGCCGAGAGCTCAGCGCACGCTCCACCAGCGCGCAGCCTTCGGCAATCAGGGCCGCCTCCCACAGCGAACGATCCTGTTGATCCAGCAGCACCAACTCTCCACTGGCCGAGGTACGCGCCGGGCGACGGGATTCGTGCAGCAACATCAACGCCAGCAGGCCCATGACTTCCGGTTCAGGCAACAGCTCCATCAGCAAGTGGCCCAGTCGAATGGCTTCGCGCGTCAAATCCTCGCGAGTCAGGTCAGCGCCCATCGACGCCGAATACCCCTCGTTGAACACCAGGTAAATCACTCGCAGCACACTGTCCAAACGTTCGGGCAGTTCATCCAGGGACGGCACTTGATAAGGAATCCTGGCCTCACGGATCTTGGCCTTGGCCCGCACGATGCGCTGGGCAATGGTGGCCGGCGTGGCCAAAAACGCCCGGGCGATTTCTTCGGTGGTGAGGTCGCAGATCTCGCGCAAGGTCAGCGCCGCCTGGGCATCCGCCGCCAGCGCCGGGTGGCAGCAGGTGAAGATCAGCCGTAGGCGGTCGTCTTCCACGTCTTCATCGCTCCAGTCAGCCGCTTCCAGCGCATTGGCCTGCTCCTGCAACAACGGGGTGAATCGCGCCTGGCGGCGTAGACGGTCGATGGCCTTGAAGCGCCCGGTTGATATCAGCCAAGCCCTTGGATTGTCCGGCAGACCGTCCAGCGGCCAACGCTGCACTGCGACGAAGAACGCCTCGTGCAGGGCCTCCTCGGCCAAATCGAAATCGCCGAGCAAGCGAATCAGCGTCGCGAGTACCCGGCGTGATTCGCTGCGGTAGATGGTTTCGACCGACAGGGTCAATCGGGCATGCCCTGGGTCACCAACGTCACCAGCCTGTCCAGGCTCTGGCCCCAGCCATCGTGAAAGCCCATGGCCTCGTGCGCCTGCTTGTCTTCGGCACTCCAGTGCATTGCGCGGGCGATGTAGAGGGTCTTGTTACCCTCGACTTCCTGCAGGGTCACTTCGGCGGTCATGAACGGCTTGCCCGATGGAATCCAGCCGGGCGTAAAGGCATCGGTAAACACAAGGCGTCGTGGCGCAACGATCTCCAGGAACACGCCCTGGGTCGGGTATTCAGCGCCGTCCGGCGCGCGCATCAGGGTACGAAACAGACCACCGACCCACAGGTTCATTTCGCACTCAGGGGTGGTCATGCCGTGGGGGCCCCACCATTGCTGGAGCAAGGCAGGCTCGGTCCAGGCACGGAACACCCGGCTGCGCGGCGCATCGATCACGCGACTGATGGACAATTCAAACTCGGCAGGTTGCGTAGACATGGGGTAAACCTCTTGAGTCTTATGGTTATTGTGTTCAGAGATTCAATTCGCGCACGGGGCGCACTTCCACACTGCCAACCCGGGCGGCCGGAATGCCACCGGCCACCTGGATCGCTTCGTTCAAGTCGCGAGCCTCGATCAGGTAGAACCCGGCGAGTTGCTCCTTGGTTTCGGCAAACGGCCCGTCTGTGATCGACAGCTTGCCATTGCGCATGCGCACGGTGGTGGCGGTGGTCACCGACTCCAGAGGCTCGGCAGCCAGCATGCGACCGCTGGCCTGAACGGACTGCGCGTAGGCGAAGCACTCCGGGTCTGCCGGGCTGTCCGGCGAGGTGTGCAGCACCTGTTCGTTGCTGTAGATCAGGCAGAGGTATTTCATGTGCTTCTCCGTTTTCGGACTACTGACTATAGATCGCGGCCGTCAAGGTTTCAGGTCGAACAGACCGATGCCGGTTTCCATGTCGAAGGGTGCAGACCAGTGCTCATGCACCACCTTCCATTGTCCATTGAGGCGTTGATAACCGGCGCTGACACGCATCCAGCAGGTTTTCAGCACGCCATCCGGCCCGGTGCCGCCACAGTGCGCCAGCCAATGGGCAAAGGCACTGTCCTCTCCGGCCACGATATGCAGCTCATGAAAGTCAAAAACGCCGGGGCCGGGGCAAAACTCCATGCAGGCCTTCCAATGGGCCTGGTAAGCGGCCTTGCCCTTGAATTGCAGGGCGCCAACGGCATCGAACGCGACGATATCGTCGGCGTAAAAGCTGACAATCTTCTCGACATCCTTGGCGGTGACGGCTTGTTTCCATTGTTCGATCAGGGTGTTGATGGCAGTGCTCATGGCAATACTCCTCGGGATGCTTCTGGGGGTGGAAAAATCACGGAAGACGCCCTTAGTCGAATGCCCATCCGGCAAATCGACATACGGTTTAAAAATATTTTCGTCCCTGGCAAAACCGCTAGAATCCGCCCTCTTTGTAGGATTTCGGATACGCCCCCGATGGAAACCCGCCTCGCCCTCTATGAGACGCTGAGCCTTGTGCAGAAACAGCAACTCGACACCCTGCAAGTGCATCCCGAGCAACTAGCATATTCCGGTGATATCTACTGTGCGCTGAACAGCCTGCTGGTCAATCCCCATCCCACCGCGATCAAAGGCTTCGCCCTGCTCGCCGACGAAATACCTGTGGCCTTCCTCCTGCTCAAACGCCCACCTTGCTTGCCCCACTGGGCCGATGAGCACTGCGCGACCTTGCACGCGTTGCAGGTGGATCGGCATCACCAAGGGCGTGGATTCGGTAAAGCCTGTCTGCAGGCGCTGCCCGCAGCGGCATTGCAGGCGTGGCCTCAGATCAAGGGGCTGGAGTTGTCGGTGGATACGGACAACGTGGCGGCGATGGGCTTGTATTTGAAGGCTGGGTGGGTGGATAGCGGGGAGGCGTATAAGGGCCGGATTGGGTATGAGCGCCGGCTGGCGTTGGTATTTTGAACGATAAGGAGGCGGTAAGCATGCTGACAACTCTCGAACAACTCGAAGCCCTCTACGGCCTCCCCCACGAGCGCGCCGTGCGCAAGGAAATCCCGTTTCTCAACGAGGATTACCAAGCCATGGTACGGGCTTCGCCGTTGGTGGTGGTGAGTTCGTCCGGGCCCGACGGTATCGACGGTTCGCCACGCGGTGATGTGCCGGGCTTCGTGCGGATTGTAGATGAGCACACCCTGGCGATTCCGGATCGACCGGGCAACAACCGCTTGGATACCTTGCGCAATCTGGTGCAGGACCCGCGCATTGCCTTGCTGTTCATCATTCCGGGTATTGGCGAGACCTTGCGCGTGAATGGCAGGGCGCAGATCTCCATCGAGCCTGAACTGCTGGAGAGTTTTGCGGTGAATGGAAAACCGGCGCGGTCGGTGATTCTGGTGCAGGTGGAGGCCGCGTATTTCCACTGTTCCAAGGCCTTTGTACGCTCGGACTGCTGGAACCCCGAGAAGCACCTGGACCGCTCGGCACTGCCCTCGGCGGGGGCGTTTCACAAGCGCCTCAATGATGGGCAGTTTGACGCCGAGGCGTATGACCGGGAGATGCCGGAGCGGGTCAGAAGTACGCTGTATTGATTCACCTGCAGGCGCCGGCTTGCTGGCGCCTGCAGGGTTGCGGTCAGCCTCTTTCACCTACCGGCAACCAGATCTCCACCGTACCGGTGCCCTTGCGCGCATCAAAATCGGCGCTGTAGCGCTCGAAATCCGCGCCCATCACTTTGTACCCCGAGTGCGGCAGCCACTCGAACATGATGCGTTCGTACGTTTGCTCAAGCGCCTGCACCGGCCCGCAATGTGGGAATACGGCGTAGTTGAGTGGTGAGATTTCGATGTACTCGAAGTTGCTCGGCACATCGGCTTTGGTCGGGACTTCGACACCGGCCATGTAGTCGAATTCGCCCTGCTTGGGGTTATGACAAACACCATAGGTCACACCGCCAACGCGCTTCTTGATGTCTTTGATGCAAGTATCGAACAACTCCCACAGCTTGGGGATATCGCCCACGGTGGCCTTCGAATAACGCCCTTGCACCCCGGCGATCACCAGGGCTTTACCGGCTTCCATGCGTGGCTCTAACGGTTGCTTTGTCTGCTGATCCATACGAACAGTCTCCTTCTTATGAGGGAACAAACCCGCATCGAGTATAGGGGCATATCCACGCTGAGCTCCATGCAGAAAATTTTCCTAGAATCTGGACAAAGGGCCATCATCGCCCGTATTGTCCGTCCCGCAGGCCACCGCAGTGGCCGACGTCGCTCGGACGGTTCCGGGCGCTTACGTACTTCGAGGCAACAATGGCAGACCTTGGTTCGCCGCGCCGCTTTGCGCGCATAGATCGACTCCCCCCTTACGTTTTCAATATCACTGCCGAGCTGAAGATGGCTGCGCGTCGGCGTGGCGAAGACATCATCGACTTGAGCATGGGCAACCCTGACGGTGCCACGCCGCCGCATATTGTCGAAAAACTTGTGCAAGTCGCCCAGCGCGAAGACACCCATGGCTACTCCACCTCCAAAGGCATTCCGCGTCTGCGCCGGGCGATTTCGCGCTGGTACAAGGACCGTTATGAAGTGGACATCGACCCCGAGTCGGAAGCCATCGTCACCATCGGTTCCAAGGAAGGCCTGGCACACTTGATGTTGGCCACCCTGGACCAAGGCGACACCGTGCTGGTGCCCAACCCGAGTTACCCGATTCACATCTACGGCGCGGTGATTGCCGGCGCCCAGGTGCGTTCGGTGCCACTGATTCCCGGTGTGGACTTCTTCGCGGAGCTGGAACGGGCGATTCGCGGCTCGATCCCCAAGCCGAAGATGATGATCCTCGGTTTCCCGTCCAACCCCACCGCGCAGTGCGTGGAACTGGACTTCTTCGAACGTGTGATTGCGCTGGCCAAGCAATACGACGTGCTGGTGGTCCACGACCTGGCCTATGCCGACATCGTCTACGACGGCTGGAAAGCCCCGTCGATCATGCAGGTGCCGGGTGCCAAGGACATTGCGGTGGAGTTTTTCACCCTGTCCAAGAGCTATAACATGGCCGGCTGGCGCATTGGTTTCATGGTGGGCAACCCGGAACTGGTCAACGCCCTGGCGCGGATCAAGAGTTACCACGACTATGGCACTTTCACCCCGCTGCAAGTGGCGGCGATTGCTGCATTGGAAGGCGATCAGCAGTGCGTGAAAGACATCGCCGAGCAGTACCGCCAGCGCCGTAATGTGCTGGTCAAGGGCCTGCATGAGCTGGGCTGGATGGTCGAGAATCCAAAGGCATCGATGTACGTCTGGGCAAAGATTCCCGAGCAATATGCGGCCATGGGTTCGCTGGAGTTCGCCAAGAAATTGCTGCTTGAGGCGAAGGTGTGTGTGTCGCCAGGCATCGGCTTTGGCGAGTATGGCGATGACCATGTACGCTTTGCGCTGATCGAGAACCAGGACCGGATTCGCCAGGCGGTGCGGGGGATTCGTGGGATGTTCCGGGCGGATGGGCTGGTCACCAAAGCCTGACCCGAACCACCTGTTGGAATGTGGTTAAAATTGTGGGAGCGGGCTTGCTCGCTCCCACATTTGGATTGGGTTTTCACCCCAGCTTGATGGTGTGCCTGTTAGACCACCAGCGACAGCAACATGATAAAGATCAGGGCCACGATAGACAGGATGGTTTCCATCGCCGTCCAGGTCTTGAACGTCTCGGCCACGGTCATGTTGAAGTACTGCTTCACCAGCCAGAACCCCGCATCGTTGACGTGAGACAGGATCAACGAACCCGCCCCCGTCGCCAATACCAGCAACTCACGGTTAACCCCTGGAATCATCCCCACCACCGGCACCACGATGCCCGCGCCAGTAATGGTGGCCACCGTGGCCGAACCGGTCGCCACACGAATCACCGCCGCCACCAGCCACGCCAGCAGGATCGGGTTGATCTGTGCGTTCACCGCCATGTGGCCGATCACGTCACCCACGCCACTGGTCACCAGCATCTGCTTGAAACCGCCACCGGCGCCGATGATCAGGATGATCGCCGCGGTCGGCGCCAGGCTGGCGTCGAGCAGCTTGAGGATCTGCTTGGAGTGGATACCCTGGCGATGACCAAAGGTGTACAGCGACAGCAGCAGCGCCAGCAGCAGCGCGGTAATCGGGTGACCGATCATGTCCATCCAGTTGCGCACCACATTGCCTTCGGCGAACGCGATGTCGGCGAAGGTTTTCAGCAGCATCAGGAACACCGGCAACAACACGGTGACCAGTGTGATACCGAAGCTTGGCAGCGACTTGTTATCAGTCTCGCGGGCCAGTTGGTCGACCAGTTCCTGGGACGGGTTGCCCGGAATGTATTTGGCGATGAACGTACCGAAGATCGGGCCGGCGATGATGGCGGTCGGCAGTGCGACGATCAGGCCGTAGAGGATGGTCTTGCCGATGTCAGCGCCAAACACACCGATGGCCAGCAGCGGGCCCGGGTGCGGTGGCACCAGGCCGTGTACCGCCGATAGACCGGCGAGCAGCGGGATACCGATCTTGATCAGCGACACGCCGGTGCGGCGCGCGACGATAAACACCAGCGGGATCAGCAGCACAAAGCCGATCTCGAAGAACAGCGGGATGCCCACCAGGAACGCGGCGAACATCATGGCCCACTGGACCTTCTCTTTGCCGAAGGCGCGGATCAAGGTCTGGGCGATCTGATCGGCACCACCGGATTCGGCCATCATCTTGCCGAGCATCGTGCCCAGCGCGAGGATGATGCCGACAAAGCCGAGCACCCCGCCAAAACCGTCCTGGAACGCCTTGATGATCTTGTCCACGGGCATGCCCGAGGTCAGGCCGAGGAAGCCGGCCGCGATGATCAGGGCGATGAACGGGTGCACCTTGAACTTGGTGATCAGAACGATCAACCCGATGATAGTGACCACTGCATCAAGCAGCAGGTAGGACTCGTGGGACATGCCAAACATGGGGGATCTCTCCTGTTTGTTGTTGTTATTAAAGCGGGTGTTGAATTTCCTGCCGGGGATAGCGCTATCTTTTCCGGCAAAAAATCAATGGGTTGGTTCAAAGCCGTGTTGCAGCCACCAGGCGTTGGTCTGCTCTGCCAGTTCCTCGACGCTGTCTTCACTGGCGTTGAGGGCCAGGGTCAGCGGCTCGCCTTTGGGCGATTCAAGGGTGGCGAACTGGCTGTCGATCAGGCTGGCTGGCATGAAATGGCCGGGGCGATGGGACACGCGGTCGGCGGCCACGGCGCGGGTCAGCTCCAAAAAGACAAAACCCAGGCCCGGTGCGGCTTCGCGCAGATGATCGCGGTATTTCTTTTTCAGGGCGGAACAGGTGAGCACGGGATGCTCGCCCGCTTTGAGCGAACGGCGCAGTTCATCGCACAGGATGTCGAGCCAGCCGGCGCGGTCGTCGTCGTTGAGGGGGTGGCCGGCGCTCATCTTTTCGATATTGGCGGCGGGGTGAAAGCTGTCGCCTTCAATGGCGGTGGCACCGTTCAGGCGGCACAGGGCCTCGCTGACGCTGGACTTGCCGCAGCCGGAAACACCCATAATGACCAGGGCGGTAACAGGTTGACTCATGAAACACCTCAGGACGCAGATAGCGCTACCTTTGCACGCTGTAAGGCTAGTGCAAAAACAGGCTTTCCCGCGCCGTCTTGTCATTTTTATGGAGTGACGCGTGCATCCGCTCCAATCATTTGAACCGGATCAGGCAACCCAAAGTTCAAGCATTTGCAGCCATTTGGAGACAGCGCTACCTTAGTGCCTCGATTTTTGTTTGGCAAGCCGCCTGATGACCTCCAAGAACGATAAAAAATTGCGTACCACGGGTCGCCCGACCCTTAACGAAGTCGCCCGCCTCGCCGGCGTCAGCCCGATTACCGCCTCCCGTGCCCTGCGTGGCATCAGCACCGTGGCCACCGAACTGGTGGAAAAAGTGCAGCAAGCCGCTGCCGAACTCAACTACGTGGTCAACCCCGCCGCCCGCGCGCTGGCCTCGGCCCAGAGCCATTCGGTGGTGGTGTTGGTGCCATCGCTGTCCAACCTGCTGTTTATCGAAACCCTCGAAGCCATCCACCAGGTGCTGCGGCCCAAGGGCTTTGAAGTGCTGATCGGCAACTCCCACTATTCGCGCGATGAAGAAGAAAACCTGCTGCGCAACTACATGGCCTACCAGCCACGGGGTTTGTTACTGACCGGGTTTGATCGCACGGAAAGTGCCCGACGGATGGTCGAGGCCAGCAATGTGCCCTGCGTCTATATGATGGACCTGGACCCGAACGCCGGGGTGAACTGCGTGGGTTTCTCGCAATTGAGCGCGGGCGAAACGGCGGCGGCGCATCTGTTGTCCCGTGGGTACAAACGCCTGGCCTATATCGGCGCGCAGTTGGACCAACGCACATTGCTGCGCGGCGAAGGTTTCCGTCGGGCACTGCAACAGGCCGGCCTGTACGACCCGGCGCTGGAACTGCTGACACCGCGCCCCTCTTCCGTAGGATTGGGTGGCGAGTTGTTCTTACAATTGCTGGCCGCCCACCCTGACGTGGATGCGATCTTCTTCGGCAACGACGACCTGGCCCAGGGCGCCTTGCTGGAAGCCCTGCGCCACGGCATCAAAGTGCCGGAGCGCGTGGCCGTGCTGGGTTTCAACGACCTGCCCGCCTCATCCTTCATGGTGCCGCGCCTGAGCAGCATCAGCACCCCGCGTGAAGCGATTGGGCGGCGTGCGGCGGAGCACTTGTTGACGATCATGGCAGGTAACAAGATCGCCAAGCCGGTGGTGGATATGGGGTTTGAGTTGCAGGTACGGGAGAGTACGTAAGGGGTTTGCTGCCTGCATTCTGAGCCAACAGGGCAGATTCTCCTTTCCACACCTGTCAACTTTGACAGTAGTCACCCGCGCATCAGGGCCTTATAAGTGAAGCGTCGACGAGATCGTCCTGACGCTTGAAACTCACCGAAAAGGACCTTGCCATGCCCTCTCAAACATCCACTCCATCACTACTCGCCAAAGGAGTTGTCGGCTGTAATGTATCCGTCACCCCCTTGCCATTCACTTCTGATGAAGTGAATTTGCTAGATACGGGTAAGCGATACCAGATTTTCGCAACCACCAAATCAAGGGACCGCGCAGTATTGTTTTACATAAAAAAAAATATCGTCCCTGGCACTTACTCTATCGGTGCCCCCGATAGCGACGAAGATGTGGGCGCCTACATTTTCCACGCCTACCCAGATAGTCAATATAACCACTATGCCAAGACCGGAACCTTCAACTTGAATAGTATTGATTTCGCCAACACCGAAATTGACGCGACATTTGAGTTCGATACGGATGGCAGGCCAGGTGAGCCGACGATAAAAGTTACGAATGGGACCGTTACGCTCTCCGGCCCTTGATATTAAAAAATGCGCGTTCTTAAAGTGGCAGGAACACTTTGTCCTCTAAAAGTGCTCTTGCCACCAGTGCCTGATAACGGTCTCGCGCCGCCTCGATGTCCCTGCTAAATTGAACCCCTTGCCACCGCCAGGGAAGCACCATGGGACACTCACTGAAAATCTTGGGCCGCGCGTCCTCCATCAACGTGCGCAAAGTACTCTGGACCTGCCAGGAACTGGGCATCGATTACCAGCGCGAAGACTGGGGTATCGGCTTCAAGCCCACCCAGTCCGCCGACTTCCTCGCCCTGAACCCCAACGCCCAGGTGCCGGTGCTGATCGACGACCACGGCGTGCTGTGGGAGTCCAACACCATCTGCCGCTACCTCGTGAACCTCTACCAACGGCATGACCTGCTGCCCGCCGAACCCGCGCCGCGGGCCCGGGTCGAGCAATGGATTGACTGGCAAGCCATCGAACTCAACCGCGCCTGGGGCGATGCGTTCACTGCCTTGGTGCGTAATAACCCGGATGGGCTGGACGCCGCGCAGATCGCCGCTGCTGTGCAGGTCTGGAACGACAAGATGGGCATTCTGGAACAACAGCTCGTTCGCACAAACGCTTACGTGGCCGGTGATGAATTCACCCTCGCCGATATCCTGATCGGCCTCTCGGTGCACCGCTGGCAGATGACGCCTATGGAACGCCCGCCCTACCCGGCCATTGCCGCGTACTATCAGCGGCTGAGCCAGCACAAAGGCTTCCAGACTTTCGCCCTCGACGGCCATAACTAAACAAGGACTACCGCGTGAAAGGACTCAACGTACTGCTCACCGGCGCCTGCGGCAGAATCGGCAGGACATTTTTCGAAGCCTCGAAAGACCGCTACCGCTTCACCCTCACCGACCGTCTCGCGCCGGATTTTGACTTGGGCGAACACCGCTTCGTACACGCCGACCTCAGCGACAAATCCAGCCTGGCGGCATTGCTCGACGGCATCGACGTGATCGTGCACCTGTCCGGCATCCCCCATGCCAGCGCGTCGTTCGACGAACTGCTGCCCAACAACATCCTTGCCACCACCTACCTGTTCGAAGCCGCCGTGGCCGCCGGGGTAAAACGCCTGGTATTCGCCAGCAGCGCGCAAACCATCGAAGGCTACCCGGTCGACCGCCAGATCACGCCCGGCATGCCGGTGATGCCCGCCAACCTGTATGGCGTGAGCAAATGCTACGGCGAAGCGCTCTGCGGTTTCTATGCGGCAAAAACCCCGTTGTCGACGATTGCCCTGCGCATCGGCGCCTTCGAATTCCCCGAAACCCACGCCCTCAACAACGCCCGCGACCTCAGCGCCTGGCTCAGCCCGCGGGATGCGGTGCAGTTGCTGCAACGTTCGGTGGAAGCCGAGGGCGTGAAACACTTGATCGCCCATGGCATTTCCAATAACCGTTTCAAGCGCCTGGACTTGAGCGAAACCATGCGGGTGCTGGGTTACCATCCCCAGGATGACGCGTTTCAAGCATTCGATATTCCGATCACTTATTGAGTTTCCCCATGCCCGCACTCTCTGCCGCCGACGGCATCGACCCCATCCGCGCCGCCCATATCAGCGCACGCATCGACCGCCTGCCTGCCGTCGCCACCGTCTGGCGCCTGGTGGCGCTGCTGTCGATTGGCGGTTTTTTCGAGCTGTATGACCTGTTCCAGACCGCCTACATCAGCCCCGGTCTGATCAGCGATGGGATTTTCCACACCGGCAGTGAAGGCGTGTTTGGTTTCTCCGACCAGGCCGCCTTCGCCTCGGCGACCTTCCTTGGTCTGTTCCTCGGCGCCAGCCTGCTCAGCCCCATCGCCGACCGTTTCGGGCGGCGGGCGATCTTCACCTTTGCCTTGATCTGGTACACCGTCGCCACGGTGTTGATGGGCATTCAGACATCAGCGGTGGGCATCATCTGCATGCGCTTTTTGGTGGGCATTGGACTGGGCATCGAACTGGTGACCATCGACGCATACCTCTCGGAACTGGTGCCCAAGCGCATGCGCAGTTCGGCGTTTGCCTTTGCGTTTTTCATCCAGTTCCTGTCAGTGCCGGCGGTGGCGTTGATGTCGTGGTGGCTGGTGCCACAGGCACCGTTCGGTGTGTCGGGCTGGCGTTGGGTGGTGTTGTCGAGCGCCGTGTTTGCGCTGTTTATCTGGCAATTGCGCAAGCGTTTGCCGGAGTCGCCGCGTTGGCTTGCACAAAAAGGGCGTTTCGAAGAGGCCGGCCTGATCATGGACAACCTCGAAGCGCGCTGCCAGAAAGATCATGGCAAACCCCTGGATGAGCCCGAACCCGAAGCTGTCAGCGTGCAAGGCAGCGGCCGCTTTGCCGATATCTGGCAGCCCCCTTACCGCCGCCGCGCCTTGATGCTGATCGTGTTCCATGTGTTCCAGGCCATCGGTTTCTTCGGCTTTGGCAACTGGCTACCGGCGTTGTTGTCGGGCCAGGGCGTCAGTGTGACCCACAGTTTGCTCTACGCCTTCATCATCACCCTCGCCTACCCACTGGGGCCGCTGCTGTTCGTGAAGGTGGCCAACCGTTTTGAAAACAAATGGCAGATCGTCGGCTCGGCGTTGGGCGCGATGATCTTCGGCAGCCTGTTTGCCCTGCAAACCACGGCGGTGGGGCTGGTGATCTGTGGGGTGATGATCACTTTCTGCAACGCCTGGTTGAGCTTCAGTTATCACTCGTACCAAAGTGAATTGTTCCCCACCAACATCCGGGCGCGGGCGGTGGGCTTCTGCTATTCGTTCAGCCGTTTGTCCACGGTGTTCAGCAGTTTGTTGATCGGCTTCATTCTCGAACACCTGGGCACACCAGGCGTGTTGGCGTTCATTGCCAGCAGCATGTTGATCGTGATGATCACCATCAGTTGGTTCGGGCCGCGTACGCGGAACCTGGCGTTGGAGAACATCGCTCACTGACTGGGGGAGACACCTCTGCCGTTCGTCTGCCCAACCAAATACCTGTCAGCTATGACAGTAGACCCCGCCTGTTACCAACGTTTTACTGCTTGATAGGCGAACCATAGGGAACGCTGCCACGTGAAGGGAAGGAGCAGGACAATGGAACAGAACAACGAAGAACGGGCGTCAGCAGGCTGGCTGAAATCCACTGGCTTTGAAGGCGCCATAGATACCACCGCCGTCGACTATCGTCAGTCACCTACAGGCAATAGAGGCATCACCCTGTTTGGTATCCAAGCAGTCACCGGTGGCAATTTCATCGGTATTCAAATCAATTTCCCCAGAAATGTGAGTCTGGGCCCCACCCCAGTGCCACAGCCTTGGCCCGATGAGGTGGAAGTGGCCTACTTTCGACAGACAAGTAGTGGTCAGCGTACAAGCTATCGAGCCAAAAGCGGCACGCTCGACCTGTCAGCGTTTGACGAACAACAGGGTTCTGCGTCGGGGACATACAGTGTCCAGGCTGATGTGGATGGCACAGAACATTCGTTTGAAGGGTCGTTTGACATTTTCACTGTTTGACAGATGCCCCCGGCAAAGGATGGCCTTGCGGGGCCATTCATTGCCGCTCTCATTTTCCGTTCCCCCCGTTTTCAAGGGGTTTGCTCCTCGGCACGCTATTTGCTCCACCTGTGGCACCGAACATTTCCCCAGGTGACCGATCATGCTGGTTAACAACAACACCCAAGCCGTGTCGACCGTTCAACAACTCAAACGGCCCGACATGGACCCCGCCAACGCCGCTGCCAGCGCGCTGTACAGCGGTGCCCTGCAAGCCGCGCAACAGAGCGTGACCGTGCCGGCCGCGCAGAAGGAACTGGACAAGGCCAACGACCGTATCGACGAGGCCTTCGCCAAGACCCGCGTGCAGTTGCAGACCACCACTGAAGCCGTCACTGCCTCCACCGCGACGCCCGAAGTGCCCAAGACCGGTTCGACCGCCAGCACCGCGCGCTCCGAGTTCACTGACTACATGAACAAATCCCCGGCCGAGCGTATCCGTGAGCAGTTGCTCAAGGAACAGGGTTTGACCGAGGCGGACGTGCAGAACATGTCCCAGGAAAAGCAAGACGCGATTTCCAAGCAAGTGGCAGAGCGTTTGAAGCAGCAGCAAGAGCAGCAGGTAGCGGCGAAGACGGCTGAGCCGCAGGCGCAGACCGTGAAAGAAACCCTGGCTGCGATCTAATCTTGTTCGACCTGTAGTGAGCGGGCTTGTCCCGCTCAGTGTTACTGAAGTTGTAGGGTCGAATTGAACTGCCCGATCGCATCTACCACATGCCGTGACCCTTCCTGAATCTCCAGGATCACCTGCCCCGCTTCGTTCGCCAATTCCACTCCCAAGCCCGTGCGGCTCAAGCTCGACTGCATACTCGACACCGCACTCAGCGACAGGTCGTGGTTCTTGCGCACCACATCGACGATTTCCACCGTCGCCTGGCTGGTCCGCGCCGCCAGGCTGCGTACTTCGTCGGCCACCACTGCAAAACCGCATAGACAGGGCTTGGCGCTATGCAAGGCCACTAGTCTGCCAGCATTTTTAATAATGCCAGGGCAGCCGCTGACGGTGGGCGATCCGGCGCACCGACCAAGGCAAATTCACGGTGCAGCGGCACATTCAGCGCCATCACGCGCAGGCCCTTGCGCTGGGCCGGCAAGGCCATTTCCGGCACCAGAGTGACACCGATGCCCTCACGCACAAGGCTGAAGGCACTGTTCCATTCGCGCACCTCAACGCGGATATCGCGCAGGGTCAGCCCCGCCGCGGCCCCCAGGCTACGTGCATTAGCGGTACAGCCACCCGTGGCGAGCACGAATGGCTGCTCAAGCAACTCCTCAAGCGACACCGTGGCATCCGCCGGGCGTTGCGCCAGCGCATGGTCCACTGGCAGCACGGCCATCCAGAAATCACGGCCCAACACCGTCGCATTAAGCGCGGGCTTGGGATTGAGCACCACGCCCAGGTCGATGAGGCCGGTGTCGAGCAGCGTGAGCACTTCGTTGTCGGTGACATCCAGGGTAGTGACCTCGATACCCGGATAGAGCTGGGCAAAACGCTGCAACGCGGGTGTCAGATATGTCGCCAGCACCATGGGGAAACTGGCGATGCGAATTGTCCCACGCAACATGGGCCTGGCGTCATCCACAGTGCTACGAATCGTCTGCAAAGCCCCAAGCATTACCCGCGCCTGCTCGATCACACTCAGGCCCAACGCGGTGGGCAAGGTCTTGCGCGGTTCGCGGGTAAACAGCTGCGCACCCAGCGTCGCCTCCATGCCGGCCATGGCCTGGCTGGCGGCGGATTGAGTCATGCCCACGCGCTCGGCGGCAGCGGTAATGCTGCCGTGATCGGCCACGGCCACCAGCAGACGCCAGTGCATCAGGTTCATCATGGCAGTAGCAATCCTTATGGCAGGGGTCTGAACGTTTAATTTTACGCAAGGTGCCATGCCCGCGAGACTGGCGCAAATTCAACGGAGCTGCCCCAGATGAAACTGTACCTCTTCCCCCACGCCTGTTCCCTCGCGCCGCATATCGTGCTGCGCGAACTGGCGCTGCCGTTCGATCTGGTGCGGGTAGACAATCAAGCCAAGACTACTGCCGATGGCGAAGACTTCCTGCAGATCAACCCCAAGGGCTACGTGGCCGCGCTGAAACTGGACAACGGCCAGGTGCTGACCGAGGCCAGCGCTATCCTGCAATACCTGGCCGACTTGAAACCCGCCGCCGCCCTGGCGCCGGCCAATGGCAGCTGGGAGCGCGTGCGATTGCAGGAATGGCTGAATTTTATCGCCACCGAAGTGCACGGCGGGTTGGCGGTGTTCTTCAATGCTGCGATTCAGGGCGAGGTGCGGGCCGTGTTCCAGGCGACTTTGTTCAAGCGCTTCGCGGTGTTGGTGCAGACGCTGGAACGCCAGGACTATTTGCTGGGTGCGCAGTACTCGGTGGCCGATGCGTACCTGTTCGTGGTGCTGCGCTGGGCGGCCTTTCACGCTATTGATCTGCGCGAATGGCCAGCACTTGAGGCGTTTCAACAACGGGTCGGTCAGCGTCCGGCAGTGATCGCGGCGTTGGACACCGAGAGCCGACAAGCTGAAATGCCCACACATTTGGTCTTCATTGGGTTAGAGGGCAGTGGCGAGGACTCTCAACATTAGAGCTCGGCCCTGACCTTTGCCGCTATTTCTGCCGGCACCCACTGCTGCCAGATCTGCGGTTGCTCGTTGAGGAACGCCAGCGCCACTTGGCGCGGTTGTTCACGTTTCTCACTCATCTGCGCAAGGATGCTATTGAGCAGGTCGATCGGCAGGTCGACCTTTTCAAAAAACGTCACCAGTTGCGGATACTGCGCCTTGAATAGCGCAGACACGCCAATTGCCAGGTGCGAAGGCATTGAACGGGTGCCGATAGGGTGCGGATTATTGGCATCGGCCAGGGTTTTCCAGGCGTCGGCATTGAACGGTGGCTCTTCAAGTTTGATCAGTTTGAAACGGCCCAGCAGCGACGTTGGCGACCAGTAGTAGAACAGTACAGGTTTACCGCGTCGGATAGACGACGCCACTTCGGCATCCAGTGCCGCGCCGGAACCGGTGCGGAAGTTGACGAAGCTGTCGGTCAAGCCATACGCCTTGAGTTTCTGACTGTTGACTATCTCTGATGTCCAGCCGGTCGGGCTATTGAGGAAGCGGCCACGGGCCGGGTCTTCGGGATCGCGGAACACGTCTTTGTAGCGCGAAAGATCGGTCACCGATTTGAGGTCCGGCGCCAGCGGCTTGATCCCGCGTTCGGCATCGCCCTTGATGACGTATTCGGGTACCCACCAGCCTTCGGTGGCGCCCTTGACGGTGTCACCCAGGCCAAACACTCTGCCTTCACTTTCAGCCTTGACCCACGCCGGACTGCGCCCCGCCCACTCTTCACCGATCACTTGGATATCGTCCTTGGCCAACGCAGCTTCCAGGCTCACGGTGCTACCGGGCAAGGTGTCGGTGGGCAAGCCATAGCCTTTTTCGACGATCAGGCGCAGCACTTCGGTGATCAGGCTGCCGCTTTCCCACCTGATATCGCCAAAGTGGATCGGTTTGACCACTTCGGCGGCAGGGGCTTGTTGGGCCAGGACGGCGAGTGCCAGCAGCGAGCTGCCAAGCAGTTTTTTGATGGTTTTCATGGACCGCCTCGTAGGATTTTCAGTGCTAGGCTCAGACGCCAAACGTGGGATGCCGACAACGCTTGAACGCGTGCGCCATGTGGTTACTGACCGAGCGCTGGGAAATCCCCAGCTCGGCAGCGATTTGCGGATAAGTCAGGCCATTGAGTTGTGACGCCAGGAACGTCGCCCTGACTTTGCCTGGCAAGCCGTCGAGCAGGTGATCGATTGCCTGCAGGGCTTGGAGTCGTTGTGCCAGATCTTCGGGAGACTGCGTCTCGTCGACCCCCTCTGCATCAAGGTAAGCGCGCTCCAGGTCACGACGCCGCCACAGCTGATACATCAGACGCTGGGCAATGGTGGTGAGCAAGGCACGAGGTTGGCGGATGGGTACTACATCCGGCGCACTCAAAAGCTGCACGAAAGTGTCGGCGGCGATGTCTTCGGCGTGGGCACGGGAATCGAGGTGGCGGTGCAAACGGCTGCACAGCCAGTCGTAATGACTGCGGAACAATCCGCCCACGTAGTCGCTGTGAGAAGTGTCGGCGCCGGACATAGTGGCTCCATCTGAGTAGGTTGCGCGATATGTCCGGTGTTCCGGTGCAGCGATCCTAGCAAGGCTGCTTATTCTTTAATAATATTTAAAAGGCATTTTTATATAACCCTATTGAAGCATCGCATAACCGGCGCTGGCGGCCTGCTGCTGGTAGTTCAACAGTACTTGGTAGTCGTCTTCGCTGGCTGGCAGTACCTCCTGCAAACCCATTGTCTCAGCCACTTGCGGTAAATCCTGCAGCGCCTGGTTCATGGCCTGACGGATCTGAACCACGTGTTCATCGCTTAAGCCCACCGGGCCGATATAGGGCAAGGTCGGGCTCGGCGCGCTGCGGGTGACAATGCGCAGCCCTGCCACTTCCTGCGGCGCGAAGCGGGCCAGGTAGTCGTAGGTGACGCTGTCGATGGCGGCGAGGTCGGCGCGGTCGTCCCGCAGCCAGCGCAAGCTTTCGCGGTGGGCGCCGCTGATGGCGACGTTGGCGAAGAAACGCCCATCGCGTTGCAAAGGTGCCAGTCGTTCGCGCAGCAGGTTCATGCCGCTGTTGGAATCGTAGCCGTTGATCACGCCTCGGCTGTCGTAGAAATCTGCCAGGATGTGGCGCGGGTTGTCATCGCGGGTCAGCAACAGACTGCAATGTTCTCCCTGGCTGCTGTGGGGCAACTCGTAGCGCGGGCGGCCAATGATACTAACCTGGCCGCGCAGTTGGGTCATCAGCGGATAACCACAGGTCTGGGTCACGATTAATTCAGGCGCGAGCCACAGACCGGGCAGGTCGAGATGATCGGCGTCGCGCCGCCCCAGGTTCAGGTGTTGGAGGATGCGCACAATCCAATGCTGATTGGCCTGGTTGATCGGCTCAGGCGCCACATACATCAGCAGCTCGGCATAGTGGTCACTCATGGTCATCTCTCACGCAAAAGGGTGCCGGGGGCTGTCGATGGCCTTGAGGCCATGACGACTGATCAACTGGCCGTAGCCCTGCACCAGAAAGCCGCCGCTGCGCGCCACCCATTGTTCGCGGCGGGCATGGTAGACCGTGGGCAGCAAGTACCAGGGCAGCTTCGGCAAGTCGTGGTGCACCAGATGCAAGTTGTTGTTGAGAAACAGCCAGGTCCACGGCCACGACGCTTCGTTGAGCACCGTGCGTTGTTCCGGCTGAGGGTGCGGGCGGTGCTCATAGTAAGAACGGATCGACGCCAGGGACAAGGCCGGCACGCTGACCAGCAGCACGTAATGCCACACCGAGAGCGCGCTGTAGTAAGCGATGAAACTCAGCATCAGTAGGGTGACGACGCCATGGGCCAGCCACATCGGCCACACCTGGGGCAGACGCTGGAGTTGGTGACGGGCCAGTCGGCCTATCGCCAACGGTGCGGCCAGCAGGAAACGACCGAGCACGGTCTTGGTCAACCAATGCACGCCGCGCTCGAACAGCGAGCTGTTGTCCCATTGCTGCTGGTTGAGGTAGCGGCTTTCCGGGTCGATGCCTGGCAGGGTCAGGTCTTCATCGTTGTGGTGCAGCAAGTGGCTGTTGCGGTACAGCGTGTAGGGATACCACACGGCGAAAGGGGCGTAGCCGAGGATTTTATTGAGCAGCAGCGAGCGGGTGGGATGGCCGTGGAGCAATTCGTGTTGCACCGACAGCCACAGCGTCACCAGGGGAACCAGCAACAGGGTACTCATCCACAGGCCCAGCCAGTGGCTGCCGAGGATCACGGCAGACCAGCCGGTATAAACGCCGATCAACAGCAGCCAGGTCGGCCATTCGGTTCTTGCGGTAAAGGTGGTGGCCAGGACTTCGATTTCCCGGCGTTGGGTCACATCAAGATAGTTGGCCATCGGCAGCTCAGAGCAGGTGTTTCCTGCTCTGTGCAATGAGGCGGAAAAATCTTGCAGATCGTTTGGTTCTAAGCTTGTAACTCAGTGACCGAACAGGCCTGTCTCGGATTTCTTGGCTTTTTTGTCGGCGCGTTTTTCGTCCGCGGTTTTCGCCGGTTTTTTCTTCGCGGCTTTCTTTGAATCCATACCTTTGGCCATGATGCGTACTCCACTGACAGGGGATGTAGTAGTGGGTATACCACCTATTGCCCGGCAGAAGGCGTTTATAATCTGCGGCCCTTGATAACCCAGCCTGACACCATGCCCGAATTTCACATCGCACCTCTGGCAGAGCCCTTGTGGCCGCTGCTGAACAAATTTTATCGCAGTCACAATTCATCGATGAAGGCGCTCAAGGGCGGGCGTTTGTGGGTGGCGCGCGAAGGCGAGATCGTAGCCGGGTTGTGCCTGACACCGGTGGTCGGCGGGCAGTGGCTGACCGGGGTGTTTGTCGACCCTGCCTATCGCGGTCAGGGGCTGGCGGTGCAACTGATTGAGGCGGCGGTAGCGGATGCGGAAGGTACGGTGTGGTTGCTGTGTCATCCGGATCTTGAGGGGGTGTACCAGCGCATGGGTTTCACCCAGGACACGGTGCTGCCGCAGTCCCTCAGCGAGCGGTGGGTTCGCTACAAACGTAACAAACCGATGATCGCGATGGGCTTAGATCGTTTAGTGAGGTCGACCTCGGATAATGTGTGATCAGCACCTGCCGGCCTCATGCTAGCCTCGGCGGCACAGTGGCCCTATACAGGATGATCATGAAAACGACGCTTGCAGTTCTCTCCCTCACCGCCCTCCTCACTCCGGCCTTGAGCCAGGCGGCCGATGCACCTGTCACTGCCAAGCAATACCAGAGCGTGCTGGCCGGCAGTTGGCGCGACCCGGCCAACAGCGCCCGCGATGGCTATCGGCATCCGCAACAGACCCTGGAATTCTTTGGTTTGGGCGCCAAGCAGAGGGTGATCGAGATCACACCAGGCGGTGGCTGGTACAGCGAGGTGCTGGCACCGCTGCTCAAGGATCACGGGCATTACATCGCCGCCGTTCAGGCCGCGAGCAGCAGTGCTTACGCGCACACGTCCGAAGCGAACCTGAAGAAGAAATTCGCGGCTGATCCGGCTCGATACGGCAAGGCCGAGGTCGTCGAGTTCGATCCCAAGGCGCCGGTATTCGGCAAACCCGCGTCGGCGGATGCGGTGCTGACGTTCCGCAATGTGCATAACTGGGTGGACGCTGGCACTGCGCCGGCCACGTTCAGTGCGCTCTACAAGGTGTTGAAGCCAGGGGGAGTGCTGGGTGTGGAGGACCATCGCGCCAAGGATGGGGCAGATCTGGAAGCGATCAAGGACAGCGGTTACCTGACCACCGCCCAGGTGGTGAAGCTGGCGACGGATGCCGGGTTCAAGCTGGCGGGACAGAGCGAGGTGAATGCCAACCCGAAGGACACCAAGGATTACCCGGGTGGTGTGTGGACATTGCCGCCGACGCTGAGGTTGGGGGAGCAGGATAAGGCGAAGTATGTGGCGATCGGGGAGTCGGACCGGATGACGTTGCGGTTCGTCAAACCTGGAAAATAACCAAGCTGAACACGAACTCAATGTGGGAGCAGACTTGCTCGCGAATGCGTAGTGTCAGTCAACAGATAGAGGGACTGATATACCGCATTGGCGAGCAAGCCCGCACCCACATTTGGATCCCTGTATTTCCGAGGGTCAGTCGTCGGCGGTGGGATCCATGTCCGGGAACATCACCTCGATAAACCCGAACTTGCTGAAGTCGGTTATCCGCGACGGATACAACCGGCCGATCAAGTGATCACACTCATGTTGCACCACCCGCGCATGAAAGCCCTCGGCCATGCGCATGATCGGCTCGCCCTTGGGATCGAAGCCCTCATAGCGAATCTGCTGGTAACGATCCACCGCACCCCGCAAACCGGGCACGGACAGGCAACCTTCATAGCCCTCTTCCAGTAGCGGGCTCAGTGGCGTAATCAGCGGGTTGATCAGGATGGTCTGCGGCACCGGCGGTGCGTCCGGGTAGCGTTCGCTGGACTCGAAACCGAAGATCACCAGTTGCAGGTCGACACCGATCTGCGGTGCCGCCAGGCCGACGCCCCCCACGTGCTCCATAGTCTGAAACATGTCGTCGATCAATTGCCACAGCTCGGGGCTGTCGAACATTTCCGGCGGGACCGGAGGCGCGATACGCAGCAGGCGCTCGTCGCCCATTTTCAGGATTTCACGGATCATTGATCAGACTTCATCGGTAGTGGGCCTGGAGTGATCCCGGCCGAGGCCTGAGACGTGCTGTTTTTCATCGGTTTGACCGGGCTCGTCGAACTCTTTTTCACCTGGCTCCTTGCCCTCGGCGGACATGTGTTCGATCACCGCATTCATCTCCGCGCCCAGCAACAGCACGGCGGCGGAAATGTAGAAGTACAGGAGCAACACGATGATTGCGCCGATACTGCCATACATGGCGTTGTAGTCGGCAAAGGTTTTGACGTAGTAGCCAAAGCCCAGGGACGCGACGATCCACACCACCACTGCCAGCACCGAGCCTGGGGTGATAAAGCGGAATTTCTGTTCGACATCGGGCATCACGTAGTACATGAGGGCCACGGCGAACATCAGCAAAATCACGATCAACGGCCAGCGCAGGATGGTCCACAGGGTGACCACGAACTCTTGCATGCCGATCTGCCCGGCCAGCCACTCCATCACTTGTGGGCCCAGCACCATCAGCGCGGCCGCGGCCAACAGCATGCCGGCGATGCCGACGGTGTAGAAAATCGACAGCGGGAAGCGCTTCCAGATGGGACGGCCTTCAACCACGTCATACGCGGCATTCATCGCACTCATCATCAGGCGCACGCCGGCCGAGGCCGTCCACAGCGCGATCACGATACCCACCGACAGCAGGCCACCCTTGGATTGCTGCAATTGGTCGATCACTGGGTTGACCTGCTCCAGGGCCTGGGGCGGCAACACCAGTTCCGATTGCAGGCGTAGCCAGGTGAAGAAGTCCGGCAAGTGCAGGAAGCCGATCAGGGCAATCAGGAACAGCAGGAAGGGAAACAGCGAGAACAGCATCTGGTAGGCCAGTGCCGAGGCGTAGGTGGGCATTTCGTCATCGACGAATTCCTTGACGGTGCGCACCAGCACTTTGTGCAGCTTGAGACCATCGAGAACCGGAAAAATCATAGCGTCTCCTTTCGCCGCAAAAAGGTTGAGTTCGTGGGCGACTCAGGGGCCGTTTTCTACATCAAGGTAGCCTATTTGACGACCTTGAAACAATTTCGAACTTTAACCGCATCAGGTGACACAAAAACGGCCATCCGTGGATGGCCGCGTGGCTGCGCATTCGCAGTCAGCCGGGTCAGGCTTTGTCGACGGTTTTCTTTACCGCATCTTTGGCCTTGCCGACGGCTTGCTGCGCTTCGCCTTTCTTTTCCTGAACCTTGCCCTCGGTCTGCAGCTTAGTGTTATCCGTGGCTTTACCCACACCTTGCTTGACGTTGCCGACGGCTTCGTTCGCCAAACCTTTTGCCTTATCCGCTGTGCTGCCCATGGTATTTCTCCTAAGAACAATCAAGGGTTTTTGGTCACTACCTAAAGATTGACCCGAGGCCGTTCAGCAGAGTTTCAATTTTTTAGCCGCGCATTTGATCGAAAGCGGCAGGTTTGGCTTTATGTTTTGCCGTCAACCCACGAGAATGCCGGCACATTCAGGCTATAACGCTGAATAACAGATCTCGTAGGAAGGTTATGAAACTCAATAAAGCACAGGCCATCGCCCGTAGAAACACCGAACTGGGCGGTGCCGTACTCGGCGTCAACAACTGCCACTTCACCGACCTGGACCGCAGACGCAACATCTGGTGGTTCGACCTGCCGGTGGGCCGTATTGCCGTGGGCCAGTACGAGTGGATCCACCTGTTGATGCACAACGCCGAGACTGACCAGTTGCTGCACCTGAAAGTGCCGACGGCGTTTTTGCGTGAGCACATCGAAGGGTTGGTGGTGCGTAATGCGGGCAAGCGCAAGCCAGAGATCACCCTGGAGCTGAGCGCGGATAAGGATTCGTTCTTGAAGGATGTGCGTCCGGCAGGTGCTGGCGTGGGTTTCGCGCAGTTTGCCCTGTAACCCTCTTCAATAAAAAACCCCGCTTCGGCGGGGTTTTTCATGCGGCTACGTTTTAAGACCGAGCTTCTTCAACTCTTCATCGCGCAACTCGCGCCGCAGGATCTTGCCCACGTTGGTGGTCGGCAATGCATCGCGGAACTCCACGGCCTTAGGCACCTTGTAGGCGGTGACATTGGCGCGCATGTGCTCCATCACCTGGTCCTTGGTGAGGGTCGCGCCCGGCTTGACCACGATGAACAGCTTGATGTGTTCTCCGGATTTCTCGTCCGGCACACCGATGGCCGCGCACTGCAACACGCCCGGCAGGCCTGCCAGCACGTCTTCCAGCTCGTTGGGGTATACGTTGAAGCCCGAGACCAGGATCATGTCCTTCTTGCGATCGACGATACGCATGTAGCCGTCCGGCTGGATGATCGCGATGTCACCGGTCTTCAGCCAGC
Organism: Pseudomonas sp. HN11; assembly: GCF_021390155.1. Classification (NCBI taxonomy): domain Bacteria; kingdom Pseudomonadati; phylum Pseudomonadota; class Gammaproteobacteria; order Pseudomonadales; family Pseudomonadaceae; genus Pseudomonas; species Pseudomonas sp. HN11. The sequence goes on from NZ_CP089985.1 coordinate 4,926,723, forward strand.
CTTCGCTGTCGAGCATCTCATCGGTGGCGTCCTGGCGCTGCCAGTAGCCCTTCATCACCTGTGGGCCCTTGACACACAGCTCGCCGGTTTCTCCCAGGGCGAGTTCGGTGCCGTCATCGGCAATGACTTTACACACGGTGGACGGTACCGGAATGCCGATGGTGCCGATCTGGATGTGCTGGATCGGGTTCACGGTGGCTACCGGACTGGTTTCGGTCATGCCGTAGCCTTCGCAGATGCCACAGCCGGTCACGGCCTTCCAACGCTCGGCCGCCGCCAATTGCAGGGCCATGCCACCGGACAGCGTGACTTTCAGCGAAGAGAAGTCCAGCTTGCGGAACGCCTCGTTGTTGCACAGCGCTACGAACAGGGTGTTCAGGCCGACAAAGCCGCTGAACTTCCACTTCGACAGTTCCTTGACCATCGCCGGCAGGTCGCGCGGGTTGCTGATCAGGATGTTGTGGTTGCCGATCAGCATCATCGCCATGCAATGAAAGGTGAAGGCATAAATGTGGTACAGCGGCAGCGGGGTGATCAGGATCTCGCAACCTTCGTTGAGGTTAGACCCCATCAGCGCCTTGCACTGCAACATGTTGGCGACCAGGTTGCGGTGGGTGAGCATCGCGCCCTTGGCTACACCGGTGGTGCCGCCGGTGTATTGCAGCACGGCTACATCGCTGCTGGCCGGGCTGGCGTCGTTGACTGGTTGACCGTGCCCCTTGGCCAGTACGTCGTTGAACTTGATCGCCTTGGGCAAGTGATACGCCGGGACCATCTTCTTCACGTACTTGATGACGCTGTTGATCAGCAGGCGCTTGAGCGGCGGCAACAGGTCGGCGACTTCGGTAACGATGACGTGCTTGACGGCGGTCTTGGGCACGACCTTTTCCGCCAGGTGCGCCATGTTGGCCAGGCATACCAAGGCCTTGGCCCCGGAATCATTGAATTGGTGTTCCATTTCCCGCGCGGTGTACAGCGGGTTGGTGTTGACCACGATCAGGCCGGCACGGATGGCGCCGAACACGGCCACCGGGTACTGGAGAACGTTGGGCAGTTGCACGGCGATGCGATCGCCGGGTTTCAAGTCGGTGCGCTGTTGCAGGTAGGCAGCGAAGGCGCCGGACAATTCGTACAACTCACCGTAGGTGATGGTCTTGCCCAGGTTGCTGAAAGCCGGTTTGTTGGCGAAGCGCTGGCAGGACTGCTTCAGTACCGCCTGAATATTCGGATACTCGTCTGGATTGATCTCAGCAGCAATCCCGGCGGGGTACTTATCCTTCCAAAAGTCTTCGTTCATGGAAGCCCACTCCTCAGCGACGTCAGCGACGCGAATTCATCATCGCATTTGATGCGATTATTATTGGTGTATGTTTTTTGGTGAATCTGGCGCTTTCAAGCAGGCCGAGACGTCACAAAGCGCGCCGAGAGTAGCAGCTTTGCCAAAGGTCGCCTAGAGCCAAAGATGGGCCTCGCGGTCATAAACACGACTGTCCTACAATATCTGGTCACGCTTTAAACGTAGCTGAAATTCTCTCTGGAAAGGCCCTGGAATAGGCCTTTCAGGACAAAGCACTACAAATGTGGGAGCGGGCTTGCTCGCGAATGCGGTGTACTGGTCGCTGATTATGTCGACTGATACACCGCATTCGCGAGCAAGCCCGCTCCCACACTTTTATTGCATTTCAATTCAAGGTCAGGCGATATCGCGCAGCTCCCTGCGCAAAATCTTGCCTACTGGCGTCATCGGCAACGATTCGCGCAACACAATGTGCTTAGGCACCTTGTACCCCGTGAAGTTGGTCTTGCAGTACGCCTTCAACTCCTCAAGGCTCACCCCTTCGGCACGCGCCACCACAAACAGCTTCACCGCCTCCCCCGTGCGCTCGTCCGGCACGCCGATCACTGCGCAATTGGCCACGGCCGGGTGCGCCATCACCACGTCTTCGATCTCGTTGGGGTACACGTTGAAGCCCGACACAATGATCAGGTCTTTCTTGCGGTCGACGATGCGCACGAAGCCATCCTCATCGATCACCGCAATATCACCGGTCTTGAGCCAGCCTTCGGCGTCCAGCGCCTCGGCGGTCGCGGCCGGCTGCTGCCAGTAGCCCTTCATCACCTGCGGGCCCTTGATGCACAGCTCGCCGCGTTCGCCCAATGGCAACTCGATGCCCTGGTCATCAATCACCTTCATCGCCGTGGCCGGCACCGGAATGCCCACGGTGCCCAGACGGGATTTGTTGCCGTAGGGGTTGGTGCTGGCCACCGGCGAGGTTTCCGTCAGGCCGTAGCCCTCGCCGATGGCACAACCGGTGATCTGCTGCCAGCGCTCGGCGGTGGCCTTGATCAATGCGGTGCCGCCTGAGTTGGTGAGCTTGAGGTGGGAGAAATCCAGGGACTTGAAGTCAGGATGGTCCATCAATGCCACAAACAGCGTGTTAAGCCCCAGCAGCCCGGTAAAGCGCCACTTTTTCAGTTCCTTGATAAAGCCACCGATATCCCGGGGGTTGGTGATCAGCACGTTGTGGTTGCCCGAGACCATCATGCACATGCAATTCGCCGTGAAGGCATAGATATGGTACAGCGGCAACGGCGCGATCATCACTTCCTGCCCTTCCTTGATCAGCGGGTGGCCGTCCTCTCCGGTCTGGGACATGCAAGCGCGCACCTGCTGCATATTCGCCACCAGGTTGCCGTGGGTGAGCATCGCGCCCTTGGCCAGGCCGGTGGTGCCACCGGTGTATTGCAGCACGGCGATATCGTCCAGCGTCACCGGGTGGCGTGTCACGCCCAGGCCAGCGCCCATGTACAAAGCGCGCTTGAACGACACCGCGCGAGGCAGGCTGTAGGCCGGAACCATCTTCTTGACCTTGTCGACCAGGGTGTTGACCAGCCAACCTTTGGCGGCGGGCATGAAATCGCCCATCTTGGCTTCGATCAGGTAGTCGATCTCGGTATCGCTGCACACTTCCTGCACCCGCGAACCAAACAAGTTGAGGTACACCAGCGCACGCACGCCGGCGTCCTTGAACTGGTGACGCATCTCGCGCGGTGTGTACAGCGGGTTGGTGTTGACCACAATCAACCCGGCGCGCAAGGCGCCGAACACGGCAATCGGGTAATGCAGCACATTGGGCATCTGCACCGCAATGCGATCGCCCGGCTTGAGGTCGGTGTGCTGTTGCAGGTAGCCGGCGAACGCCGCACTCTGGCGCTCAAGCTCGGCGTAAGTCAGGGTGATGCCCATGTTGCTGAATGCCGGACGGTCGGCAAAGGCTTTGCAGGAGCGCTCGAAGACCTCGATCACCGACTTGTAGGCAGAGAGGTCGATGTCATTGGGAACGCCCGCCGCGCGTTTGTCATTCCAGAAATCAGGTTGCATTATTCTTATCCTCTTACCTGAGTGTGTCCGGCCGCTTTCCTACAGCTATAAAAAGCGGAGCTTTGGGGACGTTAGCAGCTATGGCCAAACAGGCAAATACAGGAAGGAGCGTCATTAATTGCGTGAATCTTCCTACAAGGCCTTGCGCTGATCAGACGCTTCCCGTGGGATGAGCTATACACTGCAACGACCCTGAGCAAAGGAAGCGCCATGAACCACAGTACCTTCTGGCTGACCGCGAATGACCGCAGCCGCCTGTACGTCAATCAATGGATGCCCGGCGGCCCGGCCAAGGCCGTCGTGATGTTGTCCCATGGCATGGCCGAGCACAGTGGACGCTACGCACGCTTGGCTGAAGCGCTGTGTGGTGCCGGCTACGGCGTGTATGCGCTGGACCAGCGCGGCCATGGCCGCACTGCCGATGAAGGCACTCTGGGGCTGTACGCCGAGAAGGATGGCTGGAACAAGGTCGTAGGCGACCTGGCTAGCCTTAATCAGCATATCGGCCAGCAACAACCGGGGTTGCCGATCATCTTGCTGGGCCACAGCATGGGCAGTTATATCGCCCAGGCGTACCTGCTGCACCACAGCGCCAGCCTGCATGGCGCGATTCTCAGCGGTTCTAACTTCCAACCGGTGGCGCTCTACCGCGCCGCACGGGTGATCGCGAGGTTCGAGCGCCTGCGCCAGGGCTTGCGCGGGCGCAGTGCGTTGATTGAATTCCTGTCGTTTGGGTCATTCAACAAAGCATTCAAACCCAATCGCACCGCGTTCGACTGGCTCAGCCGTGATCCGAATGAGGTGGATAAGTACATCAACGACCCATTGTGCGGGTTCCGTTGTACCAATCAGCTCTGGATTGACCTGCTCGGCGGCTTGCAGCAGATCAGCAAAGCGTCCAATCTCGCGCAGATCGATCCGGGCCTGCCGATCCTGGTAATGGGCGGTGAATGTGATCCGGTGAGTGAAGGCAAGCGTCTCAACAGCCTGGCAGACGCCTTGCGCGACGCCGGCTGCCAGCACCTGCAACTGACTGTCTACCCGCAGGCGCGTCATGAAGTGTTCAACGAAACCAACCGCGACGCTGTCACTACCGATGTGCTGGCGTGGCTCGACCAGGCGCTGACATTACGCAGGCCGGCCCGCTGCGAATAATTTATCGTTGAAAATCAATCTATTAAATTACCGATTAGCCACAGGATGCACCTTTAGATGACCCAGGTAACCAACACCCCGTACGAAGCCCTCGAAGTCGGGCAAACCGCAAGCTACAGCAAATTGGTGGAAGAGCGCGATATCCAGTTGTTCGCCGCGATGTCCGGTGACCACAACCCTGTGCACCTGGACGCCGAGTACGCCAAGGCCACCCTGTTCAAGGAGCGTATCGCCCATGGCATGTTCAGCGGCGCCCTGATCAGCGCGGCCGTGGCCTGCGAATTGCCTGGGCCGGGCACCATCTACATCGGCCAGCAGATGAGCTTTCAGAAGCCGGTGAAGATTGGTGACACCCTGACCGTGCGCCTGGAAATCCTGGAAAAACTACCGAAATTCCGCGTACGCATCGCCACCCGCGTGTTCAATCAGCGTGATGAGCTGGTGGTGGACGGCGAGGCGGAGATCCTGGCACCGCGTAAACAGCAAGTCGTGACCTTGACCGAGTTGCCGCCGATCAGCATTGGCTGACGTCTGCGCATGACAAATGTGGGAGCGGGCGGGCTGGCGAATGCGGCTTACCAGTCGATGTATCACTGACTGATCTACCGCTTTCGCCAGCACGCCCGCTCCCACATTGGGTACAGCGCAGGGCTTACGACTGAGCGCGAGCCTGGTTACGCAGGGCTTTCACCTGGTCGTGGTTGCGTTGTACGCCGTGGTATTGACGCTCAACCAGGTCACGAATGCCCAGAAGGTTGTGCTTGTTGATCTTCTCGATCGCTTCACGGTAAGCCTTCAGGGCATGGTCTTCACCGCGCTCGGCTTCGTTCAGCACAGCTTCTTCATCTTTACCGGTGACCATCGACTTCACGTCGACCCAGCCACGGTGCAGAGCACCGGCAACGCTACCGGAATCTTCCGGATCACCGCCCAAGGCACGTACGGCGGTTTTCAGTTCAGCGGCGGCAGTGGCGCAGTCGGCGGAACGCTTGGCAAACAAGGCTTTGAGTTCTGGGTGCTTGATGTCTTCAGCGCACTCCTTGAAACCCTTTTGGCCGTCGATGCTGGTCTCGATCAGGTCGTTCAGCACGGAGATCGATTCTTTATTGATGTCAGTCATTTTTCAATTCCTTATACGGGTTAGAAGGGTGTCTTAATGATTGCAGCGCCCGTGCCAGGTTTTAAAAAAACAAATTAACCTTAAATTTCAATTAGTTACGATAAATTGAACCATCTGTATGTATGTTATTTGCATGATCTGTCATTTGGCCTTCATGCAGAATGCCTGTATTTTCCAAGGTCTTGATACAACCCCCGAGCCTTCATGAATCCCGAAAAACTCGAACTGCTGATCACCCGAGAAATGCCCTTCGGCAAATACAAGGGACGCATCATCGCCGACCTCCCCGGTCCCTACCTGAACTGGTTTGCCCGCGAAGGTTTCCCTCACGGAGAACTGGGCGGTCTGCTGGCCCTGATGCAGGAAATCGACAGCAATGGCTTGTCTGAATTGCTCGAACCGCTGCGCGCCAAACACGGCAAACCCGCCCCTCGTCATTAAGAGCCCCGCCTATGCCATGCAACGCAGACAACGAGCTTCACTGGCACACTATCGCCCAGCGCTACGCGCTGGAGCCCGGTCCGATCAACCTGGAAAACGGCTACTTCGGTCGCATGAGCCAGGCGGTACAGGCGCGCTATCTGGAACACGTGGCGTTTATCAACCGCAGCAACTCGTTGCATGTACGCCAGCAGTTCGAGCGTGGTGAAAACGACGCGATCCGCTACCAACTGGCCGGGCTAATCGACGCTGACCCTGCCGCAGTGGCCTTCACCCGCAACGCGACCGAAGCCCTGCAATCGCTGATCCGCAACTACAATCGCCTGCAACCGGGCGATCAGGTGCTGATCAGCGACCTGGAGTACGACACAGTGAAAGGCGCCATGCGTTGGCTGGCGGGCTATCGCGGTGTGGAAGTCATCGAACTGTCCCACACGCACCCGGCAAGTTTCGACAGCCTGGTGCAGACATATCGTGACGCATTCGTGCAGTACCCGCGCTTAAAGCTGATGGCGCTGACCCACGTGACACACCGCACCGGGCTGGTCATGCCGGTGGCTGCGATTGCCCAGGCGGCACGCGAGCATGATATCGACGTGATCCTCGACGGCGCCCATGCCCTGGGCCAGATCGAATTCAACCTCGCCGAACTGGGTATCCAGTTTGCCGGTTTCAACCTGCACAAATGGATCGGCGCCCCGCTGACCCTGGGCTTTCTTTACATCGCCCCGGAACGTCTGGCCGACATCGATCCGGACATGGGCGAGTTCCACTACCCCGCCACCGACGTTCGTGCCCGCACCTCCTACAGCACGCCGAATTTTCCAGCCCTGATGACTTTGCCGTTGGTATTTGAAGAACACCAGCAACTGGGTGGCGCGGCGGCCAAGGGCGCGCGGATGAATTACTTGCGGGACTTGTGGGTAAGCCAGGTACGGACATTGCCGGGGGTGGAGGTGCTGACGCCGGATGATCCACGGCTGTATTGCGGGATTACGGCGTTCAAGTTCATTGGACGGGATCAGCAGGTCATGGTGGATCGATTGCTCAAGGACTACGACCTGTTCACCACCACCCGTGTCGGAGCTTCATTTGGCACCTGTATTCGGGTGACGCCAGGTTTGGTGACCTCCGCAGTTGAGATAGCCGTGCTGGTCAAAGCCATCACCGAGTTGAGCGTCGGCTAGGCGCCTTTTCTGCAGGCAAAAAAAAGCGGTACACCGACCAAGTGCACCGCAAAAATGCCGTCAAGCACAGCAACAACGATTCAGTAAAAGCCGATCAATCCAGCAGCGCCAGCGCCTCGGCGGTGACTTCCTGGATGCGGGCCCAGTCGCCGTTCTTGATCCACTCAGGGTCCAGCATCCAGCTACCGCCCACGCACATCACGTTTTTCAACGCCATGTAGTTTTTGATATTGGCCGGGCCGACGCCGCCGGTCGGGCAGAACTTCACTTCGCCAAACGGGCCGCCCAGGGCCTTGATCGCAGCCACGCCGCCGCTGACTTCAGCCGGGAACAATTTGAAGCGGCGATAGCCCAGGCCATAGCCTTCCATGATGCCCGAGGCATTGCTGATGCCTGGCAGCAGCGGGATCGGGCTGTGCACCGAAGCTTCCAGCAGGTCGCGGGTAATGCCGGGGGTGACGATGAATTGCGAGCCCGCCACTTCGGCTGCTTCGAGCATGTGACGGTCCAGCACGGTGCCGGCACCGGTGCACAGTTCAGGGCGTTGCTCGCGCAGGACCTGAATGGCCTTGAGGCCGAACTCGGAACGCAGGGTCACTTCCAATGCGGTCAACCCCCCGGCTGCCAGGGCATCGGCCAGCGGCAGGATGTCCTGTTCGCGGGCGATGGTGATCACCGGCAGGATCCGCGCCTTGGCGCAGAGGCTGTCGATCAGGGCAACTTTGTCCGCCATGGACACGGTTGGTTGAGGGCTTTTCATAGCGGCTGATCCTTGGCTCATGGGCACCAGTAAATCTCTAATGTAGGTTGCAAAAACGCGCGAATCGGCATGGCAGGGACGTCGTCACTGGCCAGCGCGGCGCTCAAGGTGGTCAGTTTCGAACTGCCGGATATCGACAGCACGATGAAGTTTGCCGTGGCCAGCAACGCGCGACTCATGGTCAGACGTTGGTGTGGCACAGTCGGCGCCAGCATCGGCCAGCAACGGCGGGTACTGTCCAGCTGCAAGGCTTCAGTCAGGTTCGGGCTGTTGGGAAACAGCGACGCGGTGTGGCCGTCGTCGCCCATACCCAGTACCAGCACATCGATGCCCGGCAATTCGCCCAGCAGGCGATCGGCCTGCTCGGCAGCGTCTTCAAGGTTGGCAGCGGCGCTGTAGAGGCTGAGGAACTTGGCCTTGGCCGCCGGGCCCTGCAACAGATGCTGCTTGAGCAAGCCGGCATTGCTGTCGGCATGTTCAACCGGCACCCAGCGTTCGTCGGCCAGAGTGATCGTGACCTTGGACCAGTCCAGGCCTTGCTTGGCCAAGTGCTGGAAAAATGCCACGGGACTACGGCCACCCGACACCACCAGGGTCGCTTCGCCACGGGCACTGATGGCCGTGCGCAGCTGCTCGGCCACGTCATTGGCCAGCCCTTCCGCCAACAGCACCGGCGTGCGATATTCGTGAGGCGTTACGCCCTGCGGCAGTTTCAATTCAGATATCGCCATACCATGACCTCCCATCCCGCGTGATCAGTGCAATGGAGCTCATCGGCCCCCAGGAGCCCGCCGCGTACGGCTTGGGCGCGTCGCCGGATTTTTTCCACCCGGCGATCAACTGGTCACACCACTTCCACGCGGCTTCGATTTCATCTTTGCGAACAAACAGGTTCTGATTGCCGCGCATCACTTCCAGCAACAACCGCTCGTAGGCATCCGGGATTCGGGCGCTGCGGTAGGTGTCGGAAAAATTCAGTTGCAGAGGCCCGCTGCGCAGTTGCATGCCCTTGTCCAGGCCCTGCTCCTTGGTCATCACGCGCAAGGAAATGCCTTCGTCCGGTTGCAGGCGGATGATCAGTTTGTTGCTGATCTGCAAGCGCTGCTCCGGGGCGAAGATGTAGTGGGACGGTTCCTTGAAGTGGATGACGATCTGCGACAGCTTTTGCGGCATGCGCTTGCCCGTGCGCAGGTAGAACGGCACTCCGGCCCAACGCCAGTTACGGATATCGGCACGCAGGGCGACGAAGGTCTCGGTGTCGCTCTGGGTGTTGGAATTCTCTTCTTCCAGGTAACCCGGCACCGGCTTGCCGGCGCTGTAGCCGGCGATGTACTGGCCGCGCACCACCTGGGTGGTCAGGCCGTCCGGGCTGATCGGTGCCAGGGCCTTGAGCACCTTGACCTTCTCGTCACGGATACTGTCGGCTGACAAGTCGGCCGGCGGGTCCATGGCGATCAGACAAAGCAGTTGCAACAGGTGATTCTGGATCATGTCGCGCAACTGGCCGGCCTTATCGAAGTAGCCCCAACGGCCTTCGATACCGACCTGCTCGGCCACGGTGATTTCCACGTGGGAAATGTAATTCTGGTTCCACTGGGTCTCGAACAGGCTATTGGCGAAACGCAGGGCGATCAGGTTCTGGACCGTCTCTTTGCCCAGGTAGTGGTCGATGCGATACGTGCGGTTTTCCGGGAAAAACTGCGCCACGGCGTCGTTGACCTTGCGCGAGGACTCCAGGTCTGAACCGATGGGCTTTTCCAGCACCACGCGGGTATTTTCCGCCAGGCCGACCTTGGAGAGGTTCTCGCAGATCGCGCCGTACACGGCCGCCGGAGTGGCGAAATAGGCGATCAGGCGTTGTTCGGTACCGGCGATTTCGGCCAGGGCCACGTAGTCATCGGCTTTCATGAAGTCGACGTGCACGTAGGTCAGGCGCGCCAGGAAACGCTGGGCGATGATTTCGTCCAGCTCCTTGCCGACGTATTTACGCAATGCTTGTTCGATATGGGCCAGGTGCTGTTGCTCGGAGCCGGCTTCACGGGCCAAGGCCAGGATGCGCGTGTCGTCGTGCAGGAGCCCGGCGCCATCGAGTTGATAGAGGGCAGGAAATAACTTGCGCAGCGCCAGATCACCCAAGGCGCCAAACAGGGCAAAGGTGCAGGGTTCTACGGTTATCGAAGGCATGATGTTTGTTCTTTTATCAAGTTAAGCTACAAATACCTTTTTTCAAGGCATCACTCAAGGAAAAATGTAGTAATAACCACAACATTTTCCCGAAATATGCATTGCGAGTGGTGGTGATCAGCTACCCTCAGTAGGATAGGCCACCGCAAAAGACCACTCATCGATTGGTTGCCACCTTTTATTTGCATCGTCGCCCGAAGGAAAGACTGAATGGACCGCGTGCGAAATCTTCTGGAACAGATCCAGAACCGCCTCGAAGAATTGAACAAGGCTGAGAAAAAAGTCGCCGAGGTCATCCTGCTCAACCCGCAGCAGGCGACCCGCTTCTCCATCGCCGCCCTCGCCCAGGCCGCTTCGGTCAGTGAACCGACGGTAAACCGTTTCTGCCGTTCGTTCGGCGTGAGCGGCTACCCTGAACTGAAATTGCAGCTGGCGCAAAGTCTGGCCAGCGGCGCGGCGTACGTCAGCCGCGCCGTGGAAGCTGATGATAACCCTGAGGCCTACACCCAGAAGATCTTTGGCAGTGCCATCGCATCCCTGGACAGTGCCTGCCAGGCCCTGGACCCGGCGTTGATCAGCAAGGCTGTGGATCTGTTGATTCAGGCACGGCAGATCCACTTCTTCGGCCTGGGCGCTTCGGCGCCGGTGGCCATGGACGCATTGCACAAGTTCTTCCGCTTCAACCTGGCCGTGACGGCCCATGCCGACGTGCTGATGCAGCGCATGATCGCCTCGGTGGCGCATACAGGCGAGTTATTCGTGATCATTTCCTACACCGGGCGTACCCGTGAGCTGGTGGAAGTGGCGCGTATCGCACGAGGGAATGGCGCGTCCGTACTGGGCGTGACAGCCGAGAATTCGCCGCTGGCCAAGGCCAGTACGGTGAGCCTGAATATTCCGCTGCCGGAAGACACCGACATCTACATGCCGATGACCTCGCGGATCATCCAACTGACGGTGCTGGATGTGCTGGCGACCGGCATGACCTTGCGCCGTGGCGTGGATTTCCAGCCGCACTTGCGCAAGATCAAAGAGAGTTTGAATGACAGCCGGTATCCGGTGGGCGACGAATTCAATTAAGGCTGGAGTCTCGACCAGCAATACCGACCCTTTCGCGGGCTTGCCCGCGAAGAGGCCATCAGCCACACCGCTAAACCCCAGCCCGCGCCTGCAGGCTGAGATGCGCCCTCTCCCCTGGCGCCAGGCTGGCCCCGGCCATCGCCGATTCCACACACACAAAACCCGACGCCTCATTGAAGCTCACGCCCAATAGTGGCCGGCTGCCCGGATGCCACACCACCGTGTCGGCAGTGTCGCCCGTATCAATACACAGTTCGCGCTGCCAGGCGTGGTCCTTGAGCTGCAGTTCACCTTCATGCTGGAACACCCGCTGACAACCACCCTCCACACGTAGCTCGCCTTCCTGCTGGCAAACCTGGCGGTTGAGCTGGTCGTAACCTTGTGCCCCCTCAAGTCCAGACAGCGCTATCTCATCGACGTGACCAATACGCCAATAAGCATGCAAAGCATGGCTCAATTGGCACGGCAGTTCGTCCTGATGCTCGGTGCTCAAGCGCAGTTCCAGGGTTTCGCCCAGGTGCGCGTGCAGGTCGACTTGCCAGTCGCACAGCTGCAATTGCCAGTGCAGGCGTACGCCGTCGTCATCGGTACTGCTGTCGAGCAGTTTCCAGTCGATCAGTCGCGCCCAGCCATGGGACGGCCAGGCATTTTCGCTCGGATGACGCCCATACCATGGCCAGCACACCGGCACGCCCCCACGAATGGCGCCGACTTGCGGCCATTTGGCTGCACACCACAGCCAAGGCTTCTGACCCGTGGGCTGAAAGTGCAGCAATTGCGCGCCCTGGCGACTGAATACCGCCTGGCACAGCGGATGGTCGATCACCAACACGTCGCGCATCTGGAAGCGCTCCCAGGCGAATACCGGGCGTTCGCGCAGGGATTTGAAAAAGCGTTGCAGCGGTTGCTCATGCATGTGCCACAGTCCTGAATATCTTCACAATGCTGCCCAAAAAAAGCGGGTAGCCATGGCTACCCGCAAAATGCGCACAGAGAGAAGGAGCTTATCGCAACAGCGTTAGAACGTAGACTGAATTTTCAGGCCCGCTACCAACGCGTTGTCGACTTTATCCACGCCGCCAGGTTGCACGACGTATTGCAGGTTTGGACGCACGGTCAGCCAGTTGGTGACGTGGAAACCATAGTTGAGTTCGACGTTGTACTCAGTCTCACGGATCGGTGTGTACAGCGGGTTATCGTAGTCGCTCACACCATTGGCGGCATTGAGCAGCTCAGCGTTCTTCTTCACGTCATCGTTGACGTGCAGGCGAGCGACACCGATACCGACGTCATCTTTTGGACGCGCGTCGAATGGGCCTTTGTACACCAGCATAATCGACTGATAGTTGTCGACCAGGTTGGTTTCCTTGTCGTGGAAGGTGGCGTTGGCCGCGATGTTCAGACCGCGCGAGGCATCACCGTTATGCGTGGTGAGTTGCTGTTGGGCAACGAACCAGTAGCCTTTCTTGCTGCTGCGGGTACGGAAGCCCGCGCCAGTGAGGACAGCATTGTCACCGTTGACGTCTTCACGAACGTCCGGGGCATCGGCGGCGCTTTTGTAGTAACCCACACGGTATTCGCCCGGCAGGTTGTTCACCTTAGGCGACCAGACCAATTCCACCGGGATCACGGTGCCCTTGGTGCCGCTGCCGCTGAGTTTGAAGCCGTTGCCGTGCTCCAACTGCGATGGATTCTGGTTGTACGCACCGATCTGCGCATACAGCTCAGGCGTGATGTTGTACTTCACGCGAATCGCCGCCTGGCTGACGGGCCAGTTGTACCAGGTGTTTACATAGTTACCCACTTGCGAGCCGCAGAACGACAGGTTCTGGAAGTCGCACGGGAAGGTGTTGAAGTCTTCGCCTTCGCCGAAGTAACCGAGTTTCACGTCCAGCTTGTTGTCGAACATCTGGTGCTGGATCCAGAACTGGGTCAGACGCACCATGTGGCCACGGCCGTAGACTTCTTGAGACGAGCTCAAGGTGCCGGCGCGCGGGTCGCCGATACGATCGTTGGAGATGTTCTGGCCATTCCGGCTGGTCAATTGGATCTTGGCCTGGGTGTTATCCCAGCCCCACAGCTTTTGCAGGTCCAGCGCCACGCCCAGACCGAACTGGTCAGCGTAACGACCGGTCTTGTCATCGTTGTAGCCGCCGTGGGCGTTGTAGCCCGCCTCCCCAACGTAGTCAGCCTTGATGTCGATACCTTGCTCGATCAGCTTGGTACGCTCACCGCCCCAGTCGCCGGTCATCCACTTCGAATCAGCACTGAATGCATCGGCCGCCATCGCATTGGCGGACAATACCAAGGCTGCTGCAGCTGACATTTGGCAGATCAGCCGAGTGTTGTTGTGTTGCTTTTTCATCCCTACATCCTCGTCTTTATTGTTATTAAACTGTTTTTATCTAACGCGGTTTACATTTTTTATCTAAAACAACAACTTATCTACTTCAACGGCCTTTGAATTGGGCCACATTGTCGGCATGCCCCTGTGCGGGCAATGAAGCAGCAGTGCCCAGTCGCTCGCCGGTGTTGGCGTCGAACAGCAAGACCTTGGAAGGATCGAATTGCAGGGTCAGGGTTTCGCCCACCTGCGGTGCAACGTCGGGTGCCAGGCGGCAGCAGACCTTGGTGTCATTGAGTTGCACGAATACCAGGGTGTCCGGGCCGGTCGGCTCGGTGACCTGCACTTCGGCACGAATGCTCGACCCACTGTCGCCTTCGCCCGACGCCAACATGATCTGCTCCGGACGCAGGCCCAGGATTACATCACGGTCTTCAAGGCCGGCATCCGTGGTGTTCAGTGCCAGCTCGCAACGGGCCTGGCCGCTGTCGAGCAATGCCACTAGGCGGCCGTCCTTGCGTTGCAGGCGCAGGGGCACGAAGTTCATCGGTGGCGAACCGATAAAGCTCGCCACGAACTGGTTGGCCGGGTTGTTGTAGATCTCTTTCGGCGTGCCGAACTGCTGGATGATACCGTCCTTCATGACCGCAACCTTGTCGCCCAGGGTCATCGCTTCAATCTGGTCGTGGGTCACATAGACCGTGGTGGTCTTGAGGCGCTGGTGCATCAGTTTCATTTCGGTGCGCATCTCGACGCGCAGCTTGGCGTCAAGGTTGGACAGCGGTTCGTCGAACAAGTAGATCTTGGGCCGACGCGCCAAGGCACGGCCCATGGCCACGCGCTGTTGCTGGCCGCCGGACAACTGGCCCGGCTTGCGGTTGAGCAGGTGTTCGATCTGCAGCAACTTGGCCACACGTGCCACTTCGGCGTCGATGTCAGCCTGGGGCATCTTGCGGATCTTGAGGCCGAACTCGATGTTCTCGCGCACGCTCATGGTCGGGTACAGCGCGTAGGACTGGAACACCATGGCGATGTCACGGTCCTTGGGGCTCATGCCGCTCACATCCTGGTCGCCGATCATGATCGCGCCGCCGGTGATGGTCTCAAGCCCGGCGATGCAGTTCATCAGCGTGGATTTACCACACCCCGAAGGGCCAACCAGGATCAGGAATTCACCTTCCTTGATCGACAGTTCGATGTTCTTCAAGGTGTCGGGCAGGCCGGCACCATAGGTCTTGTTTACATTGCGAAGTTCAAGCGTAGCCATGATTACCCCTTGACCGCGCCGGCCGTGAGGCCGCGCACGAAATACTTGCCTGCGATCACATAGACCAACAGGGTCGGCAGCCCGGCGATCATCGCCGCCGCCATGTCCACGTTATATTCCTTGGCCCCGGTGCTGGTGTTGACCAGGTTGTTCAGCGCCACGGTGATGGGCTGCGAGTCGCCACTGGAGAACACCACACCGAACAGGAAGTCGTTCCATATCTGGGTGAACTGCCAGATCAGGCAGACCATGATGATCGGGGTCGACATCGGCAGAATGATCTGACGGAAGATAGTGAAAAAGCCCGCACCGTCCAGGCGCGCAGCCTTGATCAGCGCGTCCGGAATGCTCACGTAGTAATTACGGAAGAACAGCGTGGTGAACGCCAGGCCGTAGACCACGTGCACAAACACCAGCCCGGTGGTAGTACTGGCCAGGCCCATCTTGCCGAGGGTGAACGACGCCGGCAGCAGCACGGTCTGGAACGGCAGGAAGCAACCGAACAGCAGCAAGCCGAAGAACAACTGCGAGCCTTTGAAGCGCCAGAACGACAGCACATAGCCGTTCAATGCACCGATGGCGGTGGAGATCAGTACGGCCGGAACGGTGATCTTGATCGAGTTCCAGAAGTAGCCGTCTACAGTGGCCCAGGCCTTTACCCAGCCGATACCGGTGACCACGGTCGGCCAGCTCAGCAGGTTGCCGGAGCTGATGTCTTCGGGGGTCTTGAAACTGGTCAGCAGCATCACCACCAGCGGCACCAGGTACAGCAGCACAGCGAGAATCAGCACCGCGTAGATCGCGATGCGACTCAGGCTGATGGGTGATTTGGAGGCGAGACTAGTCATTACGTTTGGTCCTCAGCTCGGAGTAGAGGTAAGGCACGATGATCGCGAGGATCGCACCGAGCATCAGGATTGCGCTGGCCGAGCCCATGCCCATCTGGCCACGGCTGAAGGTGAACGAGTACATGAACATCGCCGGCAGGTCGGACGAGTAGCCAGGGCCGCCAGCAGTCATCGCCGCCACCAGATCGAAGCTCTTGATCGCAATGTGCGCCAGGATCATCACCGCACTGAAGAACACTGGGCGCAGGCTTGGCAGCACCACGCTCCAGTAGATGCGCGGCAGGCTCGCGCCGTCGATCTGCGCGGCACGGATGATTGATTGATCGACACCGCGTAGACCCGCAAGGAACATCGCCATAATGAAGCCAGAGGCTTGCCAGACGGCAGCGATCACCAGGCAGTAGACCACGCGGTCCGGGTCGATCAGCCAGTCGAGACGGAAGCCTTCCCAGCCCCAGTCACGCAGGAGTTTGTCCAGGCCCATGCCCGGGTTGAGCAGCCATTTCCAGGCCGTACCGGTGACGATCATCGAGAGCGCCATCGGGTACAGGTAAATGGTGCGAATGAAGCCTTCACGACGGATTTTCTGGTCGAGGAAGATCGCCAGGGTTACGCCGATGACCAGGGTGATGCCAATGAACATCCCGCCAAACACAGCCAGGTTCTTGCTCGCGACCCACCAGCGGTCGTTGTCGAACAACCGCGCGTATTGCGCAAGGCCCGCCCATTTGTAGGTGGGCAGAAATGTCGAATTGGTGAACGACAGCACAAACGTCCACAGGATGTAGCCGTAGAAGCCCACCAGCACGATGAACATGCTGGGCGCCAGCACCAGTTTGGGTAGCCAGCGCTGCAGTGCATCGAACGGCGAGGCTTTGCTGAACACAGCAACAGAACTCATGGGGAAATCCACTAAAAGAATAAAGGCAGCTGCAAGTTACAAGCTACAAGCGGCAAGAGAGCCAGCACACCACTTGCAGCTTTTAACTTGCAGCTTGTTGCTTATTTGGCCGACTTGATCGCAGCGCCAAGCTTTTTGGCGGTGTCGGCCGGATCGGCTTTCGGGTCGTTGATGTAGTTGGTCACGACGTCAAAGAACGCACCTTGTACAGCCAGGGTAGTGGCCATGTTGTGCGCCATGCTTGGCTGCAGGCCGCCGGTCTTGGCGTCTGCCAGGAAATCCTTGGCAGCGGTCTGGGCGCAGGCATCAAAGCCGTAGGAGTCCATTTTGTTCAGCATGTCGTTGCGAACCGGGATCGAACCCTTGTTGATGCTGAACACTTTCTGGAAGTTTTCACCCAGCACGACTTTGGCAATATCTTGCTGGCCAGCAGCCGTGCCTTTGTCTTTCTGCTTGAACACCGCCAGGGAGTCGATGTTGTAGGTGAAGGCTTTGTCGGTGCCCGGGAACGCTACGCACTCGTAGTCCTTACCAGCAACTTTTTTGGCGGCGGTCCACTCGGACTTGGCCCAGTCACCCATGATCTGCATGCCGGCCTTGCCGTTGATGACCTTGCCCGCTTCGAGGTTCCAGTCCTGGCCTTTGCCGTCGACGTCCATGTAGGTCGCGACTTTCTTCAGCTCGGTCAGGGCCTTGACCATTTCCGGACCGGTCAGTGCGCCGTTATCCAGGTCGACCAGGGCTTTCTTGTAGCCATCGGCACCCATCACCGACAAAACGACCGCTTCGAACACGGTGCTGTCCTGCCAAGGCTGGCCACCGTGGGCGAGCGGAATGAAGCCCGCAGCCTTGAGCTTGTCACCGGCTGCATAGAACTCCTCGAGGGTGGTCGGGTTCTTGGTGATACCGGCTTTCTTGAAGACTTCCGGGTTGATCCACAGCCAGTTCACGCGGTGGATGTTGACCGGTACGGCGACGTAGTCACCGTCGTACTTCACGGTGTCGGAGACTTTCTTGTCGAGCAGGGAATCCCATTTCTCGTCTTTGGCGACGGACTTCAGGACATCGGTGTCGAGCAGGCCAGTGGACGCCCATTCCTGGATGTCGGGGCCTTTGATCTGGGCAACACCTGGCGGGTTGCCGGCGACCGCGCGGCTTTTCAGCACGGTCATGGCGGTGGCACCACCGCCACCTGCGACAGCGCCGTCTTTCCAGACGAAGCCATCTTTCTCAACTTGGGCCTTCAGGACATCTACGGCCGCCTTCTCACCGCCCGAGGTCCACCAATGCACAACTTCAACCGTCCCTTTCGAGTCGGCGGCAAATGCACTGAGGGGAAACAACGAGGCAATGGAAATAGCAACGGCGAGGCGATTAATCGCGTTCATCTGAGTACCTTTTCTTGTTGTTATGCATGCAAGTCTTAGGCTTGCGCTGCACGGAGTTTAAACATGGATTTTTGAGGCGCAGGTAACAAAGGGATGTGCAAATGTCACCAACTGGTGACATAGCGCCCAGCCCCGATGGCACTGGCCATGCTGGGCGCCAGCGGCAGAGCAGGCAACAATATTGCCTGCCAGGCATGGTACAGGTCCGGCTTGCCACCCCAGATATTGCTGCTGGGATGGTTCTGCGCATTGAGTTCGTGATGCCAACTGCCGTGGATCCGGTCGATAAAGTGGGCTTCGCAAAACTCCCAGATGCGCCGATACCAGGTCTCGTAATGCAACTCTCCCGTGCGCTTGAGCAAGGCCTGGGCAGCGGCGCTGGCTTCGGCATGGGTCCAGTGCAGGCGTTCGCGTACTACCGGGCGCTGATTCCAGTCGAGGGTGTAGACAATGCCGGGGGCGCCATCCACAGACCAGGCGTATTCGCAGGCGCTGGCGAACAGGCCCTTGGCATCGGTCACCAGCCACTCGGGCGTGGCCAGCCCTGCTTGCAGGCGCGCAGCTTCCAGGTGCAGCACCAGCCGCGCCCATTCGAAACCGTGGCCAGGGGTGATGCCGTACGGGCGAAAGCCGTCGGCAGCGTTGTCTTCGTTGTAGCCAAGCAAGGGTTGCCAGTGAACGTCGAAATGCTCGATCACCATGAACTGGTTGCCGCCGGCGTGGGTATGGATCACGCGCTCGACGATGCGCAGCGCGCGGTCCAGCCAGCGGGTGTCACCCGTTACATCGGCCAGGGCAAGAAAGGCTTCGGTGGCGTGCATGTTGCTGTTGGCGCCGCGATACGCTTCGACGCCGCTCCAATCCTGGGCAAAGGACTCGAGCATCACGCCCTCCTCCTCGCTCCAGAAAAACTGGTCGATGATATGAATGGCGTCGTTCAGCAGGGTGCGCGCGCCGGGCGCGCCTGCCACCACTGCCGAGCTGGCGGCCAGGGCGACAAAGGCGTGCAGGTAGGCGGCTTTGCCACGGTTACCATCAATGGCGTGAGGGGTGGCGAACCAGCCACCGTGCTCACTGTCATGCAAGGGGCCACTGAGGGCGGCAACACCATGCGCCACAAGATCGGCATAACCCGGCAACCCCAGCGCGTGAGCCATGGCGAAGCTGTGGGTCATGCGGGCGGTGTTCATGGTTTCGGCATGAGCGTCAGTTGGCAGTTGGCCTTTGTCGTCCAGGTTGCCAAAGCCATCGGGCAGTCGAGATGCCTTGGCGAACGCCAGCAGGCGCTGACCTTCGGCGGCGAGCCAGGCGTGATGGGCAGGCGCGTTCAGCCAACTGCTGGCAGGCAGTGGTTGCGTGGTCATGGGTGGCCCTTATTGTTTTTTGTGGGATGAACGGAGTCTAAACAAGGGCGAGGTGGCGGCAAGTAACGAAGGGGATGGGAAATGTCACCAAGTGGTGACATTTGCTGCAGGCGGTCCTGTTCAGCGCCTGGCCCCGCTCCCACATTCAAATCGGTCTACAGCTCGGGATCGGTCACTGGCCCTACGGTGTGACCCTAGCTGGCGCGTTGAGTTGCTGACTCAAGCTCTGCACCTGGCTCTGCAAGGTGGTGATGTTGCGCGTGGTCTGGATACGGAACACGTCGAACTCTTTATTGGTCGGCGCGTCGCTGTTGGACGGCTGGTTTTCCTGCGCGCTCTTGAGCACCACCAGGTCCTGTTCGATACGCGCGATAGCAGCGCTCGGGTTGCCTTGTTTCTTCAGGGCGGCCACGTCGGCAGCCAGTTCCTTGAGCTCGGTGTCGCGTTTACCCGCATCGCCTTGCGCCGCTTTCAGGGTAGCCACGGCGTCGGTCAGGGCCTGCACCTGGCCTTGCAGCTTGGCATTGGCGTTGGACAGCTCAGTGGTACTGGCGGTCATCTGGGCCAGGCGCTTGTCCAACTCGGTGGCTTGCCCGGCCACGCCGACCTGCTGCTTGCCCTGCTCAAGCAGCTGAGTTTCAAGCTGCTTGATCTGCAGCTTCAGCGCTTCGCTGCCATTGTTGACGCTGGCTTCACTGGCCACCACCTTGCCGGAAATATCCTGCAGGCGCCCCGCCGCTTCTTCGCTGATGCGCGCAAAGCTTTCCTGGGTGGCAACCAACTGCTGGCCCATCAGGGAAATCTGCTGGAAGCTCCACCAGGCCAGGCCCGCAAAGGCAATCAGCAGCGCGCCGATCAGGGCCCACAATGGCCCGGTGCTGGCACTCTTGACCTTGACCACCTTGGTATTGCGCGAGCGCAACGAAGTGGCCGGGGTCGGTTCGAAATCATCGTCATCCCCGACATCGGCCCGCAGGCTGGGAACGTTGTCGAAGTCGTCTTTAGCATCGTTACGCATGTATCAACCCTGAATCGGTGAAGGGGCGACGGGAGTATAAACCGCGTTCCCGGCGCTCTGATCGACCCGGGACGCCAGATTCGGTTCCCGAAGTGTTGCCGCTTGTGTGCTTACTTGAACCCCGGGTCCTGGGCTTTCCACCAACTGCAAAATTCGTCGAGGGCGGTCCACAGGCTGACTTTGGGGTCGTAGTCCAGATAATGCCTGGCGCGGCTGATGTCCAGGGTGAAATCTTTGTTCATCACTTGCATGCCCAGGCGCGATAACGCCGGCTCCGGGCGACCCGGCCACATCGCGCAAAAGGCTTCATTGAGCGCCGCCACGCTGTAGGACAAACCGTAGGACCGATACCGCCTCACCTGCGGCAACTCCATTTGGCGCATCACGTAGTTCACGACATCCCAAACCGGTACCGGCGCGCCGTTGCTGATGTTGTAGGCCCGGCCCAAAGCCGAACCCGGTGCGAGCAAACTGCTGAGCAAGGCTTCGTTGAGGTTGTGCACGCTGGTGAAGTCGACCTTGTTCAAACCATCGCCGACAATGGCCAGGCGGTTCTTGCGCTGCATTTTCAGCAAACGCGGGAAGATACTCATGTCGCCCGCGCCGGTGACGAACCTTGGGCGCAGGGCCAGCACTTCGAGGCCGAACTCCTGGGCACCGAATACCTTCTGTTCCGCCAGGTATTTGGTCACGGCATAAGGGTGCTTGAAACGTTTGGGCACTTGCTCTTCGGTCAGGCCCAGGTGATCGCGGCCGTCAAAATAGATCGATGGCGAAGACAGGTGCACCAGGCGCCCGACGTGTTGCTTGAGGCAGGCTTCAACGACGTTTTCGGTCACCAGCACATTGCCTTGATGAAAGTCCTGATACTTGCCCCACAAGCCGACGGCGCCGGCGCAATGCACCACCGCCTCGACGTCGCGACACAGGTCGCGCACCAGGTCGGCGTCATTCAGATCACCTTGGATAAACTCGGCGCCGCGTCTGACCAGGTGCTCCACCCCTTCGGCGCGCCGCCCGTTGACCCGCACGTCCAGGCCCTGCTCCAAGGCGAAACGCGCAAAGCGCCCGCCAATGAAGCCGCTTGCGCCGGTGACCAGAACTTTCATGGAGCCTCCTACGGATGCAGCTGCTAGCTTCAAGCTATAAGCTGCAAGTTAAATACGATCTGCAAGCTCTTCTCTTGCAGCTTGACGCTTGTCACTGCTGATAGGGCACCAACCATTGTCCACAGGCCTGGGCCAGGTGCTCAGTCAACAAACCCAGCAACTGACCGCCACTGCGCCAATGATGCCAGTACAACGGCACATCAATAGGCTTATCTGGCAATAACTCGACCAATATGCCCTTTTCCAGTTGGTCAAGTGCCTGCAATTCCGGCACCAGCCCCCAGCCCAGACCCGCTTCCGTCAGGCGGATAAAACCTTCGGATGATGGGCACAAATGGTGTTCGAAACCACCGTCCACGCCGAGGGATGCCAGGTAGCGGTGTTGCAGGAAATCATCCGGCCCAAACACCAATGCGGGTGTGCGCGCCAGTTGATCCGCGCGTACGCCCTGGGGAAAATGCCGCGCGATAAAGGCCGGGCTAGCCAGTGCCCGATAGCGCATGGCGCCCAGCAGAAGGCTGCGCGCGCCCGCCACCGGCCGTTCGCTGGCGCAGATACAAGCCGCCACTTCCCCGGCGCGCATGCGTTTGAGTCCGACGGTCTGGTCTTCCACCACCAGGTCCAGCAGCAGATGCTGTTCAGCGCAAAAACCGCTGACGGCCTCAGCCCACCAAGTGGCGAGGCTGTCAGCGTTCAACGCGATGCGCAGGCGTTCGGGCATGCCCTCTTCATCCAGCGCCGGTACCTGGCTTTGCAGGTCACGTTCGAGCAGGCGCACCTGCTGCACATGGTTAAGCAGGCGACGGCCAATATCGGTGGGCGTCGGCGGTGTGGCTCGCACCAGGACCGGCTGGCCAATACGCGCCTCCAGCAACTTGATGCGCTGGGAGATTGCCGATTGCGACAGTCCCAGCACCTGGGCGGCGCGCTCAAAGCCCGCCTGTTCCACCACTGCCGCCAGGGCAGAGAGCAATTTATAGTCGAACATCAGTTTCTCTAATGAGCGATCAGCACTATTGGTTTTTCTTATACAGCCTGCACCATGAGAATAGCCAGCATCGCTTCTCTCTTTATAAGGAACCTCCCATGGCTGGCGAAACCACCCTGGCAACCCTGCTGCGCAGCATGAGCCCCCAGCTCAATGATGGCGACTATGTGTTCTGCACCGCGCCTGACAATCGTATTCCTTCAGGTTGCGAGGTGATCGGCAGCTTCCGCGAGCAGGAAGGCCTGACCCTGATCGTCGAACGCCAGCAAGCAGAACAGGCTGGGCTGGCCTTCGACTACGTCGCCGCGTGGATCACCTTGAATGTGCACTCGGCCCTGGAAGCCGTGGGCCTCACCGCCGCCTTTGCTGGCGCATTGGGCAAGGCCGGCATCAGTTGCAACGTGATTGCCGGCTATTACCACGATCACCTGTTCGTTGGCCGCGCCGATGCGCATCGTGCCATGCAGGTGTTACAGCAACTGGCGGCAAACGCGGAGTAAACCCTATGTGGCAGAGTTACCTGAATGGTCTGCTAGTCGCGCTGGGCCTGATCATGGCCATCGGCACCCAGAATGCCTTTGTATTGGCGCAAAGCCTGCGCCGCGAACATCACTTGCCCGTGGCGGCACTGTGCGTGGTGTGCGATGCACTGCTGGTGGCTGCCGGGGTGTTCGGTTTGGCGACGGTGCTGGCACAGAGCCCCGTGCTGCTGGCGGTGGCACGCTGGGGCGGCGCGGCCTTCCTGATCTGGTACGGGGCGTGCGCGCTGCGTCGGGCCTGTTCGAAACAAAGCCTGGACCAGGGCAACACGCTCAAGGTGCGTTCGTTGCGTGCCGTATTGCTGAGTGCGTTGGCCGTGACCCTGCTCAATCCGCATGTGTACCTGGACACGGTATTGCTGATCGGTTCACTCGGCGCCCAACAAACCGAGCCCGGCGCCTATGTGGCCGGTGCCGCCAGTGCCTCGTTCCTATGGTTCGCCACCCTGGCACTCGGCGCGGCGTGGCTGGCTCCCTGGCTGGCGCGTCCCGCTACCTGGCGTTTGCTGGACCTGTTGGTGGCCGTGATGATGTTCAGCGTGGCCTATCAACTGATCAGCGCCTGACGGTTATTCCAAAACGCTCTGGAACCTCTATCCCACACAGTTGTTGCGTGGTTTTGCCGCACCCCCGGTGCTATGATCCGGACCCTGCGCCGCAAAGAGTACAAAC
The DNA here is from genome assembly GCF_021390155.1 of Pseudomonas sp. HN11. Lineage (NCBI taxonomy): Bacteria > Pseudomonadati > Pseudomonadota > Gammaproteobacteria > Pseudomonadales > Pseudomonadaceae > Pseudomonas > Pseudomonas sp. HN11. The sequence goes on from NZ_CP089985.1 coordinate 4,950,470, forward strand.
TCCCCGGCGCTTGTTTGGCCGCCCGTGATCGGCCTTGCGCTCACCGCAACTGACCTGATTAGGAGAATCATCATGGCTTTCGAATTGCCGCCGCTGCCCTACGCACACGATGCCCTGCAGCCGCACATCTCCAAGGAAACCTTGGAATATCACCACGACAAGCACCACAACACCTATGTCGTGAACCTGAACAACCTGGTGCCAGGCACCGAGTTCGAAGGCAAGACCCTGGAAGAGATCGTCAAGGCTTCCTCGGGCGGCATCTTCAACAACGCCGCTCAGGTCTGGAACCACACTTTCTACTGGAACTGCCTGGCGCCAAACGCCGGTGGCCAACCAACCGGCGCGCTGGCTGAAGCCATCAACGCTGCGTTCGGTTCGTTCGACAAGTTCAAGGAAGAATTCACCAAAACGTCCGTCGGCACCTTCGGTTCCGGTTGGGGCTGGCTGGTGAAAAAGGCTGACGGTTCCCTGGCCCTGGCCAGCACCATCGGCGCCGGCAACCCGTTGACCAACGGCGACACCCCGTTGCTGACCTGCGACGTGTGGGAACATGCCTACTACATCGACTACCGCAACGTGCGTCCAAAGTATGTGGAAGCGTTCTGGAACCTGGTCAACTGGAAGTTCGTGGCTGAGCAGTTCGAAGGCAAGACCTTCACTGCCTAAGCACTGCTTGCAGTAAAAAGAGCCCGGCAAATGCCGGGCTTTTTTATACGCATCATTTTGAAATGCTGACGGAGAATCATGGAACTGATCACTGAAATATCTCCACTCAGGTCGCAGGAGGAATACACCTCCTAATCAAATTTGGAGAATCACTATGGATCCTATTTCGATGGCCGCTGGGGCAGTACCAATGGCCGCCGGCATTCTTGATAAAGGGTTGGATGTGGCCAAAGGGTTAGTGAACTTGGCAGACAATTTCATGGACCAGATCTCAGGTCCGGGAAAGATCGGAGCCGATACGGCGTCGCAGCCTACATCTCAGATCTCTTTCTGACTTAGGCGTTTCCCATAGAAGGCGGCCGCGCACCGCCTTCTCCCCCACGTGCCCTTCAAGGCATGATCACTTCGTGATCTCTTCCGACAGGCACCCAAGCCACCTTGGTACTGGTCAAAGTTATCCAGCCAACATTTCAATTGAACTCACCCCCAATGTTCCTTTGACTGCCCTCACCAGATTGCCAATACTCATGGCATATTGAGGCTACCCGCAAGGAACAAGGAATGCCCCTTTGAAGCTGGAACTCAAGAACAGCTTGTCGGTGAAGTTGCTCCGGGTTGTGCTGCTCTCGGCATTGATCGTGGGCGTGGCGCTGAGCGTGGCGCAGATCGTGTTCGATGCCTATAAGACGCGCCAGGCCGTGGCCGGTGATGCGCAGCGCATCCTCGACATGTTTCGCGACCCCTCGACCCAAGCCGTCTACAGCCTCGACCGCGAGATGGGCATGCAAGTCATCGAAGGCCTGTTCCAGGATGACGCCGTGCGCATGGCGTCCATCGGCCACCCCAACGAAACCATGCTCGCCGAAAAAAGCCGCGCCCTGCAGCAATCGCCGAGCCGTTGGTTGACCGACCTGATTCTGGGCCAGGAACGCACGTTCACCACCGCATTGGTCGGCAAAGGCCCCTACAGCGAATATTACGGCGACTTGAGCATCACCCTCGACACGGCCACCTACGGCAAGGGGTTTATTGTCAGCTCGGTGATCATTTTTATTTCCGGGGTTCTACGCGCCCTGGCGATGGGCCTGGTGTTGTACCTGGTCTACCACTGGCTGCTGACGAAACCCTTGTCGCGGATTATCGAGCACCTGACCGCCATCAACCCCGACCGGCCCAGCGAACACAAGATCCCGCAGCTCAAAGGCCACGAACGCAACGAATTAGGGTTGTGGATCAACACCGCCAATGAGTTGCTTGAATCCATCGAGCGCAATACCCACCTGCGCCATGAGGCCGAAAGCAGCCTGCTGCGCATGGCCCAGTACGACTTCCTCACCGGCCTGCCGAACCGTCAGAAACTGCAAGAGCAACTGGACAAGATCCTCACCGACGCTGGCCGTCGTCAACGCCGCGTGGCCGTGCTGTGCGTGGGGCTGGACGACTTTAAAAGCGTCAACGAACAGTTCACCTACCAGGCCGGTGACAAATTGCTGCTGGCCCTGGCCGACCGTTTGCGCGCCCACAGTGGCCGCCTGGGCGCCCTGGCCCGACTGGGCGGCGACCAGTTCGCCCTGGTACAGGCCGATATCGACCAGCCCTACGAGGCCGCCGAGCTGGCGCAAAGCATTCTCGATGACCTGGAGGCGGAGTTCCCGCTCGACCAGGAAGGCATCCGCCTGCGCGCCACCATCGGCATTACCCTGTTCCCGGAAGACGGCGACAGCACCGAAAAGCTGCTGCAAAAAGCCGAACAGACCATGACCCTGGCCAAGACCCGTTCGCGCAACCGTTATCAGTTCTATATCGCCAGTGTCGACAGCGAAATGCGCCGGCGCCGTGAGCTGGAAAAAGACTTGCGCGAAGCCCTCAGCCGCGACCAGTTCCACCTGGTGTACCAACCGCAGATCAGCTACCGCGACCACAGCATTGTCGGCGTGGAAGCGTTGATCCGCTGGCAGCACCCGGAACATGGCCTGGTGCCGCCTGACCTGTTTATCCCGCTGGCCGAGCAAAACGGCACCATCATCCCGATTGGCGAATGGGTGCTGGACCAGGCCTGCCGGCAGTTGCGCGAATGGCACGACCTGGGCTTCACCGAGCTGCGCATGGCGGTCAACCTGTCCACCGTGCAGTTGCACCACAGCGAGTTGCCCCGGGTGGTCAACAACCTGATGCAGATCTACCGCCTGCCACCGCGCAGCCTGGAACTGGAAGTCACCGAAACCGGCCTGATGGAAGACATCAGCACTGCTGCGCAGCACCTGCTGAGCCTGCGCCGTTCCGGGGCATTGATTGCAATCGATGACTTCGGCACCGGCTACTCCTCCCTGAGTTACCTGAAAAGCCTGCCGCTGGACAAGATCAAGATCGACAAGAGCTTTGTGCAGGACCTGCTGGATGACGACGACGATGCGACCATCGTGCGGGCGATTATCCAACTGGGTAAAAGCCTGGGCATGCAGGTGATAGCCGAAGGCGTGGAAACCGCTGAACAGGAGGCCTACATCATCTCCGAGGGCTGCCATGAAGGTCAGGGTTATCACTACAGCAAACCCTTGCAGGCGCGGGAGCTGGCGGCATTCTTGAAGCAGTCGGAGCGTAATAACGCAGCGATTCTTTGACACGGCAAACCAAGACAGAATATTTCCCGCGTTTAACCCTTTACACAAAATGCAAATCTTTCGCATTATGTCGCAGTTTTTGCGCTCCCCCGCGCGCCCCATCAACAACCGAAGCAGGATGTTCGCCATGATTCGTATGCCCCTGGCCACCGCCAGTCTGCTGGCCATTGCCATTTCTCTCGCCGGTTGCGGCGAAGGTAAAGACAAGGCTGCCGCGCCCCAGGCGCCGACCCCGGCTGCCAGCACTACCGCTCCAGCGGCTGCCACCCCTGCCGGCCAGGTTGACGAAGCCGCCGCCAAGGCCGTGGTCGCGCATTACGCTGACATGGTGTTCGCGGTCTACAGCGATGCCGAGGCCACTGCGAAAACCCTGCAAACCGCCATTGATGCTTTCCTGGCCAAGCCAAACGACGAAACCCTGAAAGCTGCGCGCACTGCCTGGATCGCCGCCCGCGTTCCTTACCTGCAGAGCGAAGTGTTCCGCTTCGGCAACACCATCATCGACGATTGGGAAGGCCAGGTGAACGCATGGCCACTGGACGAAGGCTTGATCGACTACGTCGACAAGTCCTATGAACATGCCCTGGGTAACCCAGGCGCCACCGCCAATATCATCGCCAACAACGAAATCCAGGTCGGCGAAGACAAGGTCGACGTGAAGGACATCACCCCGGAAAAACTCGCCAGCCTCAATGAGCTGGGCGGTTCCGAGGCCAACGTCGCCACCGGCTATCACGCCATCGAATTCCTGCTCTGGGGCCAGGACCTGAACGGCACCGGCCCAGGCGCCGGCAACCGTCCGGCCTCGGACTACCTGACCGGCGACGGCGCCACTGGCGGCCACAACGAGCGCCGCCGCGCCTACCTGAGCGCGGTGACCCAACTGCTGGTCAGCGACCTGGAAGAAATGGTCGGCAACTGGAAACCCAACGTCGAAGACAACTACCGCGCCACCCTGGAAGCAGAGCCTGCCACCGACGGCCTGCGCAAAATGCTGTTCGGCATGGGCAGCCTGTCCCTGGGCGAGCTGGCCGGTGAACGCATGAAGGTCTCCCTGGAAGCCAACTCGCCGGAAGACGAGCAGGACTGCTTCAGCGACAACACCCATAACTCGCACTTCTACGACGCCAAGGGCATCCGCAACGTCTACCTGGGCGAGTACACCCGCGTCGACGGCACCAAAATGACCGGCGCCAGCCTGTCGTCCCTGGTGGCCAAGGCCGACCCGGCAGCCGACACTG